>NZ_JBHFIH010000016.1:0-82125 GCF_057334195.1 Brevibacterium sp. AGC70 | reverse complement strand
GCGGAGGGCGCCGCGACAGCAAGCAGGTTCACGGGAACCCGCCGAATGTCGCGGCGCCCTCGCTGATGCAATCTCCGGGGGACCTGTCGGGCTCGCGTCCGATCGGGCACGGCCCAGCATCACCCCGGCATCCCAGACAGCCGCAGCCAAACGGCTGAATCACAACCGCGCGTTCACACCGGCGGGATGTCGTCGGCGAGGTGCACGGTCGCCAATTCGGTACGGGACCGGATCCCGAACTTTCCGTAGATGTGTGTGAGGTGGTACTGCACGGTCTTCTCTGCGATGAAGAGCTTGCGCGACACCTCGGCGTTGGTCATTCCCTGGACGACGAGGTCAGCCACGGACATCTCCTGCGGGGTCAGCGGCACGTAGCCGCGTGCCTCGACGGAACTCTTGACCGCACTCCTGCCGTTGTCGGCCTCCGACATGCCCCGCCAGGACATTCCGGTGGCGCGCAGCTCCTGATCGCAGCGCTTGATGAGGACCGTGGCGCCCACGCCCTCGTAGAATTCGCGCGCCCGCACCAGGCTCTCCACCGCCTCACGTCGCCGGTTGGCCCGCCGCAGCATCTGGCCGCGACGCAGCAGCACTTGGGCTGCCGCGGTGTCCTGCTGGCTGCGGGTGAAGAGTTCGAGCGCTCGGGAGAAGTCCGCTTCCGCGGCCGGAACGTCACCCGTGTCCTGATGGATCCTCGCAGAGGCGAGCGCTGACTGTGCGCGGATGTGCTCGCTGGCTTCGGCCGTGTTCTTCTTGAAGTCAGTTGCCACCTGCTGCGCCTGGTCGGAGTGGCCGAGGGTGATGAGCGCATCGACGTATTCGGTGGACCAGGGCCAGAAGGAGGCCCTGTCCTTGGTCCACGAGTCCACGTCGAGCAGCGGCCGCAATGCTGCCGCTCGCCCGTCATGGTCTCCTCTGACGTTCGCTGCCACGGCCCGCACCAGGCGTGCCGGTACCTGCATGGCCAGATAATCGCTGAGGATGGCGCTGCTGTCTGCTCGTCTCATCACCTCGTCGACGGGGTGTCCGCGCCAGAGTTTGATCTCCGCTGCGGTCCAGTTCAGCAGCGGGGCCACGAGAGAGATGTTGGCGCTGTCGGCCCGCCGCAGACCGATCTCAGCCGTACGCAGACCCTCATCCCATTCGCCGAGGAGGTACTGGACCCGGGCCAGCCAGCCGTGAGCCCACAGCGATATCCGCAGGGATCCTCGTTCATATTGGGTCGGGACGGCGGCTTCGAATTCCCGCACCGCTTCGCGCAGATCCCCGGCCAGCATCGACACCCATCCCACGCAGAGTCGAACCCTCTGGTTCTGGGCCCCGGTGAGGTGACGGTCGGAGAGGTCCTCGAGATCCTCCATGGCTTCGTCGATCTTGCCTTGAGCCGCGAAGCCCAGGGCTCGCATCGCATGGGACTCGACGTTCGCCGGTTCGTCGACCCCGCCTAGGGACATCGCCCGGTTCGCCCATTCGCGGACCTTCGGCCCGTCCCAGCGCACCAGGGAATCGAGTGTGCGGCGCAGCGCGATCTGTGCGGTGAGCCCGTCATCGTCTGTGGGTGCGGCGGCGGCCCGGGAGAGAAGGTCATCGGCCTGTGCGGCATGGCCGCGGTGGATGGCCACATTGGCCAGGACGGTGTCGCGCAGCGTTGAAGGCGCGATGTTCTTGCCGATGTCGATCCAGGGCAGGACCTCAACGACCCGACCGGCGCTGGCCAGGGCGTCGATGCCTGCCAGCAGCTCGTCATCGCGGTCGGCAGAAGGCGCCAGGACACGTGCGGCACCGAAGTGCAGCTCAGCAGCGTCGGCCCATCGCCCGAATCTCTCGGCGACGGCCCCCGACTCCTTGAGGCGACGGGCGAGTTCGCCATCAGCACCGAGCGCGGCCGCGGCAAGGTGGACTAAGCGTTCGTCTTCCCGGTAGGCGGAGTCGGCGGCCCGTTCGTGAAATATTCGTCTGGTCGAGGGCGCCATGGCAGCGACGATCACGCGGGCCGAGGTCGTGCGACTCAGGGCGAGGGTAAGCCGTCCGGCCGAGTTCCGTTCGCGGAAGACTCCGTGGGCCACACCAAGGTCGACTGCGGGACCCGGATCATGCAGAGTGGCCACGCTCGCGATGCGTGCAAGGTCCTGGGGGCCGCCGAGGATCGCCAACGCGGAGGCCACATCCGAGACTTCCGTCGAGCCGGTGGCCTCGATCGGGTCGAGGACCTCTCGGATCACGCTGTCGGGCATGGGCAGCTCGGCAGGATCAGCCGGCCAGCGGCTCTCGGGCAGCAGGGAGAGGATCTCCTGCGCCACGCGCAGACGACCGGAGCTCTGGGCCACGAGCACCGAAGCACCGTGCTCGCCGATGTCGTAGACCCCTTGCGCACGCGCCAGTTCAAGGGCGTCGGCGCGACCGAAGTCCGGGATCGTGACCCTTTCGGACACGGGACTGGTCGTCATGCGCAGAAAATCGGGATCCACCTCGGCGGACGTCTCCGGGTCGACGGCGATGAGGAGCAGGACACGGGTCCCGCGCAGACGACGCCCCAGCTGGCTGAAGATCTGCAGGCTCTCCGGATCTGCGAGGTGGACGTCGTCGAGGACGACGATGCGCTTCTCCTCATCCTCGCTCTGCAGCTCCTCGAGGAGGGACTCCGCGATCTGCACCCGGTCGCTGGCCGAGCACTCGCCGTCGACGGATTGCCAGATGGGGTCCCTTGTGCGCAGCTGCCCGAGCATCGCGTAGGGCACCTTTCGGCTCCATTCCGCGCCGACGAGGATCTCACAGTCATCATCGGTCTCGTCCTGGACGGCCCGCAGGACACTGGACTTGCCGGAGCCGGAACCGCCCTCGAGGATGATGACCCGACCGCCGCTGTCGGCGATCGAGTCCCACAGCTCGAGCACGGAGGCCAGGGCCTGAGCGGGACCGGGAAGAAGGTCGCTCCGGCCGATGCCTGCGATTGGTTCGTCTATCCCTGATCACCGCCGCCGATGGGCAGAACGGAGCCGTTGATGTAGGACGCTGCGTCCGAAGCGAGGAAGACGATGGGCCAGGCCTGTTCCGGCAAGGTCCCATACCTCTTGAACAAGCTGGACTCGGTCGTCTGCTCGACGACTTCGCGGAACCATCCTTGTTCCTCCTCGGTCTGGGCTCCCGGACCCCTGGGGATCCGGCGTTCTGGTGCTTCGGTGCCGCCGGGTGCAGTGGCCACGATCCGAACTCCCGCCTCGGCGGCCTCCATGGCCAGTGATGCGGTGAGCGCGTTGACCCCGCCCTTCGCAGCGGAGTACGGGACCCGGTTGATGCCGCGCGTGGCGATCGACGACACGTTGACAATGGTACCTGTCCCCCGTGACTTCATCTCGGGGAGAATCGCCCGACACATCCACATCGTCGGGAACAGGGAGCGGCGGATCTCGGCTTCGATCTTCTCGGGCTCGTAGAGTTCGTAGGGTTTGGCCCAGATGGTGCCGCCGACGGCGTTGATGCAGACGTCAGGGAGGCGCAGCTTCTTCGTCCCCTCGGAGACGACGTGTTCCGCACCCTCCCAGGTTTCAAGATCGCCGAGCACCGTCGCCGAGGTGAGGCTTCGTCCGCGTGCATCGGCGATGTCCTTCGCCTCGGTCTCGGTCTCCTGCACGAGGTCCGAGCGGTCGGACAGGATCAGGTCCGCACCCTGGGCTGCAGCGAGGAGGGCGGTTTCGCGCCCGATGCCCTGTGCAGCTCCGGTGATGAGGACGAGCTTGCCGGCCAGCAGGCCCTGCTCGACGAGGACGGATTGGTCGGTGGGCGCGGACTGCTCAGCTCGTACCTCAGGAGGCATGCGGCACCACCGAGCTCATCGTGGCGCGAGCGTGCTCGCTGTGGGCGCGCAGGACACGGCGGGCGGCATCGATGTCGTTGTTCTCGAAGGCGTCGACGAGTTCGAAGTGCTCCTTGTCGACCTCGGGTGCGATCCAGCCTCCGTTCTTCAGCGCTTCGACGATCTGGCTCTGGACCTGCAGGCGGCGGAAGCTTTCGAGGAAGGCCGGGTTGTCGGAGAGGATGAAGAGGTATTCGTGGAATTCCTCGTTGAGCTTGCCGAACTCCTCAGCGTCAAGGATCTCCTCGCCCTTGAGCTTCGTCGACACGTTCTCCGCCAGGCGGCGGAACTGTTCGAGCTGCTTGTCGGTGAGCCTGCCCATGAGCAGCTCCGTCACGGCGAGTTCGAGTCCGGTACGGGCCTCGAGATGGGCCATCGAGTCCTGGTGGGTGAAGGAGAGGCGACCGGTCTCTATCGACGAGACGGCTTCCCCGGCACTGACCTTGTCACCGGACTCCTTGATCGACTCGGTGCTCATCGGTGCACCGGATTCGTCGTCATCGGTCGAGCCCTTGGGCGCGAAGCGTTCGTAGTAGAAGTTGGCCGGGGTGATTCCCTCATCGCCGAGCCACTTCGAGACCGCGTCGACCATCGGCGGTGGACCGCAGAGGTAGATGTCGACATCGCCGCCGGCCAGGTGCTCGTCATCGAGGAACTGGGTGACATAGCCCTTCTGCTCAGCGGTGGACTCCGGGGAGGACACGCAGTAGCTGTAGGACAGGGTGCTGATCTTCTTCGCGTATTCGGCAAGGACGTCGAGGCCCACGAGGTCCGAGTCGTTGGTGACGCCGTAGACGAGGTGGATGGGCTGGTCGGTTCCGTCGTCGGCGATCTTCTCGAGGATCGACAGGATCGGGGCGAGTCCGGTTCCGCCTGCCAGCAGCAGCATGCGACGCTTCGGAGGTCGGAGGAAGAATGTGCCGAAGGGGCCGGTCATCGTCAGCTTGTCACCGATCGCGGCACGTTCGGTGAGGAAGGTCGACATGGCACCACCCGGGGTGTTGCGCACCATGAAGGAGGTCTTCTCCACCTTCGGACCAGAGCTGAAGGAGTAGGAGCGGGCCTGATCCGTGCCGGGGACCTGGAGGTTCATGTACTGTCCCGGGAGGTAGGCCAGATCATCGCGCTTGTCCACGGACAGGGTGAAGCTGACCGTGGAGTCCGCGTGGAACTCCAAATCGACGATCTCGGTCTCGAACTCCGAGGCCGAAGTCTTCGCGATGTCCGAGGTCGTAGGCACGTCGATGACCATGTCGGACTCGGGAGTGGCCTGGCAGGTCAGGACGTATCCGGCCTCGAGTTCCTCCTCCGTCATCGCATCGTCGATGAAGTCGCCCGGGTCGAACTCGCCTGAGGTGCAGAAGGACTTGCATGTCCCGCATGCTCCGTCGCGGCAGTCGGAGGGAAGGTTGATGCGTGCCTTGAAGGCGGCTTCCATCACCGTCTCGTACGGGTTGACCTTGATGATCTTGGTGACGCCATCTTCGAAGCTGATGGCTACGTCGTTGCTCATGGTTGTCCTTCTTGTCTCTCGGGCTGCGCTTCTTCACACAGATGGTCATTCGCGATCAACGCGGTTCAGATCATGTAGATGTCGATGAGCTGATGCACGGTGTCGTTCTTGAGGATGACCTTCTTGGCCGTGATCACCGGGCTCTCCCCGGAGATGTCGAGCGTGTAGAGGCTATGACCGTAGTAGGTCAGCGTTGACTGGTACCGGTAGTAGTGGGTGGTCCAGCTGAAGCGAGCCTCCACCGTGTCGCCGTCGCGGCTGAGGAACTCCACACCGCTGATGTTGTGCTCGGTGCGCGGTTCCGGCATCGATGTGGCGGCCGACCGGTCGGTCCTGATGCGGAAGACTCTGTCTTCGAGCCCGCTGCGGTTCGGGTACCAGATGAGTGAGATCTCGTTCTGAGGGTCGGTCGTCAGAGTGTCGTCGACATCCCAGGCCGGCATCCAGAACGGAGCATCGGGGTGGTAGCACTCCAGCCACTCCTCGAAGTTCCATTCGTCGAGGAGCCTGGCCTCACGGTAGAGGAACTGCCGGATCCATTCTGAGGTTTCGGGGTCGACGATCAGTGCGGACTTCGTCGCGGGTGCTGTCATGGTCATGATTGAAGGTTCCTTTCTTACTGCTGCTGCCGTGCGGCGGCGCGTGCGTCCTCTGTGGCGAGCGCGTCAATCATCACCGACTGCCAGTACTCGTGCTGGACCGGGTAGAGTCCCTCGTCCTCGGTCTTCGCACCCGAGGCGATCGGGTTGATGCCCAGTTCCTTGGCCTGCTCGTCGGGGCCGTCGATCTGGTGTTCCTGGCCGCGTGACATGTCGTTCCACGGGGCCGCCGAAGCCTGGTAGGTCTTGTGCGCCGACCGGAATTCCTCGAGGTCGTCCGGTGTCGCCATTCCGGTGGCGTTGAAGAAGTCCTCATACTGGCGGATGCGGTTGGCTCGGGCCTCCTGGGATTCGCCCTTGGGGGCGATGCAGAAGGTCGTGACCTCGGTCAGGTCGGCAGCGATCGGGCGGATGTGCCGGATCTGCGAGCTGAACTGGTCCATGAGGTAGACGTTCGGGTAGAGGCAGAGGTTGCGCGAGATGTTGGTCATGAAGTTCGCCATCGTCTCGCCGTACTGCTCGACGAGGCGTTCGCGCTCGGACCACAGGGACCGGTCCTCGGGGTTCGTCCATTCCTGCCACAGCAGCAGGTGACCGTAGGGGAAGGAGTAGAAGCCGCCGGCGACCTTGCCCCAACCGCCGGCATCCATGGCCTTGGTCTCGTTCTCCGACTCACCGGACTTGCGGCGTGCGGTGGTGGCCGCGTAGTTCCAGTGCACCGAGGTCACGTGGTAGCCGTCGGCACCGTTTTCGGCCTGGAGCTTCCAGTTGCCTTCGTAGGTGTAGGTGGTGGCGCCCTTGAGGATCTCGAGGCCGTCCGGTGACTGGTCGACGACGGAGTCGATGATGACCCGGGTGTCGCCGAGGTGGTCCTCCAGGGGCTGGACATCAGGGTTGAGTGAGCCGAAGAGGAATCCACGGTAGCTTTCGAACCGTGCGACCTTGGTCAGGTCGTGTGAGCCTTCCTTGTTGAACTGCTCAGGGTAGCCGCCGTTGCGTCCGTCCTTGACCTTCAGCAGCTCACCGGAGTTGCGGAAGGTCCAGCCGTGAAAGGGGCACGTCAGTGTGGTGCGGTTGTCGGTCTTGCGGCGACAGAGCATCGCCCCGCGGTGGGCGCAGGCGTTGATGAGGCAATTGAGTCCACCCTGCTTGTCCCGGGTGATCATGATGGGCTGTCGACCGATGTAGGTCGTGAAGTAGTCGCCGATCTCGGGAATCTGGGATTCGTGGGCGAGGTAGATCCAGTTGCCTTCGAAGATGTACTTCATCTCGAGCTCAAAGGTCTCTTCGTCGGTGAAGATCTGCCGATTGACGCGGCGGACGCCCTCTTCGGGCCGTTCCTGGACTCCGTTCGCGATGAGATCTCGAGTGTCAGCGCTGAAATCGAGCGTATCGGTCATGGTGAGCCTCCATTGGTCTCTCGTTGAGTAGGTCGCTTGTCGATGGGCATCGTGCTGGTCGTCGGCCTGTCGCCGATGAGTTGACCACTCCATCCTGGTCCTCGGTGATGCAGTTCACACCAGGGGGACCCCTAGGAGTGACCCAGGGCATCAGGACTGGGGTTCTCAGGGCCTGTCACGCAGCTCCGCGACCCGTAATGTGACCGGTGACCTCACAGCGAAATCTGCTGTCGACTCGGCAAGGACAACTGCCGGAGTTCATCTAAGTCTCTGCGCGCACAAGGGTGTTCTGCGCGGATGAGGAAAGGACTGCAATCGTGAATCGCATCGAAGCGCTGTACTCGGATCTCTCACGCCTCGGACGGGAAACGGAGATGATGGACACCGTCATCACGATGCTCGCCGACGATCTCTTAGAGACTACGACCGCCGACGGGCACAGCAGGCAGGTCGTCATCTCCCGCGTCGTGGACGGAGGGTTCGAACTCGCCGAACTCATCGGAGCGAAGCTGAATCTGCCGGCAAGCGACGATGACAAGGCCGACGATGTCCGTGCCCGCTATCGCCGGTGCCATCTCGCCTTCACCGCTGCCGCCGCTCAGCTGGCCAAGCTGCCCGAGGACACCGTCTTCGACTACCGGGGCCTGCAGCTGACCCCTGGCGACATCGTGCCGCAGCGCATCGGGGAGATCGTCATCGCCCACGATTCTCTGGGCACCGCGTGGACCATCGAAGAGGCGGATCCCGATTCCGCCCTCGACGCACTGGAGACTCTGATCAGACGCCTGAAGATCGCCGAGGCGGCACCTGCCCTGGTCGTGGACTCGACCGAGGGTGACCATTGGGAGATCGGTGACAACGGCCAGGCCATCAGCGGTGACCGTGAGGATCTCGTCCAGTGGCTGGCCTGGGGCTACCCCGGTGAGCTGGAATCCGACCGCGAGCTGCCCACCCTGCCCACACTTCCGCGCTGGACCTGAGCACCGACGCTCACTCTGAGTATCACTCGACCTGAGCACCGACGGACCTGAGCACCGACGCTCACGTCCGATCACACCCCCTGACCACCTCGGCGGGGTGCCTCGGAATCTCTCCGAGGGCCGATCAACGCACCGACTTGAAGGACTGAAGACCATGTCGCACACACTTGTCAGCGCACAACCTGCGCAGGAACGGAAGACAGCGGGCTGGGTGGCGTTCATCGCCTGCGGCGCTCTCGTCTTCGACGGCTACGACCTCACCGTCTACGGCACCATCATGCCCACGCTGCTCAACGACCCCTCCCAACTGGGTGCCCTCGACCCATCCACGGCAGGACTCCTCGGCTCCTACGCTATGCTGGGCGTCCTCGTCGGAGCGCTCACCTGCGGGGCAGTCGGAGACTGGCTGGGACGCCGCCGCCTCCTGCTGGTGAGCATCTCCTGGTTCTCACTCGGAATGCTCTTCACCGCGTTCGCCAGCTCCGTGATGGCCTTCGGCATCCTCCGCTTCCTCAGCGGCCTAGGCCTCGGTGCGGTGCTGGCAGTAGCCGGAGCCACCATGGCGGAGTTCGCCCCCGCGAACAAGCGCAACCTCTACAACGCCATCGTCTACTCCGGTGTCCCGGCCGGCGGCGTGCTGGCCGCAGGACTGGGAATCATCCTCCTTGAGCCCCTGGGATGGCGCGGACTCTTCATCATCGGTGCCGCTCCCCTCGTGTTGGTGCCCATCGCCTTCTTCAAGGTCCCTGAATCGCCGAGGTGGCTGCTCACTCGCGGCCGCCGCGAGGAGGCCATCGCAACTGCTCGTCGTGCGGGCACCCCCTTGGTCGACGATTCCCAGCTGGTCACTGATTCGGCTTCGGTCGAACGCACCGGCTTCGCCGCTCTGCTCACACCGCGCTGGCGCATGGCCACCATCTTCCTCGGGTTCCTGTCCTTCGCCGGCCTCCTCCTGACCTACGGCCTCAACACCTGGCTGCCGGAGATCATGCAGGGCTACGGCTATGACACCTCGGGGTCTCTGGCCTTCCTCCTCATCCTCAACGGAGGCGCCGTCATCGGCGCACTCATCGGCTCGAAGATCGCCGATCGCTTCAGCCCCCGGCCGATCATCGTCTCCACCTTCGTCCTCGCCGCGATCACGCTCACCCTGATGACCTTCCAGCTGCCGATCGCCTTCCTCTTCGCGTTCATCGCCATGGCCGGAGTCGGAACCCTTGGCACACAGGTTCTCGGATATGGATACGTGTCGACGTACTACACGACGAACGCCCGGTCGGCGGGTGTGGCCTGGTTCGCCGGGTTCGGGCGCATCGGCGGAGTCATCGGCCCGTTCATCGGCGGGTTCATCGCCTCCATCGGGCTCGGCGGGGCACAGGCGTTCTACGTGTTCGCCGGCGTCGCCCTCTTCGGGGCGCTGATGGCCTACCTGGTTCCCAAGCAGCCTGACCTGGAAACCGCCGGCACGGACCAGGCGGCAGCACCCGCGACTACGGCCTCGGCTGCGGACCGGACTCCCCTGACCACGAACGACGCCGCAGCGGCGTCCCACCCGCAGAGCTGACAACGACCACGGGACGAGAGTTCACAGTATGCACGAGAACCCGACGACCACCTCGGCGAGTTCGCGCTCGACTGAGAAGGAACCCCTGATCGAGCGCCCGACGACGCGGATGCCCAAGCTGCGCGACATCCGTCGGGACATCGGACTCGAGTACTGCCTCAATGCCGTCGTCGGGCTCATCTTCGGCATCACCGGGCCCATCGCCGTGACCATGGCGGTGGGGCTGGCCGGCGGGCTCAGTGATGCTCAGCTTTCGTCCTGGGTCTTCGGGATCTTCCTCTCTGCGGGCCTGGCCACCCTGGTCATGTCGCTGGTCTACCGGCGACCTTTGGGGTTCGCCTGGTCGATTCCCGGCACCGTTCTGCTCGGACCCTCGCTGCAGCATCTGAGCTTCGGGGAGGTCGTCGGGGCCTTCTTCGTCGCCGGTGTGCTGACCCTGGGGTTGGGCATGAGTGGCTTGGTCAGGCGTGCCATGGCCGCAATTCCGCCTCCGATCGTCATGGCCATGGTGGCCGCGATCTTCCTGCGCTTCGGCATCGACATCGTCGACGCAGGGCGATCGACTCCGGCGATCGTCATTCCGATGATCATCGCATTCATCGCACTCACGGCCCTGCCGGGGCTGGCTCGCTTCATGCCTCCGGTCCTCGGTGCCCTGCTGGTCGGCATCATCGCCGTCGTCGTCCTCGGGCAGCTGAATCTCTCATCCGGCGGTCCGGTCCTCGCTCACCCGGTGTTCACCCCGCCCGAGTTCACCTGGGCGGCTCAGCTCGAACTCGTCGTCCCGCTGACGCTGACGGTGCTCGTCGTCCAGAACGGTCAGGGTGAGGCGGT
This sequence comes from Brevibacterium sp. AGC70, assembly GCF_057334195.1. NCBI lineage: Bacteria > Bacillati > Actinomycetota > Actinomycetes > Micrococcales > Brevibacteriaceae > Brevibacterium > Brevibacterium sp. AGC70. The sequence goes on along the minus strand of NZ_JBHFIH010000016.1, from coordinate 71,382 downwards.
GCTGCGCGCCGCCGGACATGCGACTCCCGTCAATGCCTCGGCCGTGACATCGGGCCTCATGTCGGTGCTCAACGCGTGCTTCGGGGCGGTCTCCGCGTGCCTGACCGGGCCGACCAACGCCCTGCTCACCTCGTCGGGGGATCCCAAACGTCAGTACTCCGCGGCCGTCTTCTACTCGTTCCTCTGCTTCATCGCAGCACTGTTCTCACCGCTGGTCACCCGGTTCATGCTCGGCACACCGGAGGCCTACATTCTGGCTCTGGGCGGAATGGCGATGCTCGGTGCTCTGCGCCAGGCCTTCGTGTCGGCGTTCTCATCCAAGTACACCTTCGGCGCCCTTGTCACCTTCGTCGTCACGATCGCCGAGTTCGACCTGTTCAACATCCATGCGGCGTTCTGGGGAATCCTCATCGGCTGCATTGCCTCCCGGTTCCTCGAACCGGGAGACTACCGGGCGGCGACGGGAACCGACCGCACCTGAGGCGACCTCTCGTCCGCGGACAGAGCCGCCTCTGCACGTACAGTGATGGAGGCATGGAACGTCGACCACCGGAGGACTGAAGGAACATGAGCGAACCGAGCCTCCGACGTCTGCGCTACTTCATCGCCTTGGCCGAGCATGGGAAGTTCCAGACCGCGGCTGAGGCCATGAGGATCTCCCAACCGGCGCTGAGCGCCGAGCTGAGACGACTCGAGGACTTCGTCGGCAGGCCGCTGTTCCTGCGCAGCCCGTCCACCAGGCTCACTCCCGCCGGACAAGCGCTGCTCCCCCACGCCAAGGCAGCGGTCGGGGCAGCGAATCGCTTCAACGGAGTCGCCACCGAGCTCGGCTCCGGGGAGTCGACGACGATCGCCATCGGCATGGTCGCCACGTTCCTCCACCGCGGGCTGCCGGAAGCGGTGAAGGACTTCACCACCGATCGACCGCGCATCTCCGTGACCACTCGGGAAGCCACCTCGGCAAGTCAGAGCGACATGCTGTTGGGCCACGAGATCGACATCTCGTGCGGGCACATGCCGGTGCAGCACCCCGGCGTCATCTGCACTCCGGCCGCGCGGGAGAACTTCTGGCTGTGCGTGCCCTCGGAACTGAACGGCATATCCCTCGCCGAGGCGGCCGATCGACCGTTCGTCATCTTCCACAGGAGCGCCTCCCCGACCTACCACGACACCGTCGTCGGCATCTGCCGCTCCCATGGGTTCGAGCCGCGCATCCACCACGAGACCACCAGTTGGGCGACGGCCGTGGAGATGGTCGCGCATGGGTTGGGTATCGCCCTCGCGCCCACTCCCCTGGCTCGCAGTTCCCGCCGTGATGACCGTCTGTCGTTCAGCCGGATCGAGTCGGGTCCGAACGCGCCGCAGGCCTGGGTGACGATCCGACGAGAGGATCAGTCCGGACCGGTGGGCGAACTGAGCATGGCCATCGTCGTCGCCTCCGAGGAGTCGACAGACACAGCGCCGACGACAGACTGACAACGCTGGCAGCACTTCACGGCGCCAACGACTCCTGCCGGGGTCAACTGATACCTCAAATGCAACAGTCACTTGACACTGGTGACGTCTCAGATGGTGAAGCCTGCGAAGAAGATATCGGAATGCCAACTCCTGGGAAAGACCAACTGTGACCTGGGCTTCGCTCACTTACATCATCATTGGTTATAACGAGATAGCACAAGGTTATTTGCCGCCGACTGTCCACACGCTTACTGTGAATCCATCATCGACGGCGCTGTTCTCGCCGTCGGCTGGTGCAAAGATGCTCCATCTGAGAGGACTCGCATGTCAGACTCCGTCAACACCGCCAAACGTGCCCGCAAGGCAGGAATCGCCTCCTATGTCGGAACCACCATCGAGTGGTACGACTTCTATATCTACGGCGCCGCTTCGGCCCTCGTCTTCGGTCACGTCTTCTTCCCCGACAACCTGCCCGACGGGGTCGGCACTCTGCTCTCCTTCGTCACCATGTGGGCGGGCTTCATCGCCCGTCCCCTCGGCGGAATCGTCTTCGGCCACTTCGGCGACAAATACGGTCGCAAGAAGACACTCGTGGTCACACTGATTCTCATGGGCGCAGCTTCGTTCGTCGTCGGCTTGCTGCCCGGCTACTCGACAATCGGCCTCGCGGCGCCCATCCTCCTCACCTTCCTGCGTGTCCTCCAGGGCATCGCCGTCGGCGGCGAGTGGGGCGGATCCGTGCTCATTGCCAGTGAGAGCGCGCCAAAGGGCAAGAGCATCCTGTATTCGGCGTTCGCCCAGCAGGGGTCACCGACCGGCAACCTGCTGGCCACCGGAGCCTTCTTCTTCCTCGCGATGATGCCCACACCGGAGTTCATCCTCTACGGCTGGAGGATCGCCTTCCTGGCATCCATCCTGCTCATCGTCATCGGGCTCGTCATCAGGCTCAAGCTCGAAGAACCGCAGATCATGCAGCAGGCCCGCAAGAAGGACGCCGTGGTCAAGGTGCCGGTAGTCGAGGCGTTCAAGAAGCACTGGGCACTCATCCTCATCGGCGCCGGTGCTCTGCCGCTCGTACAGGTCACCTACCTGAAGACCACTTTCGCCACGGCATGGGCCACGGACAAGTCCCACGATTGGGCCTACGGCACGTCGAGCTTCCTCGGCATCGTGGCGATCGCACTCGTCGTGCAGTTCATCGTCCAACCATTCGGCGCCGTCATCCTCAGTCGGGTCAAGGACATGCGCAAGGCGATCTTCTGGATCGTGGTTCCCGAATTCGTCCTCATGCCGCTGATGTTCTTCGCCATCCAGACCGGCAATACCTGGCTCGCCATCCTCGGCATGGCAGCGGCCACCGTTCCACACTCGATGTTCTATGCGGGAATCGGCGGAATCCTGGCCCGCGCCTTCCCTGCAAAGGTTCGCTACACGGGCATCTCGCTGTCCTACCAGCTGTGCTCGATGACCGTGGCCGGAGCCACCCCGGCATTGGCCCAGTGGATGTACACCAGCACAGACACGATCATGCCGGTGGCGATCCTCGGCGCATCCTATGCCGTGGTGTCTCTCATCTGCACGCTGATCCTCCTGCAGAAGACCGGATGGGTGGCATCCGAAGACTCGAACGCCGAGAAGGCAGAGAAGATCGAACTCGCCGAAGAGACCGCTGAGGACGAGCGCCTCGCCGCCCTCGACCGCGAGGACGCTTCCCGACCCTGAGTCAGTGGGCGTCCCCGCGGGGAGGTTCGCAGGTCACGAAAAGTGCCCCATCCGCATTGCGCATGGGGCACTTTTCGCTGCGCTCACCGCAGGTAGAGCCGGACGGTATCGATCTCGTCGCGGAGAAGTCGGACCTCCTCGCCGGTGGGTTCCTGGGTGACGGACAGATCGTCGGAGATCGCCAGGTCCCATCCGGTCTGCTCCTGCACCTGCTCACTCGTGACGCCGGGATGGACGTGAGTGAGCTCGAGCTCACCGAGGCGGTTCTTGCGGCGAAGGATTCCCAGTGGAGTGATCACCGTGCTGACCCCGAATCCGCGCGGCTGGATGAAGTCGGGATGTTCAGCGGCCCTGACCGGCGAGGCCGAGGTGACGAAATCGAGTTCACTCGGCAGTGCCGCCGGATCGTGGCGGCGGAGGATGACGAAGACTTCGCCGGCGTTCGCCATGATATCGGCGGCACCGCCCGATCCTGGCAGGCGCACCTTCGGCGAATCCCAGTCCCCGATGACCGTGGTGTTGAGGGAACCGAAACGATCGATCTGCGCAGCACCGAGGAACCCGACGTCGACATTGCCGCCTTGGAGTACGTAGCCGAACAGGGCATGCATATTCACCACCGCCTCTGCGCCGGAGACGACGACCGAATCGGCGATGCCCTCAGCCATCGACTCCGGGTGGGCACCGGCCACACCGGATTCGTAGACCAGCTGGATATCGGGATTGAGGGTGCGGTGCGCGAGGTCGACGGCCAGCGTGGGCAGGCCGATGCCGGCGAAGACCGTGTTGCTGCGGGCGAGCATCTTCGCCGCCGCGCATACGACAAGTTCGGTCTCCGTGAAGTCAGCAGCAGTGGTCATCGTGAGCTCCGTTCTGTCGATGCGTCCGGTCGTCGTCCGTAGTCGACGCTGCCCGAGGGCCTGGGCGCCATCCGCAGAGCAGCGATCCGATCACGGCCGATGGCATCGAGGTACTCCTCGTGGTCCTTCGTTCCGCGGATGTGCGTATCGATCCACTCGCGCAGTTCAGCGGGGTCCTGTGAGATCGGCGTCCATTCGCGGTAGAAGGCGTTGTCACGGTCATAGGAACCCTGCACATACGAGGGATGAGCACCGGTCGGGACGACGCAGACGGCATCCACGGCGTGGGCGGGGATGAGGGTGCGATTCGGGTCGGCTCGGACCACCTCATCGTCGACGATCTCTTCGACCGTGACGATGACCTTGTCGGCTGCGTAGACGGCTTCCTGCTGGACTCCGGCGATGCCCCAGATCTGGACGTTGCCTTTCCTATCAGCGCGCTGAGCATGGATGATCGTGACATCCGGGTTGAGCGGAGGCACCACATAGATCTTCTTGCCTGTGTAGGGATCGACGACGGCGCGGATGTCCGGGTTGATGCCCGGCATATCGGATCCGACGAACGAGCTGATCGGCGCAAACGGGAGCCGGGCGGCGCCAGCGTGATAGCGAAGCGTCATCGCATGGTGAGAGTACTCCTCGACCGGCAGCGGAGCAGGGTCCTGAGACTCGATGCGCCGGCGGACCTCATAGAGGCTGCCCGCCGAGCCCGAAGCGAAGAACGAACACACGAGTCGATCGACGCCTCCGGCAGCGATCATCATGTCGCTGAGCAGATCGGGCGTCATCCGACAGAACGTGAGTCCGGTGATCCCCTGGCGGATGATCTCGTGGCCCGCGGCGAACGGGATAAGGTGAGAGAAGCCTTCCAGGGCAATCGTGTCTCCGGGGTTGACGAGCTTCTCCACCGCGTGCGGCAAACTGACGACTGTGTCACTGTCCATAAATCGCAGACTATATTAAAGTCCGAGTTCCGCAAAAGACTGACTTAATTATTATCGAATCGTGCAATAATAATGAGCATCGCGCGGAACGGGAATCTGCGGCCGCGCGCCAGAGCATCGCACCAGGGTGCAGACTATCCCAGCCAGCAGACCACACCGGCCAGCAGGCGACTAATGAGCAGATGGAGACGTCGAAGATGGAACTGAGTCAGATCCGCGCATTCGTCGCGGTTGCCGAAGAGCTCCATTTCGGCCGTGCCGCCGAGCGACTCGGCATGGCCCAACCGCCGCTGAGCCGGACCATCCGCGCACTCGAGACCGAACTCGGCGCATCATTGTTCCAGCGCACCACCCGATCCGTCAGCCTCTCCTCCGCAGGGGAGGCCTTCTACGAGCCTGCCAAGCACATGCTCGCCACCCAGCAGGCGGCCGTCGAATCCGTGCACCGATCATCGCGTGGGCAGATCGGAAGGATCCGATTCGGCTACTCCCACCCCTCGTCCCGCCACTTGGTCGCCGCCCTTGTCGCAGCCTCTGAGGAGAACAACCCGGGCGTCTCCTTCCAGCTCGAGTCGAGGGTGTATGCCGATGAGGGCCTCGAGCGGATCATGGACGGCACCCTCGACCTCGCTCTGGTCCGGTGGCAGCAGCGACCCTCACTCATCGCCGGACGACCGGTGCAGATCGAACGCCCGTGCGTCGCCGTTCCCCCTGGTCACCCCCTTGCCAAACGAACATCTGTCGACGTCGCTGAACTCAGCGAGGAGCGTTTCATCTTCCTGCCCTCGCGCCCCAATTCGAATCTGCGCGAAACCGGGATGCGCCTGTGCCTCGACGCGGGTTTCGCGCCGAGGGTCGTTCAGGAAGCTCCCGACTCGCAGTCCATCGCGGCTCTCGTGGGTGCCGGCATGGGCGTGACGATCACCTTCGACTCGGTGGCGGCCGGCTACGGTTCGGACGTCGTCGCAGTCCCCCTCAACGCGGACAATGAGACGACGAAGCTCTATCTCGCCTATCGCCTCGACCATCACGACGCCGCACTCGATTCGGTCCTCGACATCGCCGAGGCGGCCCTGCCCACTGTGCGGTGAGCTCCACTCAGCCTGCGATAGCTCGATCTGCCGCGCCGACCGCGCCAGCCATCCGACATTTCGGACGAATCTCATGCGGGACTCGTTGTCTTCCGCGCTCCTCACCTCGAAGATTGTCCTCATGGACGCAACGAAGCAACTACTTTCCGAGGTCAGGGTCGCGGACTTCTCGCGAGTGCTGGCAGGACCGTATGCCACCGCCATGCTCGCCGATCAGGGCGCCGAGGTGTTCAAGATCGAGATGCCGGGACACGGCGACGACTCCCGGCACCTGGGTCCCTTCACCGAGACCGGCTCGACCTACTTCACCTCCCTCAACCGAGGCAAACGATCCATCGAAGCCGACCTCAAGGATCCTGTCGCACACGAGAAGCTGCTCGACTTCATCCGCACCTGCGATGTCGTCGTCGAGAACTTCCGCCCCGGCGTCGCGGCCAAACTGGGACTGTCCTTCGCAGACATCAAGGCGGTCAAGCCGGACATCGTCTACGCTTCGATCTCCGGGTTCGGCCAGACCGGTACCCAGGCGAAACGTCCCGCCTACGACACCGTCATCCAGGCGCTCAGCGGTCTCATGTCATCGACCGGTTTCCCCGAAGACTCCCCTACCCGCGTAGGCGAATCCATCGCCGACGTCTCCGCAGGAGTCTTCGCCGCCTTCGGCATCTCGAGCGCGCTCTTCCACCGCCAGGCCACCGGCGAAGGTGCCCACATCGACATCCCGATGCTCGACGTCATGCTCGCGATGCAGCCGACGAACACCGCCATCCATGCCGCTGGCTCCACACCGAACCGCGTCGGCAATCGACACCCCACCTCCGCACCCTTCGACACCTATGCCGGATCCGACGGTCTCGTCGTCATCGCCGTGGCCAACGACAAGCTCTTCGGCGTCCTCGCTGCCACGCTCGGCAGACCCGAGCTCGCCACCGATGCCCGGTTCGCCACAGACGGACTCCGCTCAGACAACGACGAGGATCTGCGCACCGAGATCGAGGAGTTCACCAGCACTCACACGGTGGCCGAGTTGTGCGCGATCTTCGACGCGTCAGGAGTCCCCAACTCCCCTGTCCTCAACTTCACCGAGGCCATCGACGGCCCCATCACCGCCGGCCGCGATCTCACCACCACCGATGCCCGCACCGGTCATACGCACCTGCGCCACCCCCTCCTCGTCGATGGTGCCAGGCCGACAACCACGCTTCCGGTGCCCCACCTCGGCGAGCACAATGACGAGCTGCGCGCACCGCGGCCACGCACGACCACCGACTGGTAGACACCGCCACTCATCGAAGGAGCAGGACCATGGGATTCGACATCAGCGCCGACGAGCAGGAACTCGTCGACGCGGTCACGCAGATCAGCAGGGACGTGCTAGTCCCGCAGGCCGCGGCCGCAGATGCGAACGAGCGCGTCTCGGATGAGACGCTGAAGACCCTCGCCGAGGTGGGTGTCCTCGGCCTCAATCTGCCCGAGGAATTCGGTGGGCCCGGAGTCGGGTCCGTGGCGATGAGCCAGATGGTCGCCGCGGTGACCGAGGCCTGTGCCTCGACCGCTTCGATCATCACCGCGCAGTTCCTCGCCACCGATTCGATTCTTCTCGGCGGCACCGATGCCCAGCGCGAATCATGGCTGCCGCGCGCCGCTTCCGGTGAGGTCATCGGCTCGTTCGGGCTGACCGAGCCGGGTGCGGGATCCAACCCTGCCGAGATGTCGACGAAGGCAACGAAGGTTGACGGCGGCTGGCACCTCAAGGGCTCCAAGTGCTTCATCACCAATGCCGGATTCGCCGACTTCATCGTCGTCTATGCGAAGACCGATGTCGACGCGGGGCACAAGGGGATCAGCGCCTTCATCGTCGACACCGCGGCCGCCTCGGCGGGGCTGAACTTCAATCCTCCGGAGAAGACCATGGGACTGCGCGGCAGCCCGGTCTACGAATTCGTCATCGATGCGATCGTTCCCGACGACGCGCTTCTGGGCGTCGAGGGCGAGGGCTTCACCACGGCCATGCGCGTCCTCGACCGGGGCCGCATCGAGGTGGCGGCGATGAGCCTGGGCATCGGCAAAGCTGCCCTCGATGCTGCCGTGGACTGGGCCGGCGAGCGCAGGATCAGCGGCAAACCCCTCAACCGGTTGCAGGGGATCGCCTTCAAACTCGCCGATATGTACACAAAATACCGCTCTGCGTGGCTGCTGACGATGGACGCCGCAGAGCAGAGAGACGCTGAGGTGGACTTCACCAGGTCCTCGGCCACAGCCAAGCTCGCTGCGTCTGAGGCTGCCGCGTTCATCGCCGACGAGGCCCTGCAGATCCATGGCGGCTACGGCTTCACCAGGGACTTCCCGCTCGAACGCTATGTCCGTGATGCCAGGATCTACCGCATCTATGAGGGTTCTTCGGAGATCCAGCGCACGATCATCGCCAGGTCGCTGTCGAACTGAACCAGTCGAAACAGAATCGAAACCTGCATCGGAATACGATCAGTTCGGGGTTCAAGGGTGATCGATTCGCCCGTGAACCCCACTATTCATTCGACGACCGCGATGATCCGATATGTCGGACAGTTTGTGTGACTCAGGTCTCGTATCGCTCTGATTTCGGGTGTTGACTGGGTCTGATTCATCTTTCGAAGGAGAAACCCATGGCGAGCTCATCCAATTCGGGGATCGAGAAACGATCCATCGAAATGGTGCCTGACAATGAACGTCACGGTACCGCACGTTCCCAGTTCACGCTGTGGTTCGGCGCCAATACCCAGATCACCGCCATCGTCGACGGAGCTCTCGCTGTCGTCTTCGGTGCCGATGCACTGTGGGCCATCATCGGCCTGCTCATCGGCAACATCATCGGCGGAATCGTCATGGCCCTCCACTCCGCGCAGGGCCCACAACTGGGACTGCCGCAGATGATCTCCTCGAGAGCTCAGTTCGGCATCATCGGCGCGATCATCCCGCTGGTGCTCGTCGTGCTCATGTACATCGGGTTCGCCTCAACCGGTGCTGTGCTCTCCGGCCAGGCCGTCAACCTCATCATCGGCGTCAATACGCCGGCAGTGGGCATCGTCATCTTCGGCGCACTGACCGCTGCGGTCGCCCTGCTGGGCTACAAGTACATCCACGTTCTCGGCCGGATCTCGTCCGTGACCGGCCTGCTCGGGTTCCTCTTCATCACCTACTGCGTGTTCACCAAGGTCGACGTTCCCGGACTGATCTCCGGCTCGTCCTTCGCGTTTCCGGCATTCCTGTCCGCGATCGCGCTCTCCGTCGGCTGGCAGCTGACCTATGGCCCCTACGTCGCCGACTACTCGCGCTACCTGCCGCGCTCGACCCCCGCGTCGAAGACCTTCTGGTTCACCTTCGGTGGCTCGGTCGTCGGATCTCAGTGGTCCATGACTTTGGGCGCCCTCATCGGCGCTGCCGCCATGACCGAGACCGGAAACTCCTTCGTCGAGAACCAGGTCGGCTTCGTCGGCGACATCGTCGGCGGAGGCGTCTACGCGCTCCTCATCTTCATCGTCATCCTGCTGGGCAAGCTCACCGTCAACACGCTCAACGCCTACGGTGCTTTCATGTGCACGCTGACGATCCTCACCTCATTCGGGGAGAAGACGAACATCCGCCGCTGGACGCGTGCGGTCTTCGTCATCGGCATCGTCACACTGACCGTGCTTGTGGCGCTGTTGGCTTCGGAGGACTTCCTCGCGAACTTCAAGAACTTCGTCCTCGCGCTGCTCATGGTCTTCACCCCATGGAGCATCATCAACCTCACCGACTTCTACCTGATTTCGAAGGACCGCTTCGACATCCCCGCCTTCTACGACCACAAGGGCCGCTACGGCACGTGGAACTGGCGAGCACTCCTCGCCTACGGAGTCGGCGTAGTCGTGCAGATTCCTTTCCTCGCCCAGTCCTTCTACACCGGGCCCCTGGTCGAGAAGCTGGGAGGAGCCGACATCTCCTGGATCGTCGGCATCGCCGTGACCTTCGTCCTCTACTACTTCCTCCTCCGCAACCGCAGCGTTGCCCCGACGGAGACCATCTACCCCGATGTGGAGGCGCTGGACGCACAGCGCGCCTGAGCCTTTCGCCGAGGCTGCGGCTATGGGACGTTCGCGAGTGCACTGGGAAAGTGCACAGTTCAAGTCAGGCTGAGCAGGTTGCAACCTACTCAGCCTGACTTGGACTGTCTGACGCACGCCAGTTCTCGTGTCGAGCCCAGATCAGTCCACCTCGGCGAGGGGCGAGGTGTCAGTTCTGGCAGTGCGCTGCTGCCGTGCGGCACTCACCCGGGAGATGACGAGGTAGGTGATGATCATCGCAGCGACGCTGAAGATGACGATGTACGGACTCTCCAGGACCCCTGCGACGACGAATGAGACTGCGACGATGACTGCGTTGATGACCGCATAGGGGATCTGAGTCTTGACGTGATCGACCAGGTCAGTGCCGGCTCCGGTCGAGGCGAGGATGGTCGAATCGGAGATCGGGGAACAGTGGTCCCCGAAGATTCCCCCGGAGAGCACGGCGCCGATGCACACGATGACAGCGGCGTCGAGCCCGAAGGCGACCGGGATCGCCAGGGGAATCATGATGGCGAAGGTGCCCCACGAGCTGCCGGTGGCGAAGGACATCGCGGCCGCGCAGACGAAGATGAGGACGGGCACGAGAGCAGCAGGGACGACACCGGACATCATCTCGACGAGGAAGTTCGCGGTCCCCATCGCCTCGAGCAGCCCACCCAAGGTCCAGGCCAGAACGAGGATCAGCACCACGCCGATCATCTTCTCCATGCCCTTGACGTAGGTCCCGAGAATGATGCCGATCGGATTGATCTTGAATATGAGCATGAGCGCGATGAGAACCACAGCTGCGAAAAGGTAGGCGGTGCTCAACGCAGCGCGGAATTCCTCGCCCGGGATCGGCTCGGCCGGGAAGCCGAGAGTCACGAGGATCGAGAAGAGGGTAACGAAGAGCACGAGCAGCGGCAGCCAGATGACGATCGGGCGGCTTTCCGAGGCCACTTCAGCGCCGCTTGCAGGATCGTCCTTGGTGGAATCGGATCCTCGCAGGGGTTTCGAATTGGGCCAGTGGATTTCGCCGGTCTCCTGCACACGTCTTTCAGCTCGACGCATAGCGCCGAAGTCCGTCCGAGTCAGCGCCACGACGGGGACCGCGGTGACAGCGAGGATGGCGTAGAACTGAAATGGAATCGCCTGCACGAAGACCGTGAATTCGGAGATCTGAAGACCTTCTCTGTCGAACTCTTCTCGGATGAGCCCCATGATGTAGATGCCCCACCCGATGAAGGGGATGAGCACTGCCACAGGAGACGATGTCGAGTCGAGAATCCACGCCAGCTTCTCGCGAGAGAGCTTGAGTCTGTCGAAGATCTTCTCGAAGATCGGTCCCACGATGAGAGGGGTGCCCAGATCGGAGAAGAAGATGATCAGGCCACCCAACCATGCGGAGATCTGCCCCTTGCCCCGGGTGTTGATGAGGCGTGAGGCCTTCGCAGCCAGTGCGGCTCCTCCGCCCGAGCGCTCGACAAGAGCGACGAAGCCTCCGATGAAGAACAGGAGGATCATCACGCCGGCGTTGTAGCTGTCGGTGACCACTGGCGCAAGATGATCGGTGACGAGCCCCATGGTGGTCGTCACCGGGTTGGGTCCGATGACGATCATCAGACCAACGAAGATTCCGACGAACAGTGCGATGACGACATTTCTGAAGAGCACCGCGAGCAGGATCGCCAACAACGGCGGAATCAGAGATACGAGTCCCATATGGTCCATAATCGGGGTGTCCTTCGTGTCATTGCTCGTCGATGTGCCGTGGTTCGCTTGGTATCAGCGAATTCACAATATCGGTTCTCACGACACCCGTCCTTGCCAATCTCAATTGTGAGATACTCACGCCGCAATTCCGCCGGCAGGCAGAATGTCACTACGGCACTTCTCTCAACCTGATTGACCGACAAAAAATGTTACTGGTAAGTTCTACTATCGAGTAAGGTTGTGACACCCGTCACCATGCGGTTGTCATAACAGCGATGACCGAGCGGATGGCATTCCCGTCTGACCGGCCAGCGACGCCACCACTGTCCGCGCACTCTCAACGCCGAGACACACGACAGAACAGGATTGCACGCAGATGAGAACGTCCCGACATGCAGCGTTTCCACACACACGACGCATCGCAGCGGCGAGCGCAGCCGCCATTGCCACCCTGGCGCTCACGATGGGCACCGTGACCACTCCAGCCCAAGCTCAGGACCTGGTCCCTCAATCGGACAAAGAAGCCGAGAAGATGGTCGAAGACAGACAGGCCGAGGACTCAAGCTCCCTCAATCGGAGCAACGTCCCCGAAGGTGTGAGCGTTGAGCAGGCCAAGAAGGCCATCGAGAAATCAGACGAGATCACCACTGCTGACGTCGAGTACGCAGCAGCGCTCGAGGACCTTCCCGATTCGGGAGTTCCCGAGGACTTCTACACGACCCCAGCGACGCTGCCGGATAAGAACGGCGGAGTGGTCAAGCAGGTGACTTCGAAGTTCTATCTCGATCCGGCCAAGCTGATAGAGCACAGCGCGAAATCAGAGACGTTCATGTACAAGACCACTGACGAAGAGGGCACAGCGCGAGCCGCAACCGCCACGCTGCTGACCCCCGAAGGCGCGAACGAAGACGCAGAGGATGCTGTCGTCATCGCCCCAGGCACACAGGGCATTGCCGACAAGTGTGCTCCCAGCCGACAGATGGGCATGGGCACCGAATACGAAGGAATCTCCGTCACCTCGGCACTGGCGGCCAAGCGCCCCGTGGTCGTCGTCGACTATGTGGGACTGGGCACCGAGGGCGCGCACAACTATCTCAATCGCGTCGAAGAGGGCCGCTCAGTGCTCGACGCGGCCAGGGCCGCGCAAGAGGTCGAAGGAAGCTCGATCAACGCCGACACGAAGCTTCAGCTGCGAGGCTATTCGCAGGGCGGACAGGCCACCGCGGCGGCCCTAGAACTCAAGAAGGACTGGGCACCCGAACTCAATGTCGTGTCCGCCTCGGCGGGTGCCGTGCCCACAGACCTGTACAAAACCGTATCCGAACTCTCAAGCGTCTACACGGCCTTCGCCCTGTACGGGGTCGATTCGTTTGCGCGGCAGGCGGATGTCGACATGACCAAGCACCTCAACCAGAAGGGCCTCGACGCCGTCGATCGTGCCTCGAACCAGTGCACCATCGAGGCCCTCGTCTCGAATGCGTTCCTCGACACCGACACCCTGACCAAGGATGGAGCCTCGTTCCAGGAGCTCATCGAGGACAATTTCCTCGAGGTGGCGGACAAGCAGAAACTCGGACAGGCGGAGATCCCCGACATTCCGCTGCTGGTCAACCACAGCCACCTCGATGACGTCGTGCCCTTCGCCCTCGGAAAAGAACTGGCCTCAACCTGGTGCGACGCCGGGCACAAAGTCCTGTTCCGGGACAACCTCGGGCCGACTCATATCGGCGGATACATCGCCACCGTTCCCCGAATCGAAATCTTCACGAACCGCACGTTCGCCGGGAACGCTCCGGTCGACAGCTGCTGGAGGTTATGACCCCCAGAGCAGCTCAAGGCCATAGGAGAGCCACAGTCATGAGCGACTCACACTGAGGCCCCACCTTTGTCGACATGGGCGATCCGTACCGAAAGTCTCGCACTTTCCGGTGCGGGTCGTCCATTTCGTCGTGCCATCGCCGCGTCTGATGCACAGGGAGAGCACTCTCGGCACGACCTCGAGCCGACGAGCCCGCACGGCCCGCCCCTCGACAGTCGCGCATTTCACGCACCTATGTTGCGCACATCACGCACAGCTGGCAGAATGACTTCATCGATGGACCTGGCCTCTGCGCGCTCCGCGTCGAAACATGCAGCACCGCACTGCGTCATATTGCTTGCGCTGCACATTCGCGAAAGCAATATGCCAGCGATCTCGACACTGAAATCCAGACCGGACATCGCGCAAGGAAGCCGACAATGACGACGAATCACACCACAGACGGAGATTCCGCCTACGGGGCCTCCGCTTACGGCGGCTCAGCCGCAGACGCACCAGATACCTCGGCAGCCGTCACGCCCAACATCGACCCGTATCATCTCGATCCGAAGGACGTGCTCGAGCCGCCCACCACATTCGCGGGGAAGCTCAAGTACCTTGGCCCCGGTCTGGTCATCTCGGCAGCGGTCATCGGCTCCGGCGAGCTCATCACCACGACGGCTTTGGGTGCCAAGGCTGGCTTCGTCCTCCTCTGGCTCGTCATCATCTCGACCGCGGTCAAGGTCTGGGTTCAACTCGAGATCGCACAGTGGACGATCCTCTCGGGCAAGCCCGCGCTTGAGGGCTATGGGCACGTCGGCCCCCGCCTCATCGGTCGAGCCGGGTGGATCAATCTGCTGTGGATTCTCATGGACTTCGCGAAGGTGCTCCAGCGCGGAGGCATCATCGGCGGCGCTGTCGCCGCCCTGTCGATCATGCTCCCGGTCTTCGGCGAGCCTCTTTCCACACCCTCGCTCGTCTTCTGGACGGTCGTCTCCCTCGCCGTCGTCGTCTCCCTGCTGGTGACGAACAAGTACAGCATCGTCGAGAAGTTCTCCGTCGCGGCCGTCATCATCTTCACCGTCTCCACGGTCGGGCTCGCACTCTCACTGCCATTCACCGACTTCGCCTACACCTCGGCGGACGTCATGACTGGACTGACCTTCGCGATCCCCGCGGGCACGCTCGGCTTTGCGGTCGCAATGTTCGGCATCACCGGAGTCGGGGCCGACGAGATGACCACGTACACCTACTGGTGCCTCGAGAAGGGCTACGCCCGCTACACCGGCCCCAATGACGGCTCCGCGGAGCGTGCGCGTCGTGCGCATGGCTGGATCTCCGTGATGCGCACCGACGTTCTCGTCTCCTGGATCGTCTCGACGGTGTGCACCATGTCCTTCTACGTCATCGGTGCCGCGATCCTCCACCCCCAGAACCTCGTCCCCGAGGGCAATGAGATGATCACGACGCTGTCGTCGATGTACTCCTCGGTGATGGGCGAGACCGGCCATTGGATCTTCCTGATCGGTGCCTTCGCCGTTCTGTTCTCCACCTTCATCGCGTCCTCGGCCAGCGTTCCCCGGCTATGGGCGAACACCGTCTCCATCCTCGGCGCGTTCGACTGGACGAACCTGCGCACCCGCACTCGCATCATCCGCGTCCTCACCGTCGTCTTCCCCATCATTTGGGCAACGAGCTATCTCATCATCCAGTCCCCGGTGATCATGGTGCAGATCGGCGGAGTCGCCAGCGGCGTCTTCCTCGTCGCGGTCGTCATCGCCGTCTGGTACCTTCGCACCCGTGAAGTCCCTGCCGAGTTCAAGTCCAACAATTTCTTCACCGTGATGCTCGTCTTCGCCTCGCTGGCCATCGGGCTGCTGGGGATCTATTCAATATTCGAGACCTTCGGAATCGAGATCGGAGCCTGATGCGCCTGAGAGTCCTCACCCCTTCATTCGGAAAGTTCTCGGTCGCGCCCCGCGATCGCGCCGATTCCCTGGGCCTCGAGCTTGAGCACCGAACCGAGAATCACCCCAAGTCCGGTCGAGAGCTCATCACAGCGCTGGACGGCGCCGAGGCGGTTCTCGTGGGTCTTGACCGGATGGACGCCGAGGTATTCGCCGGCTGCCCCGATCTCAAGGTGATCGCCAAACACGGGGCCGGGGTCGACAACATCGACCTCGAGGCAGCGGCGGCGGCAGGGGTGACGGTCGTGAATACCCCAGGCGCCAATGCCGATGCCGTCGCCGATCTGACCATGGGATTCCTGCTCATGGGCGCCCGACGCATACGTGAGGCCGAAGAGTCTCTGCGCAGCGGCCGGTGGGATGTCTTCTTCGGCACCGAGCTCAGCGGCAAGCAGCTGGGGATCCTCGGCTTCGGCCGCATCGGTCGGGCCGTCGCCAAGCGGGCGAGAAGCTTCGACTTGCAGATCGCGGCCTACGATCCCTTTGTTCCCGAGGAAGCCATCGCCGCGGCCGGGGCACAACCTCAGGGCCTCGCCGAGGTGGTGGCGGGCTCAGATTTCCTCACCCTCCACCTGCCCGGTGGAGAAGAACCGCTGCTGTCGGCTCAGCACATCGAATCGATGCCGCGAGGTGCTGGGCTGATCAATGCTGCCCGCGGCGGATTGATCGATGAGGCGGCACTGGTCTCGGCACTGCACGACGGTCGGCTCTCCTTCGCGGCTCTCGACGCATTCGCCGCCGAGCCGCCGCCGACCGACGACCCACTGCTGCAGGCACCGAATCTCATCGCCACCCCGCACATCGGCGCTTACTCGGATATCGCCAACGCCAATATGGGCACATGGGCCGTCGAAGACGTCGTCCGCGTGCTGCAAGGCCAGGAGCCGCGCTTCCCAGTTGCAGCGCCGCTTCTTTGATCTGAATCGGACGGCGTCGAAAAGCTCAATGGAATCGCTGGACTATCGATCCCAAACCTGAGATCGAGCTGGTCAAGGTGTCGCCCGATCGCAGGAAGACTTGCGGATCCCTACCAAATCCGACGCCGTGAGGTGTCCCCGTAAAGATCAGGTCCCCGGGGCGTAGCTCAATCACCGATGAGAAATGCTCAATGAGCGTCGGGATGTCGAAGACGAGCTTCGCAGTGGTTCCCTGTTGCAGAATCTCGTCGCCGCGGCGACAGTTGATCTCAAGGTTCGTAGGGTCCTCGACCTCTTCGGCTGTGGTGATCCACGGTCCGATTGGCGCGAAGCCCTCGTAGGACTTGCCCAATGAAAACTGCGGAGCGCTCGTTGCAGCGAACTGAAGCTCTCGGCAAGAAAGGTCCTGTCCCACCGCATACCCGGCAATATGGTTCCACGCCCTATCTTGTGAAATCTGTCTGCCGCCCTCTCCAATGACTGCGACAAGTTCAGCTTCCCAATCTACCGACGCCGAGGGCAGGGCCACGTCCGAGTCTGCCCCGGTCAGCGAGGATTGGAACTTCGTGAAAATTGCGGGCGAATCTGGTGTCGCGATATCAACTTCGTCAGCGTGGTCCTGATAGTTCATCCCGACTGCAAGAATCTGCGAGGGATCGGGGATCGGAGTTTGCAGACTTTCGATTTGCACCTCAACAGCTTCGACTGCCCAGTCGATCCTGCGTGACAATTTCTTCAAATCGCCGATCCGCGCCAACAGCGCTTTCGTCGAGGTTGGCAGCTGGCCTTCTGAAGCACTCCCGATATCGATGGCAAGCAGGGCTTCGGCAGTGTCATGGATCAGGTGGGCGCGATTATCGATGCGAGCGATCTTCACTAGTGGTGGTCCTTCCAAACGGTGAGGTGGTTGAGCAACGCTGTAGCAGTCACAACGAGACTCCTGTAAAGCCCCGGGAAAGCTGAAATCCGACGTTGGGTCGGTGTCCGATTTTCTGCAGATAGGTCCCAGAGAATGCTTCAATAGTTCGATGGAGAATGATGTCTCCTCCCTCACCGTCGTTCCCAGTGAGGACCCCGTCGAACGTCCCGGTGTCGTCTACTGATTCAGAGAACTGAACTGTAGGCAGGAAACGGTGTGGAGACAGCGGTCTAAGTCCGGCGAGAACAGCGAAAACGTCGACGCCGCACGCACCCATGCCTGTCGCCGCTTCCGACCAATCCCCAGTGCTGGTTTGCATAATATGGAAGCCGAGATGGTCGATCGATTGTCCGTACTGAAGAGTCGCGTCCGTGGACTCCAAGTTCAAAGTCTCACGGAATTCGGGAACCTGCAGAAGTGGGTCCATTTCGTTTAGGACAACCCCGATCCCCCGATCCAGGAATGCAGTCGCTCCCGAGGCGAAAGCCCGGGCCGCACCAGGCGTAATCTCACGTGCGGCGCTCCCCATTCCGATGCTTCGCAAACAGCAGGGTGCCTTATCTTCACCCGACTGTGGTGAGTTGCGGGAGACCTCTTCGTTGACATGGGACTCAATCTTGCTAAGCACTGCGCTCGTCACCGACTCGATCCCGCCAGCGCGTTGGATACTCGCCCAGTCGAAGTCGGACGGGTCGATCCCACGCTTGTTCAGCTGATCAACAAAGTAGTCATTGTGCGTTTTCTCGCACCCGTGCTCGAGGAAAATGGTGTGCTTCAGTGTTTGGTGCACAGCGTATCCGACCATGGTGCGGGCAAAGAGGTCTTCTGCTTCTCCGCCCGAGACTCCGCAGCCCTCAGTATGAGGCAAGGCAATAGTCTCCCAGCGCCCGTCGGCTCGCTCATTCGCGCGACCGGCAATTTGTTCTGCGACCTGCCCCGAGCACAGGCTGGTTGGAAGGATCGCAATAGTTGTTTGGTCCTGCTTCAACACAGGCTCGATGTGCTCCCGATCGCTCAGTGGCAACGCTGGACGCCCTCGAGGAACAGCACGCGGTGTCGACGGGATTTTCTCGTCGGCGACGTGCCAATCACGCCAGACCTGCACTTGAGACTGACCCGTGAGTTCGCCTTTGCTAAGACGACCTGAAGCGACCGAGAGAGTCAACTCAAATAGCTCGTCAGCGGCTTCATCGAACGGACGCCCCTCCATCAGCGAACCGGCGTTGAAATCCATATCGCTCTCGAGTAACGAGTATCGCTCTGTCGTCGTGACGATCTTGATCGTGGGCACGAATGGAAAGTTTGTGATCGAGCCATTGCCTGTCGTGAATAGGATGACGTTTGCCCCGGATGCCACCTGACCTGCGATACTCTCCAGGTCATTCCCTGGGCTGTCCATAAAGTAGTACCCCGGACGGTCCATCGGCTCTCCATAGCCGATTACGTAGTCGAGGACCGTCTCATGCGCGCGTTTCCGTCCAGCACCCAGGGACTTCAACGTGATGTTATACAGGCCGCGGTAAATGTTTCCTCCGGATACGTTCCCTTCGGCAGTTTGACCATGTCTGCGAGCGTATGCTTTGAATGCGTTCTGCTTATCCAGAAAACTACGAACAACTGTGTCATCACGAACTTTCGCCAAGACGTGTTCTTCGGCACCGATGAGCTCGTCGGTCTCAGCGAGATTCGCGGTGCCTCCCCGCGCAAGAGCCTTCTCGACTGCAGCACCGAGCAGCGGATTAGCTGTCACCCCGGAAAAGGCGTCCGAGCCTCCACACTGCAGACCAAGCTTAAGCGCAGACATCGGAGCCTCGCCAGCGACCTGACGTTGAGCCTTGGCCACTAATGGATTTACGATTCTTTTGAGAGCTTCAACGTCCTGAGCCTCATTTATCCCGGCAGTGAAGAAGCGCACAGTGCTCGAATAGTACCGATCGCCGAGTTCACGCAATGCCGAGTGGAGCTCCTCGTTACTGATAGGAGAGTCCTCCGAAGTGACGTACACCGCGGCGGCTATATTAGGATTCACTGCGAACCCAGCGAGAGTTCGCAGTACGAGGTTTCGGTTGTTGAAGGACCCCTCACTCCCTGCTTCGGTATGGACAACGGGCGCTATTCCATGGAAGTTGTCTCCAGTTTTCACATCATCCGCGATCGCTGCAGACGAGGATAGCACCAGATTCCTTACCAATGACGTCACACCGATTACGGCAACATAGTTCCGAGTCCCCCATCCGCGGCTTTCACTTCGATGGAATCCCAAGAAAGTCTTCGAGTCCCTCAGAAGCTCCCGTTGCGGGAAGTACTGATCCGGTTCTGGCACTATCTGCTCGATCGTTGTGTCACGATCGGAGAAGTTGACGGTTAGGCCCTGCTGATATTCGTCCGGGTCGCGAAGTTCGAGGACCTTTTTCATCTTCGCGTTACAAAGATACTCACCAACCGAAATGTCGGCGACGGCGTATCCGAACGGATAGGACCATGATCTCACTGCCTCGTCGACTCCAATATGTTTAACAGCGAAACGATGCCCCTTAGGGACTGTCGTTTGAATCTCGATATCGGTTCCTTCGATGTCGAGGATTTCACCTGCCACGATTCGCTCCGTCGCTATGGCTACGTTGTCTCCGAGGTCAGGAGGTAGAAATTTGATGTTCATAATGCTTCCCCTTCGATATTCACGTGCCCCAGCGTCACTGGGGGTCAGTTGATTCAGCACTCGCGCGGGCGTCGGAGTGTGTCTGCGTACTCGCATCTCCCGGATGTTCAAGCTGCGGATCGATGCCACGCTTCATCTGCCATTTATAAATCAGTGTCGTCAGCACCGGAGTGAGAATCGCGGTTGTAACAACGGCGCCAGCCACCTGTGTCGTTGCAATTCCCGCTATTTCGGAGTACGCCGGATCTATCGAAGCGACGACAGCAGGTGTTGCCACTGCATTGCCCGCCGTGGAGGACTCAGCGGCGCCAGAGATGAGATTCCGCCGTTCCCTCGGGGTACGCTTGACGACGTGGATGAGATGAAGGAACAGCATTGCCCCTCCGCCCGATAGCGCCACTGTCATGATGCCCAATAGCACTCCCGGCGGACCAGCGGCGATAATATCGCCAAAATCAATTCCGGTACCCAGTGGGAACGCGAAGAATGGGATGAGAACGGACTCGCCGGGCCGCAGGAACTCTCGGATTCTAGGATCGAGATTGCCAAGAATGAATCCGATCAGGATCGGAATGATGACGGAAATGAGAGCGACAAACGGCACATCGGCCAGCCCTGCTGCGCCGAGAACCACCAAGGTAAAAAATGGACCGTCGTTCAGCGCGATAATGGGAAAAGTTCCGCGGTCGGTCTTGTTGCCAAACTCCTTGGTCAGCGCTGCAAACAGTCCGCCGTTGGAATTAATCATTGCCGCGATGATGGCAAGTGGGGTTAATGACCATAGGACACCGCCAGGTATGAGGAATCCGACCACTAGTCCGACAGCAACTCCCGCAACCAGTTTGCCCAGAAGGATAGCGAAACCCTTCTGTACCACGGGTCCCGTCGACTTCACGGTCAGCTGAGAACCCATAATCAGCAGGAAGATGCCGATGATGGCGCTTGCTCCATCTTTGAAAGCTGCTTGAGTGAATCCACCTATCTCAAGCACTTGGGGAAAGAAGCTGTTGATGGTTGCTCCTAAGAGCAATGGAACGATCATCAATCCGCCGGGAATTCTGTTGACTGTCTTGAGAATATTCATCGTGTCTCCTTTGACATGAACTACCCATTTATCCGAACTCACAGGACTCGCTGATCACCAAGCATCCCAGCGAATCCAAGCCATCACACGAAGCGCAAACTCAACGCCATCGTGACTGCGCTCGCCACCATTTCCGGGGCAAACTCGGGATCAATAGTTTGAATTACAGTTTTCGCAGTGCGGGCATAGTGCTCGGCCAAAAGTTCAGCCGCCCACGCTGCCTGCCCCGCAACGTAGGCTTCGCAGATTGCGCTGTGATCTTGCGAGCTCTGCGCCCAGTTGACGTCTGACCCGACGAGGTAGATATGCCGGTAGCGTTCGGCGTGGTCGAAGTGTCGGGAGATAGACGTCTGGAAACGCTCGTGCACCCCACCTGCCATCGACATATGGAAGCGTCGATGAGCCGAGCTCCACTCATCGATGTTGTCGTCACGGATTGCGGTGAACATCGCTTCCAAATTGCTCCGCGCCTCGTCCCGTTGTCGATTAGAGGCATGCTTCGTACTCTGAAAGATGGTCAGAGCTTCCTGCTGTATCCGCAGCGCATAGAGTGCGTCGAGGTCTGCCGGATTCACATCAGCGATTGTCACACGCTTATTGGCTTCGACCCTCGCCAGCCCTTCATGCTGAAGCATCCGAAGCGCTTCTCGCAACGGTGTTCTGCTGACGCCGAGCTCTTCGGCCAGCTTCACCTGGCTGATCGAAGTGTCTGCGGGTATGCGATTGCTAATGATGTCGGCACGAAGTCGCGAGTGCGCGTATTCGACCAACCTACGGTTTTCGCCTGTAATCGCCACCACGCCCCCATAGAGTTCAGCACAAACATTGTCATTAACTGTATACAGTTCTGAGTGTTAGAGCGACGTTATCATAACTTGCGCGCTGGTTTTCGGTACTTCAGGGTCAGATTCAGAATTTTCTGTACACACTTGAGGATGAACGAGCCCCACAATCTCAAAGTCTCGCTCAGTGCCTTTACCCGTTCCAGTGATCGCCAAACACTAAGGGAGGGTCTACACCGATTAAGTGCAGACCCTCCCTTAATGGGCCCAGGTAATAGTCCTGAGAGAGTAGAGCCTCAGGCCAATCCGCGCCCAAGATCAGCGGTGACTGTCTCTGAGATCTGTTTCTTCGCCGCATCGGAGAGCGCGTTGAATGGAGCCCGCGCCGGACCCAGGCCGAATTCGCGGACATTGGCTGCGTGCTTGACCACGGTGTTGGGGTTGCCAAGCGCCAGGCAGTTGCGGATCGGACGAATGCTGTCCTGCGCGGCGCGCGCACCCGCCGAATTCCCGGAGACGAAGAGGTCGTAGATCGACGCCATGGTCTTCGGATAGATGTTCGCAATACCGCTGATGCCGCCGGAACCGCCGGCGAGAAGTGTCCACAGAATGAGTGAGTCATTGCCGGAGATGACGTCGAAACTCTCCCGGTCTGTGCGCTCCAGGTACTGCAGGATCGTGTCGAAATTTCCGCTCGAGTCCTTCACCCCGGTGATGTTGTCCACCTCGGCGAGCTTTTCGAGAGTTGCGGGAGCCACAGCATTGCCTGTGCGCGCGGGAATGTTGTACACGATGACCGGGACATCGACCGACTCCGCCACAGCTCGGAAATGATTGGAGATCTCCGCTTGTGACGCCGCAGCGAAATACGGGGTGATGATGGAGAGCGCATCGGCTCCAGCAGCTGCGGCATCCTGCGCGATGGTGATGGTCTCTCGGGTCGTGGCGGCGCCTGCGCCGATGACGACGGGAACCTGGCCGGCCACCTCATCGACGACCAGTCGAGTCGCTTCGGCGCGCTCGGCCGCGGACTGAGCGTAGAATTCTCCGTTTGTGCCCAGGGCGAAGATGCCGTGGATACCGGCATCGAGCTGACGGCGCACGTGAGCGCGCAGAGCCGATTCGACGAGCTTTTCGTCGTCATCGAACGGAGTGGCTACTGCGGCGAGAACGCCTGTGATCGAGGACATGGGTCTTCCCTTCCTAAGGATGTGAGTGAAGTTCAGCGGTTGTATTTGGGCTGCGATCCGCGGACCGAGACTGTTGCCTCGTCGATCGCAGTGAGAACATCTTCTGGCAAGGGCCCATTGGCCACCGCAGCGATGTTCGCTTCCAGCTGCGAGACACGGCTGGCACCCAGCAGAAGGGAATCGATTCCCTTGGCGCCTGCCACCCACCTCAGAGCCAGCTCTGGTTGAGGGATGCCGGCTTCATCGGCGACGGCGGCGAATGCTTCGACCATCGTCAGCACCGAATCGGAGAGATACCGTTGGGAGTACATCTGCGCGAGGACCGATCCGGTGAAGCGGTCCGGGGTGCCGTCGCTGGACGGACGCCGGGCCAGAAGCCCACCGGCGAGCGGGTTGTAGGCCATCGTCGCGATGCCGTGCGCAGCACCGCACTCGAGCCATTCGTCTTCGATCTGGCGGGCGAGCACACTGTAGACGTTCTGCGCGATCACGGGTCGTGGGGCACCAGCGACACCCGCAGCAGCGATGACGTCCACGGCCTGCCATGCGGCGAAGTTCGAGATGCCCAGGGCTTTGATCTTGCCCTCAGAATGCAGCTGCGCCACAGCTCCCATAGTTTCCCCGAGACTTGCAGCCCGGTCCGGCTGGTGCAGGTAGAAGAGGTCGATGGAGTCGACGTCGAGGCGCCGCAAGGAGCCCTCGACACTGGCCCTCAGCCCTTTCGCCGACAGCGGCGAATCATCTCCTGCATCGGCGTGGGGCATGCCTGCCTTGGTCGCCAGCACAATGGAGTCGCGATGCTTCTTCACAAGTGGTGAGATGAGGCCTTCGGTGGCCGACTTCGCGTAGCCGTTGGCGGTGTCGATTCCGGTGATGCCCGCGGCCAGGGCCGCTTCGATCACTTCGTGCGCGGTCACCTCCGGGACGGTGTCTCCGAAGGTCATGGTGCCTAGAACCAGCGGTGACAATCGGACGGGGACACCGTCCAAGGAGAGGCTCTTGTCTGCTGTCATACTGTGCTCCTCGTCGAGTGAATGGTGCGATCCATGTCAAAGAATCATCTCACTTCTGCGTGTAACGTGCAAAGATTTGCGCATTTCGCGCAATCGTGGCAATCTGGAACTCCAGCCAGATCGGACGCAAAGGAGTGCCATGTCTGCAGGCGACCCCGGCATGCTCATTCTTGCCGACGACCTCAGCGGAGCAGCGGAAGCGGCAGCCACCCTCGGCACTCCTGTCCGCATCCTCCTCACCGACTCGAGTGGACGGCCGACCTCGCCCGAGAGCGCGAATGAGGCTCCGCAGGATGTCGCGCTCGACCTCGACTGCCGCTATCTCACACCGGTCGAAGCAGCCTCACGCACACGCTCCGCACTTGAGACACTGCGAACCAAGAATCAGACCACCATCATCAAAGTCGATTCTCTGCTGCGTGGAAACGTCAGAGCACATCTGTCTGCGGCTCTGGAGAGCACGAACGGACCGGTGATCTTCGCTCCGGCACTCCCCCAGCACAACCGCACCGTCATCGGCGGCGTCCCCTACATCGACGGTATACGGCTTGCCGATACACGCGCCTGGAACATCGAAGACCACTCGGGCCCCGACAGTCTCAATGACCTCTGCCCCGAAGCACCGACTCCCCTCGAACTCGACCAGCTTCGCACGAGCAGCCCGCACGAACTGGCAGCACGATTCCGGTCAGAGCGCCTCATCATCGCCGACGCCGAAACCATGGACGACATCGGGCAGGTCATCGCCCTCGCCTCATCCACCTGTGCCACAGTCGTCGGATCAGCAGCATTGGCCCGCGCCATCGCCGACGGTCGAGCCCTCAGACGCTCTGCGCCGCTCATCGAACCGCCCACAGCCCTGAGCGCTCCGGTCCTCTTCATTCTCGGCACTGCGGCAGATCGCATCGACGATCAGTTGGCTCATCTGCAGGAACACGCCCAAGTCGGCGTCCTCGACATCCTTGCCACCGAAGTCTCGGCCTGGAACGACAGCCCCGATGCCCTGCACGTCACCGCCGCTGAAATCCGGAATCGGCTGACCGGCGGCAACCTCGTCATCCGGCTCACGGACACCGGAGACTCGGTCGATCCTCGCCCGCTTCCAGGCCTTCTGGCCGAACTCGTCGCACGCTCGCTCATAGACATCGGTCCTGTCCACCTGGCCGCCACAGGAGGCGAGACAGCACGAGCAGTGCTCGACCGCCTCGGTGTCGGGGAAGTCGTCACGATGCGCGAAATCCACCCCGGCGCGGTCCTCTCTCAGGTGGGGACCACCTCGGCGAGGCCCGGTGAACACAGTGAGCTCGGTCGTGTCGTCACGCGACCCGGCGGCCAGGGAGACGACGATTCCCTCACTCTCATCCACGAAGCGCTGACCCACGGGACAGCACCCACCCCGATCACCGTCGCAAACCACGAAGGAGAACGAATGACATCGCGTCCCACAGTCGCAGTGACCATGGGCGACGGAGCCGGAGTCGGTCCAGAGATCTGCGTCGCCGCCTGCCTCGACCCCACAGTGCTCGAGGTTGCTCGACCCGTCGTCATCGGCGATGCGGCTCGGCTCGAACAGGCCGCCGAGATCCTCGGCGTCAGTGCGTCGATCCGCGTCATCGACTCCCCGGCTGCGGCCGAGGACTCTCAAGGCGTCATCGACGTCATCGACCTCGGCCTGCTGCCTTCTGACCTGGAGTGGGGACGGTTATCCGACACTGCCGGCGACGCCGCATTCCGCTATATCGAACGAGCGTCGCAGCTGGCCATGTCCGGCGACGTCCAGGCAATCTGCACGGCACCGCTGAACAAGGAAGCGCTGCACTCCGCCGGCCATCAGTACCCCGGGCACACCGAGATGCTGGCCGCTCTGACCGGAACTGAGGAGGTCTCGATGATGCTCTCCTCACCCAAGCTGCGAGTCATCCACGTGACGACCCACATCGGCCTCATCGATGCCGTGGCCACAATCGAGCCCGGCCTGGTTGAGCGCACGGTCCGTCGCGGGAATGACGCACTCATCAGAGCAGGAATCGAGCGGCCCCATATCGGTGTCTGCGCGATCAATCCGCATGCAGGAGAGAACGGACTCTTCGGCTACGGAGAAGAGGCGGAGAAGATCGCTCCCGCCATCACCGCACTCCAGGGTGACGGAATCGACGCTGTCGGCCCCCTCTCTGCCGACACCGCCTTCTTCCTCGCAGGACGCGGCGACTACGACCTCATCGTCGCGATGTACCACGACCAGGGGCACGGGCCGATCAAGGTGCTCGGCATCGACGCCGGAGTCAACATCACTGTCGGACTTCCCGTGATCCGCACCTCCGTTGACCATGGAACGGCGTTCGACATCGCAGGCACCGGCAAGGTCGACACTGAAAGCATGAGTGAAGCCATGCGACAGGCCGCAACACTGGCGACTGTCTGAACCTGTCCAACGCCACGATTCCAGCGCCCTCGTGATCGCTGGGGCAACCCCAGACCACCGGCCGGGGATTCAGCCAGCCGTGGTCAACCGCGATACAGTGGCCGCACGGCTAAGAGCCGCCCATCGGCGGGCGGCAGGTTTCGACCACCGACAGCAGACATCGGAGAGAGATGAACGCAGGCGATAGGCGCGAGGAGATCATCCAGCGGGTTCGGGCGCAGGGCGAGATGAGTGTCGAGACTCTCTCGGAGATGCTCGGTGTCACCGCCTCGACGATCCGGCGTGACCTCGCGCGACTCACCGACTCAGGGGACCTCGCACGCACCTACGGCGGTGTCATCGCCGTCCCCGCAGAGGCGGAGAGCACACTGGATGAACGCTCCCACGAGGCCCCTGAAATCAAGCGGGCGCTTGGTGCGTGGTGTGCGCAGCAGGTACCGGCGGGTTCACATGTCCTCCTCGACGCGGGCAGCACGACTGCGCAGATCGCGCGCGCACTGCGCGAGACGACTCCGCTTTCGGTCGTGTCAACAGGGCTCACCTCTCTGCAGCAGATGACGGGCGCGGAGGGGATCGAATTCACCCTCCTCGGCGGCCGGTACCGGTCGATCAGCCAGGGCTTCATCGGTCCGATCACCGAAGTCGGATTGGAGAAGTTCACCTTCGACTTCGCCTTCCTCGGTGCCGATGCCGTCACCGCCGAAGACGGCGTATGCGAGGCCACAGCAGAGCAGGTTCGGCTCAAAGAGCTCATGAGCCGACGTGCCACCCACGTCTTCGTCGTCGCCCACTCGGCCAAGCTGGGCCAACGCCCCTTCCATGCCTGGGCAGACCTGGGCAATGGGTGGACGCTCGTGACCGATGAGGCAGCTGAAGCTGAGCAGATCACGGCATTCGAATCCCGCGGCATCCGCGTGGTCACCGTCGACGACAGGGGCAAGGCACACGACTAGAAGGACGCGCTCCCCGACACCCCCGACGGATTCAACCCCAGAGTTTGCAGTCGGTATGGACTTGGTCCTCGACTCCTGAGATCCAGTCCTCGGCGAAGACGACGTGCCTGACTGCTCGACGTGAACCGTAGGCGTAGACGACGTGGATGAGCCCCTCGGAGTCGACGATTCCGTGCGGATACTCCTGCCGGCGGTTGCTGCGCAGATTGCCGGAGCCGGTGAATCCGTCGCCGGGCTCGATGACCCGGCGCACCGGCCAGGTGCGGCCTTCGTCGTTGGAGACGGCGATGACCATTCTCATCCGCTCATAGGGCCACACCACCTCGGCGGGCTCGTGAGTGACCTGGTGCTCGTTCGAGACCAGAGCCAACATGCCGGAAGGCAGAAGGAATGCACTGAGACCGGCGTTGTTATTCGGCACATCGGTTGCCTCTGGAGCGGTCCAGGTCTCGCCTCCGTCTTCGGATCTGCTGATGTAGACCCAATCGGCGAAGCGCGAGCGGAACAGACACACCAGGCGCCCGGGCTCGAGCTCGACGACATTGGGGTGGACCCGGCCGCTCGCGTCAGGGAATTCGATCTGGTGCCAGGTGCTGCCCTCGTCCTCGGAGATCTGAAGCACCGGCTGGTCCGAACCGTTCTTCGAATCGTCGTCGAAGCACAGCCATTGGGGATGAACCCATCTGCCGTCGCTGAGGACCTGGATCGGTTGGCGGCAGAATGTTCCTTGCCTGTCGAACAGCGTCTGCGGCTGAGACCAGTTCTTGCCACCATCAGCGGAGCGAATCACCTTCACCACCGAGGTGTACTGCAGGTTGAAGGTCTCAGGCACACCTGACTGCCGCGACAGCTGAGAAGTGTAGACAAGCCAGATCTGACCGTCGGAGGCCTCGAACAGACCGGGATTCTGGTCTGATCGGATCTCGTCGTGCGTGACAGCCGCAGAGGCAGACCACGTGGCAGCGTTCGAGTCGAATCGGGAAACGAGCACGTCGATGTCCTTGTTGCCCTCATCGCTGCCGCCGAACCAGGCCGCGAGCACGGTTCCGTCACGCAGTGCCAGAACCGACGGAGCGTGGTTGGAACGGCGATCGGTCGGGATGACTGCCGCGGCATTGCCCGAATCGTCGAAGTATCGGAGCCTGCCGTCGGCGGGCGGCTCGGATACGTGTTCAAGCCTCTCGTTCGCGAGCAGATTCATGCGTGACTCCTTTGCTGTGTGGTCCGGTCAGTGTTGCATCCGGTGCGGATCATCCGGTGCAGGTCATCCGAAGGCGGTGTCAAACATCGACGGAATCTGCATCGCAATCTGAAATCCGATGATGATCGCAATGACACCGAGAAGAGCCAGCAGCGCCGTCTGCCACTTCGGGTTCACCGCGTAGCTGTGCATGTGCTTCTTCCGCGATGTCAGGAGCAGAATGCAGACGACGATGATCGGCAGGCTGAGCACCGTCGAGATTGCGGTGCCGACGATGTTGAGTGAGATGAGATCCGGTGCGCCCGGAATGGTCGAGACCAAGGGGACGATGATGAAGACGATGGCCTGAATCCACCGGAACGCAGGGTTCTCCTCATCTCGGCCCAGGAACTTCCGCATCGAGGGCACAGAATGGTTGATGCCGTTGATCGCGAGCTGCGCGAACCCACGAGACTGCGGGGGGAAGCTCGTCATCGCGGCGAAGAAGATGCACATCCACAGCAGGAAGGGCCCCGCCGGCCCCACCGCGACGGAGAGCATGTGTGAGAGGTCGAACTCATCAGCGATCGAGAATCCTGGATGTGCGGCGTTGAACTCCGCGGCGACGATCCAGAACAGAAGGTTGATGACGAGCAGAGGTGCCATTCCAGCGATGAGGTCGAACTGCTGAAGGCGACGATATTTCGGTCCGACCCAGCCTTTGTCCCGCATGAAGCCGGAATACAGCAGGTTCGGCATATTGCCGGCAATCGTGCCGATGGTAGCCGAAGCGATGACGATGGGGGCGAAGGCGGAGGTGTTCTGCTCCTCAGGGATCTCGAATGCGAGTCCCTGCATGAAGCCCCCGATGTCGAAGGTACCGATCTTGATCAGCGCATAGACGAACGCAATGATCATAGCTACCGAGGCGAAGCGCGCGAAATACTCGAGGACGACGAACTGCTTGCGCAGCATCACCAGCGACAAGGTCAGCGCTACGATGATGATCGCGCAGAAGAACCGGCCCCAGCCACCGCCCCATTGACCGCCGGTGAGCTCATGCAGTCCGGTGGACGCCGCGAGAACGAAGGTGGCCTGGGTGATGAAACCGGCAACGATGACGACAGCGGCCATGATTCCCGGAAGCACGGGGGCCAGCCGTGCGAATCCATCGAGGATCTGCGTGTCTCCGTGCCTATTCATCAGCGTGTACTTGGCGATGGAGGAGATGATGAACGTGCGAGCGATCAAGGACAGCACCAGAGTCCACAACAGCGCATATCCGTACGATGCACCTGAGACCGAGGAACTGACGAGGTCGCCTGTGCCGAGGAAGGACATTGCCAGGACAAGGCCCGGTCCCACCGACGTGACGAGCCCGAGGCCGCGTGGCAGGGGAAGCTGATTCGGCTTCGGTGAGCCGGAACTGCCGTTCATGCTATGGACGTCCGTGGCCATGGCGTGCACTCCAGTGTGTAGACGAATGTATGGCTGGTGACCGCGGTCTCAGGGTCGCTGACACAGCGTAGCGATGCAGCAAACAATCTGCGCGGTCTACGTAGAGAGTAGACCATAGCTGCGTGTTTCGCGCAACAATCAGTCCAGATACCGGACGTTTGGCTCATTTTGCGCACAGTGGTGGAAGACTGTTGGCTTGATAAGAGCTCGAGGTTGATTCCGCAGTTGAGTTCGCGGCGTTCGCCCCGTCTCGACGACGCAATGCGAAGGAGCAGAGTCCCGATGGAGTTGATCCACTACCTCATCATCGGCGCAGTGGTGCTGGGGTCTTCCTGCGTGCAGGGCTCCGTCGGGTTCGGTCTGGGAATGATCACGGCCCCGGTGCTCGTCCTGCTCGAACCGAACCTGCTTCCTGCCGCACTGCTTCTGCTTGCCACTCTCACTTCGTTCACCGCCTTCATCCGCGAACGTGCCGACGTCGACTGGAAGCTCGTCGGCTGGGGCGCGCTTGGCCGATTGCCGGGAATCGTCATCGGCACGACTGCAGTGGTGCTGCTGCCGGATCAAGGACTGTCCCTGCTCCTAGCGGTCACAGTCCTGGCCGGAGTCGGTTTCAGCCTGGTGGGCTGGTCGCCGGCTGCCAGCAACCGCAACATGTTCTTCGCCAGCAGCGTCTCTGGCATCTTCGGCACGTCGACAAGCATCGGCGGCCCGCCCATCGCTCTGGTCCTGCGCTCTCTGGATCCATCATCGATGCGGTCCACTATGAGCGCCTACTTCACCATCGGCAGCATCCTGTCCCTGACCGGTCTGACGATCGGAGGCGAGGTCCGAGGTGAACACCTGATCGCGGCGGCCACTCTGCTGCCGTTCATGCTTGCAGGATTGTGGCTGTCGAACCTGGTGATCCGACGAGCGAACAAGACAGTTCTCTATCGTGTGGCTGTCAGCGCATCGATCCTTGGTGCGATCCTGGTCATCGGCGAGGTTGCGGCTTCCCTGCTCAGAGCTTGAGGTATGACAGAAACATCGACACCAATGTCGCAACGACGACCGAGTTGAAGCCGAAGGCGACGATGACGTTCGTGCGGACCAGTCTCCATCCTGCGCGAGTCACGGCTCGGCCCGGCAGAGCTGCCGTCATCGTCGAGGACAGCACCGCGAACGTGAGGTAGTCGCTGAAGACTCTCTCCTCCGGCATGTCGAATTCGAGTTGTCTGGCACCGGGGCTTCCACCGCCGCCGAGGTCGAGCCGCATGAATTCGAGAGCGAACGAATACACCATGACCGACCACGAGGCGACGACATTTGCCAGGCCGAGGGTGACTGCGAGGCCGATGTTGGTTTCAGACCCCATGGTGACGAGGTAGACGTTGAGGATGATCGCGACATACGCAGCGATGGCAGCCCACGACACTGCCCCTCCCGTGCTGAGATATCGTGCCCAGAATGTTCGCCTTCGCGCGAGCGCCCATCGAGAGTGGACCATGAGCTCGGTCTCGCTCAATTCGTTCAGCCCCGCGTGGGTCCACAGCAGGTAGACGAGGGCGAACACCGGCCAGGCGACGAGGAAGAGCGCGATGAGCTTCGCGAAGACCTCACCCAGCTGCGAGGCTTCAGGCCCGAGCGGGCTGAAGTCGAACCCCAAGACCAGGACAAGTCCGACGATGAGTGCCGGCACCATGGCCACGTTCGCGCGCGTGTCATCGGAGATCGTGATGACTTGGCTGTGCGTGGGCCTCATGACAGGACGGTTCCGCTTCGCTTGTGGCTGATGAGCTCGATTTCAGCTTAGCCCAAGGAGTGGACCGAGCATCTGGCTTCCTTACCCACCCCGTCTTCGGCTCAGAGCCCGGAGACGAACGCGAGGAGCTTCTCGTCGCTGTGAGGAGAGCCGACGATCTGCACCGACTCGGGTCTCGCCGGCCTTGTCGACGCTGTTTCATCTCCTCCCACGACCGCCCCGATCGGCAACGTCACTGCCGGCCACCCGAGAACGTTGAACGGCAGCGAGTAGCGCATGAAAGTCGCGGCCGAGTCCGGTCCGAGTTCATCCCACGCGATCACATCACCGCCCATGGCTGGTGTGATGATGAAGTCAACGTCGTCGAAGAACGATTCGGCGGAGGCACGCAGCTCTTCGAGCGCGACAACGTTGGACTGGTATTCAGCCTCGGTGATGTCCTGACCCGACAGGATCTTCGCCCAGACACTCGGCTGGTAGTGCTCTCCCTGGTGATCCAGGAACTGCTTGTGCAGAACATAGGCTTCATAGCGACGCACAATGTCGTATAAGTCGATTCCTTGCCCGACGAGCTCCGGCAAGAAGTCAGAATTCTCTGAGGTGGCTGAGGCGATCGTTGAATCACCGAGGTGCTGTTGGACCCAAGTCTGTATTTCTGCTGACGACTCGTCGGTGGGATTGAGCAGGCTCAGATCGACGATCGGCGCCTGCGCTGGTGAGGATGCTGTTGGGGCTTGGCTCGG
The DNA here is from genome assembly GCF_057334195.1 of Brevibacterium sp. AGC70. Classification (NCBI taxonomy): domain Bacteria; kingdom Bacillati; phylum Actinomycetota; class Actinomycetes; order Micrococcales; family Brevibacteriaceae; genus Brevibacterium; species Brevibacterium sp. AGC70. The sequence goes on along the minus strand of NZ_JBHFIH010000016.1, from coordinate 38,701 downwards.
CCCGTTCCCGGATATCACTGCGAATGCGGCGGTGAGCAGCGGCAGATCGCGTGCGAACAAACCCACCGTGTCGAAGGACGGCGACAGAGGGAACACTCCCTCGACCGGGACCATGCCGAAGGTCGGCTTGAACCCGATGACGCCCTGGCAAGCGGCCGGCACTCTCACGGAACCCGCAGTATCCGTTCCCAGAGCCAGCGGCACCACCCCGGCAGCGACAAGGGCTGCAGACCCCGAGCTCGACCCACCCGTGCACAGCGTGGGGTCGATCGGATTGATGACTCGACCGAAGGCGCTTTCATCGCCGAGGATTCCGTATGAAAACTCCTGGCAGTTCGTCTTGACCACCGGCAGCGCACCCGCCTTTTCGAGGAGGCTCACGACGGGGGCACTCGTGCTGGGGTCCGGTCCGCTGCTGACGTTCGATCCCATTGTTGTAGGGAATCCAGCTACATCGATGACGTCCTTGACGGCAAAGGGAACACCTTCGAGAAGACGTTTCGGCTCACCTGCAACAGCACGCTCCGCAGACTTCCGCTCAAGGGTACGTGCGTGATCGCTCATCACCGAGGTGACCGCATTGAATTCTCGGCCGATTCCTTCGATGTCAGCCAGTGTCTGTTCGAGGCTCTGCATTGACCCCTGCTCCCCTAGTTTTCCGTTGGTTTCGCCCACGGTCCTCATCGTGCCAGAAGGCTGAGCTCCATATCGGTAGACATGCCACCACTCACCCCGGCGCAAGCCCCGTCCACGGCACCAACTGCTCGACCACGGCCGCGACATCGAAGGCGGCGCGGTCGTCGAAAGGATGGGCGATGACCTGCAGACCTGTCGGGATCCCGCAGTCAGCCATGCCGCTGGGCACGTTGACAATCGGCACCCGGTTGCAGATGTTGAACGGCATCGTCATGTGCGCCTGCCAATAATGCTCGAGCCGCACTCCCTCCCCGCCAACACTCCCGGCGCCGACGTCGGTGCCGTGAACACTCCCGGAGGTCTCACGCCCGACACCCGACGAGTCGAGAGTGATCCCGTCCAAGTAGCTCGAATCGGCCTCTAGACCTGCCACCGCCGAGGTGGGAGCCAGGAGGACATCGAATCCCTCCATTGCGGTCGCGAGTTCCGCCTGAATCTGTGCCTCGGCGGCCAGCCCTTCGTAGAACGTATGACGGCTGGCGACCGCCTCGGCGTCGGCCATGAACTGCAGCGTGTAGTCGGCGAGAGTATCCTCATGCCCGCGGGTCGAGGTCCGCATCGCAGGCGCGAGGAGATGGCCGAAGTGAGTGAACGCGGTTTCGAAGATCCGCTCCGCCGTCCACGGCAACTCGATCTCCTCGACGATTGCACCCGCAGCTTCCAGCGCCGAGGCGACGCCACGGGTATTGGCAATGATGTCCTGACCGACGGGGAAGTCGCCCAACCGCAGGCACAGTGCGATCCGTTTACCCTTCAAGCCGTCGACCACCTCAGCGGAAGAGGCGTCGAAGCCGTCGAGAAATCCAGACGATTCGATCGTTGCGTGATCGCTGGGATCGACACCGACCATCACACGGGCCAACAGGGCGGTGTCGGCGACGGTGCGCGCCATCGGCCCGTCCCCGCGGTACCAGTCCGCGGCCAATGGCTGCAGGCCGGGGATCCGGCCGTAGGGTGCCTTGAACCCGACTGTGCCGGTGAATGCGGCGGGCAGCCTCGTCGAGCCGGCGATGTCCGATGCCGTCGCCAGGGGACCGAAGCCCGCCGCCAGGGCGGCACCGGAGCCGCCCGAGGACCCTCCGGGTGAGAGTTCGGTGTTCCACGGGTTGCGCGTCACGCCCCACATCGGCGAATGGGTGATGGTCGCACAGCTGAGTTCCGGCGATGTCGCCCTGGCATGCACGAATCCCCCGGCCACACGGATGCGGCTGATGACCGCGGCATCGGCCCCGGCCACCGTGTCTCGTTCGTGTATGAGGCCCTGGGTGAGTGCGCGCCCGGAGATCGCGTGCTTTTCCTTGGCGATCACAGGCAAGCCGAGCAGGGGCTGGGAATCGGCCGCTTCGGCAAGGAAATCAGGTGTCGCTGATGCGTAGAACGCCTCGGCTTCCCGCGCCGAGGTGACCGCCTCCTCCACGACCTCCGTGACCGCATTGATGCGATCGTCGGCGGTGGTGATGCGTCCGATCTGCGCACTGAGGTACTCGACCGGCGAGAGCTCCTTCGACCGGAAGTTCGCGAGCGCTTCGGTTGCCGACAGTGCCCACGTTTCGCTGCCGCTCATGCCCGGGCCTCGGCGACGGACTGACCGACCCACACATCGCCTTCGCGTTCCTCACTGAGTTCACCGTTGACCAGCTCGGTGGCGACCGAAGTCAGTACCCCGAGGCCGCGGATCATGTCCTCGTCGGTGGTGAACTCGCGTTCGCAGTGGGAGACGCCGTCGACACTGGGCACGAACATCATCACGGCGGGTACCCGGTGGTTCATGGCCACGGAATCGTGACCGGCCATGGTCTCGAGGCGTCGGATCGACAGCCCCTCATTGGCCACGGCCTTCTCGGCCAGCTCGACACCCGTCTCCGGAAAGTAGAGCTTGCCCCGGACATCGAAATCCTCAACCTTGATGGTGATGTCGTGTTCCAAGGCGATGTTCGCGATCTGCTGGTGCAGGGAGTCCCGGGCAGCTTTGACGATGTCCGGGTCGGAGGAACGGAGGTCGGCGACCATGTGCACGCGGCGAGGTACGACGATGGGTGAGTTGGGTTCGACGACATGCTGGCCGACCGAGGACACGAGCGCCTCGTCGGCGAACTCGTTGACCACGTCGGCGACGGCGAGGACGATCTTGGAACCCGCGACGAGCGCATCGTGGCGATCGGCCATGGCGGTGGCGCCGGTGTGGGACTGTTCGCCGAGGACGTCGATGTCGAGCTTCTGTGTGTACCAGCTGGATTCGACGACGCCGATGTCTGTGGCCTCGCGCTCCAAGATGCGGCCCTGTTCGATGTGGATCTCCGCGTAGGAGATCGCCTCGGGCGGGGTGTCGGTGCCGTCGTAGCCGATGGCGGCGAGCGCCTCGGCGACGGAAGTCCCCTGGAGATCTTCCACTGCCAGCATCTCGTCGAGGTCGAAGAGTCCGGCATAGACGGAACTGCCCATGATGGACGGGGCGAAACGTCCGCCCTCCTCGTTGAACCAATTGACGACAGCGATGTTGAACCGAGGCTTCTGCCCGGACTCGGCGACGTTCTCCTTGACCCGCAGAGCTGCGAAGAGGGCCGCGATGACTCCATAGGCACCGTCGAAGCGCCCGCCCAGGGGCTGGGAGTCCAGGTGTGAGCCGATGAGGACGTATGGGGCTTCGGGGACAAGTTCGAGGCAGGCGAACATGTTGCCGATCGCATCCACGCGAACTTCGAAGCCGTTGCCTTCTGCCCAGCCCCGCATCCAGTCACGCGTCTGCTTGTCCTCGACCGTCAGCGCCTGCCGGTCGACGCCGTCGTTGTCGGTTGCGCCGATCGCGGCGACCTGATGGAAGTCGATGAGGAAGGTGGCATCGCTGGAGGCGACCGCGGTCGAGGCGACGGTGCTCGACGAGGCTGGGGAGGGGGTGGTCATGGTGCGTCTCTTTCTGTTGCTGGGCTGCTGTTGAAGTGAAGGTCGGTGAGAGCCGGCCCAACGAAGTGGCCTGTCGATCAGCCCAACCGACCCCGGGTCTCCGGGAGGCGGGTGATGAAGATGAGGACGAGGACGATCACGGCGCAGATGGTCATGTAGTAACCGGGAGCGGTGTTGACTCCGGTGATGTCGACGAGCCAGGTGCCGACGAACGGAGCGGTTCCGCCGAGGATGGCGTAGGAGACGTTGTAGCTGATCGCTGCCGAGGTGAACCGGGTCTTCGTGGAGAAGCGTTCGCAGAAGAAGGTGTAGCAGCCTCCGCCGTAGCAGCACAGGGAGATGACGAAGATCGTCTGCCCGAGGAACGCCAGGCCCATGTTTCCACTGGTCACCAACCCGAAGGCGGGAACAGAGGTGACAGCCAGAAGGATGGAGCCGGCGATGAGCATCGGCTTGCGCCCGACCCTGTCGCCGATGGCTCCGGCGATGGGCAGGAAGATCGTATAGCTTGCCATGGCGATGGCGTTGGTCAGCAGCGACTGCTCCCGGGTGAGGTCTCCGGTGGTCTGGATGTAGGTGACGAAGTAGGCGGAGAGCATGTAGAAGCCCAAGGCGGTCAATCCCAGAACGAAGAAGACCTGGAGCATTCCCACCGAGTTCTCGCGGAAGGAGTCGCGGATGGGGCTGAACTCCTTCGGCCGCTCGGCCGCGGTCTTCTTGAAGAGTTCGGACTCATCGGTGCGCGAGCGGATCCAGAGACCGACAGCTGAGAGCGGCAGAGCCAGGAGGAAGGGGATGCGCCAGCCCCAGGAGTCGAAGGATGCATCGCTCATCACCGTCGAAAGCAGCAGGATGAGGCCGCCGGCGAAGACCGAGGGCAGTGCGGTGGCGGCCAGGGTGATGTTGATCCACAGGCCGCGCTTGCCCACCGGTGCGTGTTCGTAGACGAAGGAGGGTCCACCGACCGATTCGCCGCCGGCGGAGAAGCCCTGGCCCAGGCGGGCGAGGATGAGCAGGATGGGTGCGAACCAGCCGATCTGGTCGAAGCCGGGCAGTACGCCGATGAGGGCGGTGCAGATCCCGACGAGGAAGATCGTGATGGTCAAGGTCCTGCGCCTGCCGACCTTGTCACCGAGGGCACCGAAGAACAGTCCGCCCAGGGGACGCATGACGAAGGCGACGCCGAAGGTGGCGAAGATGACGAGCAGCCCAGTGACCTTGTCGCCGTCGGGGAAGAAGTACTCGGAGAGGATGACGGCCGAGAGCCCGTAGAGCGTGAAGTCGTAGAACTCGACGAATTGGCCGATGCTGCCGCCGACGAGCACCTTCTTCTGCATGCTCGTGGTCTTGCCGGTGTGTTTCGGTTGTGTCTCCGGCGTCGCAGGTGTCGCGGACATGGAAGCTCCCTTGCCTAGTCCTCAGGTGTGGGAACCATTGTTGCCTGCCCCGAGAAATCAGTCCAACAGATACTAGTTAGACCAGGCATCAGTTCAATCTATGAGCCTGAGGCTGCGGATCCCAGGATGTCGCGGGTCAGTTCGTTGAAGGCACGTGCGCGCTTACTCAGACGCACGTCCTTGGGCCACACCATGGACAGGTCGATGCTCGGGAAATCGTCGAGCAGCGGTACGTCGACCGTCATGGACCCGATGTACGTTCCAGAGGACACGCTCTGGCTCAGCAGCGAGTACCCGTGACCCATCGCGACGAACGACCGGACCGTCTCGTAGCCTGCGAAGCTGTGTCGCACCCTCGGCACGATGCCGGCGATGCGGAAGAGCTCATCGTAGTACTGCCGGGAGAACGGCAGATCGAGCTGTACGTAGTCTTCGTCGGCGAGTTCACGCAGGTGGATCGGACGCGGTCCCTCCGCTCCCCCAGCGAGGCGGTGGTCGAGAGAGACGAGTGCGTGCGGTTCGACGACGTCGATGAGGAACGAATCGAATCGGTCCGTCAGTCCCAGCGTATAGGTCAGCGCGATGTCGCAGACTCCGGCGATGACCGCTGTCTGCAGTTCATGGAGGTCGGCCTCGAAGTAATTGACTCTCACGTCGGGGTAGCGTTTTTCGAACTCCGCGTGGATGAGCGGCAGTCGGGTCGGGGCGATGGGTGAGAAGACCCCGACCGTGAGGTTTCCGCTCAGCGACTGGGCCAGTCCGTGCGCGGTCTCCCCCAGCGCGTCGGAGGATTCGAGGAATGGATTGACTTCGAAGAGGAAGCGTCGGCCTGCAGGCGAGAGGACCACGGAGCGGTTCTTCTGCCGGATGAACAGGTCGATGCCCAGGGTCCTCTCGAGCTGAGCCATGGCTGTCGAGATCGCCGACTGAGTGACGTTGAGATGTTTGGCCGCCTCTGTCATGTTCTCGCGGCGGGCAACCTCTTGGAAGTACCGGAGTTGGACGAGAGTGAAGTCGAGGGCCATGGTTCACATCTTCCCATGGGCAAGCTGTGGAGGTCGCTCAGCTGTCGGTCTGAGGGGGTTGGAAATAGACTGACCTCGTGCTTGCCTTTTCAGCGGTCAATGACCTGCCCACGCTGCCCCATGATGTTCTGGCCTCCATCCCGAGTCCGAGTGTCTCCAGCTTCTCGCTGGGCCCTCTGACGATCCACTTCTATGCGCTGTGCATCCTTGCCGGAATCGTCATCGCCATCGTGCTGACCAATCACCGTCTGACCAAGCGCGGAGTCGAGGAATGGCAGGTCCTCGACATTGCGACTCTGGCCGTCCCGATGGCCATCATCGGGGCCAGGATCTATCACGTCATCACGCACTACACGGACTACTTCGGCCCTGGTCGCAATCCGTGGAACCCCTTTGAGCCGGGCTCCGTGTGGGCGATCTGGGAGGGCGGGATCGCAATCTTCGGGTCGCTGATCGGCGGTACCCTGGGGGCGCTGATCATGTGCCGCCGACTCAACATCAAGCTGACGGCACTCCTCGACGCCATCGCTCCGGGGCTCATCCTCGCCCAGGCCTGCGGACGCTTCGGCAACTGGTTCAATCAGGAGCTCTTCGGTCAGCCTACGACTCTGCCCTGGGGTCTGGAGATCGACCCGAACAATCCGGCCTTCCCGCCCGGAATGCCCGTCGACACACTCTTCCACCCGACGTTCCTCTACGAAGTCATCTGGAACAGCCTCGGCGCCCTTGTCCTGCTGTGGCTGGGACGCCACCTGTTCTTCCAGTGGGGGCGCCTCTTCGGCATGTACCTCATCTGGTACGGCGCCGGCCGCATCGTGTGGGAATCCATCCGCCTCGACCCCAGCTTCGTCGTCCTGGGTCTGCGCACCAATGTGTGGGCGGCAATCGGCGCAGTGGCCCTGGGTGTCCTCATCATCGGCATCCAACGAATGCGGCATCCCGAGCCCGAGGAGTCTCCGTTCATCAAGGACCGGGAGCCACAGACGACCGCCTCAGACTGACCGACCCCCGGTGTCGTCGGACCCGACGCCGCCTGCCCAGAACCTGCACCCAGCGTGACGATACGGCCAAGTAACATGGGATGTATGCACTTCACCCGTATGCTCTTGCACCTGCTCAGATCTCGTCGCCGTCCCACGCAGGGAATATGGGATGACTATTCCCTGCCTCTGCGAGTTCTCCCCACCGAGATCGACATCTTCATGCACGTCAACAACGGCATGTACTTCTCAATCATGGATTTGGGTCGCCTTGACATGATGGTTCGCAGCGGAGTCTGGACCTCCATTCGGAACAAGGGGTGGAGCGGCGTCGTCAGTGCCGAGACCATCAGCTTCCGCAAGTCCCTCAAACTCGGCCAACGCTATAGCGTTGAAACGAGGATCAGCGGAATCGATGACCGCGCCGTGTATTTCGAGCACCGCATCGTCGTCGCTGGAGAGATCTACGCTCGTGCCTTCGTCGCTACGCTGGTGACCTCGAAGAACGGCACAGTCACCCGCGATGAACTCGTCGACGTATTCGGGTCACCGCCTCCTGGCATGGATCTGCCCGACTGGCTCCACGAATGGCGCCTCCACAACTCGCTGCCAAGCCCCCGGCGACCGGCAGCGCACCGATGGGCGTAGCCGGAACCCGCGGACTGATCAGCCCATCAGAGACGAGCGATTGACCAACCGATCCTGCCGGAGTCGCTGCTTCAGGCGACCAAGGGCCCGCCGGTCTTCCAATACCCGAGGAAGGAGATGCGCTCCTTCGCGATTCCCAGGTCCTTCGTCAGATAGCGCCTGATTCGCGTGACAGCACCAGACTCTCCGGCGATCCAGATATACAGGTTCTCGCCCAGATCTTCAGGGGCGCGGCGTCCTCCCCATTCGCGGGTCAATGTTTCGAGCCCAGAACCGGGGCCCGCGATCGGCTCGCGCACCAGCGACCTGGCACCAGCGGGCAACAGGGTCCCGTCGAGCGGGTTCGCTGCTTCAGCGAGGATCTCGACCTTCGCACCTTCGCCGAGGCTGCGGTGGATGTTCGCGATCGCAGGGAAGGCCGTTTCATCGCCGATGAGCAGCAGCTCGTCCGCCGTTCCCGGATCCCAGTGGAACCCGTACCCGGTGAAGCCATTGCGCACGTCGGGGCCGTTGATGACGACACGATCCCCCACCTCGACGTCTTGAGCCCACTGCGATGCCGGCCCCGCGGGGTGATGGATGAAGACGTCGACGTCGACTTCACGCGCTTCGGGTCGAACCCCCGACGGAGTGTAGGTCCGCAGCACATTGCGCTCGTGCGCCGGCAGCTGTCTCCAGCGCGCATACCAGTGCGATGGGTGCGGTGTCGGATCCGTGAGCAGTCCGAAATCAGCGATGCTTCCGTCCGGCAGGGGAAAGACCAACTTGATCCTCTGGTCGAGGCCCCACGGAGCGAAGCAGTCAAGAGTCTCGCCCGTGAACGTCACGCGAATGAAGTTCGGTGCGATCTGAGCGATCGCGGACACCGTGACCGGAAACGCCGTGTAGGCCCACGGTCGGGGCGACTCCACATTCATGCCTGTTCGGCGAGGTAGCTCTCGATGTCATCGAGAACCTTATGAGCGCCCTTCGGCCCCACCCCGGAGACCCAGTAGCTGGTGTCGACAGGCGTCACGGAGGGAAACGCGTCCGAGTTTCCGGCAATCACCTTGGGCACAGCGGAATCGTCGCTGACATCGTCTGCGGTGACGAAGACGGCATCGGCTCTGGCGTCGACGGCGTTCTCCGGTGAGATATCGGCCTGCAGTCCGTCGGCCCAGTCCTGATCGGGAATCGAATAGCCCACGCATTCGAGCAGGCTGCCGGCGAATGAGTCCGGACCATAGAGACTCAATGTCGTCTCGTCGCGCGGCCGAATCATCTGGGCGGTCTCACCGTCGATGTCGTATTCGGCTTTGATGGATTCGCACCGCTCGTCGACCTCGGTGAGGAGTGCCTCAGTCTCGTCTTTGCGGTCAAGGGCATCCCCGATCAGTAGCGCGTTGTCCTTCCACGAGTCGGCGTGGTTGGCGATGAAGACCGTCGGAGCAATCGCATCAAGCTCGTCGTAGAGCTTCGAATGCCGTGATTCGGTGCCGAGGATGAGATCCGGCTCCAGCGCCGCAATGGCCTCAAGGTCGGGTTCGGGCACCGTTCCGACGGATTTGACGCCGTCGACGCCGAGGTAGTCGGGAATGCCTGCGACATTACTCGCCACAGCTGCACCCAACGGTGTCACACCGAGCGCGACCGCGGTGTCGAGCTCGAGGGGTTCCAGTGTCACGACCTTGTCGGTCTTCGCAATGATTTCGGCAGTTCCACGCGCGTGCTCGACCGAGTGCGTACTTGCCCCTTCATTCGTCTCCTCCGCACGGCTGCCGCTGTCACATGCGGTCAGGAGGGCGAGGAGACTGATTGCGACACCGATTGCAGCTGGTCGGAGTCGGACTGCGGTTGGGTTCATGGTCAACTTCCGTCACGATGAGCGGTCGCACAGTTAGCGCGACCCGGCCATAGGTAAGGCTACCCTGACCATGAACCAGGGGCCAGCCCTCATCACACCATCGCTCACTTCGAGTTCGTCGACCGATGCTGACCCGATCAGCCCTCGGCGATCCACTCCTTGAGCAGACCAAGGCCCTCATTGATCTCGTCGACTCCGATGCCGGAGTAGGCCAGACGGATGTAATGCCGGTCCTCCCCGCCCTGTCTCCTGCCGAAGTGCTCGCGGGTGCAGAACGAGACTCCGGCGCTGTGCAGCGCCTCGGTGGAGAAATCGGCGAGGGTGGCAATCCCCTTGGCTTCCATCGCTTCGGTGACATCGGGGAAGACGTAGAATGTCGACCCGGGAGTAGCCACGCTCATTCCCGGGATCGAGTTGATGATCGAGCATGTGGCATCACGGCGTTTGCGCAGCACCTCGAGCATCCGCCCGACGGAGTCCTGCGGCCCCTGGAGCGCGGCGATGCCCGCCCACTGGACGTATTGGGTGGTGCAGGATTCGTCGTTGGTGTTCATCGTGGAAATCGCCCCAGCGACCTCCGGTGGTGCGACGGCACAGCCTAGCCGAGATCCCGTCATCGCGAACTTCTTGCTGAATGTGTAGAGGATGACGGTGCGCTCGCGCATACCGTCGAGTGATGCGATGGACGTCGAACGGCCCTTGTAGCGCATCTCGAAATAGGCCTCGTCGGACAGAACCCAGAGGTCGAATTCCTGCGCGATCGCGGCGATCGCCTCACGTTCGGCATCGGTGGACTCGGCCGAGATCGGGTTCTGCAGGTCGTTGTAGATGATGGCCACTGTCTTGTCATCGATGGAGGCCCGCAGATGGTCGAGGTCGATGGCGAACCCGTCGTCAGTGGGCACATACCTGTAGGGAAGCGCGGTTCCACCGAGGTACTCGATCTGGGATTCATAGATCGGGAACCCCGGGTTGGGGTAGAGCACGCCCTCGCCCGGATCCATGACCGCCTGGAGGAACTTCGTGATCACCGGCTTGCCACCGGTGGTGACGATCACCTCGGCGGGGTCGATGCTCATGCCTCGCCGGGATCCGATGTCTGCTGCCAGCGCCGCACGCAGCTCCGGAATTCCGGGGCCTGGGCAGTACCCGGTCTTCCCGTCTTTGATGGCCTGATCCATGGCCTCGACGATGTGCCCGGCCATGGGGAAATTGAGGTCGCCGAGGTGGAAGGGATAGACCTGGTTGCCCTGGGCCTTCCAATCGGCGGCGGCCTGGGCGACCCGGAACGCGGTCTCGGTGCCCAGGTTGTCCAGGCGTTGAGCAGTCTTCATTGTCGGCTCCTTTATGCAGATCACTGACGGACCGGTTGTCCCGGGCCCTGAGCCCGTCTCCCGTCGCTTCCCTCACGATAGAGCACACAGGTGCCGACTGTCAGCGATGATCAACGTCGGATCACGGCCAGTGGGCTGCGGCCTCCGTCGAGTCGAACGCGTGGGGGCGGCACCGAACTGGATTGTGACGCTAAACTGCTCGCCCGCATCTCAGACTCACCCTCAGACTTCGTTTGGCCCGAAGCCCTCTCCTGGCGCGATGAACAGCTTCCGCAGGGGTGCCTCGTCGACGTACCAGTGGGTTCTCATCCCATCCGCGAGCCGAACCAATATGCCCGGTGAGAGTTCGATCGGCGGATGCTCTGGCTCATCGAACTCGATTCGGCCGGTGCCGCTGATGACGAGGAAGACTTCGTCGCCCTCGACGTCGCGCATGGCGCCGGCGCTCATCTCCCACAGTCCGTAGTCGGCTCCAGCAATCGTGCCGAGTTCGGCGAAGGCCGTGGTTGCGTCGGCGGTCGCCGTGGCCGGGCCGGTGAGCGAGGCGCCTGAGCCTGGCACGGCAGGCTCGCCGTCCGTCGCCGAGGCAGTCGCATCCACCCGCTGCCAGTCCTCGATGGGCTCGTGGTCAAGTGCAAAATCCTGCGTGCGAATCGGCTCCATTGCGCTCATGAAATCAGTGTATCCAGCACGACTGCCGTGCGCGCGACGGCACCCATAGAATCAGAACTGGTCGTCACGGATTCCATATGGCAATACGCCACCCCGCAACCATTTACTTAGCTCCAGCGGTGGGATAGAACTGATTCCATGTCCTACCTCAACGGCGAGGCCTCCCATTGGCTGACCCAGTCACCGCCCGAGACCACCTCCCCCTCCCCGCTGCCTACAGACAAGCAGGATCTCGTCATCGTCGGCGGCGGCATGACCGGCCTCTGGTCCGCCTACTACGCGAGGCAGGCCCACCCCGATTGGCAGATCACCATCGTCGAGGCCAAGCACGTCGGCTACGGGGCGTCGGGTCGCAACGGCGGCTGGCTCTCGACACTCCTGCCCGGCAACAGGGCCAAATACGCCGAGGCGGTCGACCGGGCCCGCACCACAGATCCCACCGGTCCGGTCGGCTCGGCAGGACTGACTGGAGTCGAATCCGTGAGGTCCTTCCAGTCCGCGCTCTTCGACTCGATCGACGAGGTGCTCGAAGTCCTGGAACGGGAGAACATCGACGCCCATCAGGTCCGCGGCGGTCACATCGATATCGCCCAATCCGAGGCCGGAATGTCCAGGCTGCGCGAACTCTTCGACGGCGACGAACAGTACGGGTACGGGCCGGAGGACATGCAGTTCCTCGATGCCGAGGCGACCAAGGCACACATCAACGTCGACAACGCTCGCGGCAGTGTCTTCTTCCCGGGCACCGCGCGCATCGATCCGGCCCTGCTCACACGTGGACTGGCCGACGTCCTCCGGAAGCAGGGAGTCACGATCTGTGAGGACACCTCGGCAGGTCACGTTGGAAAGGGCGTTGTCGCCACCGATCGGGGGCCTGTCACCGGGGACACGATCTTCGTCTGCCTCGAAGGATACTCGGACACCATCACCGGCGACCTGCCCGGGCTGGAAGGTCGGCAGGTCATCCCCGTGTTCTCGTCGATGATTGCGACCAACCCACTGTCGGCTGAAGCGTGGGAGAAGATCGGCTGGGACGGCCGCGAATGTCTCGGCGACACCGCGCACACCTTCATCTACGCTCAGCGTACTGACGATGACCGGATCGCTCTGGGCGGTCGCGGTGCACCCTACGAGTTCGGATCCGGTCTGCCGGGTGACGGCCAAGTCCCCGCCGAAGTCGTCGATCTTCTGAGTGCGCGCCTGTCCTCGCTCTTCCCTGACCTTGAGTTCGAGGTTGCCCATGCGTGGCGCGGCGCCCTGGGCGTGACTCGGGACTGGTGCGCCGGCATCTTCTTCGATACCGACCAGCGCATCGGTGTAGCCCGCGGCTACGCCGGACATGGGGTCACGGCCACGCATCTGGCGGCGAAGACCCTGCTCGACCGGGCCTCGGGATCCGCCACGCCGCTGACCGCACTGCCCTGGAACGACCACTATTCCGGTCAGTGGGAGCCCGAGCCGATCCGCTGGCTGGGCATCCGCTCGATGTACAAGATCTTCAACATCTCCGACGAATGGGAACGCATCACCGGCGCGAAGAAGACGAGCCTGCTCGCCCAGTTCGGCTCTCGTCTGGCCGGCTTGCACGAATAGAGACCGACCCGTCGACCACACACGAAAGTAGGCCCCTATGACCCGCACGTACCGGCGCATCTCACCGGTGGCCGAGAATTACCCGGCCTCGAGTATCCGCAAAATGTTCAACCTCGCGCTCGACTTCCCTGAGGCGGTGAAGCTGACCGTCGGGGAACCCGACTTCAACACCCCGGAGCACATCAAGGCCGCCGGCATTCGTGCCATCGAGAACAACAACACCCGCTATGTCGCCAATGCCGGCATCCCCGAATTACGCAACGCAATCGCCCGCAAGTATTCCGGCCGCTGGGATCGCGGCATCGGGCCGGAGAACGTCATGGTCTCCTTCGGTGCCATGGAGGCGCTGACCTTCGCCCTCGACATCACCGTCTCCCCGGGCGAAGAAGTGATCATTCCCGATCCCAGCTTCCCGAACTATATGGGACAGGTCCACCGCCTCGGCGGGGTCGCCGTGTCGGTTCCGGTGCAAGAGAACAACGACTTCAAACTCCGGGCCGCAGATGTCGAAGCTGCCATCAGCGACAAGACCGCGGCGGTGATCATCAACAGCCCCTCGAACCCACTGGGTTCGGTCATGGACCGTACCGAGCTCGAGCGCATCGCCGAGCTCGCCGACAACCATGGCTTCACCGTCATCTCCGACGAGGTCTACGACGAGATGGTCTTCGACGACGCCGAGTTCACCTCCATCGCCGAGGTGCGCCCTGACTTCGACCGGTACCTCGCCATCGGCAGCTTTTCGAAGACCTATGCGATGACCGGCTGGCGCTGCGGATTCGTCATCGGCGGCGAGGACCTCATCGCGCCGATGTCTCTGCTTCAGGAGGGGCTGACATCGAGCCTGCCGGGATTCGTCCAGGAGGCCGCAGTCGCTGCCATCGAAGGACCGCAGACCGAGGTCGCCATGATGGTCAAGTCCTATGCCGAACGGCGCGAGATCCTCATTGATCGCATCAACGCCATCGACGGGCTGCACGTCATCCGACCCGAAGCCACCTTCTATGCCTTCGTCAACATCACGGAGTGGGGCCTGAGTTCCTGGGAACTCGCGATCGCGCTGCTTGGGAAACACAACCTCGCCACGATTCCCGGATCGGCCTTCGGACCTGCAGGCGAAGGCTACCTGCGCCTGACCTTCGCAGTTTCGTCGGACACGATCAACGACGCGTGCGACCGGCTGGAGACGTTTGCGGCGACGCGATAGCTTCCCGCGGACGTCCTCGCCAGCACCATGGAATTCCTCCCCAGCGTGCGATTCAGCGGCGTGCAGGGACCTCCTCCTCCGAACGCGCGTCACTGCCGTGAGGCTTGGTCAGCAGGCTGACCACAATGAGGACGGCGATAGCTGCAGGCAGCGCGGGGATGACGGAATTGATCTCCTCGGATCTGCCACTGACCTCCCAGAGAACGGTCACGACGCCACCTGCGACCATGGACGACAATGCGCCGGCTGCCGTGACTCGCTTCCAGAACAGGGCGGCCAGAACCGTCGGGGTGATCGCGGCGCCGTACATCGTATAGGCGTACATCTGAAGAGCGAGCACAGATTCGAAGAACTGAACCATGATGAAGCCCAAGATCGCGATTGCAAGCACAGAGGCCCTGCCAACCAGGACCCCCTTCTTGGAGTTACCTCGTTCCTTGTCTTTGATGAATACGAGATCGTAGACGACATTTCCGGAGCAAGTCAGGAGGTAGGACGACCCGGTGGTGATGATGAGCGCAAGTGCGGCCACGAGGAGTACGGCACCGATGCCCGCGGGCGTGAACTCGCCCTCCGCGAGAGCGAGGACCGCCATGTCCGGATTGATCTCGGGCATGAGAATGGATGAGCCCGAGGCAAGCAGAATGATAGGCGCGACGATCAGCGCAGCTCCGACGAAGAACAGGATCGTCGCGTTGCGGGCAACTTTGGGAGAGCGGGCGGATGCGAGGCGTTGGTGCATGTTCTGATCTCCGAGAATGAGGAGAAACAGGGGCAGGAAATAGCCCAGGATCTGCCATGGTGTGAGTACACCAGTGAAGGACTTGAACGCAGGGTCAAGCCGTTCGACGTAACTGCCGAAACCGCCGAGGTCGTTGAGGAACACCCAGACGAGGGCTCCAAGCAGGGAGATCACAATGAGAACGGCGGAGAGGAAATCGGTCCAGGCTACAGACTTCAGTCCGCCTGACAGCGACAGGAACGTGATGAGCACCGTGGCGACGATCGTCGCTTGGGTAGTGCTCAGCGGCGTGATGAGAGTGAGGATATAGCCGGCTCCGGTGAACTGGTACGCGGTGATGCCGATAAACGCCACGAGGACGACAATGGTCCCCACAACGCGAACCGGTCGGCCGAACTTGGATTCGAACAGTTCCGGGACAGTGCGGAACCCGTTCCTCCGGACCTTGGGAGCGATGAAGTACAGGACGATGATCCCGCAGAAGGTGCCGCCGAAGAACAGCATCCCCGCCAGCGGACCATTGCTGAAGATGAAGTTCGCGCCGCCGATGATCGAACCGGAGCCGACGAAGGTCGCCAACAGGGTCCCGGCGAGCACCCAGGTGGGCAGCGATTTGCCCGCCAGGACGAAGTCCTCGCCGTCCTTCATGGCCGAAGCGCGACCGAACCACGCAGCGATGGCGATCATGATCGCCACGTAGGCGATGAGGACGATGACGAATGTGAGATTCATAGGTTTCCCTTGTGTCGTGGAGCACAGATGCGCTGACCACGATTCTCAACGATGAGCACAGGTGAATGCAACATGTTTTGCAAACGTCTCATTCTTCGGCAATCGCCGAGGTGGCTCCCCAGAGGTCGTCGATGCGTCCGAGCATGCTCTGGGTCCGCTCCTCGTCATGCCGAGCAAGACACCCCAGTAGGTACTGGACGGCACTGGTCGCACACACGAGCGATGAGATCAGCTCGGAGGACTCGGCGGGCACGAGGACGTACTCGTCGGCAATGTCGGTCAACGCAGTCTGACGATCGGCGATGACGAGGACCTTGGCTCCCTGCTCGCGCGCAGCCTCGGCCAACTGCACCACGGCGCGGGAGGACTTCCACAGCGTGATTGCGAGGAAGCAGTCACGCGAAGTGAGGAGATTGACCTCGTTGACCATCGACGTCACGGAGCCCGAATGAAGACGTACCCGAAATCCGAGCATCTGAGCCACATGCGACAGTTGCATTCCAGGGGCCGCGTAGGATCCCGTCGCGAACACACCCGTGGATTCGGAGGCGATGATGTGCTCGCTCATTCTGTTCAAAGAGTTCTCGTCGAGACCATCGCGCATGCGTTCGAGCAGTTCGATGTCCTTGTCGATCGTGGTCGCCAACAGCCCCTGACTTCGATTGTGCAGATACAAGCTGCGTGAGCTCAGCGACGCCAGATAGCGAGTGCGGATTTCGGCTGAGAAGGCCGGCCAGCCGGAGTATCCGAGAGACTGAGCGGCCCGAACGACAGTTGCGACGTTCACCTGCGCCATATCGGCAAGAGCTTGGGCAGAGCAGTATGCGGCCTCATCCGGGTCCGTCTTGATCACACCCAGTATCGTCTTCGTCGCACGTGTCAGCCGTGCAGCCGATCGAAGAGTGTCGATCCACTCGGAGAAGCTGCTCACAGTTCGGACCTCCATTGCAAAAAATGTTGCATTTCATCTACTCTGGGCCCATCATCCTAATCGGATCCAATGAAGGAGACACGGAATGCATCTCGGTCAGGGCATCAGCACGATCACCAACGCTCGGGTCCTCGACGTGGATACGGCCACGATATCCGAGCCGACGACAGTGACCATCAATGGCGAGCAGATTGTCGAGGTCGGCGGAAGCCGCCCACTTTCGGAGTCAGACTGCTTCGATGCCGAAGGCAGAATCGTCTCCCCAGGTCTGATCGACGCTCACGTCCATGTCTTGGCTGCCACCGCGAACCTCGGCAACCTGGGCGATCAGTCGCCCTACTACCTCGGCGCTCAAGCCGCACGTCTGATGGGAGACATGCTCGGTCGCGGTTTCACCACCGTGCGTGATGCCGGAGGCGCAGACTTCGGCATTGCAGCGGCAGCGCGCGAGAATCTCTTCCCTGCGCCGCGGCTGTTCTTCGGCGGCAAGGCGCTGTCGCAGACCGGAGGACACGCAGATATGCGCGGACCCGGAACCCATGTCATGGACAAGCACCTGTGCTGTCCGAATATCGGCATTGTCTGCGATGGAGCTGACGCGGTGCGAAAAGCCGCCCGGGAGAATCTGCGCACCGGCGCGGATCACGTCAAGATTATGCTCTCAGGCGGAGTGGCCTCCCCCACCGACCGCGTCGATTCGACTCAGTTCTCAGACGATGAGATCCGAGCGGCAGTCGAGGAAGCAGAAGCGGCGAATCGGTATGTACTCGGACACGCCTACACTGCGAAGTCGGTCAATCGCGGCCTTGAACTCGGCGTTCGCTCCATCGAACACGGCAACCTCATCGATCGCCGGAGCGTCGAACTCCTTCTCGAGAAGAACGCTTTCCTCGTCCCCACCCTCGTGACATACGAGCGTCTGAAGCAGGATGGCGCTTCATTCGGCCTGCCGGAAGCTAGCCAGAATAAGGTCGACGACGTCCTCTACGCCGGCCTGGATGCCCTGAAGCTGGCAGCTGAACACAATGTGAAGATCGCCTACGGCTCTGATCTGCTGGGCGGAATGCACCCACATCAGGGCCAGGAATTTGCCATTCGCGCCAAAGTTCAGACCTCCCACCAAGTCCTGCGCTCGGCCACGACCACAGCCGCCGAACTGCTCAGACAGGAAGGTAACCTCGGTGTGGTAGCGGCAGGGGCCTCCGCTGACCTGCTGGTCCTCGACGCCAATCCGCTGGACGACGTTTCAGTGCTGGGCGACGCAGACAGCTCAATTCACTCCGTCATCAAGGGAGGACGCCTCCTCGAGTGAGGTTCCGTCCGCTGTGCGGTTCCCGTGGGACCGCACAGCAAGTCGCCTCCACCATGGCGCAAAGGTCCGTGATGGTACGCCGCACGCAACGGAGCGGAGCGGAGCGTCGATGAAGTCAATGTCGACTTCGCACGCCACCGAGGAGGACACCGCCGGATGATAGGCCGCCTCGGTGAAGCCCAACTTCGGATTTCGCAGCGGCCGCAATCCAGCGAGCGCGACCACAAGGGCCAGCCAACATAAGGCTCGCGCCAATGCACCTCGCTTTCCTTCGCCCCATCAGCAGCTTTTCCACTTTGGGTTAAAGTAATTACTTTCAATCTATTGCAATGTCTTTTCAATGTGACTAAGTTCATACTATGACAATGGCGAAGCACAGTGAGATTCGCGAATGGATTGAGTCTGAGATTCGCAGAGGAACCTACGAGGTCGGAGCAAAGTTGCCGACCGAGCAGGAACTGATGGAACAGTTCGCGGTAAGCCGCAATCCGGTTCAGAAGGCGATGAATGCCCTCGTCGAAACAGGAATGGTCGCACGGAAACGCGGAGCGGGCACAGTTGTCGCGTCCGCTGGCCTGCGCAGTAATCTGCTCCGGCTCATGGATCCCACGCTGACAGGGCCGGAAGTTGCTGGCGAGCATCGCGTCCTCGGACTTACGGTCGCTTCCGCGGAGAGTTTCGGACTCAGTCGGACTTCCTTTGCCCCGGGCACTCCAACAGCTCATCTCACCCGGTTGAAGGTCAGTGGCGAAGGGAAGCCACTTGCGTTGGAACGCTGTGCCATCGATCTTCTACTGACGCCAAATGTGCTGTCCCAGGACCTCGCGTCGCTGACGACCATCGCATATTACAACTCGGTGAAGCTCGGCATTCGGCGAGCGAAAACGTCAATCAGCGCCGTGCATCTGGATGAGCAGGACGCCGAGCATATGGAGATTTCCACCTCCACCCCGGTCATCCGTCAGCACAGAACAGTCATTCTCAATACCGAGGCCATCGTCGAAGTTGCCGAATTCCTTATCCATCCGCACAACATGACTTTGGAGGTCAGCCAAATTGACAATAGTTAACAAAGACAGAGTAGCCGTCGTCGGTGCCGGAATCATCGGCACGATGACGGCCTGGCAGCTGGCGAAGCGTGGCTTCGATGTGACTGTCTTCGATCAGTGGAACTCTCCGAACGATCGAGGAGCCTCGGCAGGAGAATCTCGAATCTTCCGCACGATCTACAAAGAGGGACCCGAGTATGTTCCGATCCTCAAAAAGTCCTACGACATGTGGCAGGAGCTGCAGGAAAACCAGTCTACTTCCGTCTTGCAAATGTGCGGCGGACTGATGATCGGACAACCCGATCTCCACGATGTCGAGGCCGTCATCTCCTGCGCCGAGGCTGCCGACCTCGACCATCGGGTCCTCGACTCCGCCGATATGGCTCGGGAGTTTCCACAGTTCCGTCTCGACGATGATGAAGTCGGCGTCTTCGATCCGGTCTCGGGCGTCTTCAGACCTGAGGCAGCCGTCCTCGCCGCGCGGAAGGAGGCAGAACGTCTCGGTGCCGATTTTCAGGCCTACACCCGAATTCTCAACATCCGCCCTCTCAGCCAGCACGTCATGATCGACACGTACAAGGGAGCACAGGCGTTCGACAAGGTCGTCGTCTCGACTGGGCCCTGGGTAAACGAACTGACAGACTTCGGTCCCGATATCGTCGCCCCGCGTCGGCTTGTGGCCATGTGGTTTCCGGCGAGAGACATCCCGCTTCATACGCCCGACAACATGCCCATCTCGATTCGTCGGCACGCAGAAGGAGGATTTTCGTGCTTCCCAGTGCTCGATGGACTGGGGGTCAAGATTCTGCCCCACCACCTGGCTTGGGCGACTCTCGAACAGGTCGAGGATCTGCCGCGCTTCATCGAAGCCGATCTCGTCCGCTCCACCGAGCACGCTGTGGCTCGACTCATGCCAGGTCTCGACCCGGTCCCGTTCCGGGTGTCCACTTGGACTGAAGGTTTCACCAAGGACGAGGCTCCCATCGTCGGCCCTTCAGCGCAGGATCCGCGCATCGTCCTGGCCGTCGGCATGTCCGGCCAGGGGTTCAAGTTCTCGCCGATGATGGGTTCCATCGTGTCCGACATGGTCGAGAACGGAACCTCAATCGATGCCATCGGACTCATGGATGCACAACGCTTTGAAGGAGACGGGTCATGAATTGGGGTACCACGGCGCTCATTTCCCTGACGGCAGTCATCGTGATCGGAATCGGCGCGTACATCTCGTTCTATGTCGGCAAGAAGAACAAATCAAACGATTCGTGGGTCGTCGGCGGCAGGAACCTTCCGCTCTATGTTGTCGCCTTCACACAGTATGCAACCGCTGTGGGCGGAGGCGTGCTTGTTGCTCACGTCGGGATTGCCTATTCCTGGGGCTTATCCGTGTTCTGGTACGAACTGTTCGTCGTCGTCGGTCTGCTCATCATCTCACTGTTCGCAGGTTGGTTGAGACGTCGCAAGTTCTCCACTATCCCTGAGGTCTTCACACGCCTTTACGGCGAGCACCGTCTGATGCTGAGCCTTGTCGCCCTTGCAGTGATCGTCGTACCTTTCGGTTGGCTGGCCACCCAGTTCATCGCTTTTGCCAACCTCTTCAACTCTGTCACCGGAGTCGGAATCACCCCTCTTATCATCATCATGGCTGTCGTGAGCATCGCGTTCGTGCTCCCTGGCGGGCTGACCTCAGTGGCGTGGTCGGACTTCTTCTTCGGTGTCTTCATGGTCATCGCGTCCATCGTCGTCGGCATTTACGCTGTCAACAGCGCGGGAGGCCCCACCACCATCGTGGCAAATCTGCCAGAGGACCTCACCGTATTACCAGCGGGGCTCACTGCGGCAGGAGGACTGACAATTCTGCTCTGGCTGTTCTCGATCCTGCCGGGAACGCTCACCAATCAGTTGTACTATCAACGCATCTTCGCAGCCAGCAGCGCGAAGCAGGCGCGCCAGGGCATCTACCTCAGCAGCGCATTGATTTTCCTCTCCGGCATCTACGCACTCATTATCGGTCTCTCAGTTCGCAGTATGACCGATCAGTTCGGGGTCGATGGGCGCGAACAAGCGGCAGGATGGTTCCTCGCTCAACTCCCCGTATGGCTCATCGCAATCTACGGCGCTTTCCTCATGGCCACCATCGTCTCAACTACCGGTTCCGCCCTGCATTCCGTCGTCGTCAACCTAGTTAGCGACCTCAGACCGGCATTCGTGCAGAAGAAGGACACCGCCGCCGATCTAGTCAAGGTCTCACGTTGGTGCACGGTCGCAGTCTCAGCACTGGCTGCTCTGCTCTCCATCATCTTTCCCACGGCACTCAATTGGCTGGTGGCAACGTACGCCTATTCAGCGTCAATGCTGGCGGTTCCGTTCCTCTTCGGAATGGTCCTCGCAAACAGATGGGTGATCCATGTGTCGGTCGGATATATATCGATGGTCGCCGGCCTCGGCGCTTGCGCGATTTCCCATATTGTCGGAACAACTATCCCCTACGCGGTGTTCGGTATCGTCGGCAGTCTCATCGCCTATTTCGTCATGCTTGCAGTCAAACGGCCTCAGGCACGAGCCACCATTGAAGAAGGAGCACGAGCATGAAAACTCTCGTCATCGGCGCCGGAGTTCTGGGCCTCGCCACCGCGTGGAATCTGAAGAACGACGGTCATGAAGTGACTATCGTCGACAAGGTCGGCAAGTACGCGGGAGCCAGCCGTCGTTCCTTCGCCTGGATCAATGCGAACCACAAACTCCCGGAGGCCTACCATCGCCTTAATGCAGCTGGCGTAGAAGCCCACGAGAAGCTGCAGACGGAGCTCTCGGAGCATGGCACATGGTTCCACCAGTCCGGATGCATACTTTCTGATTCCAGCTCGAATGCGCCGGAGAACTATGCCGCCCGAGTCCAGGAGTCCCAAGAATTCGGCTACCCAGTGGAGTCCGTCGATCGTTCCCGCCTCCGTGATCTGGAACCGGAGATTCGTTGGCCAGCCGATACTGCTCTCTTCTTCCCGAAGGACGGACACCTGGACAACTTCACATTCGGCGACCTGATGCACGATCTGCTCGCCAAAGCCGGTGTCGATGTGCTCGTGCGTGAGGTGAAGAACGTCGCAACTAGCTCTTCGGACGCCGAGGTCGCATTTGCCGATGGAGGGATCGAAACGTTCGATCAAGTTGTGATCGCCGCGGGAGCCGAATCCAGTCCTATTGCTCAGCGTTCGGGACTGACGCTGCCGGTAGCATCGTTGGATTCTCCGGGCCCACGAACCCACAGTCTCCTCGGCATCACTTCCCCCACTGAGGTGAAACTCAGTCGCGTCATCATCTCAGACCGCATCAACGTCCGCCCTCGAAGTGACGGAAGCATGTTCGTCCAGGTCCCTCCGGTCGAGCACCGGACAGAAGACGGCGAGAGCCCTGAGCTACTGGAAGAGATCCGTCAGGTGATGGAGGAGTCACTGCAGGAGCTCTTCGAAACTGCAATCCCCGTTGCGAAAGTGATCTTCAGCGGTCGCAGCTTCCCGGAGGACGGATTGAGTATCGTCGGATACCTGGACGATGCGCATCGAATCTATTCGCTGGTCACACACAGCGGCATGACCCTGGCTCCGTTGTTGGGTCGTCTGGTTGCCAATGAGCTCGCGGGCCACACCGAAGAGCTCCTCCAGGAGTTTCGCCCCTCGCGATTCGTCGACGGCGTGAATTCCTCGGTCCCAACCGACTTCATCGGAAGACAATAGGTACTCACGAGACACTTCTCCACGCTCTAGCCCGACCCGGGAAGCAGCTCCCGCAGGTCTTCGCCCGCCGCGATCCTCGCCAACAGCGCCGGCTCTCCACGATCGGACGCCAACGCCGCCTGAAGGATTTCGTCTCCTGGCCCTGCAGGCGGAAGAACCAGCACACCCTGACGATCGCCGAGCACCAGATCGCCCGGACTGACCGTGACGCCGTCGATGTCGACCTCACAATCGAGGACATCATCGCCGAGGCTGCCGGTGCGTTTCGTCGTCCGTGCGATCAACCCTGTGGCGAAGACCGGAAGCTTGTCCTGCACGATCCGCAGCGCCTCGGAGTCGGTGACGGGGCCGTCGACGACGATGCCTGCGGCTCCCTTCGCGATCGCTGCAGCCGCAGTGACCGCCCCGACCGGGGCGTGGATACCACTTGCGACCCGGATGACGAGGACGTCACCTGAGTTCAGTCCGTGCAGTGCCCGGTTGACGGCGAGAGCATCGGGGTCGCGCAGATCCAGAGTTCGAGCCCTGCCGACCATCTGCGGCGCCGCGTTGATCGGGACCATACGCGAAGTGCAGAAACCGTCCTCGAGGAAGTGGCCGAGCGTCGGCAGTTCGACCTCCCGGAGTGCCTCGATCAATTCAGGTGGGATCGCATCGCTCACGCAGCCCCACCCTTGGCTTCGGACGAGTCTCCCAGGACCGCGACGCATTCGACTTCGAGGGAGATGTCCCAGATCGAGACGCACACGGTGGTCCGCGCTGGCTTCGCCTCACTGAAGAATTCGGCGTAGACGCGGTTGAATGGCTCCCGCTGTTCAGGTGCGGTCAGGTAGGCGTTGACCTTGACGACCCGCTCAATCCCGCTGCCCGCCTCGTCGAGAACCGATCGTAGGTTGCTCAGACACGTTCTCACCTGGTCTTCGAACGCTTCTGGGGTGACACCGTCGGCACCGAAGGGCACCTGTCCGGTGGTGAAGACGAACCCATTGGCGACCACGGCCTGTGAGTACGGACCGATGCTCGGGGCCAGCCCCGGCGCGGTCTCGACGTGACGGATCATCGGTTCTCCACCCCCACCTCGGCGGACGTGCCGCTGTCGACTCTTGCCTCGGCGGTATCTGCCTGGTCGATGCTCTGCAGACGATTTTCGGTGAGCAGGAACAGGGCGATGAGGGACAGGACTGCGGAGCCGGCGATGTACCAGGCCATCGAGTCGGACTTGCCGGTGACGTCGAGCAGCCACACGGTGATCGCGGGGGTGATGGCCGAGCCCAGCAGGCCCGAGAGCATGTAGGACACGGACAGCCCGGAGTAGCGGATCTTCGCGCCGAAGAGCTCGGCGAGGAAGGTCGCGATCGGGCCGTAGTTCGCGCAGAATGCGATCATCATCAGCCCGTAGGCGAGGAAGACTGCGGCGGCGTTCCCGGTGTTGATGAGCCAGAAGAACGGGAAGGCGAGGATCACTTCGCCGGCGATTCCTGCGGCGATGATCGGGCGCCGTCCGACCTTGTCGGACAGACGGCCGAAGACCGGGATGAAGATGAGTCCGACGATGCAGGCGACGAGGACGACCCAGAGCATGAAGTTGCTCGACAGCCCCTTCTCCTGGGTGCCGTAGTTGACGCCCGAGGCGACCATGAGCGTGAAGGTCGACCCGGTCGACAGGGTGGCGATGCCGCCCAAGATGACGGGCTTCCAATAGTGGCGCATGAGGTGGGCGAAGGGCAGTTTGGCCTTCGCTCCCTGTTCGCGGACCTGCTGGAAGCTCGGGGTCTCTTCGATGTTGAGGCGGATGTAGATGCCGACGGCGACAAGAAGCACGGAGGCGATGAACGGAACCCTCCAGCCCCAGGAGATGAGCGCTTCCTCGGACACGAGACCGGTGACGATGAGGAAGGCGAGGTTGGCCAGCAGCGTACCCACGGGGACTCCCACCTGGACCATCGACCCGTACCAGCCTCGACGATCCTCGGGTGCGTGTTCGACGGTCATGAGAACCGCTCCACCCCATTCGCCGCCGAGCGCGAGCCCTTGGATGATGCGCAGGGTGAGCAGGATGAACGGTGCGGCGATGCCGATCGTGTTGAAGTCGGGGACCAAGCCGATGGCCAGGGTCGCACCACCCATGACGAGGAGGGAGACGAGCAGCATCGACTTGCGTCCGAGGCGATCGCCGAAGTGTCCGAACAGGACCGCTCCCACCGTGCGCGCCAGGTAGGCGGCGGCGAAGGTGAGGAACGCGAGGATCGTACCCAAAGCCGGTGAGAGCTCGGGGAAGAACACCTGGTTGAACACCAGCGCCGAGGCGGTGCCGAAGAGGAACAGGTCGTACCATTCCACGGTGGTGCCGATGACGCTGGCGGTCGCGATCTTGCGCATCTTCGCGCGATCGAGGCGAGCGCTGGCAGCTGTGCCGGTGCCCGAGTCGTCGACGGATCCGTCGTCGGTGCGAGTTGGCGAACTCATGGTGGTGCCTCCCGGAGTGCAGATGAACAGGGTTGGAAGTGACTGTCATCACTCTTCCCTGTGCGCACTTCGGCGACAATGAAATTTCACACCGAGGTGGGACTCAGAATTGTGTATTTGCACATTTCTGCGTCATCGAGCCATCCCGCAGTGGCCCGAGAAGTTCGCACCTAGACACTCACCCCGCCGAGGCGAGCGCTGCGTTCCAGCTTCCGTAGAACTTCCGCACCGCCGCGGCCGAGGGCACTTCGCCCTTGTGCTCGGCAGCGTATTCGCCGTAGGCCTTATAGGTGGCACCGAGATCACGGTCGTCACAGTCAGCGACGAACGTGGCAATTGCCTGATCGTAGGCAGCCTCATCAAAGCGCAGCTGACCCTTTGCGCGACCGACCGAGCTCCTCGCCAGCCCTGCAGCCTTCAGCGCCTCGTTCCAAGACCCGAAGCGCTGGACGGCGGTCTGACTCGTCGGCGGCCACACGCTCGCGCCCTTGCTCGAGGCCACGCCAAGCTGGCCGAGAACGGCAGTGCGCTGCCTCTCGTATTTCGCTGCGGTCAGCGGCACCGGGCTGGCAGAGCTGCGCACGCTGGCAATGGATCCGGCCACCTCGGCGAGGGCCTTCTTCACACCGGCCTCGTCAGACATCTGATTGCGGAGGGCCACCTCAACCTCGGCGAGGATCTCGCGGTCCTTGGGACCGAGCGCGGTCGGAGACGCCGAGCGCAGGTCTCCACCCGTGGCGGCGATGAAGAGCAGCGCCCCGAGCACGGCAGGCGAGGAGATATGAGTCTTGTCAGCAGCGAAATCAGTCATCCCTGCCATCTTACGCGGCAGATGTAGGAGAAGGATCGGTCGTTCCAAGCTGGTCACACCACGTGCCGAACCAGATACACCGATCGTCTCACCTCGACAAAGACCGACTTTAGAGTCAGTTGTATTCCCGGCCGATCGACCGGGAAAACTCTGAAGAAGGAGACTGCGATGAGGATGAAAAGAACGCTCGGGATCGGAGTGGCCTCGCTAGTCCTGGCCTCGGTGAGCGTGGTCGGCGCCAGTCCAGCGCAAGCGGGCACGAGCAAAACCACCTACGGCTACTACCCGACCCTCGAACGGTGCGAGCAGTGGGTGTCGGGCAGAGCCCTCGCCCAAAAGTTCCAGGGCAGGAAGGTGATCAAGAAGCAGTGCTACGTCGTCCGTCCGGATGAGAAATACATGGGCGTGGTCACCTCCATCGGCTGAGGACCACTGGCCGATCGGCCCCCTCCCACCGAAGATATTCAGCCGGTGAACAGGCCGAGTGCTCCGATGGCGATGAGCGTGGTCAGCGTCGTCCAGGCGACGATGGCGATTCCTTGCCAGAGCAGGATCCAGGAGGTCTTGACGCCTGCGCTGACCAAGATCGTCGAGGTGATCTGGGTGGGGATGGCCAGGGGGCCGAGCAGGCTCGCGCCCGGGACTCCGAAGCGGTTGAGGAAGCGTTTGAACTTGATGCGGCCCTTCGATTCGGGCTTCTTTTCGGCAGGTGGCTGGTCGAGGAACCTCGCTTCGCCCTCCGCCGTTGTGCTCGCATCGGCAGTTGCGCTTTCGTCGGCAATGGTTGTTCCGGGCCCTCCGACCCCAACGGGAATGCTCTCCCGAGTTCGGCTCCGGCGAGTGACCACGGCCCTGCGTGCCCGGGCACCGAGCAACACGATGACGGTGACGCAGACGAAGTTGCCGATGGCCCCGGCGAGGCCTGCCACGATCGGGTTGAGTCCGGCCCACACGCCGATGACGGCAGAGACCTCCCCCTCGACGAAGGGCACTGCGCCGGCGAGCGCGATGATGAGCGGTTGCAGGAGGTCAGGGACGTGGGAGGCGAGGTCTTGGAAGAAGGTGATGACGGTGTTCATGATGTCCTCTGGAAGTAGTCCGATTGATTACTACCAGTGGAAACTGTGTTCTCAGAACAGGGTCAAGCCCTGAGGGCTGAACTCAGGAAATCCTCAGCCGGATTCCTCGGCTATGCGGGCTTTGATGAAGGCGGTGAAACGCTCACGGTGCTCTTCCGCCACGTCCAAGGTCGGGTACACCTGGATGAAGGCTCGTTGCATGACGTCGATCTGGGCTTCGTTGTAGAGCTCAGTGATCGATCCGATGATGGCCGATTGCCCCATAGCGACGTCTCCGCGCATCCCGTGGTGCGGGGCGAGCAGCCAGGGGTTGGTCTCCAGATGCTCCTTCAAACTTGGCGCAATCGCTTCGGCCAGCCTCGCGCGAGTGGCTTCATCGGCATCCTCGGCGAGGTCATTGAGTTCTCGGTCATAGGGAGTCGTCGCGGTCATGATCGTCTTCATCTCAGCCATCGTCGCCTCATCGTAGAGACGCGAGTAGAGGGACATCAGGCTGCGATCGGGGCTGGACATCGTGGCCGCAATGTCGATGAATTCGGAGGCGGTGTCGATGGGGGCGCCGTGTTGCAGCAGCTTCGCGATCTGTTCACGGGCCTTCTCCAACTCGGCAATGTTCTCCCCGAGTTCGACATCGAGCCGTTTGAGCGCGAGCTGCTGCGCTTCGTGGTCGTCTTCAACGGAGCTGATGTCGGCCAGGGGGATTCCGAGTTCGCGCAGTCGTCGGATCTGCAGGAGCCTGAGCACATGTGAGGGTCCGTACTGTTTGTACCCGTTGCTCATCCGCTCGGGGTCCGCGAGCAGATCGAGCTTGTGATAGTGCCGAATCGTGTTGACCGTAGTCCCGGTCAGCTCCGCCAATTCACTGGTGCTCCACCCCACTAGCCGTTCCCCTCGCCGCCGCGTCGTCGGTGCCTCGTCATTGCCTGACTGTGTCCAGTGTATTGGCCTGTTCCTCGAGTCGGCATGTTTAGACTGAACCATGACTGAGTTCAATATCGGCGATACCGTCCAGGTCACCTCCGGAGCAATGGCACACAGTGTCGGCACCGTCGTCTATCTCTACGAGAAGACCGGGAAGTACCTCGTGCGGACTGGCGCCGGGGCACAGGACTACTACGCCCCGGACGAGATCGAACTGTTCAACCCCTGACGCACAAACCGTTCCCCGGTTCTCACCGCAGACGATTCAGCGCGTCTTCCGCACGCTCGTGTCGCTGGTCCACGTCCATCTGCCACCAATAGTCGCCCCGTTCTCCGAGTCCGTGCTTGGCGATGGAGACCCGATTTCGGGCAGCACTGACATCCTCGTCCGTACCTGTCTTCTGCGCGGTGCGGACAGAGTTCCGTGCTGTGCCGAGATGACTCTTCAGTTCTGTGACCATCTCCTCAGGCAGTTCCGGATCGGTTCTGCGCCATTTCCGGCCCTTGATGACCATCCACTTCTGCGCGTCGCTGTACTCGCGCTCCCCATCCTGGCCCATGATCAACAGTCTGTTCCTCTCGAACGACTGTGTCCACATCGAATGTCCACGTGATGTGTCCGTGGGCAATGAGAAGATGGCATGGTGCCTGACAATCCCACCGCGTCCTTCAACGCCGCCACCGCCGGCTGGCGCGACGCCTTCGCCTCCCTCGCCGAGGCGGCCCCGCAGGAGTACACGCCGGTGGCCCTGGGATTCGAGCTCGTCGAGGTGGTAGCCCGGACGTGGTTCGAACCGAAGCATTCTGTGGTTCTGGAGAAGCAAGCGGTCTCCCCCGGCACCGATCCCAGCCTGGCGATCCGCCCGCTGATCCTCAGCGAATCCGGCAACTGGGTGAAGAAATCCCTCACGTGGCGGACCATCGACCGGATGGCCAGGCAATTCAATGTCGATCCCCGTCACCAGGAATGGTTCACCCAGCTCGCGGGCTTGCGCACCCGGGACAAGACTGACTTCACGCTCGATGGGGCACCGTACAACCTCGGCGATTTTCACACCCCACTGCTGTGGGACATGTTCGCTCAGGCCACCGAGATCGGGATCGAACTCGTCGGCGTCAATCAGGGCATGCGCGTGCACATCGGACGCGAAGCGAATGCCATCATCGACGTCAACCGGGTGAAGAACCAGCTGCGGGTACAGCCGCGAGTGACGATCGATGAACGCGAATTCTCAGCAGGGCTGACCAAGCCCATCTGGACGCACGGGTTCTTCGGCGTCGACCTGCGCTCGGGCTTCACCGTGACCATGGCGCCCGCGTCGAAGCCGACGGCACAATCGGCACTGTCCGTGTTCGGTGCGGTCGGGCCGATCACGATTCCTGCTGACGAGTCCGAGGAGTTCTTCGAGGAGTACTACCCGCTCCTGCGCACCTCCGCCGAGGTCGTCAGCACCGACGAGACAGTGAAGTTCCCCCAGTTCAGCCAGCCGCGACTGGTCCTTTTCATGGCGTTCGGAGCGAAGGACATCCTGAGTCTGCAGTGGTACTGGGAGTACTCGGGACCCAGACGGACCCTGCCCGTGGTGCCACTGTCGAAGCTCGGCACCTCCGCAATCCGCAGCAAGTCAGCCGGTCGAAGCACTGCAACGACCCCCACGCTGAGCCCCCGCGACAACCGTGACCTCGAGCATGAGGTCTCCGTCCTCAGTCAGGTGGAATCGGTCCTCGCCGAGACTCAACCGCCCGGCCACCCCCGCGACATGGAACTCACGGACGCCGACACCGCGGACTTCGTCGTCAACGTCCTGCCTGGGCTTGAGGAGATCGAGCACGTCAAGGTCATCACGCGCGGGAAGAAGCAGCCCTACCGTGAGCTCGGCGGCGAACCAAACATCACGATCACCTCGGTCGAATCGGAGAAGAACGACTGGTTCGACCTGGGATTCCAGATCACCATCGACGGCAAACCCATCCCCTTCGTCAAGCTCTACAAGGCCCTGGCTGCGGGGACGAAGAAGATCAAGCTCGTCGACAATACGTTTCTGTCGCTGAACAAGCCCGCCTTCGACAAGCTCAAAGCGCTCCTGGCTGAAGCAGATCTCATCCCCGAGTGGGAACCGGAGTCCCCGAAGATCACTCGCCTGCACGTAGGGCTGTGGTCGGAGTTCGAGGAACTCGCCGATGAGACGCTTCCGGCCCAGTCGTGGCAGGAGTCCGCACAGGCCCTACTCGACCTCGACCACCTGCCTGCCACCCAGGTGCCACATCTGGGTGGGGTCACCATGCGCCCCTATCAGGTGCAGGGTTTCCGGTGGTTGGCACTGTTGTACAGGTGCCACCTCGGCGGGATTCTGGCCGACGATATGGGACTGGGCAAGACCCTGCAGACCCTGGCACTCATCGCTCATGCGCAGGCAGAGCTTCCGTTCCTCGTCGTCGCCCCCACCTCGGTCGTCGACAATTGGGCGAAGGAAGCCGCGAAGTTCACCCCTGACCTCGACGTTCGCGTCGTCTCCGAGTCGACTCAGAAGAGGAAGACCGCCCTCGCCGAGGTGGTCGCCGGTGCCGATGTCATCATCATGTCCTATGCGATGCTGCGCCTGGACGAAGGCCCCATCTCTGACCTCAAATGGGCTGGGTTCGTCCTCGATGAGGCGCAGTTCGTGAAGAACAGCTCCTCTCAGGTCCATCAGGCGGCGAAGTCGGTCAACGCCCCGTTCCGCCTGGCGCTGACGGGAACGCCGATGGAGAATTCTCTGCGCGATGTGTGGTCGCTGTTCGCCATCACAGCACCTGGACTGTTCCCCAGCGCCCACCGTTTCGAGAAGGAGTATGTGCGACCCATCGAAGTGGGTGAGGACCCGGGTCGATTGAAGCGACTGCAGAAGCGGATTAGACCGTTCATGCTGCGCCGGAACAAGGATCTCGTTGCTGCGGATCTGCCGGAGAAGCAGGAGCAGGTCATCAATGTCGAGCTCAATGCCGCTCATCGCAAGCTCTACGATCGGGTGCTGCAGAAGGAGCGGAAGAAGATCCTCGGCTTCATCGACAGCGAGTACGACAAGCAGCGCTTCATCGTCTTCCGCTCACTGACTCTTCTGCGCATGCTGGCCCTGGATCCGCGCATCGTCGACGGTGAACACGAAGGCGTACCGTCGAGCAAGCTTGCGGCCCTGATGGAACGACTCGAGGATGTCGTTGCCGAAGGCCACCGCTCGATCGTGTTCAGCCAGTTCACGTCGTTCCTGACCACGATCGCCGAAGACCTCGATCACCGAGGCATTCCCTACGTCGTCCTCGACGGATCCACGAGGAATCGGGGCAAGATCGTCGAAGAGTTTCGGACCGGTGCGGCACCGGTGTTCCTCATCAGTCTCAAGGCCGGCGGGTTCGGCCTCAATCTCACCGAGGCCGACTATGTCTTCCTCATGGACCCGTGGTGGAATCCCGCGACGGAGAATCAGGCGATCGACCGTGCCCACCGGATCGGGCAGACAAAGAACGTCATGGTCTACCGCTACGTTGCCGAGGGCACGATCGAGGAGAAGGTCCTCGCCCTGCAGAAGAAGAAGGCAGAACTCTTCGACTCCCTCATGACCGACGGCGGAGCCTTCGAAAGTCGCAGTCCAAACGGGCAGGCCTTCAGCCAGACGGTGACGGCCGAGGACATTCGGGGGTTGTTGGAGGGGTAGGACTGCGAAGACAGCCGCCTGACCAAGATGTGCAAGCCACTTCAACAACGTCAGTCACTCGCTTCAAATATCTACTTTAGGCACACTAAAGTAGATATTCAGCTGCACTTTTCACACTTACCTTTCGTAATGCTCACTGAGCTCGTTGTTCTGGGCGGAGCCAATCCACCCTCACCCCTGTCGCTGGTCGAACCCGCCGAGGCGGTCAACGAGTCGAGCGATGATCCTGGCCCTTGTCTCGTCGCTGCGTGCAGTGAGAATCGGCAGCATTGCTGAGTACCGCTCTGCCCGAGTGAACCGATCGAACGCGGCCTGGGCCGCTGGCACCCTGACGAGAGCATCGCGAAGATCATCGGGAACGGTCACCTGCGCCTGCCCAAGGTACGCATTGGCCCAACGTCCGTCGGCCTTGGCAGCAGCGACCTCGTCGACACCGCGCTCCCGCATTCGTCGGTCCTCGATCAGGCGTTGGACGATCTCAACATTGCGCTTCGACCAGTTCGAGCGGGAGCGGCGGGGAGTGAAGCGCTGGACGAATGACGTTTCGTCGAATTTTCGACGTTGCCCGTCGATCCAACCGCTGCACAGGGCTTCTTCGAGAGCCTCCTGGTAGCTCAGAGAGGTCGGCGTGGTGACGTTCTTCTTTGCCAGCAGCAGCCACACGCCGTCTGACGTGCGGTCATTGCGCGCCAGCCAGTCTCGCCACTCGGCGGTATCGGCGAGGATGAGCGGGTGGTGCTGGGAGTGCTCGGTCATGGCTCCATCCTGTCAGGTCCATCCAGGTCGGACATGTCGAGGACGAATCGGTACCGCACGTCGTTTGCTGCGAGTCGTTCAAGTGCCGTGTCGACCTGTGAAGACGGCAGCACCTCGACGTCGGGGACAACCCCGTTGTCGGCACAGAACTGCAGCATTTCAGCCGTCGAAGGTCGACCCCCACTACCTGCGGAACTGAGCTTCTTTCGACCGATGAGCAGGTCGGTGACCTCCACGGTGAGCGCGCCCAGGTAGCCGAGGACACTGACGGTCCCGTCCAGCCCGACCAGCTTGAGATAGGGTGCGATGTCGTGTGGTGCCGAAACGGTGTCGATGACAACGTCGAAGCTCTCCCGCGCCGCCGTCATCTGTGCAGAATCGGTGGAGACGATGAACCCATGCGCGCCGAGTCGGCGGGCGTCGTCGGCCTTGTCCGAGGTGCGGCTGATCACGGTCGCGGTGGCGCCGAGTGCGACTGCGAGCTTGACTGCGAGATGGCCGAGGCCTCCGAGCCCGACCACGGCAACACGTACACCCGGCCCGACATCCAACGCGCGCAGCGGCTCCCAGACGGTGATGCCCGCGCACATCAGCGGTGCCGCCGCGGCTGGATCCAGCCCCTCAGGAAGTCGGTAGGCGAATTCTTCGCGGACAACGTACTCCCGCGAGAACCCACCCAGGGTCGTCGATCCGTCGACACGATCCTTCCCTCCATAGGTCAGGGTGGGAAACTCGTGGCAGAAGTTCTCCTGTCCTGCCCGGCACATGGGGCACTGACCGCAGGAATCGACGATGTTGCCCACCGCGACACTGTCGCCGACGGCGAAGGCTGCCACCTCGAGCCCTACCTCGCTGACGACGCCGGTGAACTCGTGCCCTGGAACGAGGAGCGAGTGACCATCATGGTCACGCAGTGCCTGCAGGTCGCTGTGGCAGAGCCCGCAGTAGTCAACCCTCGCAGCGATGTCATCTGGGCGCAGTTCGCGCCGCTCCAGCAGGCCTGCACTCAATTCCGAGTAGCCAGTCGCCTGCCATCCAGTGGTCGTTCGCATCACAGATCTCCCTAAACAGACTATTCGGTCTATTTAGCGTACTGCCGCACTCCGGGCGAAGCAAAACCAACTGGTCTGTTTGATACTGTGATTGCATGCCCGAACAACCCCAGACCCCCCGCGGGGCGGCGACCTACCAGCGCATCCTCGACGCCGCCACCGAGGAGTTCGCCCAGCACGGCATCGCCGGGGCCCGCGTCGACCGGATCGTTTCGGCCGCACGGACGAACAAGGCTCAGCTCTACTCCTACTTCGGCGACAAGGGCCAGCTCTTCGACGCCATCTTCCTCAGCTCTCTCGACAGCATCACCAACACGGCGCCCATCGATGCTGAGGACCTCGCCGATTGGGCCGTGCGCCTCTACGACGAATACCTCCGTCGTCCCGACCTCATCCGACTGGCCACCTGGACGCGATTGGAGCGACGGCCCACGGGCCACCTCACCGAAGCCCACGATGACTACGATGATCACAAACTCTCGGCCATCGCCGCTTCTCAGAAGTCGGGGCAGGTCCGGGATGGCGACCCGTTCGACATCATGGCGATGGTCATCGCGATGTCGATGGCGTGGTCACCGGTGAGCAATGTCTACGCCGCCGACACCAGTGAACCTGCCGAGGTGCACTCCTCCCGCCGGAGGCTGCTGCGCGAGTGCGTCTCCCAAGCCATGCGAGCCCATTGACGCATGGTCAGACGTGGGCGGCAGTCCCCTTCGGAGCCTGCAGAGAAGGCACGCTGCCGTGGTGATCGGCAGCTTCATCAGCTCGGCTGCTCGGCACTGCAGGCCAGAACGGCACCGGCGGGGTCAGCAATGACGACATTCCGGTGGCTCTCCGTGTCGAAGGGCTCGAGCACGACCGTGCCGCCCAGCGACTCAACGAGCGCCGCGGTGGTGTCTGCGTCGCTGATGGCAACGTTGACGGCCCAGTGAGGTGGGGCGTCACCGGCGTCGGAAAGCAGACCGATGGTGTGCCCGTCGAGACTCCACCGTGAGAAGGGTGCACCCGACACCCCGTGGAGTTCCCAGCCGAAAAGCGCACCGTAGAAATCCTGCGACGTTCGAGCGTCGGGACTATGGAGCGAGGACATTGACCAGGTGTTGGTCTCGCCGACAATCTCGGCCCCCTCGACGCCCTGGCCATCATTGACGCAGAATGGGATGCCGCTTGGATCTGCGAGGATCGCGACTCGTCCACCCGTATTCTGTTCCAAATACGGCAGGAGACAGCTTCCACCCGCGGCTTCAGCCGCAGTGATCGAGGCATCAACGTCGTCGACGAGGACGTGGATCAACCACCCGGCTGGAACTGACCCCGGCGCCTGAGCGATACCGGCGACGCTCTGCCCATCCAACCGAGCCACGAGCACACGGTCCTTCTCACCTGGGTCCCCGACGGCCCAGCCGAAGAGCTGAGTGTAGAATTCGGCTGCCTCCGACACGTTCGGCTGGAGTGTCTCGATCCAGAACGGCGTGCCGAACGGGTAGCTGCTGTCGTTGGCCATCATTGCCCCTCAACCATCGCGGACTGCCGCAGGCTCTCAGCTCTGCTCATGATTCGACAATAGTTGTTCTTCCCCGGCCAGTCAGTCCCCAGGACCGTCAGAAGACTGGGCGGTATCGACGATCCACGGCACTCCGTAACGGTCGAGGCACATACCGAATCCTTCGGACCAGAACGTCGGACCAAGCGGCATTTGGATCTCGCCGCCGTCGGCCAGCGCAGCGAAGACCCTGTCAGCAGTCGCGAGATCGGCGGCCGTGTAGGACAGTGCGATACCCAACCTGGGGCCACCATCGCCCGTAGTGTCATCGGATCCCATCAGCAGCGTGTCATCGAAGGTCAAGGCGGCATGCATGACTGTGTCATCGGTCGAACCGGGCATCCGCTGGTCTTCGGGCACGTCCTTCATCGGCATGATCGTCAATTCGCCGCCGAAGATTTCCTGGTATCGCTTGAAGGCTTCAGCGCATTTTCCGTCGCTGTAGAAGATATAGGCATCGATAGACATCTTGCGTCACCTCTCGAATCATTCATCGATATGGAGAATCAGTGGTTCCAAGTGCAGCGTGCTCCTGCCAGGTTACGCGCGCTGTGTCACCACATGTGCAGTCAGGCGGGGCGCCGAGGTGCCTCTACTGGGAGCTGAAGTAGAAATCCGCGTGTGCCGCACAGCGCGGATTGAATGGTGCCGCGCAATCCGGGCACGCGCTCACTCCCATGTAGGCCTCGATCGTCAGCTCCGTCCAACAGTGTCCACAGAGAATGGCCTTCTGATTCCACTGCTCGCGGGGCCACTGCTGGGCCGAGTGTTCAGCACATTCGAAATGACACAGATGGCACGGAAAGTACCGGTCGCAGCAGGCAAAGCGAATGGCGATGATGTCGAGTTCGGTCGAATAGTGCACACACCGCGTGTGCTCATCGACGGTCTTACCGAAAACTCGGGGTGACGTCGTCACGGCTCACCTGCCTCCTGTTGCTCTGCTCCCTATATTTCCAGCCTAGTCGCCGGCGCTGTTCGGCGAAGTAAAATAGGGACCCCGAGCTGATGAGGATCAATGCCGTCACCTGAAGTTTTCGTCCGCCCCTTCGCCGAGGTGGCCCTGGCCAACATCACCCGCGAGTATCCGTTCGCCGCCCACCACGTGGCACGCGGATTGATCGACATCGTGCCGGCAAGCGAGAAGAACCCGGCCTTCGCAAACTCATTCGACTGGCACTCCAGCGTGCACATGCACTATCTGTTGGCGTCACTGCTGGGCACCGAGTCTGCCCGAAGTGCGGATTGGCGAGACGAAGCCATCGAGACACTCTCCACCCACCTCAGCGAGGATAATATGCGCGCCGAGGCGGATTTCCTCCGAGACAACCCGAGCTGGGAACGACCCTACGGTTGGGCATGGGCCATCGACCTCAACCGAGCTCTCAACGCCAGTGAGAACTCTGAACTGCGAACGCTGGGAAAGCATACGCAGATCCTCGCCGTTACCGTCTTCGAGCTGGTCCTCGAGTGGCTGCCGAAGGTCCCCGAGCCGGTACGCCACGGAGTCCACTCGAACACGGCGTTCGCTCTGCGCCGCATCCTCATCGGTGCCCGCACACAGGACCGAAGTGATGTCGTCGACGCCATCGCCGAGGCTGCCCGTCGCTTCCATGCCGAGGACCAGGCCTGGAACTTCCGACAAGAGCGCAGCGGCCACGACTTCCTCTCCCCCGGGCTCTGCGAGGCCGAGCTCATGGCCGAGGTGCTGACCGAGGACGAGCTCGCCGTCTGGTTGCCGGACTTCTTGTCGGAACTGACGCCGGAATCACCCGCGCTCACACCAGTCGAGGTCCTCGATCCCACGGACGGGCAGCAGAGTCACCTCTACGGACTCGGGCTGTCGGTCGCCGCGTCGCTGATGCGCCTGGCACCCAAGTTGCTATCATCCGCCGAACACTCGGGGAATCATGAAGTTGGCGACCACGCGAGGGGCCTCCTCACAACGGTCGACCACCTCATGGCCCCGGGACTCGAAGCGGCAGTCTCCGACGAGTACATGGCCTCTCACTGGGTCGCGACCTTTGCGTGGGAGTCACTCGTGCTGCGGAATCACTGAGCTGTCGACGGCCTTGCGCGACCTCTTGCGACTGGCGAAACGACCTCACTGCGCAGACTGCACCACTGGGATCTCGGAAGTCATCTCATCCCGGGGAACCGCCTCGGTGCTGTCGGCCGAGTTCTCCACACCGTGATCGGCAGGCAAGCCGGTCAGACGCTCGGGCTTGAGGATCTCCTCGAGTTGGGTTCGGTCGAGGAGCCCCTGCTTCACGACGAGGTCGGAGATCGGTTCATTCGTCGCCAGCGCCTGCTTCGCCAGTTGCGCGGCAGGGGCGTAACCGATGACCGGGGCGAGAGCGGTGATGACGGTGACGGAACGGGCCACAGTGTCCTCAAGGGCCGCCTCGTTGGCGGTGATGCCGTTGACACAGTTGACACGGAAAGTCTGGCAGGCACGTTCAAGCCAGGTGATCGACTGGAACAGGGAATGAGCGATGACCGGCTCGAACGCGTTGAGCTGGAGCTGGCCGGCCTCGACGGCCATGGACACAGTGACGTCGGCACCGGCGACCGAGTAGGCGACCTGGGAGACCGCCTCGGGAATGACGGGGTTGACCTTGCCGGGCATGATCGAAGAGCCCGCTTGACGGGCCGGAAGGTTGATCTCACCGAAACCGGCCTGTGGTCCCGAGGACAGCAGACGCAGGTCGTTGGCGATCTTCGACATCTTCAGAGCACTGCGCTTGAGCGCCCCGGAGAAGGTGATGAAGACCCCGGTATCCGAGGTGGATTCGACGAGGTCGCCGGCGGTGACGAGTTCGAGTCCGGTGATGGTGCGCAGGTGCTTGATCACCGCTTCCTTGTACCCGACGGGTGCGTTGATCGCCGTTCCGATCGCAGTGGCGCCCATGTTGACCTCCCCGAGGAGTGCGACAGCGTCTTCGAGCCGCTGCACGTCCTCGCGCAGGGTGGTGGCGAAGGCGTTGAATTCCTGGCCCAGGGTCATCGGCACCGCGTCTTGGAGCTGGGTGCGACCGACCTTGATGATGTGGGAGAACTCGCGGCCCTTCGCGGCAAAGGCATCGGCCAAAAGAGTGAGTTCGACGAGGAGGTTCTGCAGTGAGAAGGCCAGTGCGATCTTGATCGCCGTTGGGTAGGTGTCGTTCGTCGACTGGCTGTGGTTCGTGTGGTCGTTGGGGTTGATGAACGAGTAGTCGCCCTTGGCGTGACCACCGATCTCGAGCGCACGGTTCGTGATCACCTCATTGGCGTTCATGTTCGTCGAGGTGCCTGCCCCTCCCTGGATCACGCCGACGGTGAACTCGTCGTGGAGCCGCCCACCCTTGATCTCCTCGCAGGCGGCGTCGATGAGGTTGGCTCGCTGCTCATCAAGGGCACCGATTTCGAGGTTCGCCCGTGCCGCGGCCTGCTTGACGCAGGCGAAGGCGCGGATGAAGTCAGGGTAGACGGAGACCGGGCGGCGGGTGATCGGGAAGTTCTCCATCGCCCTAGCAGTGTGGACGCCCCAATAGGCGGTGTCGGGGATCTCGAGGCTGCCGATCGAATCGGTCTCGGTACGGGTAGGTG
>NZ_JBHFIH010000015.1:189152-221025 GCF_057334195.1 Brevibacterium sp. AGC70 | reverse complement strand
CGCCGTTGGAATCGGGCAGTGCGAAGACGACGTCGGGGATGCCGGCCTCGATGATCGCCTGGGCGCACGGCCCGGTCCGGCCGGTGTGATTGCATGGCTCCAGGGTCACGAACAGGGTGGATGCGGCGAGGTCGACGCCGAGGTCGATGGCCGTGGTGATGGCGTCCACCTCGGCGTGGGGACTGCCTGCGCCTGCATGATGGCCGACGACGATCTGCGAGTCCCTCGTCAGAATTGCGGCTCCAACGAGAGGATTCGCGCCCCGGTGACCGTTTCGCGCGGCCTGCAGGGCAGCGGACATCGCGGTCGTTTCGAGATCGGTGAACCCCGCGTGCATGAAAAAACCTCCCGAACTGATGCCGGGAGGGAGGATATTGCGGGTGCAACTATCAGAGCGTGCGGACGTGTGCGACAGTGCACTGGGATGCACCGAATCACAGCGACCGCGGTCGCCATGCTCCTCCCATCCAGACTCTGACTGTCGGTCTCGGAATTTCACCAAGTCAACCTCCTGCACGAATGCAGTCGGCTCGCGGACTATCACCGCCGGTACGGATTTTCACCGTCCCCGGAACATGTGACCACAGATTAGCATGCCCCTCGCCGAGGTGGCCATGATGTCCGTCACATGAGAAGCGCAGGTGCCCTGCCGCAGTTCTGCCGGGCCAGCATCGCGGGTGCGGTCGTGGGCGGCGGCACCGTCGCTGCTATGCAGTCCTTGTGGAATTGCATAACTAAGGTATATAAAGGAGTTATGGATGATGTTGATTCTGCGGAGCTCGTCACTGACCTTGTCGTTGTCTCCTCGCGTCTGACCAGAGCGATGAGGCGAGTTGTCGGCAATGAAAGTGACCTTGTCGCATTGCGTGCGCTCAGCGTGGTCGAGCAGTATCAGCCTGTCCGGGTGGGGCATTTCGCGCAGGGATACCTGTGCTCGCAGCCTGCTGCGACCAAAGTCCTGGGCCGACTCGAAGAGGCCGGATACGTCCTTCGCGAAGTCAGCCCGAGTGACAGGCGGGCCTCACAGTTCTCACTGACGGAGGCGGGCAGTGCACGATTGGCCGAGAACCGCACCATCTTGGTCGAGCGGATGGAGCCCTACTTCGAGGCTCTGACTCCCGACGACAGGCTCAGCGTCCATCGGGCGCTGGGACTGGTCTCGAAGTATCTGCAGGAACAGCATCCCGTGGATGTTGACGAAGTCCAACAAGACGAGACGCACACCGGCTGACGAACACACATCAGGCCAACAACAGCGAAACACGAAATATCGACGAAAGGGTGCGCAGGAACAGCAATGAGCGTGTCACCAGGTAACGAACCACAGACGAAGGATGGGGAGGGCGCGGAACCATCTATTCTGCGTCAACCACGAGCAGTATGGGCAGTCGCGTTCGCCGCGGTCATCGCGTTCATGGGTATCGGTCTGGTCGACCCGATTCTGCCCGCGATCTCCGCCGAACTGCACGCATCCCCGTCGCAGTCGATGCTGCTGTTCACCAGCTACCTGTTCATCACCGGCGGCATGATGTTCTTCACGAGCTTCGTGTCCTCCCGGATTGGTGCGAAGACCACGTTGCTCATCGGCCTCATCCTCATCGTCGCGTTCTCTGCCCTGGCCGGTTTCTCTGGCAGCGTCGACCAGATCATCGGGTTCCGAGCCGGTTGGGGGCTGGGCAACGCCCTCTTCATCTCCACCGCGCTCTCAACCATCGTCGGTGCTGCCTCCGGTGGCGCCGACAAGGCGATCATCCTCTACGAGGCGGCTCTGGGCATCGGCATTGCGACCGGACCTCTGCTGGGTGGCCTGCTGGGCGGAATCTCCTGGCGCGGACCGTTCTTCGGCACCGCTGTCCTCATGGCCATCGGCTTCATCGCCATCGTGATCCTGCTGCCCGGCGGGAAGACCGACACCGGCATCAAGACCTCGCCCGAGCCGATCAAGCTCAGTGCCACCTTCCGGGCGCTTGCGCGTCCCGGCGTTCTCGTGCTGGGCATCGCCGCATTGCTGTACAATTTCGGCTTCTTCATCCTCCTGGCCTACAGCCCATTCCCTGTCGAGGCGGCCGCGGCGACGGCCGGCATCGAGGACTTCGGGGCCATGGGCCTCGGTTATGTCTTCTTCGGCTGGGGCATGTGCGTGGCAATCACCTCCGTTTTCGGGGCGCCGCTTCTGACCAAGCGCATCGGACGTCGCCGCAGCCTCGTCGTCGCGCTGATCGCGCTGGCTGTGCTGCTGGCAGTGATGGGAATCCTCGTCAAGTCATTCGTCGGCATTATCGTCTGCGTCATTGTGGCCGGTCTGATTCTGGGGGTGCTCAATACTGTCTTCACCGAATCGGCGATGGAGGTCAGTGACCTGCCTCGTCCTGTGGCCTCGGGGACCTACTCGGGTGTGCGCTTCATCGGCGGCGCCGTCGCACCGATTGTGGCCGGCATCGTCTCCGAGTCGATCGGCACCGGAGCACCGTACTTCTTCGGCACTGCAGTGGTGTTCTTGGCCGTCGTCGTCATCGCCGTCGGC
Organism: Brevibacterium sp. AGC70; assembly: GCF_057334195.1. NCBI lineage: Bacteria > Bacillati > Actinomycetota > Actinomycetes > Micrococcales > Brevibacteriaceae > Brevibacterium > Brevibacterium sp. AGC70. The sequence goes on along the minus strand of NZ_JBHFIH010000015.1, from coordinate 218,501 downwards.
TGGAAGACTCTGCGCCGGGTCGATGGCCACATCGACGAAGCACCGGTTGACGAAGCCTATGCGCTGACCGGCGGAGATGCCTGAATTGAGAGTTTTGGCGGCGAAGAGCCGCGCGCTCCGAATTTTCGTCTGAGATGATCCGGCAGCGGCGTTCGAGAAGGTGAGTCTTCTCGGGCGCTTCTTGCGTAGAAGTGCCGTTGTGGTTGGTCCAATCGAACAGTTCAATCAGTTGTTCACTTCACGTTCCAGATTTGGAACACCGCGAATGCGCGGATTCCGGCCACTCTGTAGCACAATTGGTATTGCACTCCCTGTGCAGAGACGATATTTTTCCTACACGAAGGTCACCATGTCCTACGACGCGAACAGCGCCTACAACGCGAACAACGCCTATCCTGCTGGTTCCGGTGCCGCTGGCCCAGGTGCTATGGGTCCTGGTGGCCAGATCCGTGGGGCGGCCAGCCCCGATGATCTCTCGCTTCCTCTCTACGGCGCATCATTCGGCCAGGCCGTCAAGCGCTTCTTCAAGAAGTACGCCAAGTTCTCCGGACGTGCATCGCGCAGCGAGTATTGGTGGGCGGCACTGTTCCTCTTCCTGATCCAGCTCATTCCCAGCATCCTCTACTCGATTGGTCTCGGCATGACGGCCGGGGCCGCCTCGATGGCCGCAGCGGACCCTTACGGTGCTCAGATGTCGGCAGGACCTTCCGGCGGGGCGCTTGCACTCACCGCGATCGGTGGAATTCTGATGCTCCTCATCGGCCTTGCCATTATCGTTCCGACTTTGGCCCTCTCATGGCGTCGTCTCCACGATGCAAACTTTGCTGGTCCATTCTGGTTCCTCTCCTTCATCCCAGGCGTCGGGGGAATCATCGTGTTCGTTCTGATGCTCCTGCCTTCCAAGCCTGAAGGCCAGCGCTTCGACGTGTGATCGTCTGAGCGCTCTCGGCTGAGTTGGGCTCTGATCACACGGCCCGCCACTTGAGCGAAATGAAGCTGTCGCATGCACACCCTGCATGCGGCAGCTTTTTCAATGCCACGCCGTCCGTAGGCACCTCGCCAAGTCATACACTCCGTGCCGTACCGCACAGCTCCCACTAACTCATCCAGTTCGTTTCGCAAGAGGCCCCGGGGCTGCTGAAACCTACCGCTGCAACTGTATGTCGTGAGACTGGCTGGGTGTGTTGCTCCCCGGGACAGAGTTGAGTCCCTCGCAGCGGCCGAGGGCGATTTTTTGTGGGATTCGAGACATCCGAGGAAATTTGGGCAGAATATTCAGTTTCGGCCAGTATAGTTACTTGGGAGTAACTTGACCTGCGTCAGACAGGGCGGCTTTGTCAGAGCCCTTACGGCGTAGTGTGTTTGGCAGCGGGGCGTGCCTCAACCGCGTTCCCGGCGTCAGTGGCCAGCACAAACGGTCGAGATAGTCGCACACCTTGGGAGCAGTGGAAATGCAGAGCACGTCACAGACGCTCGTCGACGAGACGGAACGGGCAATCAGCCAAGTCAGCCTCCGCGATTGGGGAATGTCGGGAAAGCAGGGAGACGTGTTCTCCGGAATCGACCTCGACGTGCCGCGCGGTTCGGTCACCATCATCCAAGGCGCAGCTGGGTCCGGCAAAACATCTCTCCTGCTCTCGATCGCCGGACGCATGCACGTGGACACCGGCGAGGGGCACGTGGGCGAACTCGACATTCGCAAACAGGCCCGTCGCGTGCGTGAACAGGTGACCGTCGGTCACGTCGCCGGCCTCACCGACCTCGAGAACGACTTCACTCTCGCCCAGCACCTCGCCGAGCGGCTCATCATGCTTCAGCCCTGGTACAAACCCTGGGTCTCGAAGTCCTCCCTGCACGAGGTCATCGACGTCATCCGCGAGACCTTCACGTCCGCCACCGAGGTGATCGACCGTCTTCCCGAGGGGAACTTCTCCCCATCTGACGTCAAGGATGCCGACTTCCTCATCGATGACGAGGGCAAGGCCTTCGTCTCGGAACTCAGCGAGCTGCAGAAGTTCCTTCTCGAACTCGGCCTCGCCAGCCTCGCCCAGGCCCCGGTCGTCGTCCTCGACAACATCGACTATCTGCGTGAACGCGAAGACCGTGCTCGCGCCTGGGCGGCCATCCTCATCTACCAGGAAGTGCGCCGCAAACGCGACCCCGAGAGTCCACTCACGGTGATCGCCTCCTGTGAGGACTCCTCCGATGTCGACCTCGTCCTCGACGCGCTGCGTACGGAGGTCTCGCCCGCCTCGGTGAGCACACTGCAGCTCACCCGGCATCCCCGGCACTGAGGCACCCACCTCAACGGCAGAGGTCGGCGACTCAGCAGTCTCCGCCTCCACAGGCTTTCCGAATCTGATCCGACAATAAGGTGTTTCTGCGATGTTCTCTCTGCCTTGGCTCGAACTCTCTCGCTTCAAACGGCACACGATCACTCGCTTGGCGATCATCGTCGTTGCCGTCATCCCCGCGATCTACGGCGGTCTGTACCTGGCCTCGAACTGGGCGCCGACCGACAACCTCGACAAGCTCCAGGCGGCCGTGGTCAATGCCGACGAAGGTGCTGAGAAGCCCAGCTCCGAAGGCGAGAAACTCCACGCAGGCGATGAGCTCGTCGACCAGATCACTCCTAAAGGCGAAGGTGGATTCGACTGGCAGGAGACCTCGCTTCAGGAAGCCAACGACGGCCTCGCCGAAGGCAAGTACTTCGCCGTCCTCGAGATCCCGAAGAACTTCTCCGAGCGACTCGTGTCGACTGGAGGAGACGATCCCGAGCAGGCAGGACTGAGCCTGCGCACCGATGACGCGCACAACTTCATCGTCGGCCAGATGGCGGGAACCATCCTCAACGAGATCAAATCAGGACTGAACGAGACCACCACGGCCGAATACGTCTCCGAGGTCTACCTCGGTTTCAATGACATCCACTCCTCGACGAAAAAGGCCGTCGACGGGGCGAGGCAGCTCAACGACGGTGCCGTCGATCTTCACGACGGAGCGGGCGAGCTCTCCGACGGTGCTCATACTCTTGACAAGGGAGTCGGCACGCTGCAGAACGGAATCGGTGACCTCGACGAAGGGGCTGGTGAGCTGGAAAAGGGCAGCGGCGATCTGAAGACCGGCGCAGATAAACTGGCCAAGAGCACGACCGAGGCGAAGAACGGTTCGAAGAAGGTCGCCGACGGTGCCGGGCAGGTCGCCGATGGAACGGGTCAGCTGCGCGACACAGCTGACGAGGCCACGGACAAGGCCGAGGACCTCAAAGACAAGGCTGACGACCTCGTGGAAGGAACACGACCCAAGCTGAACCAGGCGGAGGACGACTTCGACTCGGCGCGGAATACGGTCAACGGCGATATGGATGACCGGGTCGCACAGCTGCGCGAAGACTACCCCGACGATCCGAATGTCGCGAAGCTCGCCGACGATATGGACAACCTCGGCGGGGATCTGGATAAGGCCCACGGGCGAGCGTCGAAGGCGGCAGATGAGGCCAAGGATCTCGAGGATCCGGTCAAGAACGCCGTCGACGACGTCATAGGCAAGATCAGGGAGGCCGACAAGATGATCGGCCAACTCGACGACGGCGCACAGAAAGTGGCCACGGGAGCTGACGACCTGCACTCCGGGCTGATCAAACTCGACGCCGGTGCAGGCGACCTGGCCAAGGGCGCCGGCGACCTCAACGACGGCGTCATCGCGCTCAAGGACGGCACCGAGAAGGCCAAGACGGGCGCCGCAGATCTCAAGGACGGATCCTCACAGCTGGCTGACGGCTCGGACGAACTCGACAAGGGCGCGAAGAAGCTCGTCGACGGTTCCGGGGACCTCGCCGACAAGCTGGCCGATGGCCTCAAGCAGATCCCAACCTATGACAAGTCCGACCGCGAGAATCGCTCGGACGTCGTTGCTGTGCCAGTCGACGCCGAGAAGCTCAAGGACAACTCCGTAGACGCCTACGGCGAGGGCCTGGCCGCGTTCTTCGTCTCCCTGGCACTGTGGATCGGCGGCATGATCACCTATATGGTCATCAACGCGATCCCGTACCGTGCACTGATGTCATCAGCGAAATCTTCCCGAATCGCCTGGGCCGGCTACGTGCCCGGCCTCCTGTTCGGGATAGCCCAAGTCGCGGTGCTCTACGGAGTGCTCACGTTTGCTCTCGACTTCTCCGCCGGCAGCTGGCTGTGGACCCTGTTGTTCTCGATCCTCGTGGCGGCCAGCTTCCACGCGGTCCATCAGCTCTGCGTCGCGGCCTTGGGCGGAGTCGGCAGACTGGTCGCTCTGGTCCTGCTCATGGTGCAGATCGCCTCGGCTGGAGGCACTTATCCGGTGCAGACAGCCCCTGGCATCTTCCAGATCATCTCTCCCTTCCTGCCGATGACCCACGCAGTCAACGGCTTGCGGACTCTGATCGCCGGCGGGGATATGTTCATCGCCGCTCAGTCGGCAGTCGTCCTGTTGCTGATGACCGCGATCTGTCTGGTGGCAACCATGATCGTCTGCGGCCGGAAGCGCACGGTCACGCTGACCCAGCTGCACCCGAGCCTTTCGCTATAAGGCCCCATCCTCGCCGAGGCGGCGGTGCGTCGGCGCGCACCGTCGTCCCCGCCGTCACCGTCGTCCCCGCCGTCACCGTCGTCGCGTCGTCCCCGTCGTCCGGGGTGGCGAACCGGTCAATCGTCGTCGAAATACCGTAGGTATCGCTGTGGTTCCTGGAGGAAGCGTCTCCAGTGGTCGACCATGTCGAGCCGATCCCATGTGGAATCGCGCAGCCCCCATTCCCCGACCTCGACGAGTTTGGCGCCTTCTGCACGGGCGAGGACGGGGGAGTGGGTGGCCATGATGGTCTGCAGCCCCGCGCGATCTCGCGCTCGGATGAGCTGCAGCAGGGTGAGTGAGGCGGTGAAGGACAGGGCGCTTTCCGGTTCGTCGAGGACCCACAGCCCCAAGTCCATGAACTTCCCCGTCAGCATCTCGATGAACATCTCACCGTGTGACTGCTGCGAGTAGTGGTGGCCACGGCCAGCACCGATCTCCATCAGGTAGGCCATGTTCTCGTGCATAGTTTCGGCACGGAGGAAGAACGCGCCGCGCTTGGAAGCCGCACCGCGCACAATCTGCACGTGCTCGCTCAACTCCGGGACCTCCTCGGCGTGGTCTCGAACCTCCCATCCCGTGCCGCCTCCGTGCGGAAGGTCGAGGGCGGTGGCCAGTGCTTCGATGAGTGTCGATTTGCCCGAGCCGTTCTCGCCGATGAAGACGGTTGTGCGCTCGAACTCGAAGCCGTCGAGAAAGTCACGGGCAGCAGGCAGGTCACGCAGCCAGGGGCTGAGTGTGGGTGGGGAGTGCGCATGTTTGGTGACGGATCGCAGCGGCAAGTCGACACGAGGGTCCATGGGAGTGACCGTACACAACGGCATGGACATAGCACGGAGACTGCAGGGTCATTGGTGCCAGGTTGACCTACGCCAGGGTGCGTGGAGGAGCCGTCGCCTGCCGGCATTGCGTCAGCTGTCTGAAGCAGCCTCCACGAGTGCGATCAGTGCTGTGACGTAAGGTTCAGGGTCGAGGTCGCCGCGGACTGCGAGCTGTTGGGTGTAGCCGTGGCAGAGGGCCACAAATGCTGCGGCGGTCTGATCCGCCGTGGCCTGGTCCCGGATCGGCAGCGCGATTGCGATGGTAGTGCGAAGCTCGTGAAGCTGACTTTGCACGGTTGCGGCGAGGGAGGGGGAGACGACCGCCTCCGCATAGATCTGTGCGACTAGCCGTGCATGATCCTGATCTCGAGCCAGGGTGCGGATGTCGTTCAGGAAGTCGCGTATCGAATCGGCAGACAACTCTGTGGGCAGAGTCTGGCTCGACTCATCGCAGATCGCCGAGATGATCTCATTCTTGCTCTTGAAGTACCTGTAGATCGCTCCGTTGGACAGCCCTGAGGCGTCGACGAGGTCGGTCATGGATGTCCGAGCGAATCCATGGTTGGCAAAACGTATTCGGGCAGCATTGAGGATCTGCTGGCGGCGTGCGTCGAGGTGGGCTTGACTGACCTTGGGCATAAAAGAGTGACCGTTCGTTTTATATGATAACGTTCCCGACTGTACCCGATCATGACTCATGTGAGGAATTCTGGATGCGATATAAGGTCTTCGGCCGCAGAACTGGACTGCGAGTTTCGGAATACGTGTTGGGCACAGCCAACTTCGGTTCATCTGTGTCTTCTGCAGGGCTCGCGGGCTCGAAAGAGATCTTCGACGCGTTCACGGCAGCCGGCGGTACAACCTTCGACGTGTCGAACATCTATCAGAAGGGCGAAGCCGAAGCTGTTCTCGGCGGCCTTCTGGGACAGGACCGCGAGGAGTACGTGATCATCGCAAAGTACAGTGGAACCAGAGGGGAGCAGGTTCACCCCGGGGCCGCTGGCAATTCTCGGAAGACGATGGTTCGCTCACTCGAACGGACCCTCAAATCGCTGAACACCGACTATGTCGACGTGTTCATGCCCCATTTTCCCGACGGGCTCACTCCGACGGTCGAAATCCTGGACGCGCTCGAAGGATTGGTTCAGGCCGGCAAGGTTCGCTACGCGGGCTTGTCGAACTTTCCGGCCTGGCGAATTGCCGGAGCAGCGACGCGGTCCGAGCTCAACGGCAGGGTGCCGCTGGCGGGCTTTCAGTCCGAGTTCAGTCTGGTCGAGCGCTCCGCCGAGCGTGAATTGATCCCGATGGCCGAGGCGCATGGTCTCGGCATGCTCGCCTATTCTCCCCTGGCCGGTGGTCTGCTCACCGGGAAGTACCGGTTGGGAGAGTCGGGGCGACTGAGCGGGCAACGGGAGGCCGCCGAAAACGAAAGCGCGGGCCGTGACCGGAGCGAGTCGATACTGGACGCTCTGCTGGCCGTAGCGAATGAGGCGGAAACGGGTCCGGTCCAGACGGCACTTGCCTGGCTGCGGCATCGAGCGGAGCGTGCTCGGACCGCTCTGATCCCCATCGTGGGGCCACGCACGCCAGCTCATCTCGAGGGTTATCTTGCCGCGCTGGACGTCAATCTCGGCTCAGAACACTACGAGATGCTGGATAGGGCAAGTGGGATCCGACTGGGCGCACCCCACGAGGCCGTTGCCGCGGCATTGGAGCACGGGTCTGATGGAGATCGGGACCAGCTCGACGTCCCGATCGTACCGGTCACATGACCGGGGGGCCTGTCGGCGAGAACTCACAAACCCTCGGCCGCCGCCGAACTAGTTGTCTGCTCAGGAGAAAACAATGATTTCAGCCCGAATTTCCTCTATCAATCTCGACTGCGCAGAGCCGGCCGTCCTCGCTCGCTTCTGGTCCCAGATGCTCGCGGGAGAAGTCGCTTTGGAAACCCCGGACTTCTGCGCCGTCAAGACGGAACAGGTCTTCATCGGTGCCGTGCGAGTCGATGGGTACACTCCTCCGACCTGGCCATCGAATGAAAGACCGCAGCAGATCCATCTCGACCTGGCAGTCGATGATCTGGACGTTGGTGAGCAGGACGCCGTTCGGCTTGGAGCGACAAGGATAGCTGAGCAGCCCAGTCCGGAGCGCTCGCGTGTTCTGCGCGATCCGGCCGGCCACCCCTTCTGCATCCGAGTCTGATGACCTCCACTCTGCCTGGGTCAGTGCGCCGTCATCCGAAGGCCAGCCGGAGCGCCAGGATCACCAGCACCACCGCGATGAGGATGTCGAGGACCTGCCACACCCGCGGCTTGGCAAGATAACGCGAGAGACCTCGGGCGCCGAAGCCGATGCCGAGGAACCAGGTGAGAGATCCGAACATCGCCCCGAGCGTGAACGGCAATGTTCCGTCCGGACCCTGCTGATTCGCCAGGTTGCCGAGCATGACGACGGTGTCGAGGTAGACCCCGGGATTGAGGAACGTCAGAGCCAGGGTCGTCGCGATGATGGACTTCAGGCTGCGCTGATGTGTATCCGCCTCGAGCCCCGATGCCTCGCGCGCAGATTTCAGGCTTCCCCACGCATACCAGAGCAGATATGCCACTCCCAGCCACCGCAGGATCTCCAGAGCCCAGGGCGCCAACAGTACGATCGCACCGATGCCCACCGTGCCCGCCGCGATGAGTGCGATGTCGGCGAGAATGCAGATCGTGAGCACCACGCCAAGGTGTTCACGCCGAATCCCCTGGCGCAGGACGAGCGCGTTCTGCGGGCCGACGGCGATGATGAGCGACCAACCGGCAAGGGTTCCGCTGATGAGATGAGTGAGCACGGAGACAGACTATGACGCGCGAATGGATAAGAAAAACAACATAATCTTCATCTGGTGCACAATTGCTTCATGAACATCGATCACGTCAAGGCTCTTGCTGCCGTCGTCGACGAGGGGACTGTGGAAGGAGGAGCATTCGTCTTGGGCGTCACGCCGTCGGCGACGAGCCAGCGCATCCGCACGCTCGAATCCCGCATCGGGCAGGTGCTCATCCGCCGCACGAATCCCATCACCGTCACCGAGGCGGGGGAAGCGGTCCTGAAATATGCGCGGGAAATCGAGCTTCTCGAGTCCGAAACCATGGACCGCCTACACGGCATCGACGTCGACGCTCCCGACGGCATCGGCATGGCCGCTGGTGAATCGCCTGGCCAGAGAAGACGAGTTCCGACGGTGCTGCGCATCGGTGTCAACGCCGATTCGCTGTCGACATGGTTTCGTCCGATCTTCGCCGAGGTGGCGAACTGGGACGATATCGCCATCCGCATCGAGGTCGCGGACCAGGACAAGGCCCTGCCGCTGCTGACCTCGGGGGAGGTGCTGGGCACCATCACCTCGGCGGAAGTCGGCGGTTACGGCACCCAGGTGCAGAAGCTCGGCACGATGCGCTATGTCGCCGTCGCGGCGAGGGACCTGCTCGCGAAGTACGGCATGAGCGGTGGTCGCGGATCAATCGCCGAGGTGGACCTCGGGTCCCTGCCGATGGTGAACTTCGGCAAAGACGATGACCTCCAGTTCGCCTATCTCAGGCGCGCCGGAGTTGCGACGATTCCGCCCATGTCGGTGGTGCCCAGCTCGTGGGAGTTCGCGGCCGCAGTCGAGGCGGGAGTCGGGTGGGGGCTGATCCCCATCATGCAGCTGGGCGATCTCAGCACAGACCTCATCCCGCTCTCATCTGAACCGAACATCGATGTCCCGCTCTACTGGCACCACTGGAATCTCGCCTCGGAGAAACTCGGCCGACTCACCGAGGCCCTTCACCGTGCCGCGGCTGGGATGCGGTGAATGTCACCGGAGCTGACGCACGGAATCTGGGATCTCGCGTCCTCGCGCCCATTCGGCGGTCTGGGGCTCGGCATAGCTCGTGGTGAACGGAATGACGCCACCCCATGCCTCGGTGTTCTCATCCGGGACTCCCACGTCGCCGGTTCTTTCCTTGTAGACCCACTGACCGTCCGTGATCCGCAGAACCGAGACGTTCGTGGCTGCGATCTCCTTCCGGGTCATGGCTCGGACCTCGGCATTGCGCCCGGGGACCAGTCGGTCCGTGAAGCTCAGGAGCAGGGCCTCGCGGTCGGCGGGTGCAGCTGATTCGAGGTGCCCGTAGACGACGGCCGAGCGATAGTTGACCGAGGAGTCGAACGTCGAATGGGCAAGGACGAGACCGTCCATCGACGTCACACACAATGACAGCGGCAGCGAGGCAGGAGACGGAGTCGATCCCTCGCCTCCGGGGGAGCCTGATGAGATGGTCGCAGCGGTGTCGGCACGCGTCGTCGTGCTGTTTGTCCCCAGAACTCCGGCTCCAGTTGATCCGTGAACGAGGATTCGGTCGCCGACGCGCACGAAGAGCGTCGGAATGGTGATGACCGCCGGGCCGGTAGCGGCGTCTCGGCTGATGCTGAGGACACCCCACCACTGTTCGTCGAGGAGCCCCTCGAGCTTCTCGAGGTCGGTGGACTGACGTTCTGGTTTCCTGGTGATATGAAGCATGTCTTCATCGAACCATCTATCCGGACTGTCAAGGACAGCCAGAATTCACGAAACTTGAAAGCCAGTTTGAATGGTCTCCGATAGAATTCCCTCATGCCAAGGGCACCCCGCGAGGTCCATCTTCCGATCGTCCTCGACCAGCCGCGATCGGCCGCGCTGGTCGACGCGGTCATCGAGTTGATTTCCGGAAGGCAGCTGGGTGATGCGGACTGGCTGCCATCCTCGCGGGCGCTGGCGCATCAATTGTCGTGCTCGCGGACCCTGGTCGAAACCGCCTATGCCGAACTCATCGCCGCAGGCTATCTGGAGACGTTTCCAGGATCGGGGACCAGAGTGGCCGAGGGTGCTGCGAACGGCGCTGCTGCGGGAGTCGAAGCGGGCTCGGCAAGCGCGGCTGGGGGTCCCCGTCATCTCAGTGGCAAGGCTTTGACCGAGAAGGGGCCCACTTCGCATGAAGCCTTGTCTTGGAGGTCGGGCAGATCGATGCGGTCTGCAAGCCGAAATCTGCGCCCCGGGCGTCCCGATACTGCTCTGGTGGACATGAGGGCGTGGGCCGCCTCGGTCAAGCGTGCGGCGGTGGAGACGGCGTTTCGCGAGAGTCCTCGCGATGTGGGAAACCCGACTTTCGCCTCGGCGATGGCAGAACACCTGCGCCGTCATCGGGGCATCAGTGCCGAATCCATCGTCACTGCGCCGGGATCTGCACTTGTCTTCGCTGCGATCGCGGAGATCGCGCGCGCTCGAGGGCTGCGACGCTGCTATATGGAGGCGCCGTGCTACGGGGCCGCCTACGAGGAGATGGTGCGTGCCGGGTTCGACGTCCTGCCCGTGGGTGTCGACGAGGACGGACTGCAAGTCGGCGAACTCCCCTCGAAGGCCAGTCTTGTCTACGTCACTCCGGCTCATCAGTACCCGCTCGGGTATCGGATGTCAGTGCCGCGTCGAGCCGAACTGATCGCGTGGGCGGGCCGTACCGGTTCGATCATCATCGAGGACGACTACGACGGCGAGTTCCGCTTCGGCGTTCCGCCGTTGCCGGCGCTGCGGTCAATGAGGGGAGCGGGTGACTGTGTCGTCTATGTCGGCACGAGTTCGAAGGTGCTGAGCCCCAGTCTGGCACTCGCCTGGGCAGTCCCGCCTGCCGAAATGTTCGACGAGCTCGCAGATTTCATGTGGGATCGACGCCTGGTCGCAAGCCCCGTGATCGCAACCGCACTGGCCGGCTTCATCACCCGTGGAGACCTTGCCAGGCATCTGTCACGAGCGAGTCGGGTCTACCGTGATCGACGCCGCTCCCTCGTACAGGCGATGGAATCCTCCGGCTTGGAGGTGCCGGTGCTCGGTGTGGCAGCCGGCCTGCATGTGAGCCTGGAGATCGCCGATGACGCCGAGGTGGCGCAGGACCTGCGTGGTCTCGGATGGGAAGTCTCGACCTTGTCGTCGTTTCCGTGTCAGCCGAAGTCCATTGCCTCGGGGTTGGTCGTCGGTTTCGCCTGCCTCGAGCCCATGCGTGCGCGCGAGTTCGCCCACGATCTCAGCGAGGTGCTCGGCTGAGCCTCAGTCCTGTGGTGTGAGCACCTTCGCGATGAGCCACTTGAGCTGGTTGTGGGCGGCATCGACGGTGACGCGTTCGGGGGTGATGATCGAATGCAGGGTCAAGCCATCGAGCATGGTGAACATGGCCGTCGACAATGGAGCCACCTCGGCGGGGTCGATATGACCTTCTGCGGCCAGGATCCCAAGCCAGCGCTGCAGGCAGACGTATGTGAAATCGTGGCCGTACTCTAAGAGCCTGCGGGAGACCGCGCGTTGATCGGGTCCGAGGGCGCTGAGGTGCATCGTGAACCATAGTTCGAGCTGCATGTCGCGGTGTTCGTGTGTGGGGAGGAATTGTGCGCAGCACTCGTAGAGGCGCTCGGCCGGATCCAGGGTGGGGTCGGCAATCGAGAAGTCCTGGACCGCGGTGTCCATAGAGCTGCGAGCGATGGCTTCGTGCAGATCGGTCTGAGTGGGGAAGTAGTGGCGCAGCGTCGAGGCACCGATCCCGGCCTCCTTGGCGACGGCGCGCACGCTGAGGGTGGCCTGTCCGGGTGGGGACGCTTCGGCCAGTCGGATCGCCGCAGAGATGATGTCATCGCGTCGGGACATGTCCGCTCCTCTCGGCCTCGCGCATCATAGCTGTTTTCTGTATAGTACAACGTACTAGCACGCTGTGCCAGAAGGTTGGGTCGTTGAGTCGAGATCGACTATGACCCTGGCATGCAGCGCATCGACAGAGACTCCGAACCAATGAGAATGGAGCCCAAAATGATCGAAAGCATCCAGGAATTCGCCGGATCGATCCCCGACTGGCTGCAATGGGCAGGCATCATCCTCGTCTCCGCGATTCCCTTCGTCGAGTCCTACTTCGGTGCCGTCATCGGTGTCGCTATCGGCCTGAATCCGGTCGTCGCGATCATGATGGCCATCATCGGAAACGTGGTCTCGATGCTCGCGGTCGTCTACGGTGCCGGAGCTATCCGGGACAAAGCGACGAAGAACAATGGCAAAGACGCTGAATCCTCCCCGAAGCGGCAGCGGCTCAAGCGCATGTTCGACAAGTTCGGCGTCCCCGGCGTCTCCCTGCTCGGCCAGACCCTGCTGCCTTCGCAGATCACCTCGATGGCCATGGTCGGATTCGGTGCCGACCGCAACGCTGTGGCCTTCTGGCAGATCATCTCGATCATCCTGTGGGGTGTGCTGTTCGGTGTGCTCGCCACCTTGGGCATCGAACTCGCTCTGAGGTGATGGATCAGGGCTGGGCGGCTGCGTCAGCGGCGACATCTAGACTGTGCCCATGACCGAATCCACCCCGAGGGCAACGACCATCGACGCCGACGAATTCGCCGTTCAGGCTCAGCGCATCCTGGCCGAGCTCACTGCGAATCCCGAAGCGCAGTTCCGGGACGGCCAGCTCGAATCGATCCGCGATCTGGTCGTGGAGAAGAAGAGGGTCCTCGTGGTCCAGCGAACCGGGTGGGGCAAGTCGGCCGTGTACTTCGTGGCGACCAGAATGCTTCGTGCGGCTGGCACTGGTCCCAGCCTCATCATCTCCCCGCTGTTGGCCCTGATGCGCGACCAGATCGCCGCCGCGCAGCGCGCCGGGGTTCGCGCAGCCAGCCTCAATTCCTCCAACGTCACCGAGTGGGACACTGTCCTCGACGATCTCAGGGCCGGCAGCCTCGACGTTCTGCTCGTCTCGCCAGAGCGGCTGAATAACCCGCAGTTCCGAGACGAGGTCCTGCCCCAACTCCTGGCCTTTCTTGGTCTCATCGTCGTCGACGAGGCGCACTGCATCTCCGACTGGGGCCATGATTTCCGTCCCGACTACAGGCGGATCGGACACATCCTGGCCGAACTGCCGGGCAACACCCCTGTCCTCGCCACAACAGCCACCGCCAACTCCCGCGTCGTCACCGATGTCGCCGAACAGCTCGGCCACGACACCACTGTCGTGCGCGGCGAGCTCGCCCGTGACTCCCTCCGGCTCGGGGTCCAACCCGGACTCGATGCAAGCGCGCGCATCGCATGGCTGTGTTCCCACCTCGGTGATTTCACCGGTTCGGGAATCATCTATACACTCACGGTCAGCGCGGCCGAAGACATCACCAGAATTCTGCGGGACCGGGGTTACGAGGTCCATGCCTACACCGGCCGCACCGATGCTGAGGAGCGGGCAGAGCTTGAGCACCAGCTCAAAGACAACCGGATCAAGGCGCTCGTGGCCACCTCTGCGCTGGGAATGGGGTTCGACAAACCGGACCTCGGCTTCGTCATCCACGTTGGTGCGCCATCATCTGCCGTCGCCTATTACCAGCAGGTTGGTCGTGCCGGTCGTGCCACGGATTCCGCGGATGTCCTGCTCCTGCCCGGTGCTGAGGACCAGGAGATCTGGAACTACTTCGCCACCGCCTCGATGCCCAATCAGTCCGACGCGAATGCCGTGCTTCAGTCCCTCGCCGAGGCGGACGGCCCCCTGTCCGTGGCTCGCTTGGAGACGCTGGTCGGGACCAAACGCACCCGGCTGCAGCTGCTGCTGAAGACCCTCGAAGTCGAAGACGCCGTGACCAAGATCAAGGGCGGTTACATCTCGACTGGCCGAGGTTGGACCTACGACCGGGAACGATATGAGAAGGTCGCGGCCGTGCGCGCTGCTGAGGCGCAGGCGATGCTCGACTACGAGTCCACTGGCGAATGCCGAATGGAATTCCTCATTCGCCAACTTGATGACCCCGAGCCCACACCCTGCGGACGCTGCGACAACTGTGCCGGAATGTGGTGGTCGGCCGAGATCTCGGACGAGAACAGGCAGGCAACGGCAGGAACTCTGCATCGCGTCGGCCTGCCCATCGACCCGCGCAGCACCTGGCCCAGCGGCATGGCCAACATCGGAGTCCCGCTCAAAGGCCGAATCCCGGCGGGAGAGTTGGCGGCCGAGGGCCGAGCCATCGCACGGCTCAGCGATCTGGGTCAGGGGCAGACTCTGCGATCATTCCTCGCACCGGACGCTCCCGATGCCGAAGTGCCCGCACAGATCGGGAAATGGTGCCTTGAGGTCCTGGCCCAATGGGACTGGGCGATCCGCCCTGAAGTCGTCGTCTCGGTGCCAAGCGCGCGCAGGCCCGCGACAGTGAGATCCTTGGCGGCGAATCTGGCCTCCGCAGGACGACTCATCGATGGGGGAGAGCTGTTGCAGGTTCATGACCACGGCAACCCCGAGGTCAACAGTGCCTTCCGGGTGAAGGATCTCTACGATGCGTTCGTCGTCCCGCCCGAGGTCGAAGAGGCAGTGGCCGGAAAGGCGGTGCTTCTCGTCGACGACGAGGTTGTCTCACGGTGGACGATGGCGATCGGGGCACGTCTGCTCAGGCAGGCGGGGGCAACTGCGGTACTGCCGTTCGCACTCGCTCTGCGGGGCTGACGCCCGCTGACGGAATCGACCTCAGGCGTGAGTACTCACGGATTCTGCTGGAGCTGGAACGTCGCCCCTTCCGGATCGGTGACGGTGGCGATGCGGCCATACGGTGAATCTTCGGGACCGGCGAGCACCTTGCCGCCGAGTTCGGCCACCCTGGTTGCGGTGGCATCGGTGTCCTCGACGTTGATGTAGTCACGCCAGAAGGACACCTGGGTCCATTCGCTGGCGTCGCAGATGCCGGCCACAGCGTTCTCATCGGCGCCATGTGTCGAATACGGGAACCCCTCCATCGCCACGATATCGAAGGAGAAGACGGTGCGATAGAACTCCTGCGCGAGAGGATAGTTGCGCGTCATGAGCTCGAACCACACCGGAGTCCCGGGAGTGAGCGGGGTGTCGAACCCGGTGAACTCGCCGGGCTGCCACATGCCCACACCGGCACCGGTGGGATCGGTGATGACAGCCATCTGTCCCAGCGGTCCGACGGACATCGGTTCGGTGACGGGGGCCGCACCAGCGGCGAGTGCCGCCGCATAGGTGTTCGCGATGTCGTCGGTGTGAAGGTAGGTCGTCCACATCGCCGGGATCATCGGGTTCGGAGTGCCGTCCATGTTCATGGCACGCATAGCGCCGCCGACAACTGCTCCGTCCTTTGTGATCATGTTGTAGTGGCCGAAATCAGGTCCCTGATCCTCGAACTTCCACCCGAATATCTCGGAGTAGAACTTCGTCGTGGACTCGAAGTCATGGCAGGTGTAATCGATCCAGACAGGCTGTCCTTCACGGAGATTCTCAGGCATTGCGGCTCCTCATCATTGCGGTTGGCGTTCTGCTCAGTGGCTGTGGTCGATGGCCGCGGAATCAGCGGTTGTCGTCAGTGCCAGTTCCTGGTGAACTTGGCGAAGTAGTCATACATCGTGGCTTGCAGCAGAGGCCCGAAGGTCACACGCTTGACCCCGAGGTCCTCCAGCTGAGAGAGGTCGAGCTCGTCTGGCACGGCACCCTTGACCGGGTGGGCGGTGACGTTCAGCGGCAGTCTCACCTGCGACAGTACGGTTTTGAGAGTCTCGGTGTTCGGCAGCCTGACGGGATAGACGGAATCCGCACCGGCCTCGGCGCACAGGTTGAGGCGTCGGATCGCCTCGGCGGTGGGATCCTCGAAATCATCGGGATTCTTGAACACATCGGTGCGGGCATTGATGACCACGTGCACCCGTTGCGCGTCAGCGGCGCGACGCAGGTCGCCGATGTACTCGGCGTGCTCCTCGGCGCTGCGCAGTCGTCCTTCGCTGTGGACGGTGTCCTCAATGTTGACGCCCACAGCGCCGGCCTCGAGGAGCCCGGCGATGAGATCCGGCGCCGCAGTGTCGTAGCCGGATTCCAGATCGGCGCTGACCGGCACATCCACAGAGCCGCACACGCGGGCGATCCCCGCCAGCGCCTGGCTGAGGCTCATGGTCTCGCTGTCCGCGGAGCCCACGGAGTCGGCGAGAGGATGGGAGCCGATGCTCAGCGCCTCGAATCCGGCATTGACCATGGCCTGGGCTGACCAGGCATCCCACACTGTCGGCAGGACGATCGGACGATCCTGATGATGGGCTTCGAGTAGAGCGGACGCACGTTCGGCAAGAACAGAGAAATCGGTCATGTCCATTACTGTTCCACCGATTGCTGGCTACGATCCAGTAATCTGGCGAGTTCACCCGAAGGTTTCAGACTTGTTCACACAGTGATCGGGGCTCTGATATTATTTAGTGAACAATGTACACAAAATAAGACTCCGGCGCGCGGACCGATTGAGGAGGGCCATGAAGGTGCTCATTCTGGCCCCGGGTTCCTGGGGCGACGTTTCACCGGCGATCAGAATCGCCGTGGACCTCATTGCCGACGGGCACAGTGTCACCATGGTCGTCCATGACGACTATGCGGCGGCTGTGGAGCGGTCCGGGTGCGCCGCAGCACGATACACAGCCGCCCTCACGCCTCCTCCGTCCGTGGATGGAGACGCTGGCCCGGGTGTACGGGGATACCTCGATCACCTGCGCGGCTACATGATGGACCACGCTGAAGCCGCCCTCATGGCAGTACGCGCAGGCGCCGTCGACGTAGTGCTCACCAACCCCATTTCGCCCTACGGCCACGACATCGCTGAAGCGCTTGGCATCCCATCGGCCGAAGCACTGCTCCAGCCCTCGAGGCCGAGTCGGGCCTATCCGCCGATGATCGCTTCGGCGATCGACTTCGGACCCCTTCTCAACCGTCCGATCGGACGCGTGGTGCAGAGAGTACCCGCGCCCTACGTCCCTGCAGTGGCATGGGTCCGGGGACAGTTGGGCTTGCCTGCGAAGAAGTTCACCACAACCCTGAACGAACGAGCACGAGCCGCGGTGCCCGTCCACCATGGCATCAGCCCCGTCATCTTTCCGCGCCCGGGCGATTGGCCTCAGCACATGAGCCTCGACGGCTTCTGGTGGCCGGTCGACGATGAAGAGTGGACCGCACCGACCGAACTCGCAGACTTTCTCGCCGGCGGGCCCCCGCCCGTGCTCGTGACCATGGGCAGCGTTCCAGAGGGCAGCCGAACCGCGGATGCGCTGTCCGAGTTCGTGTCCTCGACCCGCCATCGTGTCATCGTCCAAGGTGCGGCCGGTCCCATTCTCGCCGAGGCGGCTCCCGGCCGGGTTGTCACCGCGGGCCAGGTGCCCCACTCCTGGCTGCTGCCGCAGGTTGCGACCGCGATCCACCAGGCCGGTGCGGGAATCACCGCGGCCTGCCTGCGTGCCGGAATTCCGAGCGTCCCATTCCCTCAGCACACGGATCAGTTCTTCTGGGCGCGGACCGCCGCACGGCTCGGAGTCGCAGCACCGGCATTGAGCAATCGCAGAGTGACTCCCAGCGGACTGCACTCCAACGTGGAGTCGGTGACCGGGTCGGGAGAGATACTCCGAGCCGCGACCACGATAGCGAAGTCGCTGGAACGATCCGAGCACGAACAGGGCGAGAGCACCCTGTCACTGCGAGGCTGGATCGCCGAGCCTTCCACACCAAGGGCAGGAGGGTGACAGTGACTGAGGGGAAGGTGGGCAGGCCCGCTCGCATGGACCGGGTGGGCATCGCACGAGCGGCCATCGCCTTGGCTGACCGGACGAGCCTGCCGCAGGTCACGATGCGGGCTCTGGCTGCAGAGATCGGGAGTGCGCCAGCCGCCCTCTATCGGCACGTCGAGGACAGGAACGGACTCGTCGCTCTCATGATCGACGAGGTGCTGGCTGAACGGACCGCAGCTGAGGCAATGGGTTCCTGGCGGGCCGATCTGTCCGCATTCGCCGCCGGAATATTCGCTCTCCACCGCGCGCATCCCTGGCTGTCGACGGGGGTGCTGCCGGAGACGATGGGACCCGGCATCGCCGAGGTGATGGACGAGGCCTTCGGTCTGCTGGCCGCACATCCGGCCCCGGCAGGACGGAAATACTCCGCCATCGCGGTGCTGCTCGAACTCGTCGCCGGACATGCCCGAACGGCGGCACGACTCGAGGAGTCGGCAGCCGTCATCGTCGAAGATGCTGGCCGGTCAGGTTCGGTCTGCGAGGCGGGCCACGGTGCGGACGAAGACTATGCGACTGCGGTGATCATTGCGGCAGTGGCCGGGATTCTCGACTCCGAGGACCTCTGAGCTCTCACTCACAGCCTCGGCGTCCGCGGCGGCTCCTCACGTCGATCACCGGTGGCTTCGAACGCCGCAGCGAGTTCGATGAGCTTCGAGTCATCCCAGCCGCGGCCTGAGATCGTCAACCCGATGGGAATCCCGGTGTCGGCCATTGTGCCCATGGGCACCGTCACCGAGGGGATGCCCAGATGCCGTGGCACCAGGTTGCCGTTGGCGACCCAGGTGCCGTTGCGCCACCCGAGGTCCGCTGAGGCCTCGTCTACATCCATATCGGCCGGTCCCACATCGGCCATCGCCGGGTAGACGACCGCGTCGAGGCCGTTGGCGTCCATCCACTCTTCGAGGTCGATCCGACGAGTCACCTCGAGGCCTCGGATGCCGTCTTCGAGATCGGGGATCTCCGTCACCGAGGTGTAGGGGCGATCCTTGGACAGCTGCGGGTATTCGGCGATGTCATCGTCGAACCCGGTGTAGCGATCCGGCAGAGCGCCGTCCGGGTGGGGGAAGATCCTCGTCCCGTCCACCTCGGCGAGGGAGGACAGGTTCGGATCATCGTTGGCGGCCAGGAAATCGTCCCAGGCCCACGCGGAGAGGTCGTTGATCTCCCGATCGAGGTAGTCGGTGCTGACGATGCCGCGCGTCCTGATAGTCGGAGCACCGGGTCGATCGCCCTCGTAGTTGCTGACGACTGGGAAATCGGTCTCGACGACCTCGGCACCGGCGGCCTCAAGATCACGGCGGGCATCCTCCCACGCGGCGATCACGGAGGCCCGGGTTTCGACCTGCTGTCCCGTGGGCCCGCCGATGCCGCCATCGGGGTTCGTTCCGGCCTCGGGGTCGGCATTGATGTACATCTTCGGGATGCCGAAGCGTCTGCCGGCCAGAGTCGAACGAGCCGCTTCATCATCGGCTGGAAGCAGCGCGGCATAGGAATCGGGCCGGATGGCAGAAGCGGCGGGAATCTCGACCCAGGGTTGGACTCGCCAGAAGTCGCCACGAGTCTCGGTGTCGTCGGCGACGATGATGTCGAGGACCTCGCACAGGTCGGCCATCGACCGAGTATGGGGGACGACGACGTCCATCGTGGGCACCAGAGACCAATTGCCGCGCACGGAGATGACTCCGCGAGAGGGGGTGTAGGCGATGAGTGCGTTGTGTGAGGCAGGGGCTCGTCCCGAGGACCAGGTCTCCTCGCCGAGACCGAAGGCGGCGAAGCTCGCGGTTGTCGCGGTACCGGAGCCGTTCGACGAGCCGGAGGCGAAGGCGCTGGTCAGCCACTGCGCGCTATAGGGGCTTTCGGCCCGGCCGTAGAGACCACGCTGCATGCCGCCGTTGGCCATCGGGGGCATATTGGTCAGCCCCAAGCAGATGGCACCGGCGCCGCGGAGGCGTTCGACGGTGAAGGCATCCTTTTGCGCGATGAGTTCGGCGAAAGCGGGGGAACCGGCGGCCACGCTCAGCCCGGTCACCATGTAGCTGTCCTTCGCGGTATACGGGATCCCGTCGAGGGGCCCTCGCGTCTGGCCGTGGGCACGTCGTTCGTCGGCGGCGGCCGCCTCGGCGAGAGCATCCGGGTTGGCAACGATCACAGAGTTCAACTTCGTGCCGGTGTCCGGCCCGTCGAAGGCGGCGATGCGAGCGCGGTAGGACTCGACGAGCCCCACCGAGGTGGCGGTCCCGTCCTCGAGCGCCTGTCGCAGTGAGGCGATGGATGCTTCGACAACATCGAACTTCGTCATTCTCGATTCCTCCGTGCAATTCCGGTGCGAACGGGCGCCTTCGCCGGGTCGACGATGCCCCGCTGGATGCAGCCCGCCATGAACTGGTGATGTCTCACAGTATTGCTCACCTGGACCGGAAATGTTGTGCGAATCCCGTTGTCGCTGATGTCTTCGCGCGTTGGATCACGATGTCCTCGCGCGTAGGATCGGGGCATGTCGATCAGGGCGATCATACTCAGCGGAGGCCGCTCGAACCGATTCGGCGGCGTCCACAAGCCCGCAGTCGAGTTGGGCGGTGTCACGGTGATCTCTCGAATCCTGGGCACCGTTCGCACCGTCGACCCCCTCGCCGAGGTGTGGGTGGCCGGGCCGACCGACGGGCTGTCACAGGCGGAGACGGAATCCGTGCATGCGATTCGTGAGGAACCGGTCTTCGCCGGTCCCTTGGCCGGGATCGCAGCGGCGTGTTCCGCAGTTCGGGCGAGTGAGAGCGCAACCGGCGCTGGTGAGTCCGCGGATGTGACATTGGTGCTGGCAGGGGACATGCCGCTGATCACGGCGGGCCACCTCGGCGAGCTGATGGCTGCCTGCCGACGGGCTGGGCTTCCGGCCACGGGCACGGACGATCGCGGAAAGGCACAGTTCCTGTGCGCCGCCTGGCCCACGGCCCTGCTGCTCGCGCGAGTGGAATCCATCCCGGACCCCGTCGATGGTGCGGTGAGGCTCCTGTTCGCCGGCCTCGAACCGACCCTCGTCGACGTGGAACCGGGCGTCGTGGCCGACTTCGACACGGCCGCCGACCTCGAGCGCATCCACGCCCGGTTCGACGGGGGCGTGCGACCCGATCAGCCCTGACGGGCCTTGAAGCGGGGGTTCTTCTTGTTGATGACGAAGACGCGGCCACGCCTGCGAACGACCTGCGCCCCCGGCTGATTCTTAAGCGAACGCAGAGAATTCCTGACCTTCATTGCTGAACTCCTTATTGAGAACGAGTATTATTAACGTTAATACTAGGTTCTTCGAGGGAAGGAAGCCAATGCCGAAGATTGAGGCCGACGTCGATGTGATCGCCGTGACGGGCATGTGCGTGGAGGAGCGGCGCAGCTACGCCAGGCGTCTGGCTGCGGTGCGCGGATTCGTCCTCGTTCCCGCGGAACAGACCGCCGAGGGTGTCGAAGTGGTGGACCGCACGGTCGACCTCCTCCGCAGAGCATCTCAGGTACATGGCATCGTGCTGGAGTATCCCTTCGAGACGCCAGTGATGGAGATCGTGGGATCACTCAATGCAGCCGGTGCGGACACGCGCCTCATCGACCTTGTCTGCGTACTCGATGTCGGGCACATGCTCGTCGATATAGGGTCCCCGGACTATGTCGGCTTACCGGCCATGGGCGGCGAGGGTGAGGGCGGTATCCTCGCTGCGAGGGCGGAGCTGCTCGTGAGTCAGATCGAGTTCTCTTCAACGATCGCGATCGTCAATTCAGGGGTGCTGGAGTCCGCGGAACTCGAGCAGGCTGCCGCGCTGCTCAGCCATCTGGCTCCGAGTGCTGACCAGTGCCTCATTGCCGATTCCGACCACGTCCATGGCGAGGGCCGGCGGCCATTTGCGAAGCGGGTGCCGGATGCGGGCTGGGTCTCGATCCTCAATGGAGAATTCAGGCCGAAGTTCCATTCGCGTGGAGTCGTGGCGTGCCGATACGAGCAGCTGCGGCCGTTCCATCCCGGACGACTTCACCAGGCACTGACCTCGTGCCTCTTCCAGGGGCATTGCGGTCGGATTCTGCGTTCGGCCGGTTTCGCCCGTTTGGCTACCCGACCGCACATCACCGGCCAATGGGACCAGGTGGGAGGGCTCTTCACGCTCTCACCCCTGGCGCTCGATGGCAGGCTCGGTGCCGATGGCGAGGTCCTGGCATTTGGTCAGGACGTGGCGTTTATCGGTATCGGGATCGATGAACCCTTGCTGCGACGGGTCCTCGACAATGCTGCCCTCAGTGATGCGGAGTTGGCGGCCGGGCCGATAGTCTGGGCGGGCTTCCCAGACCGATTCCCGGACTGGAGCACGGCGACGATGTGATTCTACGGGGTCGCTATCTGCTCTGGGCAGATGCGGCACACTCAGCGCAGAGTCCGAAGATCTCGAACATGTGTCGGGTGACTTCGAATCCATGAACTCTGGCGGTGGTGCTCATCCAGTCCTCGCTGGGCGGTTCGATCTCGACGGCCTTGCCGCAGTTCTCGCACACCAGATGATGGTGGTGTTCGTCCTGACCGCAGGCGCGGAACAGCTGCTTCTCGGCAATGGTGATGGAATCGGCGTGACCGGATTCGCTCAGGGCGTTGAGTTGCCGATAGACGGTTGCCAACCCGACTGTATGACCCTGATCTTCAAGCCTCCGGTGGAGCTGCTGGGCGGAAACGAAGCGCTTCTCGCTCTCGAGTGCGGAGCGGATCACGACCTTCTGGGCCGTGCTGCGGGTCTTCTTGGGTTCTTCCGCCGTCATGTCCTTGTGCCTCCGACTGTGCAGCGCAGTTGGTCCTGTGAGCATATGCGCATATGTTGATATGTTCCGGTGCTAATGAAAAACGTTACCATTAGCGGATGGCGAGCGTCCCGATGGCAGATGTGGAGGAGATGTGAACAGGAATCAGTCGGCAGGAGCCGTCCCGGTGATCCTCCTGACCGGCTACCTGGGTGCGGGAAAGACAAGTCTCCTCAATCACCTGCTGCGCCACCCCGATGCGCGCATCGGCGTCGTCGTCAATGACTTCGGCGACCTCAACATCGACGCGGGCCTCGTCGTCGGGCAGGTCGATGAGCCCTTCTCCATCTCGGGCGGATGCATCTGCTGCCTTGATGATGACACTTCGCTCGAAGACGCACTCACCGCACTGGCGAAACCTCGGCTGCGTCTCGACGCCATCATCGTCGAAGCCAGCGGTTTCGCCGAACCGCTGACGCTGGCACGGATGGTCACCCGCATGGGCCACCACCGCTTCCACCTCGGCGGAGTCATCGACGTCGTCGACGCCACCATGCATGCCGCCACGGTCGACACCGAAACCGCACCGCCGATGCGCTACGCGGCGACGACCCTGGTACTTGTCAACAAGCTCGATCAGCTCCCCGCCGCGGACCGGGACACGGCTGTCGCTGCGATCCGGGAACGGGTCCATCAGCGTAATCCGCGACTCCTCGTCGTCGGCACCAGCTACGGCCGTCTCGACCCGGCGCTGATCTTCGACCCCGGCTCAGGGGCCGAACGAGGCGGCGACGGAACACGGTCGGGTGACAGCTCAACCAGGGATGCAGGCGCAAGCGCAGCCCCCATCCAAGCGGAACTTCCGATCCGGGAACTCATCCGACAGGCCTACGCCGAGGCCGCTCAGGAGGGCCTCGACGGTGAAGGCGAGAGCGCCCCCGTCCACCATCACGCACAGTCGGTGACGATCACTAACAGCGGTTCTGTCGATGCTGGTGCCGTGCTGGACTTCCTTGAGGACCTGCCTGCCGGGGTCTACCGGGTGAAGGGCTCGATCCTTATCGACGACAGGGCCGGAAGCAGGCGCTATGGGCTCCAGGCGGTAGGCCCGAATGTCTATGTGTCGGCGGTTGCGCCGCAGTTGACAGCCGCACGGCAATCGACAGTCGAACCGCAATCAGAAGCCGCACCGCAGTCAACTGCCGCACCGCAGGAGGAGCGCTGGGACAGCGCGCTGGTCGTCATCGGCGAGTCCTTCGACGAAGCAGCTGTCAGGGCGCAGCTGAAGGCCGCGTTTCACAGTGACGGAGGCACGAACGGAGTGGAGAGACTCCGCCACTACGTACGCCTGCACAGCTGAACGCAGTGAGGTGCCGATCTGCGCCGAAGCCCGTCACGCTCACAATTGTGGTATTTCCGGAATCCAAGACGGAGGAAAACACCCGCGCCTGCAGACTGCTGCGCTCATATGATCGAATCATGACCGACCTCCCATTCCTCACTCAGCCTTTTGGGGGAGGAAGAAGACAACTTTCGGGGGACGCGTCGACCAGCCCGGCCTGAAAGACTGAACTCGTTCCACCCTCGCCCGGACCATCCCCGCCGACACCGCTCCACAAAATCACCCGATCACCCATCCGCAGCTCCCGCATGCCCAAAACCCGGAGGAACCCGTGTCCCTGATCACCAGGATGAGTCTGAAGAACCGCCTCATCGTCGGCCTGCTCACCCTTGTGATCGCCGTTTTCGGCGTCATTGCGACCACCTCGCTCAACCAGGAGACGATGCCCTCGGTCGAGCTGCCCGGTACCTCGGTGCAGGTCACGGTTCCGGGAGCCTCACCCGAGGTCGTCGAGGAATCGGTGACCAAGCCGATCGAAACCGCGCTCGAAGGGGTCGGCGACCTCGAGACGGTGAGCACAACCTCCTCGGCGGGATCGATGTCGGCCAACGTCACCTGGCCCTTCGGCAAGGATGCCGAGGAGATGACGGACTCTGTGCGCTCCGCCGTCGACTCTGCGAAGGCAGACCTTCCCGACGGCGCCGAGGCGGAGGTGCTCTCCCAGCAGATCGACGACGTCCCGGTGGTCATGTTCGCCGTCTCCGGGGGAGAGGACTCGCAGACGCTCGGCGACCTTGTTGAGACTGAACTCGTCCCCGAGCTCCAAGGCGTCGCGGGCGTCTCCAGTGTCGACGTAGCCGGGCAGAACGAGCAGCGCGTCAACATCAGCTTCCGTCCCGACGACGTCAACGATAAGAACGTCGTCACCACCTCGGTGCCCGATGAGCTCACCGCGGCAGGGACAGTTGTTCCCGCCGGGCAGAGTGCAGACGGGAACAAGTCCCTATCGGTCGAGGTCGGCGATGAACTCGACGCGGTCGACCAGATCGAGAAGACCCCGCTGCGCACCGCTGACGGTACGGTCCTGCTCGGCGAGGTCGCCGATGTCGAACTCGATTCCGTGGATAAGACCTCGTACTCGCGTGCCGATGGCAAGGACGCCGTGACGGTGTCGGTGACCAAAGGGCAGGACGACAATGTCGTTGAGGTCTCCCACGGAGTCAATGAGGTCATTGAGAGGATGGGGCCCGAACTCGGCGACGACATCTCCTTCTCCACGATCTTCGACCAAGCCCCCGAGATCGAGAAGTCGATCCACGACCTGTCGGTCGAAGGCGGGCTGGGACTGTTCTTCGCCATCCTCGTGATCCTGGCCTTCCTCGGCTCCTTCCGGTCCACCGTGGTCGCCGCGATCTCGATCCCGATGTCGCTGCTGATCGCGATGATCGGTCTCATGGTCGGCGAATACACCTTGAACATCTTGACCCTGGGAGCCCTGACCATCGCCGTCGGCCGTGTCGTCGACGACTCCATCGTCGTCATCGAGAACATCCGCAGACGGCAGGGTACAAGCGACCTCACGATCGATGACATCGTCGCCTCCGTCAAACAGGTGGCCGGCGCCATCACGGCCTCGACCCTGACCACTGTGGCCGTGTTCCTGCCCATCGCCTTCGTCGACGGCATCGCCGGGCAGCTGTTCCGACCATTCTCCGTGACCGTGACGCTGGCTCTGCTCGGCTCGCTCCTTGTCGCGCTGACGATCGTTCCGGTCTTCAGCTACTGGGTCCTGCGGAAGAGCCCGAAGCCCCTTTCGCCGAAGCGCCAGGCTGCCACCGACGCAAGGTATGAGGCGTGGGCCCGGAAGCATCGGGAGAAGGGCATCAAGCGCGCAGAGAAACGACAGTCGAAGATCGACGGGAAGAATGCCAAACGCGACGCCAAGGGCAAGACGCTGCTCCCGGCGGCGACTGCCGATGCTCCGGTGACGCCGATGCCCGGCGACGGTGAGGCCTCGGACAGGGTCGACCGTCTGCAGCAGCGAAGCCTGCCAGCTATCCTGGCCGCACTTCGACACCCATGGCGCACAATCGTCATCTCCGTGGCGATCTTCGCTGTGACGATGATGATGGCCAGCTTCCTCAAGACCGACCTCCTCGGGTCCGCAGGGCAGAACTCTCTCTACATCGCGCAGACTCTGCCAGCCGGAGCCTCGCTCGAGGCCAGTGATGAGGCGGCGAAGAAGATCGAAGACGTCCTCGCCTCCGACCCGGACGTCGACACCTACTCAACGACCGTCAACGGACCCGAAACTGGTTCGGAGAACTCCTTCAACATCACCCTGAAGGACGATTCCGAAGCGGAAGTCGCAACGAACCGGCTGTCGAACCAGATCGACGGACTCGGCGACGACGTCGGCGAGATCGATCTCCAAGACGCCTCAGGCAGTGCGAACGAGGACGTGGAGATCAAGCTCTCCGGCTCTGATCTGTCAGCGCTGAGCGAGGCCGCCGATTCCGTGACGAAGAAGATGAGTGAGACCGAAGGGGTGACGAACGCCCGCAATGACCTCGCCTCCGATCAGCCGATCATCCACGTCGATGTGAACCGGGAGAAGGCCGCGGACTACGGCTACAGCCAGGCCGAGGTGGGACAGGCTATTGCGGCGGCCCTGCACGGAAGTGAGGCCGGAACTCTGACGCTGGAGGGCAAGGAGCGGGATATCTTCCTCGCCCCGACTCACCCCGATGCGACTCCAGACGAGATCCGAGCCTTGGAGCTTCCGGTCACCGAGGTGCAGACGCAGAACGCCCAGGAAGACGCGACCGATGCAGTCGAAGAGAAGACCGACCGCAGAGCCGAGGAAGCCAAGGCCAAGGCTGAAGAGGAATCAGCCGATCAGCTTGACTCGGCCCGGGAGGCCCGCGACAACGCCGCCGATCAGCTCGAAGAAGCCCGGAAGGCTCTGCGCGATGCCCAGAATCCACCGCCGGCTCCGAGCCCCGGCGACATGGCCGCCGCCCAGGTGGAACAGGCGGAAGAAGGCGTCGAACAGGCAGAGAAGGGCCTGAACGAGGCCAACGACGCGATCGACGACCTCGTCGACAGTCAGCGCGAGCAGGAGGAGAGCCAGGCCGAGGAGCAGGACCTCGCCGACGAACAGGCGGCGATCCCCGACATCAAGGGTGACCCGATCACGGTCGATGAGATCGCCAGCGTCGACGAGACCGAAACCCCAGCCACCGTCACCCGGGAGGATGGAAACCGTCAGGTCACAGTGTTCGCCACCCCTGCTGAAGGACAGCTCAACCCGGTCTCCACCGAGGCACAGGAACTGACCTCGAGCATGGATCTGCCCGATGGTGTGAGCTTCGACGTCGGAGGGGCGAGCCAGGAGCAGGCCGACTCCTTCGCCCAGCTCGGATGGGCCATGCTCGTCGCGATCGCGCTGGTCTTCCTCGTCATGATCGCGACCTTCCGCAGCTTCGTCCAGCCGCTGATCCTGCTCGTGTCGATACCCTTCGCTGCGACCGGTGCCGTGCTGCTGTTGTTGCTGACCGGCACACCGCTGGGCATCCCCTCGCTCATCGGCCTCCTCATGCTCATCGGCATCGTGGTGACCAATGCGATCGTGCTCATCGACCTCGTCAACAAGCTGCGCGAGCACGGGATGGGGCTGTGGGATGCGATCATCCACGGCACCCGACTGCGCCTGCGCCCGATCCTGATGACTGCCGCTGCCACGGTCTTCGCGCTCGTGCCCATGTCATTGGGACTCACCGGCGGAGGAGTCTTCATCTCCCAGCCTCTGGCGATCGTCGTCATCGGCGGCCTGACCTCCTCGACCGTGCTGACCCTGATCCTCGTGCCCGCACTCTACCTCCTCGTCGAACGGCGCAAGGAGCGCCGGGCAGAGCACAAGGAGGCGAAGGCAGCGGCCAAGCGCGAGGCCGATCAGCACAGAATCGATGCAGAGACCGCCGAGGTTGCCGCTCGTCCCGTAGATGAGTGAGATTCCGTGCGGCGACGGTTCATCGGCGCGGGAGTTCTGGTGATCGAGTTCTGGTGAGTGCTCACCGAAATGCGAGCGCACCCTGGCGCAGATGGACGACGTGGTCGGCCCGGGCCGCCTGGGTGCGCTCATGCGTAGCCATGACGATCGTGGCGCCGCGGCTGCGCTCGGAGTCGATGGCCAGGGTGATGTCCTCGGTTGCTCGAGCATCGATTCCGGCCAGGGGTTCATCGAGGAGCAGCAGATCCGCGCGTTGTGCCAGACCTTGCGCCACCAGGGCTCGCTGACGCTGACCCCCGGAAAGTGAACCGAGGCGACGCGAGGCGAGGTCGTCGATTCGCAGCTGGGCGAGGCAGTCGTCGACGATCCGCTGGTCATCATTGTCGAGGCGGGCGAAGAGTCCCCGTGCGCTCCATCTGCCCATGGCTACGACCTGTCTGACGGTGATCGGAAGGTGGTCCGGAGCAGAACTGCGCTGAGGCACGAAAGCCACAGTGGACGGCAGGCCGGATATCGTTCCGTGTGTCGGTCTGTGCAGGCCCGCCAGTGCCATGAGCACCGTTGACTTGCCTGAGCCGTTGGCTCCGACGAGCGCCGTGACTCGGCCCAGGGGAGCGGCCAAGGTGATCTGGTCAAGGGCGAGATGCGCACCATAGTGGGCGCTGAGGTTGGTGAGGGTGATCGGATTGTCCACGCCCTAACAATAATGGTTATCATCATCGAATGGAATTCCTATTCGCGCCCTTCGAGGTGTCCTTCGTCCTCCGCGCCCTGATCGCCGGTGTGCTCGCCGCCGTGCTGTGCGGGTGCATCGGCACCTGGGTCGTCCTGCGTGGCCTGGCCTTCTTCGGGGACGCGATGTCGCACGGGATGCTGCCGGGGGTCGCAATCGCGGCGCTCCTCGGTGGTCACCTCATGGTCGGCGCGGCGGCCAGTGCCCTGGTGATGGCGGCTGGGATCACCTGGGTGTCGCGCGAGTCGAAGCTGTCCCAGGATGTAGGCATCGGGCTGCTCTTCGTCGGAATGCTGGCCGTTGGCGTGGTCATCGTGTCTCACTCCCAGTCATTCGCCGTCGACCTCACGGGCTTCCTGTTCGGTGACGTGCTCGGAGTCCGCAGCCAGGACCTGATCGTCCTCGCCGGCGCAGCCTGCCTGGGCGTGCTGGCCTGCACGCTCCTGCATCGACCGTTCCTGGCGC
>NZ_JBHFIH010000015.1:186539-189084 GCF_057334195.1 Brevibacterium sp. AGC70 | reverse complement strand
CGCCTTCGACGAGCGCAAGGCGGCAACTCTGGGCATGCGGCCCGGCTGGACCCATATTGCGATGCTCATGCTCACGGCCCTGGCTGTCGTCGCATCGTTCCAGGTCGTCGGTACTCTCCTCGTCTTCGGACTCCTCATCGGACCCCCTGCCACGGCCTGCCTTCTCTTCGACCGCGTCGGAGTGATCATGGCGGCCGCCTCGGTGATCGGTGCGAGCGCGTGCTTCGTGGGGCTGCTTGTGAGCTGGTATGCCCAGACATCTGCCGGTGCGACCATTGCGCTGCTCACCGTCCTCATCTTCTTCGTGGTGCTCGTCGCGAGGAGGGTGAGAAGTGCGCTACGATACTTTTATCACAATGAGAACCGTTATCAATAGAAAGATCTCATGACGAGGACAAAAGGATTCGCCGCGCCGAGCGCGGCACTGATCGCACTGCTCGCCCTCACCGGGTGCCAGGGACAGCAATCGGCCAACGGGGCCGGCAGTCCCAGCCAGTCGACGGCTCCCCACGGATATGTCGAAGGCGCGGAGGAGGCCGACGAGCCGCAGCTGCGTTTGGCCGTCAGCGATGCGAAGACCGGTGCAGTCTCGGTCGTCGACCTGCTCACCGAGGACGTCGTGGAGAAGGTCGAGGGCTCACCGTCGACGACCCTGTCGGGAGCAGATTCCCGATATCTCTACCTCGGTGATGGTGAAGCCGGAACGGTCACAGCCGTCGACACGGGGGCATGGACGGTCGACCACGGCGACCACAGGCACTACTACAAGGCCGAGCCGAAGACCATCGGTCAGATCGACGGGGTCGATCCCGCTCACGTCGCCTCCGGGTCAACCGAGGTGGCGTTCTTCTTCGACGGCGAGGGTCGGGCCAAAATCTATGACCGGAGCGCACTCGGCGACGGCGAACTCAACCAGCTCGGCACCGTGAAACCGGGCCCCCACCATGGAGTGACGGTCCCCTTCGAGGATCACTTCGTATCGACCGTGCCGGGCGAGAGCCCCGACGACCTGCCCTCGAAGCTCACGGTCTTCGATGAGAAAGGCGCAGCTACTCCGATCGACGACGACTGCCCGGAGATCCATGGTGCCGGCGTCACCCGAGATGGGCTGGCCTTTGCCTGTGCCGAGGGCGTGATCGCTGTCGATGAGGATTTCGACGCCGAGGTGCTGCCCTACCCCAAGGGTGCCGACGGAGCCCGCGCCTGGTCGATCGAAGCCGGCCGTGACCTCGCTGCTGTCCCCTTCGAGGGGCAGGGGATCGGGCTTCTGGATGCGACGTCGGGAAAGTGGTCATTCGCCGACACCGAAGCCGAGGTTGTCTCCGCAGGTGTCGCCCCCGACGATTCCGCGGTCATCGCCCTCGACGAGGACGGCACCGTCTATTCGATCGCCCCGGAAGATGGATCAGTGCTGACGAAGAAGAAGATCGTCGAACCCGCCGAAGCCGAAGGCGAGGGCCACGGAGGCGGTCCCTCGGTGGCGGTGGACAGCGAGCGCACCTATGTCAGCGATCCATCCACGGGGACGGTCTTCGAGCTCGACCCGGCCGATGGGCTGCGTGAGGCGCGCAGCTTCGACCTCGGCGGGGCGCCCGCAAGCTTGGCTGTGACGGGGCGGTGATGAGCACACGGCACCACCTCACAGCGGTGGCACTCACGCTGGCCACGCTCGGATCACTGACCGCTTGCAGCGGAAGCGACGATGAGCCGTCGATCGTGGTGACGACGAACATCCTCGGCGATGTCGTGCACAGCCTCGTCGGAGACCATGCAGCGGTCACGGTGCTGATGAAGCCGAACTCCGATCCGCATTCCTTCGGCATCTCCGCGAAGGAAGCCGGAGCAATGGAGGACGCCGATCTCATCATCGGCAACGGACTGGGGCTTGAAGAGGGGCTGTCGGCGAACCTCGACAATGCGCGCAGCGAAGGGGTGCGCGTCCTCGAGGTCGGTGAGCACATCGATCCCCTTGAGTACGCCTCGGGCGGCAGTGCGGGGGCACCTGACCCTCACTTCTGGACCGATCCCGCGCGGATGGTCGCCGCCGTCGATGTCATCACCTCGGCGCTGGGGGAGGAAATCGGTGATGACCTCGCCGAGGCGATCGAACCGTCTGCAGCCTCGTATCGAGGGCAGCTCGAAGACCTCGATGCCGACATCGAAGAGATAGCCGAGGCGATCCCTGCCGAGAATCGGAAGCTCGTGACGAACCATCACGTGTTCGGCTACTTCGCGAACCGCTTCGACTTCGAGGTCATCGGGGCGGTGATTCCGAGCGGAACCACACTGGCATCACCCTCGGCAGCTGATCTCGAGGAGCTTGCCCGCACGGTCGAAGACGCGGGGGTGCCCACGATCTTCGCGGACTCCTCGCAGCCGCAGAAGCTCGCCGAGGCCCTGTCCGACGAAGTCGACCTCGATGTCGAAGTGACACCGCTGTTCTCGGAATCGCTGACCGAAGCCGACGGGGAGGCCGGAACCTACATCGACATGCAGCGAACTAACGCGCAGGCCATCGCGGACGGACTCGTGCCTCGCTGAGAAG
>NZ_JBHFIH010000015.1:154732-186450 GCF_057334195.1 Brevibacterium sp. AGC70 | reverse complement strand
GAGCCACGCGACCTCGCAACACCACAGAGCACGGACACACCATCATGGAAATAGGGAAGAGAGAAGAATGAGAACACAACGAACCCTGATCGCACCACTGGCTGCGAGCGCGGCCGTCACCGCCCTCCTGCTGAGCGGATGCGGCACCACCGGTGCGGAGGCCGACCCCGACAGCGGCGAGCAGGCGGGCACTGCGGAACCCTCGGACGCCGAACAGGTCGAGGAGACGCAGGCACGGCTGATCGCCACCTATGACGGCGGCATCCTCACTCTGGACGCGAAGACGCTCGAGGTCATCGACGACACGAAGCTCGAGGGCTTCAATCGGGTGAATCCGGTCGGCGACGGGCGACATGCCATGGTGTCGGTGGCAAACGGATTCCAGCTCTTCGACGCCGGCGTCTGGACCGAAGAGCACGGCGACCATACTCACAGCTTTGCCGGCTCACCGCAGCTGACCGACAAGGTCTACGAAACCGATACCCCAGGTCACGTCGTGCGCCACGGCGGTTCGACAGTGCTCTTCGGCGACGGCGACGGGCGTATGCAGATCTTCGACACCGACGCCTTCCACGATGGTGCACCCGAACCCGAAGTCAAAGAGGCAGAGGAGGCACACCACGGTGTGGCGGTGCAGCTGGAGAACGGCAACATGCTGCACACCATCGGCAATGAAGAGGAACGCTCGGGAGCGAAGGCCGTTGATGCCGAAGGCAAGGAGATCGCCCGCAACGAGGACTGCCCGGGCGTCCACGGGGAGGCCGCTGCCCAGGATGAGGCGATCGCTGTCGGCTGTGAGGATGGGATCCTCTACTACAAGGGTGGGAAGTTCACGAAGGTCGACTCCCCGGACAGCTATGGTCGGATCGGCAATCAGGCAGGATCCGATGACTCGCCGGTCGTGCTCGGGGACTACAAGGTCGACGAGGATGCCGAACTCGAACGTCCGGAGAAGGTCACACTGACGAACACCGAGACCGGGAAGATGAAGCTCGTCGACCTCGACTCCTCATACAGCTTCCGTTCCCTGGGCCGCGGACCCGAAGGCGAGGCACTCGTGCTCGGCACCGACGGCAAACTCAACGTCATCGACCCGGAGTCCGGCAAGATCACCGACTCGCACCCGGTCACCGAAGCATGGAAGGAGCCTGTCGACTGGCAGCAGCCCCGGCCGACGCTCTTCGTGCAGGGGGAGAAGGCCTATGTCTCCGAACCGGACAAGAGCCAGCTCCACATCGTGGATCTGGCCACCGGTGAAGTCGAGAAGACCGCCGAACTGCCTCACGCCAGCAACGAAGTCACCGGTGTGACCGGCTGAGGAAGATCGTCGGGGAACCGTCTCGACGAAGGAGCAGTGACGGTGGGGTCGAGTCGTTGAGCTCGATCCCACCTCTGGCATTCACCTGGGTGGCGCAGGCTTCTGGGTCATGTGCGGCAAGGCTGCGGCGGCCGAGCGGATGTGATCTTCGGTCAACTGCACCGCGTGGTCGGTGTCGCGGTCGACAATGGCCCGCATGATGGCGTGATGCTCCCCCTGCAGCTGCGCCATCAGGGCACGTGGATCATCGACCTCGTGAAATGCGATGAGGATGGGGCGGCGCAGGGATCCGCGGATGGCCTCGGTGAGATCGGAGAGCAGCTGATTCTCCGAGGCGCGGGCGATGGCGACGTGGAATGCGGTGTCGGCGTCGTTGAAGGTCTCGAGACTCACGCCGGGAGTGTCCATGATCGCCAGCGAAGCGTTCATGCCAGCCAATGCGTCGTCGTGGACCCGGCCTGTTGCCAGTGCGGTGCTCGAGCGCTCCAACTGGATGCGAGTCTCGATGGCTTCCTGGATGCTGAAGTTCGCCAGAGCCACATGCAGGCGCAGGAACCGAGTCAGCGCCTCCTTGGGCATAGAGGCGATGAAGGTGCCCGCCGATTTTCCTGAGCCGACATTCGAGACGATGACGCCGAGTGACTCCATGACCCGCAGGGCCTCACGCACGGCGGCGCGGCTGACTTCCAGCTTGGCGGCCAGCTCCCGTTCCGAGGGGAGCGGATCGCCGACAGTGAGCGACCCGGTCATGATCTGCTCCTCGATCGCATTGATCACGAGTTCATGGGTGCTCGACTTGGAAACCGGCCTCCACTCTGGTGTCTGTGGTGCAGCTGCGGCTTGACCGGCAACTGAGTTGCGGGCCTTGCTGACTGATTCATTTGGCATGATTACTCACTTTTCGCACCCGACCATCATTTCATGAGTGTGATCTTGACCCGGATCACATTGCGCCATACACTCACTTTAGTGGTCTGACCACACAAAGGACATACTGAAGCCCATCGAGTATGCATGTTCGGGCGCGTTCAACGTCGAAACGCAGACGCTGCAGTCGAGCACCGACCGTGCAGGAGAAGATATGTACACTCCTGAAATAGCCCCACTTGCAGACAGCCTCCTGTGGTCATCGCTGGCTGCGCTGCTGCCGCTGCTGACTATCTTCGTCACCCTCGGGTTCTTGAAATGGAAGGCCCACTGGGCAGGACTGGCGGCAGTCATCGTCGCCCTGATCGTGGCCATCTTCGTCTACGGCATGCCGTTCGGGCTGGCCGGCCTCTCGGCCAGCCAAGGATTCGCTTTCGGGCTGTTTCCGATCATGTGGATCGTCATCACCGCCATCTGGCTCTACGAACTGACGGTGAAGTCAGGACACTTCGAAGACCTCAGATTGGTCATCAACGTCATCTCCGATGATCCTCGCGTGCAGGCGATCCTGGTCGCCTTCTGCTTCGGGGGACTGCTCGAAGCCCTTGCCGGTTTCGGTGCCCCGGTTGCCATCACCGGTGTCATGCTCATCGCAGTCGGCTTCACCGCCATGCGAGCAGCAGTCGTCGTGCTGGTGGCCAACACCGCTCCGGTCGCCTTCGGTGCGATCGCCATCCCGATCATCACGGCCGGCAACCTCACGGGAATCGACTACAAGGAGATCGGTGCCATGGTCGGTCACCAGACTCCGTTGCTGGCCGCCGTTGTGCCGCTGTTCCTCATCTTCCTCGTCGACGGCAAGCGCGGTCTGCGCCAGCTATGGCCACTTGCTCTGGTCGTCGGAATCGTGTTCGGGGCAGCACAGTTCGTCTCTGCGAACTATCTCTCGGTCGAAATGACCGACATCATCGCCTCGCTCTTGGGCCTCGCCGCTGCAGTGATCATGCTCCAGTTCTGGAAGCCCGTCGGCGGCCGGGACGCGCTTGACAAGATGGCCGACGAACGCAGTCGGGAGAAGGCCAGCGCGCCCGATGCCGGTGGAGCAGCCGCAGCCGTGGCGACCTCCGTGGACACGAAGACATCGGTGGACACGAAGACGGCACCTCTGACCGGCAGGCGGGTTTTCATGGCACTGTGCCCGTATCTCATCGTCATTGTCATCTTCTCTGCTGCCAAGCTCATCCCGGTCATCGACACCTGGCTGGCGGGCACCGATATCAAGATTCCGTGGCCGGGCCTCGACGGGAACATCCTGAACGTTGCGGGGGAAGTGTCGACGAGCACGGTCTACAGCTTGCAGTGGCTGTCCTCGCCGGGCACGATGTTGCTGGTCTCGGGAATCATCGTCGCCGTCGTGTACAAGATGACCGCCAAGGACGCGTTTCAGGTCTTCGTCGACAATGTCGTCAAAATGCGCTTCTCCATCCTCACCGTCGGGCTCGTGCTGGCGCTCGCCTACGTTATGAACCTCTCGGGACAGACGATCACTATCGGCACATGGATTGCTGGCGCTGGAGTGCTGTTCGCCTTCCTCTCGCCCATTCTCGGATGGTTGGGTACGGCAGTGACCGGATCCGACACCAGCGCCAATGCGCTCTTCGCGACCCTGCAGCAGACGGCCGCGACGAAGGCGGGGATCGATCCCGTCCTGTTGGTGGCCGCCAACAGCTCCGGCGGTGTCGTGGGCAAGATGATCAGCCCGCAGAACCTCACCATCGCAGCTACAGCGGTCGGGCTCCTCGGCCAGGAGTCCGCGATCTTCCGCCGCGTCATCTGGTGGTCGCTGGGTATGCTCGTTGTCATGTGCCTGCTTGTCGGACTGCAGTCGACGATTCTGTCCTGGATGGTCCCAGAGGGAGTGTGATCAGCGAACTGACGAATAATACTGACGAATCAGACCTGACGAATCAGACCTGACGACGAACCGAAGAGAAAGAGGTACCGCACATGGTCAAGAGACAACTGCCCAATCCGTCCGAGATCTTCGAGCTGATGAAGTTCAAGAAGTTCGAGCTCGACTCACGGAAGCGCCGTCTTGAATCGGCATTCACGATCGAGGATCTGCGCCAGATAGCCAAGCGGCGCACTCCCGCCGCCGCGTTCGACTACACAGACGGCGCAGCGGAGGGGGAGATCTCGATGGAGCGCTCGGTGCAGGCCTTCCAGGACATCGAGTTCCACCCCTCCATCCTCAACGATGTCTCGCAGGTCGATACGACCACACAGATCCTCGGAGGCAGTTCGTCGATGCCCTTCGGCATTGCGCCCACGGGGTTCACTCGGCTGATGCAGACCGAGGGCGAGACCGCCGGTGCCTCTGCAGCCGGTGCAGCAGGCATTCCTTTCACCCTGTCCACTTTGGGCACAACCTCGATCGAGGACGTGAAGAAGGTCAACCCGAATGGGCGTAACTGGTTCCAGCTCTACGTCATGCGCCAGCGGGAGATCTCCTACGGTCTGGTTGAACGGGCGGCTGCGGCCGGCTACGACACCCTCTTCTTCACCGTCGACACCCCGATCGCAGGCGCTCGACTGAGGGACAGTCGCAACGGATTCTCCATCCCACCGCAGCTCTCGCCGAAGACCGTTCTCAACGCGATTCCGCGTCCCTGGTGGTGGTGGGACTTCCTGACCACGGAGAAGCTGCAGTTCGCGTCTCTGTCCGAGACCGGCGGAACTGTCGGCGAGCTGCTCAACTCGGCCATGGATCCGTCGATCGATTTTGACGACTTGGCCACGATCCGTGAGATGTGGCCGGGCAAGCTTGCGATCAAGGGCGTCCAGACTGTTGCCGATGCCAGGAAGCTTGCCGATCTCGGCGTCGACGCCATTGTGCTGTCGAACCACGGCGGACGTCAGCTCGACCGCGCCCCGGTTCCCTTCGAACTGCTGCCTTCGGTGGCGAAGGAAGTCGGCAATGACCTCGAGATCATCGTCGACACGGGCATCCGCGATGGTGCCGACATCGTCGCGGCAATGGCCTTGGGTGCGGATTTCACGCTCATCGGCCGCGCCTACCTCTACGGGCTCATGGCCGGTGGCAGGGAAGGCGTCGATCGCACGATCGCGATCCTCAGCGAACAGGTCGAGCGGACGATGAAGCTGCTTCAGGTCTCAAACGTCGCCGAGC
The DNA here is from genome assembly GCF_057334195.1 of Brevibacterium sp. AGC70. Lineage (NCBI taxonomy): Bacteria > Bacillati > Actinomycetota > Actinomycetes > Micrococcales > Brevibacteriaceae > Brevibacterium > Brevibacterium sp. AGC70. Next base: position 181,075 of record NZ_JBHFIH010000015.1, on the reverse strand, counting down.
TCAACCCGAGCCATGTGACCCAGCTGCGCAGGTTCAGTCGGGACGCTCAACTGGACGGTGCGGACCCGGACACGAAGTCCGTGTGACCGCTGTCTGAGCTGGCAGTGGTCTTCGCCTCGGAGACCGCTGCCAGCTCACCCGCCGAATGCTGGTCGGAGGGACGTCTCCTTCGCCAGATATCGTCCCGTGGCGCTGTCTTTGTCATCGGCGACCTGGTTCGGAGTGCCCGCGACCACGATGCAACCGCCGTCCACTCCGCCTCCCGGGCCCATGTCGATGACATGGTCGGAGTTGGCGATGACATCGAGGTCGTGTTCGATGACGACGACGGTGCCTCCCTGATCGACGAGTCGCTGCAGGACGCCGATGAGCACTCGTACGTCCAAAGGATGGAGCCCGATGGTGGGCTCGTCGAACACGAACAGGGTGCCGGTCTGCGTCCGATCGAGTTCTGAGACGAGACGCAGACGCTGCGCTTCACCGCCTGACAGGGCCGGAGTCGCCTCGCCGAGGGTGAGGTACCCCAGCCCCACCTCTTGCAGTGCCCGCAGCCGTGTGGTGACCTTCCTCAGGTCGGCAACTTGCCCGGCAGCCTCGGCGACGGTCATTGCCATCAGCTCGGGCAGCGCAATCTCACCGTCAGCAACGGGACGGCGATGAACCTCGGCGTCGGGGCCGTAACGCCGACCCCCGCAGTCGGGGCAGGCGATGTCGACGTCGGGGAGGAACTGCACGTCGAGCGTGATCTCTCCCGTTCCCTCGCAGCGCGGGCACCGCAGAGAACCGGTGTTGTAGGAGAAGTCCCGGGCGCTCAGACCAGCGGCCTTCGCCGAGTCGAGTTTGGCATAGGCACGCCGGAGCTCATCGAGGATGCCCGAGTATGTGGCGACGGTCGAGCGGACATTGACCCCGATCGGGGTGGCGTCGACGACGCTGGCCTTCTCGATTCCGGCACCCTCGACCGAGGTGACGTGTGAGGGCAGGCGGGCTTGATCCGTTGCACGGAGTGCGGGAATGAGGCTGTCGAGAACCAGCGTGCTCTTCCCGGATCCGGACACCCCGGTGACAGCGGTGATCCGTCCCCGGGGGACCGTGACATCGAGCGCATGCACGGTGTGGATGGGGGAGGTGCGCAGCCTGATCGTCCCCTTGTCGAAGACCTGATCGGGCGCCGCAGAAGTGCGGACAAGGCTGTCTTCTCTTCCGGTGAGGAACCCGCCGATGAGGGAGTCCGGATTGTCGCCGAGGCTGGCCACCGTTCCGGTGGCGACGACCGTCCCGCCGTCGTTGCCGGAACCGGGACCGATCTCGATGAGATGATCACAATCACGCAGCACGAGAGGGTCATGGTCGACCATGACAACGGAGTTGCCATCCTCGAGCAGGTCGGAGATGACCCCTTGGAGTCCGCGTATGTTCGAGGGGTGGAGGCCGATCGAGGGCTCGTCGAGGACATAGAGGACCCCGGTGGTCTCGTTTCGTACTGCTCGCGCCAGCTGCACGCGTTGGCGCTCGCCGGTGGACAGTGTTGATCCGGCACGATCGAGCGAGAGATAGCCCAGGCCGAGGTCGAGCAGTCGCTTCGACATGTGCCCAAGCGTGCTGGTCAGTGCCTCGGACATCGAGCGCATCGTCTTCGGCACGGTGTCGGCGACAGCCGTGGCCCAATCGGCGAGTTCGCTCAGGGTCATGGCGGTGACATCGGCGAGATTGAGATCGCCGATCTTCGGCAGCAGCGCTGCAGGTGCGAGTCGGGTGCCGTGGCACGTGGTGCAGGTGTGTTCGGTGAGGAACCGGCTCACCCGGGACAGTCGTTTCTCATCAGTGGCGCGTTTGAGCTCCTCGCTCACGGTCAGTCGCGCATTGCGGAAGGTGAAGTCGAGCTCGTGCAGACCCTTCTTCGAGGTCACAGCGATGTGCTTCTTCTCTTCCGGGCCATCGAAGACGATCGCCTTCTCCTCGGCGCTCAACTCCTTCCAGGGGATGTCCGTGCGGACGCCGAATTCGCGCGCGATCTGCGGTTGGACGTTGAAGCCGAACATCTGCCATGGAATCACCGTTCCATCGTCGATGCTTATGTCCTCGTCACGGATCAGGGAGGCATCGTCGACCTTGCGCACAATGCCTGTCCCTTCACATGATGGGCAGGCTCCCACCGAGTTGAAGGCCAGATCCTCTGCTCCTGGAGCGTGAACGTTCGCTCCGCAGCTCAGGCAGGCGAAGGGCTCCTCTGCCGCGACATTGAGCGTCGGTTCCTGTCGGTGGCCGTTCGGGCAGACATGTGATGCCAGGCGCGAGAACATGAGCCGGACGACGTTGAGCAGTTCGGTGGACGTGCCGAAGGTCGACCTGACGCCGGGGATGCCCGGGCGCTGTCGCAGAGCCAGAGCGGCAGGCACGTGGCTGACCCGGTCGACGTCGGCACGCGGTGCTTGGCTCATCCTGCGGCGCGTATATGTGGACAGCGCTTCGATGTAGCGCCGAGAGCCCTCCGCGTACAGGACTCCCATCGCCAGGGACGACTTGCCCGAACCGGAGACACCGGCGATGCCGACCAGCCGACCTAATGGGACGTCGACATCGATGTTCGCCAGGTTGTGCACGCGGGCGCCTCGAATCTCGATCATCTGGTGATTGCTCATGTCCCCATTCTCGCCGCACATTGTCGCCGCGCGAGGGGCTGATCGCGATGAGATCAGCATGGTCCTCATGCCGACCGCAGACGGAGAGACCCAGACGAACTCCCTGTACGAAGGCAATGACAAGTGCTCTGCGCCGATGCCGGATCAGTTCGCATTGAAGAACCTCAAGGATCTGGTCGAAGGGCAGCAGAGAGCTGTAGGATCTCGCCGAACTTGTCAGCGGCGTACCTCACTGACCTGCGGTGTGACAGAACCGTGAGACGCCATCTGTCTCACTAACTTGTCAAAATCCTCCGACTCCCTCGCGGAAATAGGCGCAGACAAGGCGGCGCAACCATCCCAATAGGGGCATTCTTCCCGCAAGCCCTGCCCGCATTTTCACGAGTTCGCGGTGACAAGCGACCACGAGGGCCGGAGCAGAAGGGCAGATGCTGTGCGCGACGCTCACGGGCACAGACAAGACACCCGGAAAAGGCGCACTGGTGGGAGACGAAGCCAGGATTAGCTACGGTGGGAGAATGTCTACCGCCTTAACGTCGCATGCTTCCCACAGTCACCTTTTTAGTGGTGCACAGTGGGTGGTTGAGAACCCACAACCACCCACGAAGGGCGGATGCTCCAGCGCTGACAGCACAACATCACGGCGAAGAGTGTCGCACAGAGCTGGTTCTACGTCGATGGCGGCACCGTCCATCTGGACCGGGTCCACTCCGCGCATCCCGACGAGACCGAGTAGCCCGGCATGAGACTCTTCACTCCGCGGGTGATGCGGCTGCTCGCCGACCAGCTGACTGGGACACCCGTGCGCGAGATCGACGCCTTATTCGACGACCGCGGAATCACCCTCGGCCCGCCGCAGCCGCTGGAGAACGACGAGAGCGTACGGCGCGAGCGGATGCGCCGCTACCTCGCGAACCTGAACTTCGACGATTCCGCCGACACCCAGCGGTTGACCGAAATCTTCAGCGACACGCTGCAGAAGATCATCCAAGACAACTCGACCGGCTGGGGCAGCAACGACGGGCTGCGGGACAAGTGGGTCCGAATCCTGCGCGAGGACGGCTTCGACGTTGACGATGCCACCGGCACCGTACGCATTGGAAATACCGGGGCCCGGCTGACCGATCACGCGCTCAACGCCCTCCCGGACCCGCGGACCATCCACGATCACTTGCGCAGGCTCGGCGACAGCGTCGACACGGATCCGCGGCTCGCCGTGAGCACTGCCAAGGCGCTAATCGAATCGACTGCCAAATGCGTGCTCACCGCCCGCGGACAGAGCTACACTCGGGCGGCGAAGGTCCCCGCACTGGTCAACGCCGCCCAGGAATCGCTCGGCCTCGCTCCAAAGTCGGTCAGCGACGAGGACCGCGCACTGCGCCAGGCCCTGCAGTCGCTAATTACCCTCACCCAGAGCGTGACCGAGATTAGGAACAACGTCGGCATCGACCACGGAACCGAGGAGGTGCCGAGATGGGTTCGCCCCCGCCATGCCCGTCTCGTCGTCGGAGCGGCTCAGGTTTGGTGCCAACTCATGCTCGAGACACTCGCCGACCCTGATGCGCCCTGGCGGCGCTCGGAGAACTGACTGTGCTGGGAAAAGTAAAACCCCGGCGACATCGCTACGAAAAGCGAGGGGTCATCCGGGGTGTTCATAGACAATGATGTCAGATGAGAAGAGTCGGCGCAACACCGCCGCCGGCGGCGACGACATACAGGTGGAGGACTCAGTGACCGACCCGACTCACCGCGCCTCAGTTGAACGCTACGTCACTCAGGCACGCCTGGGGCCCTACCTCGCCGAAGTCGAAGACGACTACGCACGCGCAGAGGAACTGTACATCTGGAACCTCCGGGCCAGCGGCGTATTCCACGAGGTGCTCGGCGTCTTCGAGGTAACACTGCGCAACGCCCTGTGCGAGGAACTCCGTCAATGGCACGGCAAGAGGACGGGCACCTGGCTCGACGACCCGACGACAGTGTTTGACGATCGGAGGATCGAGCAGATCGAGGAAGCCCGCAGGCTCCTCGTCCAGCGTGGGAAGCCGACTACCGAGGGGCGCGTCGTCGCCGAGTTGTCCCTGGGCTTCTGGCGGTTCCTACTCTCTAAGCGATACCAAAACACCTTGTGGACCCCTCACTTGCGCAGGGCGTTCCCAGGGATGAAGCCCCAGAAACGTGAGGTCGTCTACGGACATGTCGAAGCTCTGCTCACACTACGCAACCGGATCGCCCATCACGAGCCGATCCATCGCTTCCCGCTAGTCAACCTCCACGACCGGATGCTGCTGGTCAGCGCGTGGATCGACCCGGACATATCCACCTGGCTCGCCGGTCTGAGCCGGCTGCCGTCATTGCTCGCGACACGTCCTGGCTCAGGCACAGAAGCTTAAGCACCACAGAGTGGCGATGTCTCGCGACGCACGACTTAGCCTGCGAGTTCTGAAGCTAACTCCGAAGCTAAACCCACGCGCTCCGCACGTTCGTGCAAGATTGGCTCCCTATAGGAGCGATTCCAAACTCACTATCTACGTACTCTGATTGCTGGGGGCGTCCTATGCCAGTGCTCGGTTTCCAAGCGCGCGCCGAGGAGTCGCATTGGTTTGCGGAGATACATTTACGTTGCGCAATAGCCGCCATCGACGGGAAGCACGGTGCCCGTGATGAATTTAGCCTGAGAGGAGGCCAAGAACAGTACGGCGGCGGATACATCATCAGGAGTTCCGAATCGCCCGAGAGGCGTGCGGGCGATGTGCCGATCTCGAACGTCTGGTTGGGCAAGATTCTGCCTGGTCATATTTGTCATTATGTATCCCGGGGCAACGCAATTTACACGAATCCCTTTATCGCCTAACTCGGCAGCGAGCCCTTTAGTGAGCTGGGTTACGCCACCCTTCGTAGCACCGTACGGCACGATCCCGGGGACACCAATCGCTGCAGAGAGCGACCCGATATTGACAATGTTTCCTTCAGATTCGATCAAGGCGGGCAAGACGGCCTGAGTCACCAAGAGCATCCCGGTGAGGTTGACCGAGAGCAGTCGCTGCCACTCTACGAGCGAAATTTCTGCCGCAGGCTTTCGTACCTGAATACCTGCCGCATTGACAATAACGTCCAATTGCCCAGTTTCGTTCATTGCGGCGTCCGCCATGGCTCGTGTCGACTCCTCATCGCTGACGTCGACTGCAATCCATTTTCCCGAACTCGACAGCGCTGGAGCCTGAATATCGGCACGGACAACGGAGGCGCCTAGTTCTTCGAACCCGTCTGCTACGGCTCGGCCGATACCCCCGCACGCCCCAGTCACGAGCACCGTCTTTCCGTCCCAGTCCTGTCTCTGCTGCATCCTCAACACCTTTGGTAAGCGGTTTCCTTCATGTCCAATGTAGCGTTGTGAATAGACTATTGACAACTGGTAACCGGTTTCCGTAAGGTCTCCAACTATGACGAAGGAGACATGCAAAGACGCACTCGCGAGGCTAGGCGAGCAAGTACCGGCATCGCTTGTCGCGAAGTCGACACCGCCAGTGAGCCGCTCTGTGTTTGCCGCCGCTCATGTTGTGGCCGATCCGTTGACTGCTTGTCAGGTCGGTGGTGCAGCAGCGATCGATTGGGACACCACGCTCCGGTTGCGCCACGAGATCTGGAGCCACGGTCTCGGAGTTGCAGAATCGATGGACACTGCACAACGGGGTATGGGCATCAGTCCCTCTGCGGCAATGAAACTTGCGCAACGTACTTTGGCAGAGGACCCGCGTGGCGGAGCTGGGGTTCTGGTCGGCATTGCCACCGATGAAATTGATGATCGAGAGACCTCGTTACGTAAGATAGGTGACGCCTATCTTCGTCAACTCGAAATCGTTGAGAGCCACGGAGGGCGCGCAGTTCTGATGGCAAGTCGACAGTTGTGCGCTGCCGCGAAAAGTCGTGAAGACTACTTACAGGTCTATCAACGCGTGATCGACGCGTCCGATGGTCTGGTTCTCCACTGGCTAGGAGATGTCTTTGACCCAGCGCTCAAAGGCTACTGGGGAGCCAGTGACTATGACGCAGGGATGTCAACGGTTGTCGACTTGATCAAAGCCAACGAAGTGAAAATCGCAGGAATCAAGGTTTCCCTACTTGATCCACAATATGAGCGTCGCTTACGCAGCGAGGTCCCTTCCTCGGTATCCGTATTCACAGGTGACGACTTCAACTACGCAGAGATGATCGCCGGCGACGGCCACAACCACAGTCACGCGTTATTGGGTGCTTTTGCCTACCTCTCTCACTTCGCCTCGGCCGCATTCGATCGGCTCGACTATGGTGATCGTGAAGGGTTCCTGCGCATTATGGAACCGACCCAAAGTTTGAGCCGAACCGTGTTCGAACGCCCAACGCCGTATTACAAAACCGGCATAACCTGGCTGGCATATCTGACTGGACGGCAAGACCATTTCAGAATGCTGGCCGGATTGGAGAGTGGCAGAAGTATCGAGCACCTACTACGCATCATTCGCCAAGCAAGCGACATCGGGCTGTTCGATGACCCAGAATTGGCCCAGAGGCGAGCTCAGTCGTACTTCGCCGCACAGGGGCTGATCTAGCAATGCCGATCTATGGCCCCAGCCTCAACTCCGCCACAGTCGGCCAGATACAGCTGCCGGAACTCATCGAGACCGCCATCGCGAATGGGTTCGCCGCGCTGGGATTGTGGAGGCAGGTCTATGCAACCCTGCCGCTCGAGCAAGCATCCCGAATGCTCGGAAGCTCAGGCCTCAAAGTCTCCAGCATCTGTCGCGGAGGAATGTTCACTCACGGAACGCACACCGAGGAGATTGAGGCTTGGGATGACAATAGGAAAGCAGTGGAAGAAGCTCACGCGCTCAACGCCGACTGTCTCGTGCTCGTCTGCGGCGGGGCTTACGACGGAGATTTCCCAGCTGCTCGCGACCAGATCAGCGAGGGCATCGCACGACTCGCTCCGTTTGCCGCCGAACACGAAGTCCGACTGGCAATCGAGCCAATGCACCCGATGATGGCTATCACGCGATCCGCGATCACAACACTCGCTGAAGCAAACAACATCCTCAATGAGATTCAGCACCCCAACCTCGGAATCGCCGTTGACTCCTACCATGTCTATTGGGATCCACAATTGCGTTCAGAACTGATGCGCGCTGGAGAGTCAATCTTCGCTCTTCAGCTCAGCGACTGGGTCTCGCCTGTCGAACATGAGCTTCGAAGCCGAGGGATGCCGTGCGAAGGGTCATTGAAACTAGCAAGTTTAGTCAAGAACGCGCAGGAAGCCGGGTACCGTGGATATGTCGAGGTTGAAGTCCTCAGCGACCGCTGGGATTCACGCCCAGTATCGGACTCTGCATATTCCGCTCGTGAAGGGCTCGCTCGGCTGGATCTGATGGAGGCAATAGCGTGAGTCCTGAAACATCGAAATCACGTCCCAACGGACAGGCGACCATCCGAGACGTGGCCGAGGCGGCGGGGGTCTCTGTTGCCACTGTGTCGCGAGTCATTAATGGATCGCGTCCAGTCAATCCAGACCTTGCCGAACGAGTCCAGCAGGCAGTTGCCAACCTGCGGTACCGTCCAAACTCCATTGCTCGAGGGCTCTCCAACGGCAGTGGCCGCCACATCGGAGTGCTGGTACCTCAACTGTCGAATCCCTACTTTCCTGAAATCCTTGAGCGACTGAGTCGACTGGCGATGGAAGAAGGTCATCGCCTCCTCATCGCTGACGGGGATTCCTCGCCAGAGAGCGAAGCCTTGGCAGCCAAGGAGCTTCTCCAGTTCGTAGACTCATTGGTTCTGATCTCGCCACGGATGAGCAGCCAGGCTTTGCAAGAGCTCTCAGGATCAACGACTCCGATTACCATCGTCAGTCGCCAGGAACCAGGGCACAGTGCTCCAGCCGTCATCACGGATAACATGCGATCGATGACTCGACTATGTGGTCATCTCAACAACCTCGGTCATCGCAAGATTCTCTATCTCAGCGGGCCGGCAGAATCATGGCAAGACGAAGATCGGTGGCGCGGGCTCGAAGCTGCACAAGATCTTGGAATGAGCGTTGAACGAGTCGAAGGCAGCGGTCTCGCAGATGATGGCTTCGCCGCGGCCGACACAGTCATCGGCAGCGGAGCCACCGCGGTAGTCTGTTTCAACGATTGGATGGCTCTGGGCCTAATGAACGGTCTCGCCGCCAAAGGAGTCCGCTGTCCCGAGGATATCTCGATCACCGGTTGTGACGACATCGCCCTTGCGGCCTATTCGTACCCGCGATTAACAACAGTGCGGATCGACAAGCGAGCATTGGCTGATGCGGCCTGGGCCTGCGTTCGAAGCCAGCTTCACGATGAGTTACCAGAGATGCTCACGACCATTCACTCCGAGCTCAAGCTCAGAGAGTCGACAGCTGTGCCTCGCGCCGGTGAAATCACCGTAACCGAAAGTATGGCGAGCTAGGCCTGGACTGACTCACCTAAATCCATTCTTGTCCGACTGTTCCAAACAGCTCGCCAACACGTCTCACGCTCAATTCCTTAGTACTACTTACCCGAAAATCATTCCAAAAGGCGGATCGCCGCTCCTTTCCAGATGTATAGAAAGAGTTGTTATGGCCAAGTTCAGAAAACCACGTATTACAGCGCGGGAAGCAGCCAACCTGCTCAGAGATGGAGACACCGTGACTGTGAGCTCGTCTTCGGGGCTAGGGTGCCCGGATGCAGTGCTTAAAGGTATCGGAGAGCGGTTCGCGGAGACAGGCACTCCTCGCGATCTCACTTCTGTTCATCCCATCGCGGCTGGTGACACGTCTGGCATCGGCGGTGTCGACCACATCGCAGCTGAAGGTTTGCTCACGCGTATTATCGCAGGATCCCTGCCATCGGGGCCTTCATCATCTGAACCTCCACTGATCTGGCAGCGGGTTGAGGCTGAAACCATCGACGCTTACAACATCCCGTCTGGCGTGCTCTATCAGATGCACCGTGCCGGGGCTGTAAATCAGCCAGGTGTGAGAACACGTGTTGGCATCGACACCTTCATCGACCCCACTCACCAGGGTGCACGAATGAACAAACAAACTCCCGAAGGATTCGTAACCAGAACCAACACAGGCGGTGAGACCTACTTAGAGTTCCCTCCTATCCGACCAAACGTTGCGATCATCAGAGCCACCACCGCCGACGAGCACGGAAATCTCTCATACGAAGAAGAAGCTTCCCGTCTCGGCGCACTCGACCTTGCCTATGCGGCCCACAATTGCGGCGGCATCGTCATCGCCCAGGTCAAGCGCACAGTTGAAGGCGGATCGATTCCGACTCAGCAGGTCCATGTGCCCGGAATCCTCGTGGATGTCATCGTCGAGGACTCTGACCAACAACAAACCACCAACACGGTCTATGACCCGGCCATCTCCGGGGAAGTCCGACGGCCGATTTCCGAACTCGATCCTGTTCCATTCAGTCTCGAGAAGATCATGGCACGTCGAGCCGCGCTCGAGCTGCGCGCGGGAGAAACCGTCAATCTTGGATTCGGCGTCTCCGCGCTCATTCCGCATATTCTCGTCGAAGAGGACCTGTTCGGTTCAGTTGACTGGGCTATCGAACAAGGGGCTGTTGGAGGTGTTCCACTACTCGACTTCGTCTTCGGCGTCTCACAGAACGCCGACGCTATCATGCAAAGTTCCGACCAGTTCACCCTCTTGCAGGGAGCTGGCTTCCAACGAACCTTCCTCTCCTTCCTCGAAATCGACATGCAGGGCAGCGTCAACGTCCACTACCTGCCAGGGCGACGTCACGTCACTGCCGGAGTCGGTGGCTTCGCCGACATCACTTCGGCAGCAGAAGAGATCGTATTCGTGGGCTCCTTCACCGCTGGTCGCCGCAATATTCAAATAGAGGACGGCGCACTCAACATTCTCGAGGACGGGAAACACTGCAAATTCGTAGATTCCGTTCAACAAGTCACCTTCTCCGGCCCTCAGGCTCTCAGCAATGGGCAGAGAGTCACATACGTCACGGAACGGTGTGTCATTGAGCTGCGAGACGAGGGCCTGACTGTCGTTGAGATCGCACCCGGAATCGATCTGAAGCGCGACATTCTCGAACAAAGCGAGTTCGAACTTCTAGTTCCTGAGCCTCCGACCGTCATGGACACTCGACTATTCGACGAGGCGCTAATGAGACTGGAACTGCCGCAGCCGCAATCGCATGAACGTCTTCACCAGCTAGACAGCTGCTCTATCGAGTCCACAATCAACTGAGGAGTCCGAACTGTGAGCGATCACATCCATTACACCCTCGATAGCAAAGGCATAGCAACGATCTTGCTCGATCGACCGAGCAAGCTCAATGCTCTGACTCTCGATATGGTCAAAAGCCTGGGTACTGCAATTGATCAAGCTATCGACAACAGCGCACGCGTGCTGCTGATTCGTTCCGCAGGAGATCGAGCTTTCTGTGTCGGCGCCGACATCAAACAATTCGCAACCTTCACTCCTGAACAGATGTGGGGTCGATGGATCTCCTCCGGTCACCGAGTCTTCCGCGCCCTCAACGAAGTTCCCATGCCGACAGTGGCAGTCATCGACGGTCCTGCCTTCGGAGGCGGCCTCGAACTCGCACTTTCATGTGATCTGCGAATCGCGAGCACAGATGCCACCTTTGGCCTACCTGAAACAGGCATAGGCACCGTCCCCGGCTGGGGCGGGACTGACACCCTCACACGAGCCATCGGCCGAACTAGGGCAAACGCAATAATCCTTGCCCGAAAGACCATCGATGCTGACACCGCAGAGAGCTGGGGGCTTATCAACGAAGTTCACCCAAGTGCAGAACTTCCGAGTGCAGTTGAGGCGCTTGTGAGAGAACTGTTGGCTGGAGCCCCTCTCGCGCAGCAGACCGCAAAACAACTCATCCGCGCGGCTGACAGCGGCGCGAGTCCAGCAACGCTTGAGGCTCTCGCGAGCGGATTCACCGCGGCTACACCAGATTTCACCGAGGGCGTCAACGCATTCCTGTCTAAGCGGCCTGCGCAGTTTGGCCGTCCCTAGAACAAAACGCTCGACTCAATAAGGAGGAAGCATGTCAATCCACAACAACGGCGTTGATCTCGACACTACGCAACCAAACGACATCACTACAAAAGATCTTCGCCGAGCTGCGCTCGGCAGCGGAATGGGAAGCGCCCTCGAGTACTATGACTTTGCACTCTACAGTCTCGCCTCGGCACTCGTTTTCGGCCCCCTATTCTTTCCTGACTTTGATCCCACCACCGGTCTCATCCTGAGCTTCACCACCTACTTCATCGGTTTCGCAGTCCGGCCCCTCGGAGGAGTCCTCTTCGGACGATTGGGTGACAAACTCGGACGAAAGTTCGTGCTATTCACGACAGTCGCACTAATGGGAGGTAGCAGTACGCTTATCGGGGTCCTGCCCACCTATGACTCACACGATGGCGACTGGTTCGGCGGCGTCGGAGTCCTCGCACCGATTCTCCTCGTCCTGCTTCGAGCACTACAGGGACTCGGTGCCGGAGCAGAAATGGCAGGGGCCTCAATCCTCATGACTGAAACCGCCCCTACACGTACCCGTGGATTCTGGGGCTCGCTACCATTCATGGCAGTCCAGATCGGCACGGTGATCGCCGCTCTGGTCTACTTCCTCATGCTCCAAATCAGCCAGGAGATTCCCATCATCGAAACCTGGCTATGGAGGGTCCCCTTCCTCGCTAGCGCGATTCTGCTGTTCGCTGCGCTATATATCCGGCTCACCCTTAAAGAATCACCAACATTCCGCAAGCTGGAAGCTCATAAACAAATCGATACCACTCCGTACCAGAACCTAATTAAACGATCACGCGGAACGATTCTGCGCGGAATCGGCATACGCATGGCGGAAAACGGATGTTCTTCAATCTTCCAAGCGCTGGCAGTGGCTTATGTGACGAGCGCAGCCATCGGCGTCACCGGCCCCATCGGAGCCTTGTCGTTGATCTTCGCCGCTACGCTCGGAACGGTCGTGGTACCAATAGCTGGCAGACTCTCCGACCGATACGGTCGCGTCCGCGTCTATCGAGCCCTGGCCTACTACCAACTGATCACGGCATTTCCCTTGTGGTGGATGCTAAGCACCGGCAACACGGTACTGATCATCATCGCTGTCACTCTCGCTCTTGGAATCGGTGTGTGGGGCATGTTCGGCGCACAAAGTGCATTCATGTGCGAGCTGTTCGGCTCACAGAACCGATACCTCGGAGTGGCAGTCACTCGCGAAGTATCTGCTGTAATCTCAGGCGGCATCGCTCCTCTCGTCGGAGCAGCGATAATGGCCGCGACAGTCGCACTCGCAAGTGGAGATGAAGCCTCCGGAGCAGGGGCTCTCGCATGGATACCGCTGGCAGGTTATACCGCTTTGCTCTCGTTGATCACGGTACTAACTACGTATTCGATCCCCGAACCAGCTGGACGCGATCTCAATGCTGTTGAAGATGCAATTGACGACCTATCTGTCCCGACCAGATGAACAACTAGCTAGTTGCTTTAGTCAGATATCGGTTGCGGGCCCAAAAGATAGCTTGGGTCCGCAACCGTCTTTTTGGATCAATTGCACGGCACATAGGGCACGGCCCTGAACTTGGCTGCTCGACACAGGGACGCAGTGGAACGATGTTCGCGGTGTCAGACAAGCATTAGGCCGCCACATCACCCGAGGGCAGGTACCAAGAGTACCTTCCCCGCATCACCGGTGAGCAGGTTGATGGCTTCGTCGGTGGCCGACAGCGGCAGTCGATGGGTGACGAGCCAGTCGAGGTCAAGACGGCCAGACTTCAACAGCAGCATCAGTTGGTCCCAGCTTTCCCACAGTCGCCGACCGTAGATGCCTCGCAGGGTGATGCCTTTTTTGTTGATCCACTTCGCGATGTCGATCTCCGCCGGCTGACTCGGGTGACCGATAGTTACCATGGTCGCTTCATTTCGCAGGGAGTCGAACAGGGGTGGAAGGACCCCGCGGACACCGGAGACTTCGAATGCGACGTCGAAACCACCGCGCGTACCCGCGATCTCACGACAGATCTCAGCGAGGTTGTCCGAGGGGTGAAGAACTCGAGCTCCAAGATCGCGAGCTTGCTGCTGCCGAAACGGGTTGGGCTCGACGGCTACGACGTTGGCGGCACCCATGGTCAGCGCGATCTTCGCGATGACAAGACCCACCGGGCCGCAACCGTTGATGAGTACGTTCTGTCCTGCCACAGCATGTCCCGAGCGTTGGACTGCGTGCATGGCCACTCCTGCGCCTTCGAGTAAAGCGCCGGTTTCCAGCGACACTTCGGCAGGGAGCGGTACGCAGATCCCCTCAGGAACCACTACCTTTTCAGCGAACACTCCATCGAGGTGCATGCCGAGGATTCGCGTTCTCTCGCAGGTGTTCGGACTGCCGTTGCGGCAGGGGAAGCACTGGCCACACACCAGATGGCTTTCCATAGCTACTCGATCACCGACCGATAGTCGCTTGACTCCCTCTCCCACGGCAATGACGGTGCCGGCGCCTTCATGCCCAAGCACGACCGGCAGATCGAGGCCGAAGGCTTGTGCCGAGGGAGTCCATTCGTAGAGTTCACGATCGGTTCCGCATAGGGAGGCCGCAGCTACATCAATGAGTACTTGTCCGGGGCCTGCATGCGGAAGCGGCCAGTCCTCGCGATAGTCGACACCTTTGTCTGCTGTCGTCTTTACTGCTGCTCTCATGGCATCGTTGCCTTTCTCCTGGTTGTTACATCTGGGGAATTCGTGAGGTATGGGTAGTGCAGATTCCGGCGCTCCAGCACATCTACGCACATCAGCTTTCGGCCTCTTCGCCGCCTGTGAACCGACGCAGGATGTTTTCGGGTCCTACTTGTCCACCCTTGAGCAGTAATCTGCAGGAGGCAGCAATAGATGCGGAATCCGCCCGGCAGATCGGGCCTGCTGTGACGAATTGGGAATCAACGCGCAACTCGCTTACTTCGAGGGCGAGCAGTGCGTGGCTCGAGGAATCACCCCCGAAGATGGCGAGGTCCTGGGTGAGCCCACGTTGAATCATCATTGCTGCGAGGGCTCCGATCGTGCCACCCACTTCAGCGGATGTCGCCGTCCGAGCCTGGAGGCGAGGATCAGTTCCGCCACGGGCTGTGTGGGTGATGACATGGTGGCCAGACTCGAGCGCCTGGGCGATCTCATCAACCCACTGCCCTTGTGGTGCTTCCTGTGTCAAAGCTTCGGGAGGAATGGCGACCTCGGTCCAACCGGCGGCGATGGCATCGGCGATCTGAACTGCTGTCGTTTCCGAAGCGGACGCACTGACTGCCAGAGTCGGCCCTGATGAGGGTGAAACGTGATGCCGCACCGCCGAACTGGTTCCTCGGGATCGCGCGAGTGCTGCCATGATTCCGCCCGAGCCGATGACGATCGACATATCAGTTTCGCCAAGGAGCGCTTTGGCAACGGTGTCCATATGGGCAGCAGTGATCGCATCCACAATGAATGGAGCGTAGTCCTTTCGGCGTGCTTGCCACTGTTCGCAGAAGCTGCCGTCATCAAAGGCGGGCAAGTGAATTGAACCCGGCCGCTCACCCGCAGCGAGCTGAGAGGCAAGCACGAGTCGCAGATCAGCTTCGTCCATCGGAGTGGACGGGTGGCTGCGCATCACAGGATGTCGATCGAGGCGGTGCACGGCACCCTGGTGTGTTCCGAAATGTTGGCTGAATGCGGTAAATCGTCCGAACTCTGGTTGTGCCGGGACGACCGGGATTCCTCCGTGGTTGGGCCACATTTCGCCGAGAATATCGATCGCTTTGCCGATGCTGCCAGTAGTGGGTGAAGAGTCGAAGGTTGAGCACACTTTGTAAAGGAGTACATCGAATGACTCAGGGGTGAGTCCCGTGAACCCTTCCCGTAGCGCATGATCGAGGTCGCGTCCGGCCAGCGAGCGAGTCGGACCGGCGATTCCCACCACGTCGCGAGCATCAGGGAGAGCTGCTGTCGGGTTGAGGGACAGGGCGGCTTCCAGGCCATGTGCGTGTGCCTGGGCGAGAACATCGGCGGCGCCAGTGAGGTCATCCGCGAGGAAACCGAGCCGCCGCATCAGGACCTGCTTCCGAAGAAGTCGACGGCACGACGCAATGGGGTGCTGCGGGTGGTCGCGGCTTCGAGCGGCACTCCCTCGCAAGCTGCCTTCCACGCGTGACGCAGGCTCGACACACCAGCACCAAAGCCGTCCGGGTGCGCCGCGATGCCGCCGCCGGCAAGCATCAACAGATCTTTCGTGGGCACGGCCTCCCAAGTTAACTCGGGAGTAAAGACGTTCTGCCCAGAAGACAACACCGGCAACACTGCCTCCCCGCCTCCGAGCGGGCGCTGAAGGTGGCGAATGTTCGCGGCCACCTCGGCATCGGTTTCGTAGAACTTGCTGCCAAGACCGCTGACGTGAAGATGATCTGCTCCGGAGAGGCGAGCAAGCTTCTGCCACGCAGCGTAAGACAGGCCAAGACCTGGGTGTCGCATCGATCCGGCGAGCCCACCGCGGTGACCGTGGATCGGCACTTGGGCGAACGTTCTCAAATACTCGAGCGCTGCAAGTCCCATAATCGGGACGGTGAGCATTACGCATGTGCCGCCTGCGTTGACGACGAGGTCGTGTCGACGTTCGAGTCCGGCGATATCACCGGTGATGTTGAACGCGTACATGGTCCGGTGACCAGTCATCTCGGCGGCGGCCGCGATCTCTTCGGTGGCTATGGTGACTCGTTGTTCGAGCGGCAGATACGTTGGATCGGTCATCAGCTCATCGTCCTTGATGAGATCAATGCCGGCGCGAGCGAGTTCGCGCACCGCTTGCCGAAAGTCTTCTGACTTGAGTCCGACATTGGGTTTGATGATCGTCCCGATAAGGACATTGCTGTCGGCACGCATGAGTGTTCGTGTCCCGGCTATTCCGTGTGCGGCGCCGGGGTGCGCTGCAACGAACTCGTCAGGCAGGGAAAGTTCTTGGAGTCTGCAGGCGTATAGATCGCCCAGCTCGAAGAGATTGCCCGCCACGGCCGTGAGGAGCGTGGAGATATCTGTGCCGATGTTCTCTAGCGGGAACTCGATCTCGATTTCTGCTGCCTGTACGCGGGCTGGAGTCGACCTGGATGGGAGAGCAGGCACTACTTCGCCCAGGTGCGAGACATTGACGACCTCTGCTCCGTGCCGCTCACGCAATTCGTCGGATTCGCCAGGGACGGCGACGAAAGTACCACTCGACTGCTCGCCGGCGATCAGTGCTGCCGCCTTTTCGACAGCGATCTGCGATTCGATGTAGTAGCGAGCGGTGATGCGCAGTGGGTCCCGCATGTTTGATCCTTTCGTGTTCCGACCCGGTTGGGACGGCGGACTGTCTGAGCTGATAGAAGATTGTGTTGTGATTCGCAGGGGTGAGGAGATCAGTCAGAGGCGATTGAGGTCTTCAGCGAAGACGTCACAGTCAGATGGTTCTTCAAACCGCCCTCCTTCTTCATGACTGTTGCGGCTACGAGTGGTGCGAGTACTGCTGTGACCATCACTGCAGCTGCCGCCTGTGCGCTTGCCGCTCCGACGTACTGCTCGAAGTTGCTATCGGCAGCGGCGACCACGGCGGGAACTGCCACCGCGTTGCCGGCTGTAGTTCCTGCAGCGAAGCCGATGCCGCTTTCATTGCCACGGCGGAGGAGGAATTTATAGCCCAGGTAAGTCAGCCCGCCGGTGAAGAGGACGACCATTACTCCGAGCACGATTCCGGCCAGTCCGCCTGTGACGACGTCGATGAGACTGATGCCCGTGCCGACACAGAAGGACATGAACGGGATAGTGATCGCCGACGTGTCAGTGAGAGCCTTAGTCCACTCGCGGTCGATCGCACCAATGATGAGACCGAGGACGAAGGGCACAATGGCGGCGACAAGGGCAATGATGGGGATATCGCCGAGGCCTGAGGCTCCAAGGAAGATGAGTGCGAGAAACGGGCCATCGTCGAATGCGCTGGCTACGTAGGCTCCGCGATCGCGTGAGTCGCCATATTGGCCCGCGAATGCCAGCCAGAGAGCACCGTTGCTGTTGCCGAAAACGGCGATGAGCGCGAGTACGGATACACCGAGGACGCCCTGCGGTCCGACCACGAGACCGAGACCGACAGCAAGGACGATCGGTACAAGTGTTTTGGCAAGTAAGACGACGAGCGTCGTACCGACTGTGCCCTTGCCGGAACGGTTGCCGGTGATCTGGGAGCCCGTCGCGACAATGAGCAGCGCAATGAGAGTGAGCGTGCCGTCCCGAAACAGCGCTGTCGTAAAGCCTCCGATGTCCAAAGCGGCAGGCAGCAAGTTCCCGAAGAGAATCCCCAGGGCCAGTGGGATGATCATGAGCCCGCCGGGAATACGACTCATAGCGGCGAACATAGGAATCTTCGAGACGGTACGTTCTGAGGTGTGCACCATTGCAACTCCAACCTTCATTGAAAGGTACGTATGTTTTGTACGTACTGGATGAACGGGTACCATTCTTGGACAGTAGATGGAATTCGTCAAGAGGGCCGTCGAGCTCTTTCGGTTGGTACGATCGAGGAAGAGGTGGACATTGGTTGAGCAAATCGACCGTTCATCGGATGAGCCCCTTTACGCGCAGGTCGCCGCGATTCTTCGAAGTGAGGTCACTTCGGGAACCAAGCCCCCGGGAACGACCATTCCGTCCGAGCAGGCACTACAAAACAGTTTCGGAGTTGCCCGCAGCGTTATTCGGCAGGCGCTTGATCTATTGTCCGCTGAGGGGCTTGTCCTGAGAGAGCGCGGCCGCGGAACCGTCGTTCTTCCCCCGCACCAGTACCGCAGAGAAGCTAGCCGGGCAGGTGGTCTAAGTGAACAGATCGCAGCTGGTGGCGGACAGCTCACCACGCGGATCATCTCGCTTCGTGCGGAGACTGCCCCCGCCGATAAAGCTGAAACTATCGGCACGGAAGATTCGTGGCGACTGGAGAGAGTGCGAAGTGTCGATGGACAACCACTGATACATATGATCACTTGGATCGACCGAATGCTGCTGCCAAATCTCTCGACGGAGGACCTCGGTGGGAGTTCACTGCACGCTTGGATGCGCGAATGCGGATTGCACCCGCATGGCGGACCCAGGCAGCTGCATGCTGTAGCGGCCAGCCCGCAGACTGCCTCCTACCTAGATGTTTCGATCGGCAGTCCGGTGACTCTCCTTGAAGGAGTGACCAGCGATCATCGCGGTCATACTTTGGAGACGTTTTCGGCATGGCACCATCCCACGACTGTGTTCGACCTCGACGCCCAGGTCGGCCAGTCCCTCCGCGATTCTCGTGCACAGGAGCTTCTCGACGAATTGCGGACACTGCTTGCGAAATGAGTGCCGGAGCAAAGCTCAGATCACCCACCATCCCGAAGCAGGCGCAATCTTTTGCACCTTCGACTTTGATGGAGGATGGGGTTCGCGCGCCTGCAATCAACGTCAGTTTTGGGCCTACTCTTCGAGCGTCAGAAATATGGAACAACCGCCAGCTTTGAAGAAGCCAGCAGCAAGTTGTTGAAGGACAAATTCGCTTTCGATGACATGGTTGATTTGAGCCCGCTCGGGGCACTCAAGTGTGGAGTCGCAAGCAGGTGCAGCTCTGTTGATCCTGATGGTTGATAGCGGTAAGCCGAGCCGCGAGGCCTGAGCCTCAATACTCGCTAAGTTCTATTTGTCGCCCATCGGTGGTGACAATACTCGGCGGGTAAAACGGAACTGGGGCAAAATGCCGCTGTCGCATACCCTAGCTCTTCCCGCGGGCGTCGTTCGCCTCAACCAGGAGCGGGATAATCTTACTGCGTATACGCAAAAGTTGGGAGGTGGCTGATATGGAAGCAGCAGCGATCATTAAGAAGATCCGTGCCATGAGCGGGATCACCAGGAAAGAGCTGGCGCAGCTTGCCGATGTGTCGCCTTCGACGATCAGCCGCATCGAACGCGGCGAGATGGATCCCACCTGGGGCACGATGCAGAAGATCTTCTCCGCCACGGGATACCAGCTGGGCGGGACTTCCGTGGTCTCTAGCGGGGACACATCGGCGATCCAGGCCGCGAGTTCCTACCTCGCGTCGATTGTTAATCAGGCCTACAGGCCGAACAACGAAGTTGTGCGATCATCGGCCACGACATCTACTAACCGGCCGATGCATTCGAATGTGAATATCCCGACCGGTGAGTGGGCTGATCGGTGGAAGAGGACCGGTTGGCTGAGAGACTCGGCTGGAGTTGATGATCTGGTGGCGATTGCTGTGACTGCTGGCAACGCTGGGAAGGTTGCCAGGCGTCGTGGTGCCCGGGTCCCGGTCGAGATCCCGAAAGGATGGCGTGACCTCGTCGACCGGCTGGAAGAAGCGGGCGTGGACTATGCCGTGTCCGGGATCGTTGCCACTTGGGAGGACCGATCTGATGCTCAGGCAGGTGCTCCGCTGATCTATGTGAGCGATCCCCGCGGTGTGGCTGCGCGGCTCGGGTTGGAACGGGCCCGCCCGGGGCGGGGAGTCCTGTTCCTGGAGGCTATGAGCGGTGAACTCGACGATGTCGAGAGCGAAGGCGGCATCCGGTTCGTCCCACGATCGAGGGCCCTGCTCGATGCCTTCTCCGGCCCCGGGCGGGAACCGGACAAAGCAGAAGACCTGCTTCGAGCACTCTGGGAGGACTCCTCATGAACGAGGACATTGGCCCGGCAAGCGGAGGGTCGACTGACGAGCCCACTTCCAGCGATGCACTTGATACGGTTCTGCCAGATCGAGAATCGTTCAATGATGCGGCGCTGGCTATGGTTCGCCTGGCCACAGACGGTGACGCAAGAACCGACCTTAATGAAGCGATGAAAGTCTTCGGTATCAGCAGAGGCGAACTCGAGGCCGAGATCGACGCAGGCCTACACGCAATTTGAAACTGGACGGACATACGCTGGCGCCGTTGAAGCACGTCCGATAGCACTGACGCCGCCGTCATTCCTGACTCGGATTCTCCGCCATAGATTGCCATGGGTGAAGGTGTGAGAGCAGACGGAAGTCGGCATTATCGTCACCGTATTGATTGTACTTCCAGAAATTGGCGCATCGAAGACTCAGGAGTGGATCGCCCCTGTTGCCGGGGGCAAGAGCAAGTTGTGCCTCACGACCGAGTTTCTCAGTCGATAGCTCTGCCCGCTGACAGTCGGCCGACCACGCGTGCGCGTCACACATTCGTTCCCATTCACTTCATGGCGGCTTCTCGGGCCTCGCTCGTGTGCTGGCGAGGAGTTCTCTGACGTCGTCATCGTTGTACTCCCGATCTGCTGGGCGTTCGGGGACGATCGTTGGAAATCGGAGTTCACCCCAGGCTTCTGGAGTGAACCGGGGACTGCTCTGTGTAAACATGGCCCACAACCACAAGCGCTCGGCATCTGTCCAGTCAACCTCCGGGAACCGAGTGTCCAGATCAGCAACGGTGGCAAGCTCCTCTCGCCGCAATTGATAGTCGACTGTCCCGGGCTCGTGTGTGAGCTGGGTAGCGGCAGTCACGATCGCTTGCCGCAGGGCCGGCCATCCGCAATGCTCGCTGAGTTTGGCCCAGTCGTGGGCGACTCGTGCAGCTTGCACTTTTGGCGCGCCGAGGCCTTCGGCCGCTGACGCGGTGGTGATGTTGCGGCCGACGGAGGCGATGGCGATGCTGAGGGCGAATCGGCTCCGTTCGCTGGTGACCGGCCCGATGCCAGGTACGCCGTTTTCCCAGTAGAGCTGTGGAATCGCGCTTAACGGTGCCGGTGGGAGACGCCAGTTCTTGCAGTACGTGGGTGTCGGAGTGTGTCGGTGGCGCAATGCATTCGGGGTTCGTGGCCAGTCGGACCCGATGCGGAACGCCAGCTGCGTTCCCGGAGGGAGGTGATTGCGCAGACTGTGTAAGCGGATGGCGTGCAATACGGGGTGGAATGGGTGGTCGCGCAAGGCCTGGGTTGGTCCGATTGCCGCGAAGGGGCCACCGGCGTCGAGAAGCCGGTAGTGATCGGCGAGGAGGCCGGCCGAGGTTAGGTCCGGGCTTGTGAGCACTTGGTATGCGTGCTCGAGAGCCGTCGCTACTGCGCCTACTGTCCGTGGCTCTCGTTCCTTGATAGTAAGACCATCAAGAGCCAATAGGACAAGCCCGTCTCGGGCCTCTGACCGTGTGGCGGGAAGTCCCGCCAGCATCCAGTCTTGGCTTGAGCCCTTCTCGTCTTCGAGCAACAGTTCAGTGGCAGCCACAAGGCCCGGATCGGCTGTCGAAGTTTGAGTTTGGGTGAGATCGGCACCGCAGGGTTTCCGTCGCTTACGGGGGCTAGTGACTCTCGGGAGATTTTCGGTACAGCGTGAGTTCTCGCGTTCGTGCATCGCCCATGCCGGGCCGGAAAAGGGGCGGCCACCGCACTGAGGGCATACATCGACGAGCACCACAAGGTGGCGGGGGCACATACTGATGAGTGGGCTTCGCCAGAGCCCGGACCATGTCCCGGTCTCGGCAAGACAAGAGGGACAAAAACGGCTCCCGGATGAAGGCTTCGAAGAGATTGTCGGTGCGTGATATCGCTGCGTCACGCTTGCTAGAAGATCTGAAATGCGCGCCTGAGCAGTGTGAGCCTGAGCCCTGGTGTCGTTGGACACCCCGGTTCGAACACTCAACGGGAAACTGGGCCGCGCGAAGCGCTGCTCCACTCGCCACGGGGTGTAGGAACCCATCCGGAACCCGACTTCGCGAAACAAGGCGGCCGGAGAGACACCGAACCTGGCGGCGATACGTGCCCACCAACTAGAGAGGGTTTCATCGGATTCTATGGATAGTGTCAGGGGCCAGGCGTCGAGGTCGTAGCCAGAGGTGATTCCTCGCAAGCGCGTCGAAGCGCGCTTGTCGCTAGGCTGTACGGGCGCTGGTTTCGGCTGCATTGTCGATCGTGACCGCGGACAGAATCTCCGGGGTAATGGTCTCAACACCGGTGGTGATGGCGAGGTAGCTGGCACGGTCGAGCAAGTAGGTGAGGGACCCGATGTGTCCCTGTGTGCGTCGGTACAGTTCTTTTGCCTGATCGACCAGCATGCCCGGACGGCCATCGAGCAGTAGCAGGTGATCCTCGAGACTAGTCAGAAGGTGAGTCCATGCTCGGGCACCGGCGGCTGTTTTCATGGTGAATGGGGCGACCGGAACTTTGGTGGCTCGACGTGAGGTTTGAGCGTAGACCGCATCGTCGCCAAGGAGACCCTCATCAAAGAACCGTTTCTCGCTGAGCCGGACACCGACATAAATGAACGTGGCCGGCATTTCGTTTGCCAAGCTCTTGAGATGGTTGCTGACTTCGCGTCCGTTGCGATGTTTGAAATCGATGAAGTGGAGATCATCGATGACGACGAGTTGGGTGTCGCAGGATCGTACACAATCAACCGCTAGTGCGGCCAAGCGAGCGGTTGTGGCCCGGTTGGCTCCGGGATGTCCGTAGAACGACAGTATTTTCTGGTTCAGTCCTTTGAGAGTGACCCCGGCGTCGAGGGGGATAAACGCGACCGGCAGCCGCTGGTGCCCATCCGTTGTACGAGGTCCGTACCGACGGAGTGTTTTCCGGTGGAATTCTCGGGCGAACCGCGTTGCGATCGTGGTTTTACCCAACGCTGGGGCGGCATCGATGACGATCGATCCGCGAAGCCGATCACCATCACGGCGATTCGACGCCATTGCCTGGTCCATAATGGAAAATGCTGCGTTCAACTGAGTCGTCTTGACCGCGGGCGGATTAGCGTTCCACACCATCCGCGCTTCGTTGTAGTCTTCGACTTCTTCTTCCGACAATTGCCGAATCTCCGTGCGCGAGAGTAGCTCGAGAGGCGGGCGAGGTGCCGATTGAGCGAACGCATCCCAGCCTTGTTTGCTGGCCATGTTGAAACGTTGCGGTTCATGATCGCGTAACCATGACGCCCACCGGTTCGTCATTCGTCGAACACCTCGAACTTATCGCCCTCGTTGGAGTACTTCTCAAAGACATCAAGATCATCACTGACAGGAGGCTGTTTCTGACGCCGAGCGAGATGTGTAAAGAGATCAATGACATCGGGGCCCTTCTCTGCGTTTGCATCGGTGGATTGGGCGGCAAGGCGTCGGGCCAGATTCTTCTCCCGTTGTGCAGTCACTTTGCCCTTGCTGTGTCGCTCCAGCAGGTCGTTCAGTGCTTCATCAGGCGCGACATGGCGATCGGACTTCAGCGCAAGCTGTCGCGTGTAGGCAGCTGCCTCAGCGCTGAACGGTGCAGTAAGTCCCTCAGTGTGCTCCCACTCCAAGGTGTGCCAGACCTTCGACTCTGGGTCCTGGAAGAACACAGTGCGGACGTCATCACGGTCAACCATGATTGGCCACCGCCCAGCATGCGCTCCACCAAAGGGTGAGAGAGCTCCTCGATAGTAGTTCAGTGCCGGTCCGTCGTAGCGACGCCCGTCGATCTCGACACCGTAGTGCTGGATCGTGCGCCAGGCGACATCGAGGAACTCCATCCGAAGATCCTCACTCGCCGGTAGCCGCAGGACACCAGCAGCTGAAGCACCCCGGCTAAACATCTCTGCAGGTGACAGCTCGACAGAAACCATCCGCGGATCACACACGCCCCGATGCGGTGTGTGATGGTAGATGCCGATCCACTCGCGAATGATTGTCTCTAGTTCGGAAACGTAATAGAAGGCTCCGTCCTCGACTCGTTGACCTCGAGAACAGACATCAGGGCCTTTGTACGCCGGGAGATGTTCCAAGAGTTGTTGCCGCAGGGTGCGGAAGAATCGTTCAAGCGTCGGCTTGTCCGTGGGCTTGTGCGGTGTTGCTGGTTGGATGTTGATCCCCAGCCTGTGACAGACGGTCTTCGTGTGCGCTGAAAGATAGACCTTGCCATGATCGACGACGATTGTATCCGGCACAGCCGCAGTCGACATGGCAATCAAATTGTCCGGTATTCCTACGTATGGTGATGGCAGTTCAGCGTCTTGCGGAGGTCCCCAGTGTTGTGGCGTGACCACTTGATACAAGACCGTCGCGACGTCCTGGGCCGTCGTTGATACGGCACGCAGAACCATCCCCAGAATGCATCGAGAGTATAGGTCCATTGCCACTGTCAGCTCGGTGTTCAGCCAACGGCCGGTGATTGGTTCCATGGCGAAGACGTCTAGTCGCGTGGTGTCCAGAACAACGTACTGTCCGGGACGATCTGCTCGTAATCTCCCCATGCGCCCTTGAGGGCGTTCTGCGACCGACCGGCGCTGTTTCGCTGCTCCGAAAGTGTAGCGACCTTTGTCCAGCTCGTGCAGCCGACGATAGGCAACGGCGCGGGTGGGCTCAACACCGTCTGGATGTCGTTCAAGATAGAGGGCATTGGTCTTTCTGATGACCATCCCCATGGTCGGGTTCGACAACTTGGTGAAACTGTCGAGGACTTCGATGCACGCCTGATCCCATTCCGGAGCAATCGACCGTCGTTTGGTCTTGAGCAGCCGTGCATCAACGAGACCGGAGAGTCCATGCCGGGTGAATCGTTCCACTCGGCGCCTAACCGAACGGGCAGATATTCCAAGTTGTTCGCCTGCGATCTTGCACCGTTCCTGGAACGACTCGTCATTTGCTGCAATGACGACTTGTTCGTAGATGCGGGCTTCGGATTCTATTTGGCGTCGTTGTTTCGGGGTGAGACTTGCAATGACAACGGCGTCCAAGGTCTCAGCAGAATCTTCATCATCTCGATCGTTGTCGAGCGGTTCAGCGATTCCGATTAGCGCCGGTGCATGGACTCTCTTGAATTGATCTGACGATCGCAGTGTCACCGCAAAGCCGTCAAGCTCGACGACTGTCCATGCTGTTCCTTGATACCAAAGGCGGGATCCGACAGAGACATCGAGAACGGTCGTGCTCATACCTGTTCCTGTTCCGAAGGTTGGAGAACCGACTCTGTGCTCAACGGTTGCTTCATATCGACTCTGGCAGCGCCAGACCAGACAAGGGAAAGGATGGCGACGTACCAGTCGTCCTTGTTGAGACTGCGCGGTCGGCTGTTCAAGATGTCGCTCAGACGGAGCGGGCTGTCACGCAGTTCTTCGCGGGCTTTCGATACGACGGTAGGCGGCAATCGTTCTGGTCGCCGACCGAGGGAGATTATCTTGATGTTTCTCAGCACTGTGGAGTCTCCGCCCGAGAAGATCTCGTAGTGCCAACCTTTCTCTTCACAGAGGGCTTTGGTCCATTCGAACTGCTTTCGCACTGACGGTTCGTCGAGGAGATGCGTTGGCTTGACGTCGACGAGAGTGACGCGTTGATCGTAGTGAGTCAACAAGATATCCGGGACATGGGTTCGCTGCGCATTGTCTGATTGTTCAGCGAGTTGGAACGGTTGTGTGCAGATTCCATTCACTGATGTGTCGAAGTCGGCTAACCAGAGTCGATCCAGCTCGAGAAGACTTTCGTAAATCAGTTGTCGACGGTTCGTCGAGGACCAGAACAGTCCCGGGTAGTTTTTCTGTTCGCGATAAGTCGGTGGAATTCGTATGGGGTGGCCCTGGACGACGAGATCTGCGCGAGCGCGTGCCCAGGTCGTGGGGGGGGGGGGGGGGGGGGGGGGGGGGGGGGGGGGGGGGGGGGGGGGGG
>NZ_JBHFIH010000015.1:152321-154712 GCF_057334195.1 Brevibacterium sp. AGC70 | reverse complement strand
GCCGCCACCGGAGGTGCAGTATCGGAACGCTACGTTGCGAACGACCATATGTTCATGGTCCTCGATTGACAGGTGCGTGAGAAATTTGACACGCCATGGCCAAGAAAGTGAGAAAGTGACAACTTAAACGAGAACCTACAAGAGCGATCCCACAAACTTTTTCTCTCTCGTGGAATAAACCCTCACTCCGCAAAGTTGAGTCTAGCGTACGCAACTTTAATGATGCCGGGCTTGACTGCTCGGATCACGAAGATAATACTTGAGTGCAGTTGGCTCAATGTGTGCGGTCGAGTGGGTCCATCGCTCGTCCCCGCAGCAGGAAATGCTGTGGAAGCCCGGTGGTGGATCCGCCCGATCGCACACATTCGAGTCGAGATCACTCACGATATGTAAGGAGACAACGTTATGGCACGTGCAGTTGGAATCGACCTCGGAACCACGAACTCCGTCGTCACAGTCCTCGAAGGCGGTGACCCCAAGGTCATCGCCAACGCGGAAGGCGGTCGCACGACCCCCTCCGTCGTTGCTGTCAACAAGAACGGCGACTCCCTGGTTGGCGAGATCGCCAAGCGCCAGGCCGTCACCAACATCAAGAACACCGTCGCCTCGGTCAAGCGCCACATGGGCACCGACTGGACCACCGAAATCGGCGGCAAGAAGATGTCGGCCCCTGAGGTTTCGGCTCGCATCCTGCAGAAGCTCAAGCACGATGCTGAGGAATACCTGCAGGAAGACGTCACCGACGCAGTCATCACCGTTCCCGCATACTTCAATGACGCCGAGCGTCAGGCCACGAAGGATGCCGGTGAGATCGCAGGACTCAATGTCTCGCGCATCATCAACGAGCCCACCGCTGCAGCTCTGGCCTACGGCCTCGAGCGCGGCAAGGAAGACGAGACCATTCTGGTCTTCGACCTCGGTGGCGGCACCTTCGACGTCTCCCTGCTGGAAGTCGGCAAGGACGAAGACGACTTCTCCACGATTCAGGTCCGTGCGACCTCAGGCGACAACCGCCTCGGCGGCGACGACTGGGACCAGCGCATCGTCGACTGGCTCGTCGGTGAGGTCAAGAACGGCTACGGCGTCGACCTGAGCAAGGACGCGACCGCAATCCAGCGTCTGAAGGAAGCTTCGGAGCAGGCCAAGAAGGAACTCTCCTCGGCCACCAGCACCAACATCTCACTGCAATACCTGTCGATGAGCGAGAACGGACCCATCCACCTGGATGAGACCCTGACCCGCGCGAAGTTCGAGGACCTGACCAAGGACCTCCTCGAGCGCACCAAGGCTCCGTTCCACGCAGTCATGAAGGACGCAGGCGTGTCCGTCTCCGAGATCGACCACGTCGTCCTCGTCGGCGGTTCGACACGTATGCCAGGCGTCTCCGCCGTCGTCACCGAACTCACCGGAGGCAAGGAGCCCAACAAGGGCGTCAACCCCGATGAGGTCGTCGCGATCGGCGCAGCCGTGCAGGCCGGTGTCCTCGTGGGCGAACGCAAGGACGTTCTGCTCATCGACGTCACCCCGCTGTCGCTCGGGCTCGAGACCAAGGGCGGCGTGATGACCAAGCTCATCGAGCGCAACACCCCGATCCCGACCAAGCGCTCGGAAACCTTCACCACGGCCGAGGACAACCAGCCCTCCGTGTCGATCCAGGTCTTCCAGGGTGAGCGCGAGTTCACTCGCGACAACAAGAACCTGGGCACCTTCGAGCTGACCGGCATCGCCCCAGCTCCTCGCGGCGTCCCGCAGATCGAGGTCGCCTTCGACATCGACGCCAACGGCATCGTGCACGTGTCGGCCACCGACAAGGGCACCGGCACCGAGCAGTCGATGACGATCACCGGCGGTTCCGCACTGCCGAAGGAAGACATCGACCGCATGGTCAAGGAAGCCGAGGAGCACGCGGACGAGGACAAGAAGCGCCGTGAGGCCGCTGACACTCGCAACAATGCGGAGAACCTCGCCTACCAGACCGAGAAGCTCATCACCGACAACGAGGACAAGCTGCCCGAAGAGGTCAAGACCGAGATCAACTCGGACGTTGAGGCTCTCAAGGAAGCTCTCAAGGGTGAAGACGACGACGCCGTGAAGACGGCCTACGACAAGCTTGTCGCCAACCAGCAGAAGATCGGCGAAGCCATCTACAACCAGCCAGGTGCCGAAGGTGCCGCTGGTGAAGAGGCAGCAGGCGATTCCGATGCAAGTGCTGACGACGATGTCGTCGATGCTGAGGTTGTCGATGAAGAGGACGAGGAGAAGAAGTAATGACTGCCGAGGGCAACGATCCGTCGTCCGAGGAGCCAGGCTTCACCTTCAGCGACAAGCGCCGGATCGATCCGGACACCGGCGAGCTCCGCCCCGAGGCCGACGCAGCGTCGGCCGCGGCGG
>NZ_JBHFIH010000015.1:150039-152301 GCF_057334195.1 Brevibacterium sp. AGC70 | reverse complement strand
GGGCGGAGGCCGGTGAGGAGAATGCCGCGAACGACGCTGCCGGTGCCGAAGGCGCCGAGGGCGTCCAAGATGCCGATGAGAATCTGGCCGATGCCAGTGACCTCGGCGTCGACATTCCAGCCGATGCTTCGACGTTGAACGACACCGAGG
Source organism: Brevibacterium sp. AGC70 (assembly GCF_057334195.1). NCBI lineage: Bacteria > Bacillati > Actinomycetota > Actinomycetes > Micrococcales > Brevibacteriaceae > Brevibacterium > Brevibacterium sp. AGC70. Next base: position 152,151 of record NZ_JBHFIH010000015.1, on the reverse strand, counting down.
CAGCACAGGGCGAAGAGGCCGCCGAACCCGCACCGGGAACTGAGGCCGCAGCGCACCTGGCCGACCTCAAGCGCATCAACGCCGAGTACGCCGCCTACCGGATGCGGGCCGATCGCGAACGCGAGCGGGCAGCAACCGGTGGCACGATCAAGGCCGTCGAAGCCCTGATCCCCGTGCTCGACGAGGTGCGCCTGGCGCAGGAGAACGGCGACGTCTCCGGGCCTTTCGAGACCCACGTGAACAAGCTGATCGACTCGCTGAATAAGGTCGGCGTCGAGCAGTACGGTGAGGTCGGCGACGAGTTCGATCCGCGACTGCATGAGGCACTCATGCAGCAGCCTTCGGACGATGTTGAGACTCCGACCGTCTTCCTGGTCATGCAGCCGGGCTACCGTATGGGTGAGCGCATCATCCGTGCGGCGCGCGTCGGCGTGCAGCAGCCGGAAGACTGAGAACCACACCCTCGCCGAGGTGGTCCCGCCAATGTGGAGCCACCTCGGCGGCGGTCCGGATCATCCGGGATCGAGATCCCGGGGTTGCGGATTGTGAGGAGACAATTGAATACACTGATGAAGAAGACACGGAAGGAGGTGCCAGGTGAATACCGGTCCTCAGAATGATTGGTTCGAAAAGGACTTCTACAAGACCCTCGGCGTCTCCAAAGATGCTTCCGACGCAGAGATCAAAAAGGCCTATCGCAAGCTGGCACGCAAGTATCATCCGGATGCCAATCCCGGTGATTCCAAGGCTGAAGACAAGTTCAAAGAGCTCGGCCAGGCCCATCAGGTGCTCTCTGACAAGGAATCTCGCGAACAGTACGATCAGGTCCGCGCCATGGGCAGCGGCGCCAGGTTCACCGGTTCCGGCGGGCCCGGGGGCGGTGCCAGCGGCGGATTCGATGACGTATTCTCCGACCTCTTCGGCGGAGGCGGACGGAAACGGACTCGTTCACCTTACGGTGGAGGCGGGGGAGACGTACCCCCTGACCTGGCAGACCTTCTCAACGGCTTCGGCGGTGGCGGCGGAGGTGGTTTCGGAGGCGGCTATTCGCCGCCGGTCAAGGGCGGGGACATCAAGTCCAACACCACTCTGTCATTCACGGAGGCCATCAACGGCGCCTCGGTGAAGCTGAACATGCCAGGTGGGAAGCCTCTGACCGTGCGGACGCCGATCGGCGTCAAGGACGGGCAGAAGATCCGACTGGCAGGTAAGGGCAAGGCCAGCCCCAACGGCGGCGAGACCGGCGACGTGATCCTCACGATCAAGGTCAAGCCGCACCCCGTGTTCACCCGTGATGGTGACAATCTGCGGATGGACCTGCCGGTGAGCTTCGACGAGGCTGCCCTGGGCGCCGAGGTCAAGGTGCCGACGCTCGACGGAATGCCGGTGACGATGAAGATCGCTCCAGGCACACCATCGGGACGGACCATGCGTCTGCGCGGCAAGGGCGTGAAATCGAAGAAGGGCACCGGCGACCTGCTGGTGACCGCGGAGATCGTCGTGCCGCAGAACCTGTCGAAGGACGCCAAAGAAGCTGTCGAATCATTCCGCACCGCGACCGAGAACGAGGATCCGCGGGATGGTCTGCTCGACAAAGCCAAGGCCAGTTGAGGTGGTGAAGCACAATGCACATATCGACCAGTGCAGCGGTGTACGTCATTTCGGTGGCGGCGGACCTTGCAGGAATGCACCCGCAGACGCTGCGGCAGTATGACCGTCTGGGTCTCGTCACTCCCGAGCGCACCGCTGGCAGAGGCCGGCGGTACTCGGGGCGAGACATCGCCAAACTCCGGCTGATCCAGCAGCTCTCGCAGGACGAGGGCGTGAACCTGGTGGGCATCAAGAAGATCATCGATCTGCAGAACCAGGTCGATGCACTCAAATCCCGGAACGAGGAGCTCGAGACCGAGGTCAGGTCTCGGATGTCTGCGAAGGAACGCGAAGCACGCGTCTTCGCCGCCGGCTCCGCGGGTGATGTCGTCTCGATTTCGCGCGGCAGACGTCCGCAGGGACGGCCCGAGCCGGGCGCGATGGTTCTCTACAACAGGTTCCGTCGCCGGTGAACTGACTGCCAGCAGTTCTCAGCCCGCATGACGGCATGACGAAGGGGGG
>NZ_JBHFIH010000015.1:142442-149936 GCF_057334195.1 Brevibacterium sp. AGC70 | reverse complement strand
CCCCCCCCTTCGTCGTATCCGGATGGTGTCTCCGATTCAGGCCCCGAGATCAGATCTCTGAAGGATCCTGAGCCACCTTCTTGCGACGCATGGTCATGGTGACTGCGGCTCCACCGATGAGGAGGAGGGCAGCTCCGCCGACGAGGCCGGTCAGTTCGGTACCGGTGCGAGGCAGTTCGCCGCCACCGTTTCCGTCTTCGCCGCCACCGTTTCCGTCTTCATTGCCGCCATCGTCGTTTCCGTCGCTGCCACCGGCGTTGGCGTCTTCGCCGACGGTGAATGCTCCGGTCATCTCGTCATCGCCGCAGGTGACGCTGACGTCGTAGTCGCCGAGGTAGGCCGACGCATCATTGGCAGAGGTGCCGTAGACGTTGACGGAGGCCTTGCCCTCGTCATCAGCCTTGACGGTGTTGTCGTAAGCGGTGACGTTGGAGTTGCCCTCAGGGGTGACAACGTAGTGAACGTCCGAGCCGGGCTCGCAGTTCTCGACTGCCAGGGTGACGCCCTTGTTCTCTACGACGAAGTCAGCGGCTTCGATGGTCTCAGGCGAGACGGTCAGCGTGGCTTCAGCGGCTGGGGTGGTCGGCTTCGGCTCTTCGCTCTCGTCTTCGGTGACGGTGAACTTAGCGTAGTTCGACACCTCTTCGGTCTCGGCATCGACTGCGGAGACCGAGTAGTCGCCGGGCTCGAGGGCGTCTTCGGGCGATTCGACCGTGGTGCTGATCTTGCCGTCTTCGTCGGCCTTGATCTCGTCCTGGAAGAAGGGCGACTGAGTGGCATTGCCAATGACGTTCACGGTACTGCCGGGGGTGAAGCCCTCGCCGGTGACCTCGAGGCCGTTCTTCTCGAAGTCGGAGGCAGAGATCTTCTCAGTGTTGAGAGAGACCTTCGGGTCAACTGCGGGTGCTTCTGGCTCTTCGGCGTCGCCGTCTTCGACGACGGTGAAGCTCGCCGGGATGACCTGATCCTCTTCGCCTTCACGCTGGACGGTGATGTCGAATTCGACGGTCTGCGGCTCGAAGTCTGCTGCTTCGCCGGTGAAGTAGATGCTGTAGGAGAAAGTATCGCCCTCGACCGAAGTCGAGTCGCCTTCGTCATAAGTCACATTGTCGGAGACCTTGTCCCCGGCTTCGAGTCCAGTGATCTGAACCTGAACACCCTTGTTCTGGTCAGCAAAGTCAGACTGTGAGATCTCCTGTGGGGTAACCGAGACGGCGGCGTTGATCTCCGCCTGCTCCTCGGCTTCATCTGACTGGGTTTTGCTCTGCTGGACGTTTGTCTGTCCGAAAGCGTCGGCTGTGGGTGCAGCCATTACGGGGGATGCGGCGAGGCCGGTGATGGCCAGGGCCACTGCGGGGGCGAGTGCGAGTTTCTTCATAGTGTCCTTCGTTCTTACAGCTGTGACTGATCTCCTACGAAGGTAACAATAATGAAATAATTACAACGAGCATAGTTGTGGTCGTTGTGTTCACATTTGTTGTTCATATCCGTCACAGGCGTCGTTGGCTGGTGAGAACTGCGGACTCGTTGAAAATGGGTGTGGCCCCCACCGAAGTCGGGGCCACACCCATTCAAGCGCTCACATGATCAGGTTCATCGAGTGATCACTCTGCGGTTCTACTTCAGTAGTCGGTCGGTGACTGTCCGACCTTCTTGCGGCGACCTGTCACGGCGATCGCTGCTCCGCCGATGAGGAGGAGCAGCGCCCCCGTGGCGAGACCGCCAAGGTCTGTACCGGTGCGTGGCAGCTGGCTGTCATCGTTTCCGCCGTTGTCGCTTCCGTCGCTGCCGCCGCCGTCTGCGCCGGCCGTGACTGTGAACGATTCCTTCATCGAGTCATCGCCGCAGATTGCGCTGGCTGTGTAGGCGCCGACATATGCCGAGATATTGTCGGAGGTACCGAAGACATTGACTGAAGCTTTGCCCTCGTCATCGGCTTTGACCGTGTTTTCGTACGCTGTGACCCGGAGGCCCTTGGGCGTGACCGCGAAGTGCACGTCCGAGCCGGGCTCGCAGTCTTCGACTGCCAAGGTGACGCCCTTCTTCTCATTGGCGAAGTCGGCGGCTTCAAGCATCTCCGGTGAGACCGTGAACGACGCCTCTGCAGGAGCCTCGGGAGTATCCCCTCCGTCTCCATTGTCTCCGTCATCGCCGTCTTCTTTGTCTTCGGCGACGACGTTGATGTTGCCCTTGAGCGTCTCAGACTCGGTTCCCTCGCGGTCGATGGTGACCGTGAACGGCACCTTGCCCTCTTCGAGGTTGTCGGGATTGCCCTGGTAGTAGAGATGGAGCTTGTAGTCGCCATCGGCGTCGGCGGTTTCGGTGTCCCCGGTCAGGGAGTCGGTGATCTTGTCACCCTTCTTCACGCCCGAGACGGTGACGGTGACACCCTTGTCTTTGTTGGAGAGGTCAGCTGCTGTGATCTCCTTGGGATCGACCTTCAGTGAAGCATCGATCGGATCGACGGCGGCGGCATCTTCGGTGACGGTGACTTCGACCGGAGCGGACTCCTTGCCGGTCTTGTCGTCGATGAAGGTGAGCGAGTATTTGCCGGCCTCGATCGATTCGGGCGCGGTTACGACACCGCTGACGTTGCCGTCCTCGTCGGCGGTGATTCTTTCGGCCTGAGCGGCGGCGCTTTGAGCCGAAACCGCTTCGCCCTTGACGCTGACCGTACCGTCGGGGGAGAAGCCCTCGCCGGTGATCTTGAGTCCTTCCTTCATGAAGTCGTCGACCGAGATCTCCTTGGTCGAGAGTGAGACCTTCGGATCGACATCGGGGTCGTCGTCGGCGACTTCGATTTCTCCTTTGAGGGTGACCGACTCTTCGCCTCCGCGATTGATCTCAACCGTGAAGGGGACCGGCCCTTCGTCGAGTTCTTCGGGATCGCCCTGGTAATAGATGCCGAACGTGAAGTCGCCGTCCGCGTCGACAGTCCTGCCCTCTTCAGTCAGGCTGTCGGTGACCGTATCCCCTTCTTCCGCATTCGACACGGTGACCTGGACGCCCTTATCAGGGTCGGCGAGATCTTCTGGAGTCACTTCGTCGGGATCGACCGTGAGTTCCGAGTCAATGGCATCCTGGGCTTCGATGACCTCGGTTGAGCCCGAGAGGGTCGTCGCTGGAACGCCAGCACGCTGGACCTTGACGGAGAAGCTCTTCTCGCCCTCCTTGAGGTCTTCAGCATCGCCGGAGTAATCGAGGGTGAGCGACTTGCTCCCGTCAGCAGCGGCAGTCGTAACGGGTGCGCTCAGGCCGGATGTCGAGAGCTTGTCACCCACCTTCAGCCCGGTGACCGTGACCTTGACGCCCTTGGATGCGAGGTCTTCGGCCGTGATCGAAGAGTTGGAGACCTTCAGCTGTGCATTGATCTCTTCCGCGTCGTCCTTGGCGTCGGAGTCATCCTTCTTGGAATCCTTGGAATCCTCGTCCTTGGGTGCAGGCTCCTTCGAATCCTTGGCATCGTCGCCAGATTCCTCGTCAGCCTTGTCGTCAGCCTTTTTCTTATCGGCTGCTTTCTTGTCCGCGGCCTTCTTGTCGGCAGCCTTCTTTTCGGCTGCGTCCTTCTTCTTCTGCTCAGCCTTGTCCTTGGCAGCCTTTTCTTCGGCTGCTTTGTCAGCAGCGGCTTTCTTTGCGTCGGCCTTCTTCTGCTCAGCCTTCTCCTCAGCAAGCTTTTCGGCCTTTTCCTTCTTGATCTGCTCGGCCTTGGCTTCGGCTTTGGCAGACGAGGACTGAGTCGAGGGGGCCTCGGCAGCGGCGACTGGGGCGGCCACCAGGCCAGTGAACGCGAGGGCCACAGCCGGCGCGAGAATGAGCTTCTTCATTGGAGTGCCTTCAATCTTGAAATTGTGAGGGGGTGCACATCTGACAGCCATCCTAGATACAGGGAATGCCCTGAACTACTTATGTACGTTTAGTTCAGGGTGAATAGCTGTAACACTTTGGTCAACGAATCGACGACATCGAGACGCTCTCGTGATGTGACCGTCCGGTAATGGCACTCATCTACCGGCCGACGCCGGTTCGCAGACCAGCTGGCAGCCGTACGCTCAGACAGGCCAGGCCTCGGCCCGGATCTGCTTACGCTGTTCCACTGTGGGCACGCGAACGGTCAGCGCCGCAGGCATGACCTCCATAGCCAGGTACCCGGACTGGCCGATCGGATCCCCGTCCAGCTGCACATCGAGTTCCTCGCCGGATTCGATGACGACCTTCTGGCATTTCCTGATGTCTGTGTGCAGGCCCTTCGACGTCTTCCGACCTAGAACGGAGGCAAGGACGCCCACCCATTGGCCCAGGTTCTTCGGGCTGACGATGAGGACATCGAGCATCCCGTCATCGATGACGGCCTGTGGCAGAAGCTGGATACCGCCCTGCAGCTTCCCGCAGTTGCCGCCGAGGACCGATCGCACGCGAGCTGAGACCCGATAGTCGTCGTCGAAAGTCACCTTCACGTGACTGGGGCGGCCGACGAGCTTCCGAGACCCGGCCTCGACGTAGGCCAGCCAGCCGAGACGGGACTTGAGATCGGAGTTGGTATCGGCCATGACCGCGGCATCGAACCCAAGCCCGGTCATCACAGTGAAGACGTGAGTGTCCCCATCCTCGGCGGTCTTCGCGGTCCCGACGTCGATCCTGCGGTTGCGGCCCCACAGGGCGATGCGCAGGGCCCACTCGGTTTTGTCGAGCACGATGTCGAGGTTTCGCGACAGGAGATTACCCGTCCCCAAGGGGACAATCCCCATCGGTGTCGATGATCCCGCCAGCGCCGAGGAGACGGCTCGGACCGTGCCGTCGCCGCCGGCGGCGATGACGACGTCGACCCCCTCGTCAAGTGCACGAGCCGTGGCCCCTTCGCCGGAATCCTCGGGGGTGGTCTCGATGACCATCGGTGCGCTCCAGCCTTCGAAACGACAGATCGCCTCGGCGGTCGAAGCCAGTCTGCTGACATCGGTCTTGGTCGGATTGACGATGAGAGCTGCCCGGTAGCGGCGAGAGTTCTCGCTCTCTGGGCCATCGGAATCGGAGCCTCTGGAGTACTGCCGAATCCGGCTCAGCGCACGACGAGTCCCGGTGCGGCGGCCGAGGAAGAACGCGACGAGAAGCACGACGATGATGCCGGCGACGACGAACCACGTCATCATGGGGTCCAATGCGATGGTCATGTCTCAAATTTACAGTGCCCATCTTGAGTGCCAGCTGGCCACACACTTGAGTGACGCTCGAATATCGAAAAGAGTCCTGGGCCGTTAAGCTGAGAGGGTGATCGATCTAGCGCTCCTCAGAGAAGACCCGGACCTGTTCAAAGCATCGCAGGAGGCCCGCGGCGCGTCCGTCGACCTCGTTGACGAAGTCCTCGCCGCGGATTCCGCACGCCGCTCTGCCATCACGGCATACGAGGACGCGCGCGCCGATCAGAAGTCCTTCTCCTCTCAGATCGCGAAGGCGGCCAAAGAGGACAAGCCTGCGCTCATCGCAGAGGGCAAGGAGAAGTCTGCCAAGGTCAAGGCCCTGCAGGCAGAGTCCGAAGAGGCGAGCTTCGCATTCGACAAGCTCGCGGGAAAGCTTCCGAACCTCATCGTTGAAGGCATCCCCTCCGGTGGTGAAGAGAACTTCGTGACCCTGAAGACCGTCGGTGAACCTCGTGACTTCAGCACCGACGGCTTCGAACCGGCCGACCATCTGGAGATCGGTGAGACGCTCAAGTCCATCGACACTGCCCGAGGCACCAAGGTCTCGGGATCGCGCTTCCACTACCTCACCGGATTCGGTGCCAAGCTGGAGATGGCCCTGCTCAATCTGGCCCGCGATGTGGCCGAAGAAGCCGGTTTCATCCCGACCATCACACCGACCTTGGTCAAGCCCGAAGTCATGCGCGGCACAGGATTCCTCGGCGAGCACGGCGACGAGGTCTACCGACTCGAAGCCGATGACCTGTTCCTCGTCGGCACCTCCGAGGTGCCCCTGGCCGGACTCCACATGGACGAGATCATCGACCTGAGCGACGGTCCGCTGCGCTACGCCGGAATCTCGTCCTGCTACCGTCGTGAGGCCGGTTCCTACGGCAAGGACACCCGCGGAATCATCCGCGTCCACCAATTCCAGAAGGTGGAGATGTTCTCCTACGTCGAGGTCGAGAACGCCGCTGCCGAGCACGAGCGCATGCTGTCCCTGCAGGAGAAGATGCTGGGCCTGTGCGAACTGCCCTACCGCGTCATCGACACCGCAGCCGGCGACCTCGGAGACTCCGCGGCACGTAAGTTCGACTGCGAAGCCTGGGTCCCGACACAGGACACCTACCGCGAACTGACCTCGACCTCGAACTGCACGACCTTTCAGGCGCGCCGCCTGCAGGTCCGCGAACGCTACGACGGAGCCACCCGCCCCGTCGCCACACTCAACGGAACCATGGCCAACACCCGCTGGCTCGTCCCGATCCTGGAGAACCACCAGCAGGCGGACGGTTCGGTCACGGTTCCCGCGGCACTGCGCCCCTACCTCGGCGGCATGACCGCTCAGGGACCAGAGGGCCCGCGTTACTGAAGCCACGATCCTCAAGCTTGGAGAGAAATTGCCCGAACACCTCATCGCGCTCGACATCGACGGCACCATCGTCAACTACGACGGATCACTGTCCGACCCCGTCCGGCAGGTGCTGACCCAGCTCGCCGAAGCCGGTCATCACCTCGTCATCTCCACTGGACGGGCACTGCCCGGAGCGCTTGAGGTCGTGCACGCACTCGACCTCAAGGAAGGGTTCGTCGTCTGCTCGAACGGATCTGTCGTCGTCAAACTCGACCCGGCTTCGCCGCGGGGCTGGGAGATGCACCACGTCGTGTCCTTCGACCCCAAGGACGCTCTGGAGAAGATGTACGAGGCACTGCCGAACGCGCTGTTCCTCGTTGAGGATCCCGACCTGCACCGGTGGGCCTCAGGACCATTCCCCGCGGGTGAGCTCGCGGAATCGGACACGCTCGACATCGTCGATTTCGAGCAGCTCCTGCAGAAACGCGCCACCCGCATCGTCATGCGAGAGGTCAACGGAACTGCGGAGGAGTTCGCCGAGGCTGTCGATCGCCTCGGTCTCCACGAAGTCAGCTATTCGGTGGGCTGGAGCAACTGGCTCGACATCGCCCCCGACGGAGTGTCGAAGGCCAGTGGGCTCGAACTCGTCGAATCCGAACTCGGAATCGACCACGAGTTGAGCATCGGCGCCGGTGACGGACTCAACGACATCGAAATGATCGAATGGGTCCATCACGGAATCGTCATGGGTCAGTCGAAGGACGTGCTCAAACAGCGTGCATCGCTCGTGACGAAGTCGGTTGATGACGATGGCTTGGCCGTCGCTCTCGTCGACTACTTCGACCTCGACCGCGGGGTGCTTTCACTCAGCGGTTCGCGCGCCACCCACACCTGAGGCTCAGAGACCGCTCGTGCTGACGCGGCCTTGCGGCCGCGTACTTCGCTAAACATCGGCGACGTCACTAATGT
>NZ_JBHFIH010000015.1:40133-142422 GCF_057334195.1 Brevibacterium sp. AGC70 | reverse complement strand
GGCGGGCGGCGCCGCCTGACATTAGTGACGTCGGGTATTTTTAAGGGCGTCCTGCGTGAGCGTCGAGCACGGCGCCCAGGTAGCGTGCGACGCCATCCTCATCGACTGCGTCGGTGACGGTGGCAGCGCAGTCCTTCACCGACTGCAGCGCGTTGCCCATGGCGACGCCGTGGCCGGCCCAGGTCAGCATCTCGATGTCGTTGGGCATGTCCCCGAACGCCATCACCTGATCACGGGCCACGCCGAGGTGGCCGCACAGTTCCTCGAGCGTCTTCGCCTTCGTGACACCTGCCGGAGCCAGTTCGACGAGACCGTTGACAGGGTCTGAGAATGAAGCATGGCAGTTCGCGGCGACCAGGGGATCAAGCAGATCGTGGAGGGCCGCTGAGTCTTCGGAGCCGATGCTGACGAGGATCTTCACGACGTCACGCGTGGCCAGCTCCGACAGGTTCTCCATGACGTGGGCCTGTCGGGGGTTGCGGGAGATGAAGTTTTTGTCGACGAGTCCGCCGGTGAGAGTCTCGAACGCGAAATTCGCCTCCGGGTGGGAAGCGGCGATCGTGGCGATGATCTTCTCAACTTCGGAGAATTCGATCGTGAGAGCAGAGACCACACTCGCCGAGGCGATGTCATAGACGACTGCTCCGTTGAGGCAGATGACACGGCCGAGGTCGGGTATCTGTGCGGCGATCGTCTCCAGCCATCTGATCGGCCGACCGGTGACGAGGACGAAGGGGATGTCCATGTGTTGGCAGCGGTGGATCGCATCGATCGTGGCCTTGGAGATGGGCTTCCAATCAAGCAGAAGAGTGCCGTCGATATCGCTGGCGACGAGCCCCAGGTCGAAGCCCTCAGGTGGCGTCATGATTGCCCCGTCCATCCACGTTCTCCTGGACGTGTTCGAGCAGCTGCGCAGCGTCGGCGATGAATCGTTCGGTCGCCTTCGCGCTTGGGCCGAACTGTCGCCCGGCGATGATCTCGGTGCGGGCCATCGATGCCGCGAGCACCGCCTCGGCGACTTTCGATGAGGCCCTGGTCAGCAGTTCCGGAGTGTCACCGACAGCATTTCGGGTGTGGCAGGGAACGACCTGCCCGGAGACCGGGTGATGGGTGTTCAGCCACGCGGTGATCTCGTCGACGACCGGCACCAGGTCGTTGAGGCGCTGCGTCCCATCGATGATCGTGTTGGCATCGGCAGACGGACCCCGGCCCTCGGCCGTCAACTCGTGGATGGCCACCGAGGTGGTGTAGTAGCGGTCGACGGCGCGGATGAACCGGTCGCGGTTATGGCGCCAGAGACCAGTGCCGAACTGCTGGTCAGGGCCCTTGCGCGAGGAGGATCCGCCCGGCTTCCGCAGACCGGAGAAGATGTTCTTCACAAGTAGTTGCCCGTGCGGCGGTTGTCGGTGTCGTCTTGCTTCTGGCCGTTGGCGGCTGCGTCCGGAGCGGTCCCGGGTGCCACCATTCCCGGTGGCAGCTGTCCATGCCCGGCAGGACCCTGCTGCGCCATCGCCTGCTGTGCCATGATCGCGGTCTGGATGCCGTGGAAGAGTCCCTCCAGCCAGCCGACCAGCTGGGCTTGGGCGATGCGCAGCTCGGAGTTCGTCGGAGGGCCATCGCCAGTGTCGAAGGGCAGGTCGAGGCGTTCGAGTTCGTCGATGAGATCTTTGGACAGGCCGTCCTCGAGCTCGTCGATCGACCGGCGGTGGATCTTCGCCAGACGCTCGCGACCCTTCTCGTCGAGGTCGGTGTTGCGAACCTCTTCGAGGAGCTGTTTGACCATGGTTCCGATCCGCATCACCTTCGCCGGGGATGATACATCGACCTCGGCCGATGACTCTTCGACGGATTCACCGGCAGGACCCGCCGGCTGTTCAGAGATGCTCGCCGACTGACCGGGGGAGTGTCCCGGCTGCGTGGAGGAGCTCTCGGACTGATCGGGAGTACTGGTCATGTTCGGACACCTTCTTCCTGCGCTGAAGCTCAGACACGCTGGGCCTCAGCCTCAATGAGCCTCAGACGTGCTGTTCTGAATTCGCGGCGGGCGCTGACTCGTCGACGATGAGCAGCACCTTTCCGATGCTCGCGCCCTCTTCCAATGCGGTATGGGCCTTGGGCGCATCGGACAAGGGCATCGTCTCGTGGACGATCGGGCGGATGTCACCGGAGATCACTGCAGGCCACAACTGTGCAGCCACCTCGGCGATGATCTCGATCTTCTGCTCCTTGGGTCGTGCCCGGAGCGTCGTGCCCGCGACCGACTTGCGTGGCTGCATGAGCGAGGCGATGCTGAGTTCGGCCTTCGCGCCGCCCTGCATACCGATGATGACGAGGCGCCCGTCGGTGCCCAGAGCCTTGACGTTGGACTTCAGGTACTTCGCGCCGATGATGTCGAGGATGACGTCGGCGCCGGTCGAACCGTCGGGGCGAACGCAGATCTCGTGGACGCGTTCGACGAAGTCCTCGTCACGGTAATTGATGACGGCATCGGCGCCGAGGCTGCGGCAGAATTCGGCCTTGCGTTCGGACCCGACGGTGACGACGATCTTTACGCCGAGGTATTTGGCGATCTGGATGGCGGCCGTGCCGATTCCGGATCCGCCGCCGTGGACGAGGAGCCATTCGCCAGCCTGGATGTTCGCATTGCCGACGATGTTGGAATGCACTGTCGCCAGAACCTCGGGCAGGCCGGCAGCCTCGGTGAGGTCGAGACTGTCAGGGACTGGAAGGAGCTGACCTGCAGGAACGGGGACTGACTCCGCGTAACCTCCACCGGAGAGGAGGGCGGCGACTCGGTCGCCGACCTTCCAGCCGGTGACCTCGGAGCCGAGCTCGGCGATCGTGCCGGAGACTTCGAGGCCCGGGATCAGCGTGGCACCGGCCGGTGGGTCGTAGAAGCCCTGGCGCTGCAGCAGATCGGCGCGGTTGATGCCGGCCGCGTGCACTGTGACCAGAACTTCGTCGGCCGCGATGTCCGGGGTCGGCTCCTCGGTGACCTGAAGGACTTCGGGACCGCCTGGAGTGGAAATCGTGATTGCTCGCATGATTCCACTCTAGTGGTTCGGCGAAGATTCGGCCGAGGTCACTTCACGTCCGAGACCAGGCTCGCAGGGCCTCAGGCGAAGAGACGGAACATCGGTGAGTTCTGGTGCACGCGTTCGATCTCGATCTGTGAGGCGTCCATACGTTCGAGCAGGTTCGGCAGGTCCTCGGCATAGCCGAGTTCGATGCCGACGAAGGCAGGGCCGGTTTCACGATCAGAGCGTTTGACGTACTCGAACATCGCGATGTCGTCGTCGGGGCCGAGGATCTCGTTGAGGAAGCGACGGAGGGCGCCGGGCTCCTGCGGGAAGTCGACGATGAAGTAGTGCTTGAGGCCTTCGTGGACGAGTGAGCGCTCCAAGATCTCCGGGTAGCGGGAGATGTCGTTGTTGCCGCCGGAGACCAGGCACACGACGGTCGATCCCGGCTCGATGGCGATCGGCTTGCCCGTCCCCGGCTTCCCGATGGCTGCCGAGGCGATTGCCCCGGATGGCTCGGCGATGATGCCGTCGACCTGGTACATGTCGAGCATCTCCGTGGCCACTGCACCCTCGGCAACGGGGCGGACATCGACATCGAGGTCGGAGACGATGTCGTAGGTCAGCGCCCCTGCGCGCTTGACCGCGGTGCCGTCGGCAAAGGGATCGATGTTCTCCAAGGTGACCGGACGTCCGGCCTTGAGTGCTGCGATCATCGAGGCGGCACCCGCTGGTTCGGCGCCGATGACGGTGGTGCCCGGCAGGTTCTGAGCCGCATAGGCCGCGATTCCGGAGATCACTCCGCCGCCGCCGACGGGCACGATGATGTAGTCGGGTGCTGCCTTGAGCTGGGAGGCGATCTCCACAGCGACCGTGCCTTGGCCGGCGATGGTGCGAAGATCGTCGAAGGCCGAGACGAGGAGGGCGTCATTGCGTTCTGCGTGCCGGTGGGCCAGCGCCGATGCGTCGTCATAGGTGGAGCCGGAGATCTCGATCGTGACCCAGTCGCCGCCGAAATGACGGACCCGGTCGACCTTCTGCCTCGGCGTGGTCTTGGGGACGAAGATGGTGCCCTGGATGCCCAGCTCCTTACACGCGCGGGCGAAGCCCTGGGCATGGTTGCCCGCCGAGGCGCACACGACTCCCCGGGCACGCTCGGTCTCGTCGAGCTGGAGCATGAAGTTGAACGCGCCGCGGACCTTGTACGAACGCACCATCTGCAGGTCCTCGCGTTTGAGGTAGACAGTGGAGCCGGTGGCGGCGGACAGCCGCTCCGAAATCTGCAGGGGAGACATGATCACAGAGTCGGCAATTCGCGTCGCGGCCGCTTCGACCTCGTTCGCGAGTGTTTGCTGCTGGGGTGATACGTCTTTTTTCAACACGACTCCATTGTGCTCCTTCTGTGTTGTCCTTGTGCAACTCGTTCCGGAATGAGGACACCCGGCAAGCCGCCCTACCAGCACTCCGCCGCCGCTGACCGGCACTGCGCTGGGGCGTCGAAAGGCCTGCGATGGGGTGCTGAAGGTATGGAATACGGCGCGGAGTTGATGATTTCTGGTGCGCCCTGAACAGCGCGAGGGCCTTAACATGATTGGATGGAGATGCCCTTAATTCCTTCAAGGAGGCGACATGGCCATCAGCAGTGAGCTGGAGCAACTGTTAGCCAGCTGGATACCTCGGCAGTCGTGGTTTCCGAAGCACGCCGCAGACTTCGGAACCGACCCCGATATCACTCCGATGTCGGTGGCTCGTGCCTTTGTGTATAAGGCCGAGGAGCTCGGTGGTTTCGCCGGTCTCGTGACCGTGATCTCTGTCGGTGACGGTCCGACCCTGCGTCGGCTCAACATTCCGCTCTCACTGCGCGGAGTCGAAGACATGCACCTGCGCAAGTCGCTGATCGGTCGGATCGATGACCTCGCACTGGGAGAAGTCTTCGTCTATGACGGTGCGGCAGACCCCGTCTTCGTCAATCTCATGGCCGACGCGATCACCAAGCGCAAAGTCTTCGACGGCGGCCAGCTGAGCACAGAATCGCTGCGTCACAGCCAGGAGAAGGCAGCAGCATCGCGAGGGAGCCAGCCTGCGCAGTCTTCGGTGCCGGCGGCATCAGCTCCTTCGCGGTCAGCCTCGGGCCGTAGCAATTCCCCCGCCGAGGTGGTCCCACCGAAGCCGTCGAAGGCTTCGTTGGTCACGGACGCTCGTGAAGAGCTGCCCATCGACATCCGTCCCATAGAGGTCACCGACTCCGGCGCCCATAAATCAACGGTCATCATCCACGACGAGTACGAGCCGATGGAGCTCAGCTTCTTCCGTGTGCTGGAGAACGGGATGCCGTCATCGCTGACGATCCCGGTTCTGCTCACCGAGGCGGGCTCCCGCAGTGTTCCCGAAGTCATCGGCTGGGGCTCAGGCCGGTGGTACGACATGTTCGAGGTCACCGAGATGGAGGCTCCGATGGCGCTGCTGTCCCATGTGGACGTCGACGCCGAAGCCGCCTGGCGCGAAGCAGTGGACATCGTCTGCGCCGTCGATTCCGGATCGATCGGAGCCTACAACGCTCAGGCTTCGGAGATGGGCCGCCGCATCGGTGAGCTCCACTCGGATATGGCCGCCGAATTCGGCATCGTCGAAGGTCGGGGCGAGCCGACGAGGCTTCTGGCCAAGAAGTGGATCGAGCGCATCGACTGGGCACTGGGCCGTGCTCCGCTGGCCCTGGATTCCCTGGTGCCCGAGCTGCGTGCCCACCGCGTGAAGCTGCAGTCGCTGAGTACGATCGGTGTGCTGCAGAAGATCCATGGAGAGCTGACTCTTGATCACGTAGTGAGCTCGGGAACCGACGGCTACTCGGTCGTGAAGTTCACGGACTCGACGAACTCGGATCCGAAGCCGGTGGCACTCGACCTCGTGGCATTGCTGCGCAGCGTTGACTACGCGGCTGGATTCGCCAGATTGCAGCGGACCGGCGAGCTCGAATCGGAGGACGGCGGCCTCGTCGTCAACGGCTTCGGCAATGACGCGTCAGCGCTGCGAGCCGTCTACGATTCCCCGGAATTCCTCTGGGCCTCGCAGGTGCAGAACTCGCTGCTCAGCGGCTATTCTCGTGCCCGTGGCGAAAGCCTGGGTCTCGGCGATCCTGTCCTGCGCGCGGCACTCATCGACAGGCTCCTTGTGGAGGTCGTCACCGAACTGCGCAATCGTCCCAACTGGCTCTCGGTTCCGCTGTCGACCTTGACCTTGGTTCTCAAGGGCAAGCCGGCTCGTGCCGGTGACACGCCCGCCGAGGCGGAACTCAGCGTTCCCGCGACTGCCGCAGAGGTTTCGGGTGCCACGGAGGCTTCGAACGATATGGTGACTTCGAACGACACGGTGACTTCGAACGACGAAGACAATTCGAGTGACGCGGAGGCCCCTAGCGACGCAGTCGTTTCGAACGGCGCGGATGAATCGCGGACGCCCGATCTCGTGGTCGAAGCCGACGAAGCTCTCGCTGACGCGGGCACCGGGGCCGACGCTGATTCCAAGGCCAGCAAGGTCGCTGGGACCGACACCGGCTCCGAGGCCGACAAGGACACTGCAGCCGACTCCGACTTTGCGATCAACACGGACGCTGCTGCTGACGCAGACACCAAGGTCGACGCAGGCAGTGCTGCTGACGCAGACACCAAGGTCGACGCAGGCAGTGCTGCTGAAGCCGACACCACAGTCAACACCACAGTCAACACCGGCCCTGTGCCCGAAACAGACAGTGCTGCCGACGCGGAGACCACCGCCGACACGGACGCCGGCACCACCGCCGACACGGATGCCGGCACCATTGTCGATTCGGACTCCGAGGCAACAGAATCCGCTGAACCTCGGCCACGTCCCGCACCCCGGCAGGAACCGACGGCGCAGTTCACCGGCGCCGCCAGGCCGAGCAGGATTCGTCGTCCAAGCCTCGCCGAGCAGTCGGCCTTCGACGATGAGGAGTTCGAGGACGAAGAGGACGAGTTCGTCGTCTCGCCCGTGCCCGCTACGTTCGCTGCGCGCGGCGCCGCCCCGGAGGATTCGGATTCGACTGGTCGACACGTCTTGCAGGAGGAACGGCAGGCGCAGCCGCGGACCGACGAGTCCGACAAGTCACAGGCCGATATGTCCGAGCAGTTGCAGACTGACGCATCTGAGCAGGGCAGCGGGTCAGCAAAGCACTGACGCCGCTCCTTCGGGAACCGATTAGCAGAAGACAATCGGTTTGTGAGAAACTGTTGTGGCTCAGCCTCGTGCGGAGCAGGCCGTGGTTCATCGCGAACCCTTGGAAGCGTGTCCGAGCGGCCGAAGGAGATGGTCTTGAAAACCATTGAGCGGCAACCCCGCTCCGTGGGTTCGAATCCCACCGCTTCCGCAAAGTGAAAGTCCCCGTTCGCATCGTGAAAACGACAGCGACGGGGACTTTTCGCATCCCTGCACATGGTCGTGATTCTCTGGTGAAAGATTGTCGAATTCCATTGATGAATTCGACAATCTTTCACCAGGAAATCTGAGTCTGCGGGCACTCCGCCCGGCGCCTACTCCGCACCGCCGCATTGCCGCATCCGCCGCGCCCGGCGCCTACGCCGCACCGCCGCATCCGCCGCGCCCGGCGCCTACTCCGCGGCGGCCTCCGGTTCGGACATCTCGGCGTCGGCCTCGGGGTCGTCGAAGCTGCGGACGGTGCGCTTGAAGCCGCGGGTGAGCACAGCCAGGTAGATGACACCGATCGCCAGCCAGATCGCGCCGCCGATCAGTGCGGTCTCGTGCAGGCTCACCCACAGGATGCCGGTGAGTATTGCGCCGATCGCTGGCATCACCACGTAGTTGAACGCCGACTTGAAGTCGACGACCTGTCTGGTGCGGAACGCGAAGTGCGCGATGACCGTGAGGTTGACGAAGGTGAAGGCGATGAGAGCCCCGAAGTTGATCAGCGCGGAGATGAACTCGAGGCTGAACGACATCGCAAACAGGCACACCGCGCCGACCAGGATGATGTTGAACATCGGGGTGTGGGTCTTCGGATGGATGTAGCCGAAGGCCTTGCGCGGCAGCACGCCATTGCGTCCCATCACCAGCAGCATGCGCGAGACCGAGGCATGGGAGGCCAGGCCCGATGCCACAGTGGCGGCGAAGGCGGCTGCGAGGAAGAAGCCCATGAAGACGGGCCCTCCGGTGAGGAGGCCGATCTCCGGCAGCGGATCGTCGACGACGCTGAACTGCGAATTGTCGGGGAAGAGCTGCTGAGCGAAGTAGCTGGCGACGAGGAAGATGAGTCCACCAGCGACCACGGTCAGCAGAATCGCCTTGGGCATGAGGCTCACATGCTTGGCCTCATTGGTGTACATCGTCACGGCATCGAAGCCGATGAAGGAGAAGCAGACCACCGTGGCGCCGGTGAGGAGCGCGGACATGTGCACGCCCTCATGCATGAAGGGCTCGGCGCTGAAGACGATTCCGGATCCCTCGCCGTTGGTCAGATTGACGACGGCGATGATGCAGAAGAGAGCGACCATAGTGACCGCGAAGACCAGGAGGACGGCGTTGAAGTTGGCCGTGCCGCGCATGGAAGTGGTGACGATGCCGGTCATGATCACGGTATAGAGGACCACCCACACCCAGGCGGGGGCATCGGGGACCAGTGACTCCATATACAGGCGGGCGATGAGGCAGTTGACCATCGGCAGCAGCAGGTAGTCCATGAGTGAGGTCCAGCCGACCAGGAAGCCGAGTCCCGGGCTCATGGTTTCTCGAGTGTAGGTGTAGGCCGAACCCGCTGTCGGGAAGACCTTGACCATCTTTCCGTAGCTGAAGGCCGTGAAGATCATGACGATGAGCGCGACGAGGTACGCGGCGGGCACCGCCCCATCGGTTTCGTCCGACACGATCCCGAACGTATCGAAGACCACCGTCGGCGTCATATATCCGAGACCGAGCCCGACGATGGACCACAGCCCGAGGTTGCGTTTCAGTGACCCTGACGCAGCCATATCAATCCTCCCCAATGAGTCTTGCCAAATGTCGCAGCGCTCCCACCCGACCGTGCGTTCGCGCGGGCGCATAAGTGATCTGCGCCATAGACACTATCCGCAATACAACCGAAAACGCAATCATTCTCACGAAACGAAACGATAACTTCACAGGCAATGTGTCATTCGCAACGAATCCAGTGGCCCAAGTTGCTGATTGCTAGTCGAGATTCGAATCCGGGTCGGTGTGCCCGACGCCGGCATTTCACGCAGGGCTCCGTGCTCATCACGGCGCCGAGGTGGTGGCGTCCCACCACGCTTCCCCTCATCCCGTCTATCGAACGACTTTTCAGTAACGGCGAAAAGAGAGTAGGTTGAACAGCATTGGCAATGTCGGCCCGCAAAAGTACGGGGTCGCAATGGTTCGGTCCCGAGCGGACCCGACCATGATGCTCGACGAAGAGAGGCAACGGCGAACAATGGCGATCGAAACACTCAGCTCGGCGCAGTCGAAGGCGTGGAAAGACAGAGTTCTGCCCCCAGTGGAGAACGTTGCCGAAGGCGTCTGGGCGATCCCCGTCCCGATCCCCAACAACCCACTCGTCTACACCTACTGCTACGGAATCGCCGACGGCTCGGGTCTGATCCTCATCGATCCCGGTTGGGACGGCAAGGACCAGTACCTGGCGCTCACCTCGGCGCTGGGATCCCTGGGATTCACTGTCGCGAACGTCCACGGGATCGCCATCACCCACTACCACCGCGACCACATCGGGCTGGTTCCCGCGCTGCTCCACAAGAACCCTGACATGTGGGTCGCCATGCACGGCGAAGATCTGCGCTCGATCAAGCAGTTCTTCTCCCAGAGCGTGGATCTGGGCACCGGGGTCGACCCGAGCATCAACATCGCTCGCGCCTACGGAGTTCCCGAGGACCGCTGGTCCGAGGTCGAGCGCCTCCAGGTCAGCAAGAAGGACGGCAGCAAAAAGGACAAGGGCGGCGCGGGATCCAAGGACGACTTCGCGCTGCTGATGAGCAGCATGCCCGACACCGTCACCATCCTCGAGGACGGCTCCGAGCTGCCGCTGGTCTCCGGCGCGCTGCGTGCACTGTGGACGCCGGGCCACACCTACGGCCACTCGGTCTTCATCCGCGATGAGGACCAGCTGCTGTTCTCGGGCGACCACGTGCTCCCGACGATCACCCCGAACATCGGGCTCGACAGCGGCGCAATCACTCACAGCCTCGGCGACTATCTGGATTCTCTGGACAAAATCGGCCAGCTGGACGCCGAGGTGGCGGTCCTGCCGGCGCACGGGTTCCGCTTCCAGGGTCTCCACGACCGCAGGCGTGAACTCGTCGACCATCACCAGCAGCGTCTGAGTGAGATCACCGCGCGCATGGACGCCACCGATGACCACAGCGTCTATTCGATCGCGCAGGGACTGCACTGGTCGCGCGGATTCGAATCTCTGCACAACTTCAACCTGTTCGCCGCCCTGGCGGAGACCGCCGCCCACATGCACTACCTGGACATCGAAGTCGGAGCGGGGTCGCTCGTCCCGCAGGCGTGAGGCGAGCATTCCCCGGTGACAAGAGGAGACCCTGATGAGCACCGAATACGTTCCCGCGGCCGAGGTCAGGCCCGAGACCTTCATCTCGCGAGCCGCTGACCACGTCCAGCGCGGGGCCCAGCGCGGGCGTGAGCTGCGCACAGGCATCGAATCCGCGATCGCAGGCTACCGGCGCTACTTCGAATTCCTGTCCATCGCCGAGGCGAACGTCCGTGCCGCTGCCGCAGCGAGTCACGCACGTCTCAGGGCGTGGTCGCCGCAGGCTGCCGAGGAGGTCGCAGCTGTGGCCGAGGGCGCGCAGGTTCCCGTGGATGAACTGATGGAGGTCATCGCCCGCACCGAGATCATGACCCTGGCACCGGCTTCGCCGACGGAGTGCTCGACCGTGAGCTTCACTCGCCCGGGAAGCTCGCTTGCGGCGCAGAACTGGGATTGGGCCGCCGACTTCTCGACGCTGTGGCACATCAACGATGTGGGCGCTGTGCCTGGCCAGCTGCGTCATGTGGGCATCGCCGAATACGGGATGCTCGGCAAGATCGGACTCAACGAAGCCGGCGTCGGCGTCTTGCTCAACATCCTCAAGCACGAGGGCGATGGGGTCGGGGGAGTGCCCATCCACATGATCCTCGAACGTGTCCTGTCGACGGCGAGGACACTGGACGAGGCACTCCAAGTCATCCACTCGGCGCCGACCACCTCCTCGTCGATCATCACGGTGGTCACCGCCGACGAGGTGGTTCAGGTCGAGATCGCCAATGCCCAGAAGTGCGAGCGACGAGCCGGAGATCCGAGCGTATCGCCGGGCACGGAGTCAGGATTCCTGCTGCACACGAACCACTTCCTCCACCCCGACCTCGTCCCCGGAAGCCTCGAGCTCAATGCGACGTCGACCTCACGGGCACGTCACGCTCACCTCGAGCGGCGACTGGAGGAGTACTCCGCCCGAGCTGGAACCTCAAGTGGTCCCGAGTCGACGGCTGAGCTCATCGACCTTCTGACCACAGGACCAGACGAAGCGCCGGTGTCCTGCACCCCGGCTCCAGGTGCCGCCTACGGGGACCGGTCGGCGACCCTGGTCACCGTGCAGATCGACCCGAAGCGCAAGCAGATCGATCTGGCTCCCGGTTCACCGGCAGACGGGTTGCAGGGCAACCGTCGCTACCAGCTCTGAGCTATGAACGTCAGGCATCAGCGGCTTCGCTTGCGGCCTCTTCTTCGCGCATCGAGATGATCGTGTCGAGGCCGGAGGCGATCGAGTTCGAATCATCCAGCGCTGTCTGAGCCAGGCGCCACGGCACCATGTCGAGGTTCTGATCGCCGACGCGGAAACGGATGAATGGCTGCCTGCCGCGGGGGTCATCGGCCTCGAGGTGCGCGCCGTATCGCCACTGTCCGAAGCCGATCCGCCGGATGGTCTCGCCGATGAAGCGCATCGCTCCGGCGACGAATTCAGTCTCGTCTTCCGTCATCATCTCATCGCGGGAATCGTACCGGGCCTTGAGCTGCTTACCCAGCCGGACCAGTGCCTCGCGCCCGAACTCCCATGACGACGGATCGGCCTGCTCCTGGGTCCAGGCAGCGATGCCCGGTTCCACGGTGCCGATGAAGCGGGAGAGGAACTCGACCTCTTCTTCGCTGGAGTTCTCAGCGGTGAGCATCCCCATCGCCAGGCCGGTGCAGCTGCGCTTCGGCGCGCCGTCACCGCCGAGGTTCTCGCGGGCCTTGGACAGGACGGCCGTGAAGACCTCGGCGGTCCTGGCATCGACTGCGGCAAGGATGATCGCCAGGATGGGAATGGGTTCACCTTTCAGCGGACCTTCTTCCGTGTCCGGGCGGATGAACGGCATCCCGTTTCCGGTCTCCTCGTCGTGATCCCAGGCTCCGCCGATCGCTCGGAGATAGGTCTCGCCGAGGTAGCGGATGAGGCCCTCGACAAATCTGCGGTTCTCGGGGTCGATCACCTCGTCGGGGGAGGAGAAGCGGGAAAGCACGAAGAACTCGAGCATCGGAAGAGACTTGGGACCGAAATCCTTGGGGAACGGCACCGTCTCCCCGTCTTCCTTATCGAAGGTCTCGGGCAGGTCGGCGAGGACGAAGGCGCCGAGGCGGACATCCATGTTGTTGATGAAGGCGTAGTATTCGCGCTGAAGTTCATTCACGGCCACCACTTTAGTGCCTTGGCGCCGGTCCTGGGCGTTCGCCGTCCGAGCCTAGGCCTTCTGCGAGAAGTCGAGCAGCCGACTGAGGATCCGCACCATCTGCGTCGAATCGATCTCGACGACCTCGTGAAGTTCCCTCCCCGCAGCCGCGCGCAGAGAAGACTGCGTGTGAACGGCGGTGAGCGCTTCGATGAGGTCCTTCAGCGGAATCGTCGAGGCGGCTTCCGCGAAGCCGATGGCGTTCTCGATCAGCGATTGGATCCGCTGTATCTGGAAAGAGCTCAGCTCCGCGTACCGGGGGTAGAGGTCGGGCGTGCGCAGACAGTACAGCTGGATCTCCTGCTCAGCGATCACCTCGGCGGCGGTGGCCCTCTTCTGGCTGAAGGTGTCGTCGATGAACTCCGTGAGGAATCCCTCGATGTCCTCGGGCCGACTGGAGTTGAGGCGATCGCGCCAGCGTTCGATGGTGGCGTCGAGCAGGTCGAGGTCGTGGGAGGTGCGCTGTTCGATCGTGGCCAGTACCAGATCGTCGCGGCTGGAGAAGTTCGAGTAGAACGCTCCTCGAGTGAACCCGGCGGCCTCGCAGATCTCCTCGATCGAAGCCCCATCGATGCCCTTGACGGCGAAGACGGACATGCCCGCCTCCACCAAGGTGGATCGGGTCTGCCGTCTGCGGGCGCTGAGATTGTCTGTATTCATCGAACATTTCATCGTCGTGGCGGTCGCTGTGCTGGTGTGGCGGTGTTGCTGTCGCAGGGGCGGTGCTGGTGTGGCCCCTGCGCATCGGTGTCGTCCTGGGCATCCGATGGGAATCTTTAAGAAACTCCTGATGCATTTGCGCTGAGGGCACTGAGTCAACAACAATACATTACTGTATCCAATACACTTTTGTATCGAGGTCTTCGTGTCAACATTCCTGTACGCTCTGGGTCGCCGTGCCTATCGCGCTCCCATCCGATTCATCGCTGGGTGGTTGGTGATCTTCGGGCTCGTCGGCGCCGGTGTCGCAGCCTTCGCGAAGGACTTCGACAATGACTTCACCCTCCCCGGGTCCGAAGCCCAGGTCGCACTCGATTCGATGGAGACGACTTTCCCGGAAGCCTCAGGTGTGGGCGCATCTGTCATCGTCGTCGCCGCCGACGGCGACTCCGTCGAGGACTCCGCGTACAAGGACGAGATCGAGAAGGAAGTCGATCGGCTCGAAGACCTCCCGCACGTCGACGCCGTGACATCGCCGTTCGACAAGATGGTCAAGGGCGCGATCAGCGAGGACGAGTCCGCTGCGATGATCTCCGTCCAGTACGACGGCACCCAGCAGGAGGTCGGCGAAGCGGCCCCCGACCAGCTTCTCGAGGAGCTGGATCCGCTCCGCGACGCCCTGCCGGAGGGTTCCCAGGTCGAAGGCGGAGGCCAGCTCTTCCAGATCACCGGTGTGGAGATCTCCTGGGTTGAAGGCATCGGCGTCGTCATCGCCTTCATCGTCCTGCTGCTCACCCTCGGCTCCTTCCGCGCTGCCGGCATGCCGCTGATCACAGCGCTCATCGGCGTCGGCATCTCCGTTCTCCTGGTCGTAGGATCCACAGCCTTCGGTGCAGTCAACTCCTCTTCGATCATGCTGGCGCTGATGTTGGGCCTGGCGGTCGGCATCGACTACGCGCTGTTCATCGTCTCCAGAGCCCGGGCACTCCTGGCCGAGGGCCACGATCCGCTCGAGGCCACAGGACGGGCCGTCGCCACTGCCGGATCGGCTGTCGTCTTCGCGGGCATGACCGTGATGATCGCGCTGCTCGGACTGTCCCTGGCTGGAATCCCGTTCCTCACCGTCATGGGCATCGGCGCCTCCGGCTCCGTCGTCGTCGCCGTGCTGATCTCCCTGACAATGGTTCCCGCGCTGCTGGGACTGGTCAAGGAGAAGATCACCCCCAAGCCGACGAAGCGCTACCGCCGGGCGTTCGCGACCGCACAGAAGAAGGTGGACGACTCCGTCTCCCGGTCATCGATTGCCGCCGAGGCGGAGGCTGAGGCCGGTGAACCCTACCCGAAGACGATCATGAACAAGTTCTTCGCTGGTTGGCTGCACGTAGTGACGAAGATTCCGCTGCTGACGGTCGTGATCATCGTCGGCGGACTCGCATTGTTCGCGATCCCCGCCTCCAACCTCCAACTCTCCCTGCCGACTGCAGGCAGCCAGGAGGAGGGCACTCCCGCCCGAACGAGCTATGACCTCATCGACAAGCACTTCGGCCCCGGCTTCAACGGACCGCTGGTTATGACCAGCGAGATCGTGACCTCTGATGACCCTCTTGACGACGTCGAGACGATCGAAGACGAGATCGAAGACGTCGAAGGCGTCGACCAGGTCATCCTCGCCACCCCGAACCGAGATGCGACGACAGCTCTGTTCCAGATCATCCCCACCACCAGCTCCGAAGATCCGGCGACACTCGACACCGTCGACCGACTCCGGGACCTGAGTGCGGACATTGAGGACGAGGACGGCTTCGAAACCGCGGTCACCGGTGCCACGGCGATCCAGATCGACGTCTCCGATCAGCTCGGCAAGGCGCTGGTGCCATTCGGCATCTTCGTCGTCGGACTCTCGATCATCCTGCTCATGATGGTCTTCCGCTCGATCTGGGTGCCGATCAAGGCCACCGGTGGCTTCCTCCTGTCCGTCTTCGCCTCCTTCGGCACCGTGGTCCTCGTCTTCCACGACGGACTCTTCGCGTCAGCGATGGGCATCGATTCGACAGGGCCGGTGATCAGCTTCCTGCCGATCATCGTCATGGGCATCCTGTTCGGGCTCGCCATGGACTACGAGGTGTTCCTCGTCTCCGGCATGCGCGAGGCCTACGTCCACGGGGCGAGTGCGCGGGGCGCGATCAAAGCCGGCTTCGCCTCTTCTGCCAGAGTGGTCTCGGCAGCGGCGATCATCATGTTCTCCGTCTTCGCCGCCTTCGTTCCCGCGGGGGAGCCGATCATCAAGTCCATCGCACTCGCTCTGGCCTCGGGTATCTTCGTTGACGCCTTCCTGGTGCGCATGTCCTTGGTGCCTGCCATCATGCAGATGCTCGGCGACAAGGCATGGTGGCTGCCGAAATGGCTCGACCGCATCCTGCCTCGACTCGATGTCGAAGGAGAGGGCCTGGCTCACGAGGTGGCTCTGCGGGACTGGCCGGAGCCGGACTCCGATTACCGGGTCTATGGCCGCGGCATCGCTGTGCGCTCGGGCCGGCGCGGATTCGCCCAGGTCGACATCTCCCTCTCACCGGGCCAGATCCTCGTCGCCAGCGGCCAAGCGCGCAAGGCGCTCCTGCTGGCCCTCTCCGGTCGCGTTGGGCTGACAGCCGGTGAGATGAAGATCGGAGACATGGTCCTGCCCGAACATGCCGGACGGGTCCGTCGTCGTGTTCCGTACTTCGACCTCGATGAGAACGGGCCGGGGAAGATGCCAGGGGCACGCGAGCTCTCACAGCTGGCCACCTCGGCGCCGGATCTGCTCATCATCAGCGAAGCAGGCGCACTGGCCGACGAGAGAGGCCGGGACGGTCGCGATCTCCGCGATCTTGTCTTTGATCTGCAGGCCGAGGGCACGGCGATCGTGCTGGGTCTGCCCGACGGCGACGTCACAGGGATCCTGTCCCCGAATACGAACTACTTCCACCTCGACCTCGATGAGGCTAAGCCCGAGGCTGAGCGTGGAACCGACAATGACAACGGCGGCGTGCAAGCCCACGCCGCCGGTCGCAGCGAAATGGAAGGCGTGCAGTCGTGAGACTCGAACGTGCGAACTCGAAACGGCCAGTGACCTGGCTGTCCCTCTTCGGCCTGGTGCTCATCCCGATCATCGTGGCTGCTGGTTTCATTTTGGCCACGTACAACAGCACCGACCGCCTCGATACGATCGAGGCCGCGATCGTCAACAACGATGACGGCGCCGAGGTTGATGGTGAGACCGTGCCGATCGGCCGGCAGCTGACCAGTGGGCTTGTGGGCGAAGAGGACAAGAACATCCATTGGGTCATCACCGATGAAGACGATGCCGAGAAGGGCATGTCCGATGGGACCTACGCTGCGACCCTGACCATCCCCGAGGGCTTTTCCAGGGCTGTGACCTCGGTCAGCGACGCCAAGTCCGCAACTCAGACGCAGCTCGACGTCGATGTCTCCGGGGTGGCTCCGGCCGCCGACACCCAGATCGCGCAGTCGGTTGCCGGGGTGGCGCGGACAACCTTCAACACGCAGATGACCGAGACCTATCTCGACAACATCTATGTCGGCTTCAACGACATGGGTGATCAGATGAAGGACCTCGGAGACGCCGCCGGTGAACTCGATGACGGCGGCGAGGACCTGGCGAAGGGGACGAAGAAGTCCGCGAGCGGTGCGGGCGAACTCTCCGATGGTATGGAGAAGCTCGACTCCTCAGGATCTGAACTCAACAAGGGAGCCGGAGACCTGTCCAAGGGCGCCGGTGAACTGTCGAAGGGCACCGCCGAGCTCTCGGGCGGTCTGCAGGACATGAAGAAGTCGACAGCGGACCTGCCCGACAGCACGCAGAAACTGGCCGACG
This sequence comes from Brevibacterium sp. AGC70, assembly GCF_057334195.1. NCBI lineage: Bacteria > Bacillati > Actinomycetota > Actinomycetes > Micrococcales > Brevibacteriaceae > Brevibacterium > Brevibacterium sp. AGC70. The sequence continues at coordinate 125,121 of NZ_JBHFIH010000015.1, read as the reverse complement.
GCGCTGGAGAGCTCTCCGGGGGAGTCGACGAGTACACGAAGTCGATCGACCAGATCATCAAGGGCTTCGCCGGTTCCGGTGACTCGGGCTCCGGCGAGGGTGGAATCGATGATCTCGTCAAAGGCGGCAAGGACCTCGACAAGGGCGCAAAGGGTGTCTCCGAGGGTGCCGAAGGCCTGTCATCCGGTCTCGGCCAGTACCGCGACGGTCTCCAGGAAGGCGCCGACCAAGCCGATCAGCTCGCCAAGAGCGGAACCGTGACCGGTCTCGATTCGCTGGTGTCGGCGGGCATGATGACCCAGGAAGAGGCCGATCAGGCACGCGCTCAGATGTGCCCTGTCGGCACACCGGATGAGGTCTGCGCCGGCATCGAGAAGGCCTACGCTCAGGGGCTCCTCAACGGCACCTCGGGCGGACTGAACAGCGCCGTCGACGGTCTGGAGCAGAAACAGGACGGGGAGTCGCTGCTCGGCGGCGCGAACAAGCTCGCCGATGGCGCCGGTGAACTCAGCGACGGCATGAGCAAGTTCGTCAAGGGCCTCGAAGACGGCCTCGGCGAACTCACCAAGGGCATGGAGGACATCTCGAAGAATGCTCCGAAGCTGCTCGAGGCTTCGAAGGGTCTGCGTGATGGGGCCTCCGGTGTCGCCGAAGGCAATCAGAAGCTCGCCGACGGCATGCCGGAGCTCAGTGACGGAATCGCCAAGGTCGCCGATGGCTCGAGCGAACTCGACGACGGTGCAGGACAGCTCTCCGATGGACTCGGTGAGTTCTCCACCGGACTCGACAAGTACACGACAGGAGTCTCCACTGCCGCAACCGGCACCTCTGACCTTGCGAGCGGACTGGGTACCCTGTCCGAGGGCACAGACAAGTATTCGCAAGGCGTCGGCAAGTTTGCCGACGGTGTGAAGAAGGGTGCGGACGAAGTCCCCTCCTATTCGGCCCCGGAGCGTGACAAGCTCTCCACCGTCGCCTCTCAGAACATCAAAGCGCCGAGCTCCTCCGAAGCGGGCGATGTGCTGCAGGGGTCGACGCTCGCGCTGCTCATCATGCTCGCCTTGTGGGTCGGCGGACTCGTCACCTACACGGTGCTCAAGCCGATCCCGGCTTCGACCCTGCTCTCAACGAAGTCCTCAGTGGCAGTCTGGCTGCGCGGCTTGGTGCCGGGCGTGATCGTAGGACTGCTGCAGGCCCTTGTGCTGTCGATCCTGGCGGTGAGCGTGCTGGACATCGGTGCCGTCCAAGGCTTCGACATCGCGGTCCTGACGTTCGTCTCCGCGCTGGTGTTCATGGTGCTCAACTTCGCCTTGGTGGCGTGGTTCGGCGGCGTGGGCAGGTTCCTATCGGTGATCGCAGTGGTCCTCGCAGTTGCCGGACGGACGATCGGCGCGGTGCCCGGCTTCTTCGACTTCATTGCCCCGATCCTGCCGCTGACGCCGGCGATGAACGGCTTCGCCGCGATCACCGCAGGAACCACCGGAGTGGGTGCCGCCTATGGTGGCCTGCTGGCCTGGGCGATCATCGGAGTCGTGATGTCCCTGCTCGCGATCGTGCGAGCCAGGACCACCAAGCCCGAAGCCGCCCTCGAGATGGCCGATGCCTAGGGGAGACCCGCGTAGGCGCCACGCCGCCTGAGGAGTCAACGTTCTCCCGACCGCCTGCGCCGGCTGATTCCCGTCTGGGGCCCCGGGCCAGCGGAACCATCAGATGAGGTCGAGAATGGCCGCGGCTGCGGCGTTGGAATCGTTCAGTGTTGCTGCGTTCGTATGGGGATTCGCGGCGATCGCCAGACCCCACTGGACGGAGGAGAGCTGAATGGACAGTGCGAAACGGCGGGGGTGCACGGTGCCGTCGACGTCGATCGTGCGGTAGGGCCGCGGCGTGAGCGACAGCCCGTTGAGGAACTTCTCACGACCGTCGTCCAAGGTCAGTCGGGCGGGAGTGAGTTGGCCGCGGTCGACCATCCCGTGCACCAGTACATCGGCGGCCCGGGACACTGCGTTCGTCGGTGAAGCAGCATCGATGACGACACTGCCCGTGACGCCGCCCGCGACCTGCGCCGAGGTGACCGTGAAGATCTGCGGCAGCGGATCCCCGCCCGCAACCGCGGGCCTCCCGTCCGCAGGTGCAGAGACATCGGGATTCGCCTCAATGCGCATGTCCGGGCCGATGAACTCGACGAGGCCGGCTTCGGCCAGGGCGAGAAGCTCAGCGATGCGCTGCGGGGGAGGGCCGTCGCAGATGCCGGAGACGAAGCTTTCGAACCAACCGCAGATCTCCATGTCGATGCTGACTGGGTCGATATGGCCTGCCACGATGAGCTCTTTGAGCAGCAGCCGAGACTGCCAGAGCACGGTGAACAGCGATTTCTCGGCACTGCCCTCGGGACCGGCCAGCGAATCGTGGAGGTCGGCGCGGAGGAAGTCGAGCATCCACTCGTGCAGGGAGTTCGCCTCCCTGGGGCCTCGGCTATCGAACTCTCGTCCCTCGAGCGGGTTGAGCAGCTCGTGCAGTGACATCCGGTGAGCGGGGTCGGGGACGAGGCTCTCCTCGATCTCCGACCAGGCGAAGGCTTCACGGGTGACGCGGCCCTGGCGTGCAGCCTCGGCGGCTTCGCGCTGTCGAGACTCGCCAGCGGCGTCAGTGTTCCCAGCATGTACATCGGTGGACTCGTGTGCCTCCGGGTGGGTCTCCTGCCAGGTGCGCCTGGTCAGGTGTCGGGACACCGCTTCGGCGATAGCTTCACGCAGCTGTCCAGGGTCACCGGCGAACGCCTCGGGACGGATCCGGGACAGGGTGCTGTAGTAGGCGAGACGGAGGTCGGCGAGGATGAGCGGCCACAGCTGGTCGTTGAAACGTGCTCCCGCTTTGCGGTCACCGTCGAGGTCGTCGAGGCCGGCCAGCAGTGCGATGTTCTCCCGCGTGAAGTAGCGCAGAGGCCAAGGTGAGCGAGGGTGAGCCTGGCAGATGGGCTTGCTGCGGTAGGGAACGCCGCGGCGTGAGCCGAGCAGCAGGCGAGGCTCCTCACCGCTGCGCACATAGCGCAGCTCGCCCGCGATGTCGGGATCCGGGTCGAAGCGGCCTCCGCGTTCGTGTGTGAACAGTGTCTGCAGGTCGAAGTAGTTCAGACCCATGCCACGGACGATGACACGGTTGCCGGGTGCCACCTCAGCGACGGGAGCTTCCGCCGGCAGGCCCTGTGGGATGTAGAGTCCGCCGGTGCGCTGTGCGAAGGCCGCGAGCCGGGCACGTTCCTCGGTCTGCGCGCTGGGGATGTGGCCGACGGCGAGGACGACGGCCGAGGCGATGATGGCGGTTCCGTCCTCGCAGCGGACCAGCTGCGGCGGCACGGTTTCAGGGTCCGTGGACGTGTGACCCAAAGGCGTGACGGGCGGGAGATCGATGACCGATTCGACCTTGGTCGGGTGTTCGACGATCGTGACGAAGTCAGGTGCCGTGTCGCGGATGCGAGCATAGGCGTCGCGCAGATAGCGGCCGTAGAGAGTCCGGGTGGGGAACGTGGCATCGACGGGGTCCGTTCCGCCCTCATCTCGATACCACTGAGCCATGTTCGGGCCGAACCGATCGGACGTGCCTTCGGGGGAGACGAACGAACAGCTGGAGTCGGGGAAGATCGTCTGCTCGGCGATCGTCGTGTTCATCAGCAGGGTCTCGGGCTGATCGGTACGCCAGACGATTCCCGCGCCCGGAGGATAGGGATCGATGAGGTGGATGACGACCGTCGGCGGGGTACCTGCGCCCGAGAACCGTTCGGCGGCGAGGGCGACGAGTCTCTCGAGGACCGAGATCCCGCGGGGCCCGGCGCCGATGATCGCCACCGAATGGGCCTGCGGGTCTGGAACCTCTGCAGCAGGTGAGTGCGCCTCAGGTGAGCGTCCGGCTCCCGACTGTGGCGAGGACGTCGTCACCATTCATCTCCGGCTCCCGGGCCTGGATAGCCGGGGAAGTCGTCGCCGGGCTTGAACCCCTTCGGGTAGCACTTGCCTTCGGCGTTGGGTTCGCCGGGCTTCGTGGTCTCGGTGGGCTCACCACCTTCTTCTCCGGCGGGCGTCTCCTCGGCCGCTGCTCCCTCGGCGGGGGCCTCTTCCGTGGGCTCCTCCTCGGCGGTGTCCTTCTTCTCGTCCGGGGCTGCAGTATTAGTCGGTTTGGGCGTCTCCTCACCCTCGGACGCGCCCTTGACCTCGTCGAGGATCCACTTGTGGAGGACGTCGAAGTCGGGGTCGTACGTGGGGGTGACGTCGTTGTTGATCTGCACCGTCGTGACGTCGCCCTTCTGCATCGAGATCGCTAGTTCGATGAAGGCCGGGACCTCGTTCTGCGGAATCGAGGTGGCGATGTTCTTGGTCGCCGAGTTCGCGAGTTTGGGGTACGCCGTGGCGAGTTCGCGGGGATCGACCTGATCGAGGGTCGTCTTGATCATGCGCTGCTGACGGCACATACGGTCGTAGTTGTCACTGCCTTCACGTGAGCGCACGTACCAGAGTGCGTCCTTGCCCCTCAGCGTCTGCGGGCCTGGATCGACCCAGCCGTAGACATCGTTCGCGACTCCGGACATCGACTTGCCGCCGCCCATGGGGATGGGACGTTCGACGTCGATCTTCACGCCGCCGATGGCATCGACGACGTCTTCGAACCCGGCCATGTCGACGGCCGCCCAGTAGTCGAGGTTGAGGCCCAGTGAGCCCTCCACGGCCTGCATCGTGGTGAACATGCCCGGTTCCAGGCCATGGGTGTTTCCGATGTCATCCTTGTTCTCCTCGCCCCACTGCCACACGGAGTTGATGAGGTCGACCGACGATTGACCCGTGGGCCGGAACCCGTCGGGCCAGCTCTTGGCCAATTCGCTGCCTTCGGGGAAGATCGGGAACGCGAGATTACGCGGCACGGAGATCAGTGCGGTATTGCCGGTCTTCGTGTCGATCGAGGCGACGAGCATGGTATCGGGCCGTGTGCCCTCACGGTCATCGCCGTTGTCGCGGCCCATCAGGAAGACGTTGATGTAGGGTTTGTCGGCCCATAGGTCCTCGGCGCTCTTGGCATGTCCTGTGCTGTCGCCGAACAGGCTGGAGACCGTATCGCCCTGGACTCGTGCGTAGACCGAACCGACGCCGAGGGGGATGCCGACGATGAGTGCGAGCGAGACGACGAGCACGCCGGCCATCTTGTTCTGCCACGGGGCATAGCGGTGTCCCTTGCGCAGCCCCAAGTGGGAGATCACGATCGCAAGCACCCAGATCACGCCGATGATGGCGAGGATGATCGCGAGGAAGGTCAGCATCGTCGGACTTGAGACGACGGTGCCGAACGCGCGGATCGGTCCTTTGATGAGGACATAGACGAGGGCGACGAGGAAGGTGAGGACGAAGCCGCCGAGCAGGATGAAGCCCAGTGGCCGGAATCGTGTGCGCAGCAGTCCGATGCCTGGCAGCAGGGTACTCAGTGAGGTCCAGCCGACGAGGCTGGGGAAGGCTTCTCCGACCCGCGACGAATGGCGCCGTGCGCGCGAGGTCTCGGCGGCGTTTGCCGCTTCCTCCGTTCGGGTGTCTCTGCGCCGTGGTGCTGCGCTTGCATCCTCAGCGACTCTGCCTGCTGATGCCCTCGCCGAGGCGGGGCCGCGGTTGCGTGTATCGGCGGGCCAGGCGGCATTGTCGGGTCTTGGTTCAGGTGCGGAGGTGGTCTGCTCCGGTGTGCTGGCATTGCGTTCCTGGGCCTCGGCGGCAGATGCCACACCTGCGGCGGAGGCACTGCTGGCACCCGCGGCACGAAGCATCCGTGCTTCGCGGCGAGTGCGTGGAGCTACTGGACGAGGCGTCGGTGCCTTCGACTGGCTGCTCGGGGAGCTCGGCTGGTTGTTTGGGGAGCTCGGCTGCTGTGAGGCGGAGGCCGGACGGCGCGCATCGGCCGAATTCTGCGACCTAGCTGAGTTCTGCGACCTAGCTGAGTTCTGAGGCTGCCTGGTTGAGCTCTGCGACTGTGGGGAGGCCCGCTGTGGCTTCGACTGCGAGTTCGATGACGGACGAAGTGAGGTCGATTCATCCTCACTGGCTGTTGCATCACCGCGGAATCGAGGACGAGAAGAAGCGCGGAGACGGTGACCAGCAGGGCGAGAATTGGGGTCGTTCCCATTCGGCCCTTGCTTGTCAGGGGGAATCTCTGGCAAGTTCTTAACTCCTCATAGGTTTACGTCTCGTGCTGTGTGCGTTGCTCACGATGCTGGCCATGGGCGCGCATCATGATCGATGCCAGCGCAGGGCGCACCTCCGTAGCATCGTTCCCAAACCCGTCAGAGAGCAAACCGCTGAGCACTTCAGGTCGATTTTACGCCCGTAGATTGATGAATGCTGGAATTCGCGTGTATGTGAGCACAGGAACCTGGTCACCATCCCCGTTCTTCCGGTGATCCGACACTAGCCGGATTATGATCAAGGCCACTCTTTGTCGCTACGCTTTGCTCTTCGCCGCTGGTTTCGCATAGGCTGTTCCCCGTAGTGCAAACTGCAGGTTCGGTGCCCTCTTTGAGGAGAGGTGTCGAGTCAGTATCTGGAGTCGTGGCTGAGCGGCCGAAAGCGTCACCCTGCTAAGGTGAAGTCCCTTGAACTGGGGACCGAGGGTTCAAATCCCTCCGACTCCGCGTTGTGAATTGCCCCCGTCTGACCATTGAAACACCGGTCAGACGGGGGTTTTCGTCTGCTCGCACCCTGGAGTCAGAGGTGAGCGGCGCCCCCATCCCTGGTGTGATTGCTCGTCATCCCCTAGGCTCAGGATTGTCAGTCAATCTTGAGTGGTATTTCAATGCAACTACGAGGAGTCAGTGTCATGAAGATCTTGCTGGTTGGAGCCGCGGGGCACGTCGGAGGGGTTGCTCGAGCCGAGTTGGAGGCGCGTGGGCATAACGTCGTTTCAGCATCCCGATCGACTCAGCCTGGCGTCGACACCTCGGATCCTGAATCGATTGCCGCGCTGCTCGAAGCTGTCGGACGAGTCGATGCCATCGTTGTGGCGGTGGGCTCTGCGGCATTCAAGCCGGTCACCGAGCTCACACGTGAGGACTACATGAGCGCCTTTGCGTCGAAGGCTCTGGGGCAGGTTGAATTCGTCACGCAGGGCCTCGACTATCTCAACGACGGCGGATCGATCACGGTGACCACCGGTGTGCTCAGCCGAGAGCCTGTGCCGACGGCAGCTGCGGCCGCATTGGTCAACGGCGCTGTCGAATCATTCGTCATCTCCGCTGCCCCAGAACTTCCGCGCGGCATCCGTATCAATGCAGTCAGCCCAAATGTGCTGGCGAACTCTCCTCACTTCCACGACGCATTCGCGGGGATGGTTCCGGTGACCGACGAGCAGGTCGCTGCGGCGTTCGTGCGCTCCGTCGAAGGAAACGTCACTGGCAGGGTCATCTCTGTCTGACCCGGTCCGGCAATTTGACCGGACTTGACAATCGATATCGATCAGGAGGCGCCGGAGTGGACTCATCGGAATCAGCGAAAAACGATATCGAGCACGCATCGGCAGGCGCTCCCAGGTCGGGTGCCCTGCAAAAATCCTCCGGCGGCACGGCGCAGGCTCCTGCTTCCAATACGGAGCGCCGGCAGCGCGTCGTTGATGAGATCAAACGACGAATCGTGGTCGGTGAGATCCGGCCGGGGCAGCGCATCATCGAAGCCGAGCTCACGTCCTCTCTCGACGTCAGCCGTCCGACCGCTCGCGAGGCACTCAATCAGATGGCGAGGGACGGCTTTCTGATCCAGGAGGCCTACCGTGGCCTTCGGGTAGCTGATATCCAGTCAGATTCTCTGCTCGACATCGCTCGAATCCGGGTCGCCCTGGACACCGAGGCGATCAGCGAGATCCTTGCCGACAAGACCGGCCGGAGGATGGAGGCGCTGGAAGACGCGTGGCGGATGTTCGAGAGGGCTACCGCAGAATCGGACCCTCTGGCCCTGCATGAGGCGCACGTGCGATTCCACCGGGGGATCTGGGAAGCGGCGGACAACTACCTGCTCATGCGTATCTGGCCGGTGATGGAAGCGCAGATGACGATCGTTTTGGCCTATGACCAATTCACCCGGACGAATCCTGCGCGGGCTCATGCCATCCATGCGGCGCTGATGCGCGCGATCCGCACGGGTGATTCCGCGCAGATTCGGACAGCCCTGGACGTTCACACCATGGACAGCGCCCAGGAACTCGCCTTGCTGACGCCTGAATCGAGCGACTGACTGACCGACTGGCTGTTCCCAGAATTCAGTGGGGCATCAGCCGTTCCGAGGCGCAGGCCCTTGGGAAACTCTGCGCGAAAGAGCATTGACGCGATCACCACGAATGCGTAGCGTGATCCTCAAGGGATTGTCATACAATCCTTAAGCTGCGACCAACGTCGGTCGCGGTCGGCATTGAGGGAGACCTGTATGAAGGCAGTCGTTGTCGGCGGTGGAGTGGTGGGCCTGGCCAGCGCCTATGAATTGGCGTCTGCCGGCTGCGAGGTCACGCTTCTCGAAGCAGGAAAGTGCGGCGCCGGAGCATCCCATGGCAATGCGGCGAAAGTGGCACTGGCTGAGAGCACTCCGGTTCCCGGGCCAGGTGTCCTGCTGCAGGGCATCAGATGGATGCTCAGGCCCGACAGCCCCCTGTCGATCAAACCGTCTTTGGCACCTGGATACCTGAAGTTTCTGCTCCGGATGGCCCAACGCTGCAACGCCAAGGACTTCGACGCAGGTCTCGACGTGCACCTGCGCATGGGTGAAGACGCGAATGCGCTCTTCGATGACTATCAGCGCCAGGGCATCGATTTCGAGATGCATGCTAGGGGAGTGCTCCTGGCATTTGAGACGACCGCTCGATTCGAAGAACACGCTCAGACCCTGAAGGCGTTCGCAACGGCTGGTCACGTCGCCGAAGAACTCCACGGCGATGACCTGCTGGAGGCGGAGCCGGCACTGAGCGACCGAATTCGCCACGGGATGTTCTTTCCCACCGATCGTCAGATCGAACCCGACTCGCTGACCCGCGGACTGCTGAAGAAGTTGGGCGACATCGGTGTGAAAGTGCGCGAAGGAGCGACCGTGCGAAGCTTCGTGCGCAGGGGTGACACTGTCACTGCGATCGTCACCACCGACGCGGAGGTCATCGCTGCCGATGCCGTCGTCGTCGCCGCAGGCGTGCCGACCGGTGCACTTCTGGGCGAGCTCGGACGCAGACTGCCCATCTATTCGGGCAAGGGGTACAGCATCGATTACGTTCCGGCGCCGATAAGACTGAGAACCTCACTGACTCTCGAAGACACCAGGGTCGCAGTCACCCCACTCAACGGCATGCTTCGGTTGGCGGGGACGATGGAATTCGGCAGCCGAGATGACGACGTCAACGACGTCCGCGTCGAAGCCATTCGCCGTGCTGCCAGACAATCCTTCCGTGACTGGGGTGATGCACCGACCGGTGAGCAGGCTCCGTGGGCGGGCTCGCGGCCGATGACACCGGACGGGCTTCCCGTGATCGGCAATCTGGGCACGGCGAAGAACGTCTTTGTGAATTCCGGCCATTCGATGTTGGGGCTGACCCTGGCGCCCGCCTCGGCGAAGGTGCTCACCGACATCATGCTCGATCGAAGATCCAACCTCAGTCCCGATCTCCTTGCGCGGATATCACCACAGCGATTCTGATCGATTCCCGCTCCTCGTCCACTGTTGAACGACAGCCACCAGTTGAAAGGCCAAACTCATGTCAATCACCTTCACCGGCATCTATGCCGCATGCATCACCCCGTTCAGCCCTGACGGCGGCGAGATCGATATCGCCGGTATCGAGGCTCAGGTCGAGCATATGATCTCGAACGGCGTCCACGGATTGGTGCCGGGCGGCTCAACCGGAGAATTCACCGCACTCACTGTCGCGGAGCGCAAAGTAGGCAACCGCGCCTACATTCAAGCGGCAGGTGGGCGTGTGCCCGTGGTCGCGGGAACTGGGGCACTCTCAACGGCAGAGACGATCGAGCTCAGCCGCGATGCCGAAGAAGCAGGTGCCGATGCTCTCATGATCGTCCCTCCCTTCTACGACACTCCGTCAATCGAAGAGACCATCGCTCACTACCGGGCAGTCTCGAGCGTCGTCGACATTCCGATCATGTTCTACAACATTCCGGATGCCACCGGGCTTGACGTCAGTGCTGAAGAGTTCGGCCGACTTGGGCGGGAAGGAGGAGTCGCGTGCTACAAGGACACCAGCGGCGACTTCTCGAAGTTCACCTCCGTCTATCTCGACCAGTCCGATGACATCCAAGCTATCAACGGCTGTGACACCTTGACCTTCGCAGCGCTCGCACTCGGAACCGATGCAGGTGTGTGGGGAGCAGCCAGCTTCATTCCCCGACTGTGTGTCGATCTGTACAACGCGCTGTCCATCGACACTGACATTCCCCGAGCGCGGGAACTGTGGGAGAAGATTCACCCCATATGTGTCTTCCTCGAATCACACAGCTATGCCTGCGGAGTGAAGACCGGTGTCGAACTCGTCGGGATGCCGGCAGGTCCGACGCGCGCTCCGATTCTGCCACTGGCGACGGAATATCGGGAGGAGCTCCGAGGCCTCCTCAGTGCCGCAGGCCTCGAGACCGTCGCCTGACCGTCGACTGTTTTCGAACGAGGTACCGACACTATGGCCAATAGGCAGCTCATTCAGACGGTCGACGTCCACGCGGCTGGTGAACCGGGTCGAGTCCTCATGGGCTCCGGTCTGCGAGTCAAGGGTGCGACCATGGTCGAGCGGCTTCGCTACTGTCGTGACCATCTCGATGACTTGCTCACACTGGTCCTGCAGGAGCCTCGCGGATATCCCGGGCTCTGCTCGCCTCTGATCGTCCCTCCGGCAGATCTCAGTTGTGACTTCGGCATGATCGTCATGGAACAGGGCGGATTCCGACCCATGTCGGGATCGAATCTCATCTGCGCGGTGACCGCACTCATCGAGACCGGGGCTATCGATGTCCTCGAACCCATCACCACTCTGCGCGTGGACACCGCGGTCGGGATCGTCACGGTGCGCGCAAGCGTGGAAGAAGGCAGGGCCACACTGGTGACCTTCGACAATGTGCCCGCGTTCGTCCATGGTCTTGATCTGCCGCTGGAGGTTCCCGGCTACGGATCGATTCCCGTCGACATCGTCTTCGGGGGACAGTTCTATGTTCAAGCCAAGGCAGAGCACTTCGGCATCGACCTCGAGCCGGCCAACGCGAAGGAGATCGTCCGGGCCGCCTCGGTGATGAGGAAAGCCGCCGACGATGCGTTCGACGTTCTCCATCCGCTCATCCCCGAGATCGACTCGATCGCTCTGCCGATGATCCACGGACCGGCGCGAACCGAGGGCACTCACGGCCGCAATGCCGTGGTCCTGCCCAACGGGGAGGTCGACCTTGATGATCCGAGCACCTGGTCAGGCACATTCGATCGGTCGCCGTGCGGAACCGGAACCAGCGCTCGTGTGGCAGCTATGTATGCCAAGGGAGAGCTGGCCGTCGGGGAGAAGTTCGTTCACGAATCGATGATGGGCACGACCTTCACCGCTGAGGTGAAGGAGACGACATCCGTGGGCGGTCTTCCGGGGATCGTGCCGACGATCAGCGGTCGCGGGTGGATCACAGGGTTCCACCAGCTCGTCCTCGAATCCGACGATCCGTTCCCTGTCGGCTATACCGTCGGCGACATCTGGGGACGGGGGATGGGCCGAATGACAGCCGGGGAGTGAGTCGATGTCAGTTCTCCCGACTGCGAATGGACAGTGCACGGCGAAGGGACAGCTTATGGAACTCGAAGGTCGCACCATCATCGTCACCGGAGCCGCCGGCGGAATCGGCTCGGCGATCGCCACAGCCTGCGCGCGTCAGGGCGGAACCGTCATCGCCGTGGACCGGGTGGAAATGCCTCCCGATCCTTCTCTGCCCGCCGAGGTGGGTGCGCGGCTGTCGTCGTACCCGGCCGACATCTCAACAGCGGCAGGCTGCGCCGATCTCCTCACCAGCGTGCTCGCGCGCTTCGGAGTCGTCGATGGCCTCGTCAACTGTGCAGGAGTGATGCGCCGAGGTTCCCTCCTTGACATCGATGAGGACGACTGGGCGGCGACCTTCGCCGTCAACGTCGATGCCGTCATGCATCTGAGCCGCGGCATCCTGCCGTCGCTCATCGGTGCGGGAACCGGGTCGATCGTCAACATCGCCTCCCAATGGGGTCTGCACCCGGCAGGCGGCCACATCGCGTACAACACATCCAAGGCCGCAGTCGTCTCGTTCAGCCAGAGTCTTGCCCGCGACTACGGCGGACAGGGAGTGCGGGTCAACGCCGTCTGCCCCGGCGAGATCCTCACCCCGATGCTGAAGCAGAAGCTCGAAACCTCGAATATCGCCGAGGCGGTCCTGGCCGAGTCCATCCCGCTGGGTCGTCTGGGCCGTCCGGACGAAGTCGCGGAGTTGACGACGTTCCTGCTCAGCGATCGAGCATCGTTCATCTCCGGTGCTGCGATCGAGATCACTGGGGCACAGCAGGTCGGCTGAGAAGCCGAACCAGATCTTCGAGATCTGCTTCGCAAGATATCGGTGATTGTCTTACAATGCTGTGAAGGTGAATCTATCGCGTGCAGTTCACTTCACCGGTTTGTGCGCAGCCACAGAATGGCGACGTGGAGTGCGGTGCGTGATTCCGCATCTTCCAGCGAGACCCCGAGCTTGGCCTGAAGTCTGTCCAGGCGCGCGTACAGTGCCGGACGGGACAGGAAGCCGCTGCGGGCAAGCGCTGACTTGTTGCCGCTGTGAGAGAGGAACTGTTCGAGGAGGGTGAGCATCTCCTCGCCGCCGCCACCGCTTCCGCCACCGCTTCCGCCTTCAGCTTCGAGCAGAGGAGCCAGCTCCGCCTCGGCGAAGGCCCGAACGCTCGGATCATCGCGCAGGGATGAGAGCAGTCCGCGCAGTCTTACGTCGGAGAATCGGTAGTACTTCCGTTGTCGCAACTCGAGCGTCGACGCGATCTCGGCCACCTGGTTGGCGGATTCGAGCTGGCTGGCGGCGTCGACGATCGACGTGCTCGTCCGCCCGACCCCGACTGTGGTGTCGCGGGTGGGAAGTTCATCGATGAGCCCATCAAGGACCGCATCATCGTCGGTGCCTGGGGGCAGCGCCACCACGGTGCCGAATGAACCCGATTGCAGTCCGGCGGACAGTGTGGAGCAGTGGTGAGCGGTTGCTGCAGTGACGAAAGCGCGGTGCAGCGACCGTTCCCGCAGTTGGAGTGATGTCGGGTCGGTGTTCGGACCGCGATCAACGCGGACGACCACGGGAATCATGCGGCCTCGTGGTGCGAACCCCAGGTCCGCCGCCCGAATTCGGACCTGTTTCTCGTCGACGTCTGCCGATTCGATGATTTCGCGGACCAGTCCGCCCTGAGCCTGGATGAGAAGGTCCTGTTCGTCGCGTTCGGCCATCCGCGCCAAGGTCAGAGTCTGCGCGGCGCGCTCGATGACCTGCGCTGCCTCCTCGTCGGATTCCAGGCGGCCCGGCGCGAGCAGCCGGCCCCACCGACGATCTCGCAGTCCCACTGGAGTCTGCAGCCACCGTTGCCCGTGCCCGTGCCCGTGCCTGTGCCCATGTTCGTGGCCCTCACCGAGGTCGTCCGGGCCATTGCTTTCACGCCGAGCAGTGCGCGACGAAGGTATATCGCCGGCGTGGGCGAGTAGGCGATGTCCGACGTCTTCGAGCATGACGGGTGAGCCCAGCAGCTCCGATGTCCGGTCGACGATGTCCTGGGCTCCAGCACTCTCCAGGCTCAGCTGGGTGAAGACCTCGTGGACCGTGCGGGCACGCTCTACGCGGGCAAGCTGCCGACCGAGCAGTTCCTGGTGGGCGAGCTCCGTGACGCGGACGAACTTGATCCGGTGACGCAGAATCACGATCGGGATCTCGCGACCACGGGCGGCGGCACGCACATTCTCGATGGCTTCGTCATCAGGTCGGCCATCGTCTTGAATGAGTTCGATGACGGCACCGGCGGCAGAAGCGGATTCGAGCTGATCGAGAAAATTTGCCGTCGACTCCTGTGACGACCGGTAGGACAAGCCTGTGCTGAGCACGAGTTCGCCGCCTTCGAGGAACTGCGCGACATTCTCCGAGTCGGCGATGTGGACCCATCTCACTGCACGCCCCACCTGGTCGCCACCTGTCACGACTTCGGGATCACCGCGGCGGATCTCGTCGACGTCGAGCAGGTTCGCGATAGTGAGATCCGGTTCTCGCTGCGACCAAGCTTCCACTGTTCGCTTCCCTTCGTCGTCTCCAGGCCACGTGGTTTACACAGTGTAAGTCTGCATGGATATATGTTGACAGGTCGTCCATGGCGATTCGGGTGCGGCTGACTCACCATTGAAATATCAGGGTCACCTCGGCGGTCCGACCCACCTCGGCGATATGGAATGAAACGCGAAAGGACGGCGCATCATGACTGTGATCAATGCGAACGAAGAGCTCGATCGTGAGGTCAGCGACTCCAGGACTGAAGGCTCGGAGAGCAATGCGGAGCTTGGCCACAGCGAGCGGGCGTTCAGTGCCGAACAGCTGCAAGCAGGTCAACGCGCCTACGAGCTCGACCGTGCGCACGTCTTCCACTCCTGGCAGGCCCAGGGGCCATTCGAGCCGATGACGATCGTCGACGCGGCGGGCCCCTATGTCTTCGACGGCGACGGGCGGAAGCTGCTCGATATGTCCTCGCAGCTGGTGAACACGAACATCGGGCACCAGCACCCGAAGGTCGTGTCGGCGATTCAGGAGCAGGCGGCGAAGCTCTGCACGATTGCTCCCCAGCACGTCAACGATGCCCGCTCGGAGGCTGCCCGGCTCATCACCGAGCGGACCCCCGGCGATCTCGACCACGTGTTCTTCACCAACGGTGGTGCCGATGCGAACGAGCACGCGATCCGCATGGCGCGGCTGCACACCGGCAGGACCAAGGTGCTCTCCGCCTATCGCAGCTACCACGGCGGCACCCAACTGGCTGTCAACGTCACGGGTGACCCGCGCCGTTTCGCCAATGACTACTCGGCCGAGGGCATCGTCCACTTCATGCCTGCCTACCAGTACCGTTCCTACTTCGGCTCCACCACCGAGGCGGAAGAGACGCAGCGAGCGCTGCAGCACCTTGAGGACATGATCACGCTCGAGGGCCCGAGCAACATAGCCGCGCTCATCCTCGAGACCGTGCCGGGCACCGCCGGGATCTACGGGCCTCCGGCCGGATACCTCGAGGGTGTGCGAGAGCTGACAGCCCGCTACGGCATCGTCTACATCGCCGATGAGGTGATGGCCGGCTTCGGCCGGACCGGTCGCTGGTTCGCCGTCGATCACTGGGACGTCACCCCGGATCTCATCACCTTCGCCAAGGGCGTGAACTCGGGCTATGTGCCACTGGGCGGAGTCGCGATCTCCGACGCGATCTTCGAGACCTTCCGCGACCGTGTCTATCCCGGCGGTCTGACCTATTCGGGTCATCCGCTGGCATGTGCGGCTGCGGTCGCCACGATGAATGCGATGGACGAGGAGGGAATGGTCGAGAATGCCGACCGCCTCGGCCGAGACATCATCGGTCCGGCTCTGCGCGAGATGGCGCAGCGGCATCCTTCGATCGGCGAAGTCCGCGGCATGGGCTGCTTCTGGGCCGTTGAGCTCGTCAAGGATCGGACGACGAAGGAGCCATTGGCCGCGTACGGCGGCAGCTCGCCGGAGATGAACCAGGTCATCGGTGCGATGAAAGCCGGGGGAGTGCTTCCCTTCGCCAACTTCAACCGAATCCATGTCGTCCCGCCTCTGAACACGCCCGACGAGGACGTGCGCTTCGGTCTCGAGGTCCTTGACGAAGCGCTGACCATCGCCGACGGATTCGTCTGCTGACCATCGCGCCTACTCACCGGGTCGATTGTGAACGTCGATACATTCCGGGACTGGTGGTGAGGTGTTCGGCCAGCTCAGAGATGAACGCAGAGTGTCGCGAGTGTAGATACACCGAACAGTGGGTGAAGATTCGGTGAAATAGGCGGTAGACTTTTTTCGATTGAGGACGCTGCCCGCCAGCAAAATCATCCACGGTCCGAATTGTGTCTACGTTCAAGGTCGCTTAGTGGAAATCATCTTCGTCGTCGTGTTGGTCATCGTGCTGGCACTGTTCTTTGACTTCACCAATGGCTTTCACGACACGGCCAATGCCATGGCGACTCCGATCGCCACAGGAGCGATCAAGCCCAAGGCAGCGGTCACCCTGGCAGCGTTGCTCAACCTTGTCGGTGCCTTTCTGTCCACCGAGGTGGCGAAGACCATCTCCGGGGGCATCATCAGAGAAGGTGGTGGGGGAGTCCAGATCACTCCGGACTTCATCCTTGCCGGCCTCATCGGTGCGATCATCTGGAACATGGCGACGTGGCGCTTCGGCCTGCCGTCGTCGTCGTCACACGCGCTGTTCGGCGGACTGATCGGTGCCGCGATCATCGGTGCCGGGCTCAACTCCGTCGACTTCGGCGTCTTCGTGTCCAAGGTGGTCCTGCCTGCCATCGCCGCTCCGATCATCGCCGGCGTCGGTGCGTATCTGTGCACGCGCCTGGCCTATTCCATCACGCGACGCAACGGCGAAGGGAAGACCGCTCACCGGGCTCCGTTCAAATACGGGCAGATCTTCAGCTCCTCTCTCGTGGCTCTGGCACATGGCACCAACGATGCGCAGAAGACCATGGGCGTCATCACCCTCGTCCTCGTTTCCGCGAACCTGCAGGATCACGGAACCGGTCCTCACCTCTGGGTGATCACCGCCTGCGCACTGGCGATTGCCCTGGGAACGTATGTCGGCGGCTGGCGAATAATCGACACCCTCGGCACGAAGCTCACCACGGTCAAGCCTGCTCAGGGGCTGGCTGCCGAGACCTCGACTGCCGCCGCAATTCTCGCCTCGTCGCACCTGGGCTTTGCCCTGTCGACGACGCAGGTGGCGTCCGGTTCGGTAGTCGGCTCCGGCCTGGGCCGTAAGGGCGCTGACGTGAAGTGGTCGACTGCAGGTCGGATCGCATCGGGCTGGCTGCTGACCATCCCAGCGGCCGGAATCGTCGGTGGTATCGCTGCAGCCATCGCGCATCTGGGCACCATCGGCGTCATCATCGACACCGTCATCGCGGTCGTCGCAGTCCTCTGGATCTTCCTCAGCTCGCGCAAGGCTGCGGATCCGGAGATCTCGAACTTCGACACCGTCGGCGAGGCGGTGGGAATCCGCGGCCGCAAGCGCAAGCTGCGGAAGGACCGAAACCGCAAGCGTGCCGAAATGAAGCGTGCTGATCGCATCGCTGCCCGCGACCAGCGACTCTCTGACAAAGCGGATGCGAAGTCCGGTGCCGGTCCAGCTGCCGAGGCAGCTGCGGATGCGAACATCAGCGCCGCTGCCGATACAGACTCCGACGCGGGCGCTGACCCCGACGCGAACCCCAGCTCCGGAACCGGTTCCGGTTCCGAGGTGAATGCCGGCTCGGATCCCAACGCCGTGCACACCTCAGCGGCGAAGACTGATGCGGATAAGACACGAGCCGATGAGGCACGCGCAGACAAGGGAGATTCGAAATGATCGAGTGGAGCTCATTCCTCATCGTTGCGGTTGCGACCTGGGTGTCAGCGATCGTCGTCATCACGCTCTTCTCCACCGCTGTGCGGATGCGGGCAGTGCACGTCGACCTGGCTGCCGAAGGCCAGAGCAAGCCCCTGCTCAGGATCGGCTACTGGGCAGTGTTCGGCGTCTGCAGCATCGTTGTGCTCGTCGGCGTCTACCTCATCGTTCCTGCGCTCCACGGCGCCTGAGCGCGTTTCTGTCTCCCACTGCCACTGCCGCACCGACTGCCGCACCGACTGCCGCACCGCCTGCGGTACCGCCTGCCGCACCGACTGCCGCACCGACTGCCGCACCGCCTGCGGGACCCACCATCGGTAGTCGTATCCACTACGGTCCTTGGTATTCACAACCGTAAGCAAAGCACGTCCTCCCCGGAGCATCTTGTCCTACAGTTCCTGCAGGGCGTATTGGTGCTCCCGCACGTGCTGTGATTCGGCAACCGTCACGGGCCCCCGCTGGCGCCACTGAAGCCACCTCGCTGCACTGCGCGCGCCAAGCACCGCAGGCTCCGAACACCGCAGGCTCCGAACACCGCAGGCTCTGAATACCGTGGGCACTGCCTCCCGGCATACGAAAATCCCCCAACCACCTCGACGATGGTTGGGGGATTCTCTGTCGCTCAGTAGAGTCTCAATGACTCAGAGACTCAGGCGAGACCCAGGCGGTCGCGCAGGTTGTCGACCTCGGCGCGGAGTTCGGCTGGAACCGAATCGCCGAGCTGCTCGTACCATTCCTCGATGAGTCCGAGCTCGGTTTCCCATTCCTCGGGCTTGATCGCCAGAGCCTTGCGCAGCTGCTCGTCGGTGAAGTCGAGGCCCTCGGTGTCCAGGCCGCCCTCAACGGGGGTCAGGCCCAGCGGGGATTCGGCTGCGTCGGCGGTGCCGGTGACGCGTTCGAAGACCCACTTGAGAACACGCGAGTTCTCGGAGAATCCTGGCCATAGGAACGAGTTGTCGTCATCGCGGCGGAACCAGTTGACGTAGAAGATCTTCGGCAGCTGGGCACCCTCGGTGTTGCCGATGTCGAGCCAGTGCTGCAGGTAGTCACCGACGTTGTAGCCGATGAAGGGACGCATGGCCATGGGGTCGCGGCGAACGACGCCGACGGCGCCGGTGGCTGCTGCGGTGGTCTCAGAGGAGAGCACCGATCCCATGAACACTCCGTGGTTCCAGCTCTTGGTCTCGGTCACCAGCGGCATCGTGGTCTTACGGCGACCGCCGAAGAGGATGGCCGAGATCGGCACGCCGTTCGGATTCGTCCACTCGGGAGCCAGGGTCGGGACGTTGGCGATCGGGGTGCAGAAACGCGAGTTCGGGTGAGCGGCTGGAGTCTCCGAATCCGGGGTCCAGTCATTGCCGCGCCAGTCGGTGAGGTGCGCTGGCTTCTCGTCGGTCTTGCCTTCCCACCACACGTCACCGTCGTCGGTCAGTGCGACGTTGGTGAAGATGTTGCCGCCTGCTTCGATGGCGCGCATCGCGGTCGGGTTGGTGGTGTAACCGGTGCCCGGCGCGACGCCGAAGAGGCCGAACTCGGGGTTGACGGCGTAGAGCTGGCCGTCGTCGCCGAAGCGCATCCAGGCGATGTCGTCGCCCAGAGTCTCAGCCTTCCAGCCGGCAATCGTGGGCTCGATCATGGCGAGGTTGGTCTTGCCGCAGGCCGAGGGGAACGCAGCGGCGATGTACTTGACCTCGCCCTCCGGGCTTGTGAGCTTGAGGATGAGCATGTGCTCGGCCAGCCAGCCCTCATCGCGGGCGATCGACGAAGCGATGCGTAGCGCGTAGCACTTCTTACCCAGCAGTGCGTTGCCGCCGTAGCCGGAGCCGAAGGACCAGATGGAGCGGTCTTCCGGGAAGTGGGTGATGTACTTGGTGGGGTTGCAGGGCCAGGCGACATCTTCCTGCCCGGGTTCGAGCGGAGCGCCGACAGAGTGCACGCATTCGACGAATGTGCCGCCGTTGGCCACGATCGCGTCGAGAGCATTCTTGCCCGAGCGAGCCATGACGAGCATGGAGAGAACGACGTAAGGGGAGTCGGTGACCTCGATGCCGAACATCGGTTGGTCGGCCTCTGCGTGTCCCATGACGAAGGGGATGACGTACATGGTGCGTCCCCGCATCGAACCGGTGAAGAGAGGTTCGAGAGTCTCTTTCATCTCGGCTGGCGCCATCCAGTTGTTGAGCGCGCCTGCGTCTTTCTCCTCGGCGGAGCAGATGTAGGTGCGGCCTTCCACGCGGGCGACGTCCTCGGGGTCGGAGGCCGCATAGAATGAGTCCTTGGTGCCGGTCAGGCGAACGATCGTGCCGGCTTCGACGAGCTGGTCGGCGATGGTGGCCTTCTGCTCATCTGAACCATCGACCCAGACGATATCGTCGGGGGTGGTGAGGGTGGCGACCCTGCTGACGAACGAAAGCACCGACTCGTTATCGGTCGGTGCGTTCTTCAGCTGGTCAGCGACGACGTCATGGTCGAGGACAGTCATGAGTGGTCTCCTGGTCAATCGGGGTTCCGCCTGGCGGCTGGTACATCTCCACCGTAGGACTCGCACGGGCCGGAAAATCCTGGTTTTGAGTCACTGGAAGATGTGCATTGGATCACAACGGCATTGCGGAAGACGTGGATGCGTCAATTCAATGATGTGTCTTTGCATTTCGGTGATTGTTTGTTGCAAAACGTGATTGTTCATGGAACCAGCGCCTTCGGGGCCCTCGCCGAGGTGGCTCTCACCGTCCGGTCGAAGCTTTCGCAGGTGATCTTCCGGGTCTTCCGGCGCTACCTGCAGGCAGGCTGCCTGCGAGATGGACTTAAATTCTACGAATAGTAGAATAGAGGGCAGTTGTCGTCATCACTGACGCCTTCGATCATGCTCTGAATCGGAACTGTCGGGACAGGGCATCTGTGACCTCAAATGAGAATCTAAGGAGCATCATGCCCCGCACCACCATCGGACTTGGTATCGTCCTCATCGTTGTCGGCGTCATTGCCTACGTCGCAACCTCATTCGCCAGCTGGACCGCTCTGATCCCGGCCATTCTGGGCGCCGTCCTCCTCATCTGCGGACTCATCGCACTGAAGAATCAGAAGCTCGGAGTCCACATCGCTTTGGTTGTTGCCATCTTGGGTATCTTCGGCACCGGCATGAACGTCATGCAGGTCGGTGCGCTGATCGCCGGTGAGGCCGAGCGACCTGCGGCTGTGATCACGAGCATCATCACCTTCGTGCTGCTCATCATCTACGTCGTCATGGGCGTGCGCTCCTTCATTGCAGCCCGGCGCTGGAAGAATTCGGCGAAGCCAGAGGCTGCGCAGCAGTAGCCTGCCAACTGCCGCGTGGAGGGGCTGTGGATCGCCGATCGAGCGAGCCCGGCCCCTCCCTGCGGTAGCCGCAAATGTGGCGAAGCGCACTCGGGTCGAATTTGAGCTTGGGTGAATTCGGTGTGTATAGTTGATCGAGTTGCAGGGCGAGAGTCCAAACAATATGCGCCACTAGCTCAACGGATAGAGCATCTGACTACGGATCAGAAGGTTGGGGGTTCGAATCCCTCGTGGCGCACAGTAGAGGAGCCCCTCACCAGCAGAAATGTTGGTGAGGGGCTTTTTCGATGTGATCCACACCGTGACGCCGTCTTTATGCATTGAACACCTGGGACTGAGGCCTCGAGCTGCCTGAAAGTGTTCGGCGCTAGGATTGGACCATGGCCGCAATCACTGCCGATGACGGTGTCCGTCTCGAGTACACCCGGGCCGGAGTTTCCTCTGGTCGCCCAGTGGTGCTGCTGTCCGGGTTCAAGGCGCCGGCGACCAGCTGGCGCTACCAGGTCGGACCGTTGACAAGCGCCGGATACGAGGTGTTCTCCGTCGATCTGCGCGGTCACGGCAACGCCGATCACCCCAAGTCAGGCGTGACAATGGAGCGGCGCGGTCAGGATGTGGCGCAGGTTCTCGAGGCTCTGGAACTCACAGATGTTCTGCTTGTGGGCGGCTCCATGGGCGGCAATACAATCTGGTCCTATCTCACCCAGTTCGGCGCCGATCGCATCGCCGGAATCGTCATCGTCGATCAGACCCCGAAGATGCTCAACACCGTCGACTGGCCCCACGGATACTACGGCTACAACGAATCCAACGTCGACGCCTACTTCGCCGAAGGCATTCCTCCCACCGGGTACGGCACCCCCGTCTGGAAGCGGGGCAGGCGCTTGCTGCGTCTGCTCACGGCCATGAAGGGTGTGGATCATCACCTCAGCCGCGGCGAGCTCGCACTTCTCAACGACCACGCGAAGGCCGATTGGCGTCCGGTGATCGAAGGCACTGACGTGCCCGTGCTCTTCGTCGCCGGAGCCGAAAGTGAACACTGGCCAGCATCGCACGCAGCCGCGACCGCAGGGCTGGCTCCGATCGGATCATCGACGGTCATCCCCAATGATGGGCATGCGGCCAACATCGAGCAGCCCGAGGCTTTCAATCAGATCCTGCTCGAATTCGCCAGGTCCCTCTGACGGGAACTGCGAGCAGGGCATCCCGCTGCTTCGGCGACAGATGCTTCACCGCTTCGCGCATCGTCACACCTGAAGCTCGATGTGCACGCGGCAGCATCCAGTCGAAGACCATATCGGGACGTGTGCGGGCGGTGTCGCGCAGCACCCAGCCGATAGCCTTGCGGATGAAGAACTCCTTCTCCTCCAGCATCGCATCGGCGAACCGTGAAAATCGGGCGAAGCCACCGCGACCCTCACGCAATGGCCTGAGGTGGGCCAGCAGCGCAGAGCGCCGGATCCAGAAATCTTCGTCGCCCGCCCACTGCTCGAGGGTGGGATCGAACTGCGCATCGTGTTCGGCCAACGGGCCGACGGCATCACCGGCGAGTGGATCGACGAGTGCCCAGGTGTGTGCCTGACGCAGCAGACGTTCGAAGAGGTCAGTATCATCTGCGCCGAGGTGGTCCTGCTTGTCGATGAGCACCATCGTTGCCGCGCTGCGGAGTTCGTAGACAGGGGTCCGGCTGGCGGCTCGGTTCATGCCGTCTGCATCGCCTGCGAAGTCCCACAGCTCCTCGGCAAGCGCGATCACTCCGTCATGCTTCAACTCACTCGTGCGCAACACCTCGCGGACCACTCCCCGAGTAGCGGGCACGCCGACGCCGTAGTGGACGAGCTCGCTCTTGAGGTACGCCCGTTCCTTCGCGGCGCGTACTGAGCTGCCACGGTCCCGGAGTTCACGGTCGAGCACCTCGGCGAGGAAGCGCACACCGGACGCAGCTGATGTCATGGCACGATCATCCCACTGCGCGCCGAAAGAGGTGCAACGGTTGGTAAGTTCTGTTTGATCCAGGCGCTGGGATCGAGGAGAACTTACCAACTGTTGCGGCGTCGGCGCCGAAAAGTGAGGGTCCGAAGGTGGAGTTGCGCCGCGGGGGCGTCCGTTGCGCCTCATAAGTCCGTGACGACACAGAGATTTGCCACAACACAGAAGCCCCACTCACGCAGTGACATCACTGTGTGAGTGGGGCTTCGAGAATGACTCGGCCAGTCAGGCAGGCAACCAGCGGGCCAGCCAGCCAGGCAGTCGGGCGGTCGGTCAGGCAGCCGGTCGGCCAGTCGGGCGGTCGGTCAGGCAGCCGGTCGGCCGGCAAGCGGTTCAGCCGGTCAGGTGGATTCTGATCAGTCCGTGCCGGCGTCGAAGGCAGCGGACAGTCCGGCACGGTCGCTGGCGGCGTCGACATCATCGGTGGAGTTTGCGATCTCCTCGGCGCCACCGGCCTCAAGGGAACCGACGAGCTCCGAAGTCGGGCCCGAGACGATGCCCATGGCCGCGTACTGCTCGAGGCGGGCACGCGAATCGGCGATGTCGAGGTTGCGCATGGTCAGCTGGCCGATGCGGTCCTCGGGACCGAAGGCGGCGTCGCCCACGCGCTCCATCGACAGCTTCTCCGGGTGGTAGCTGAGGTTCGGGCCGGTGGTGTTGACGATTGTGTAGTCGTCACCGCGGCGCAGGCGCAACGTCACTTCGCCGGTGATCGCCGAGGCGACCCAACGCTGCATGGATTCGCGCAGCATGAGGGACTGCGGGTCCAGCCAGCGACCCTCGTACATGCGACGACCCAGGCGGCGACCCTCTTCGTGGTAGAGCGCGATGGTGTCTTCGTTGTGGATGGCGTTGAGTAGGCGCTCGTAGGTGATGTGGAACAGCGCCATGCCGGGAGCCTCGTAGATGCCCCGTGACTTCGCCTCGATGATGCGGTTCTCGATCTGGTCGGAGACGCCGAGTCCGTGACGGCCGCCGACCTCGTTGGCCTTGAAGACCAGGGCGACGGGATCGTCGAATTTCTCGCCGTTGATCGACACGGGGCGACCCGCCTCGAAGCCGACGGTGACCTCTTCGGTCGCGACCTCGACGTCATCGCGCCAGGCGGCGACACCCATGATCGGTTCGACGATGTCCAGTCCGGCATCGAGGAATTCAAGCGTCTTGGCCTCGTGGGTCGCACCCCAGATGTTGGCGTCGGTGGAGTACGCCTTCTCTGCGGAGTCACGGTAGGGGTAGCCGTGCTCGACGAGCCATTCGCTCATCTCCTGGCGGCCGCCGAGCTCCTCGACGAAGTCCGAGTCGAGCCACGGCTTGTAGATGCGCAGCTTCGGGTTGGCCATGAGGCCGTAACGGTAGAAGCGCTCGATGTCGTTGCCCTTGTAGGTCGAGCCGTCGCCCCAGATGTCGACGCCGTCTTCCTTCATGGCGCGCACGAGCATGGTGCCGGTGACCGCGCGGCCCAGGGGAGTGGTGTTGAAGTAGGTCTTGCCGCCGGAGCGGACGTTGAATGCACCGCACTGCAGAGCGACGAAGCCTTCTTCGACGAGCAGGCGCTTGGCATCGACGAAACGGGCGATCTCTGCGCCGTATTCCTTCGCACGCTCCGTCACGGAGTCGAGGTCGGGCTCGTCGTACTGGCCGATATCGGCCGTGTAGGTGCAGGGAACGGCGCCCTTGTGGCGCATCCATGCGACCGCGCAGGACGTATCCAGTCCGCCGGAGAAGGCGATTCCAACGTGCTCACCGATTGGGAGCGAAGACAATACTTTCGACATGCGCACCAGCTTAGCGGCCCGACCAACTCCTGTCGAATTGTTATGCATAGACATGTATTTTTATGTGAGACGGTGGTGTGCCAGGCTCTCCCTGAGGAAGTTGCGAGTCGGAGAACGCGGACAGATCGGACTGCTCGGCCACGCGAACGAGACCGATTTCATCCACGCGGCGGAGGTGTCGGGTTCTGCGGCAACGTAGGTTGGAACATGAGACCGGAGCCGGACTGAAGCAGGAGACCTGAAGCATCAGGGCTGAGGCGTCGGCGCAGGACTGAGGAGGAACCGTGAGCACGGGAACGGATCACAACGACAACGCCAACGTGGGCACAGACCCCGTGGCCACAGACCCCGCGGCCACCGGCCCTGCGGCCAACTCGGCGAGGCAGCTGGAGGAGGGGGTGGACGCTAAAGGGCGACCGTTGGCGATCGTGCCGGCCGCAGTGCCGTGGCTCGAGTTCGCAGTCTTCGTCGCCGTCGCGGTGATCCTCGCCTGGCTCGTCTGCCTGCCGCTGTGGTTGAGCGGTGAAGGGTTGGGTGATCCCGTGCTCGTGCAGGTGTCGGGGATGGCCATGATGTTCACCCCTCTGATCGCTGTGGTCGTAGCGATGATCGTCCAGCGCCGTCGCACCGGTGAGCCTCGGGCCAGTATCGTCAGGTACCTCGGCATCTGGCCTCTGCGTCCCTTCGGCCGGGTGCTCGGGATGACCGCACTCGCCTTCTTCGGGTTGTTCGTACTCGTTGCCGCGGCCTATCTGGTGGGAGCAGCCTTCGGGTGGATGCAGGTCGATCTGCTTGGCCTCTCGGGTTTCAAGATGCAGCTCTCGCAGCTGCCCGGCCTGGACGAGGTCCCGGTGGTCCTGGCTGTGATCGGCTATCTGGTGATCATGGCGCTTGGCTCGGCGCTCAACGTGATCGTCGCCTTCGGTGAAGAGGTCGGCTGGAGGGGGTGGCTGCTGACGAGCCTACGTCCGCTCGGCACCTGGCCGGCGCTGCTCATCGTCGGGGTGATCTGGGGCCTGTGGCACGCACCGCTGATCCTGCTCGGATACAACTTCGCACGCCCCGACATCACCGGTGTGGCCTTCATGGTCGGCGGATGCATCATGCTGGGAATCCTGTTCGGGTGGCTGCGACTGCGCACCGGTTCGGTCTGGCCGGCCGTCGCCGCACACGCAGCGCTCAACGGCTCGGCCGGAATGCTGCTCGGGCTGTTCATCGACGGCTCAGCCTCGACGCCGGACATGGCCTTGGTCTCCTTCCTGGGCGTGTCCGGATGGATTGTCTCCGCGATCGTCATCGCGGTTCTCTTCGCCACGGGCCAGTTCAGAAGGCAGCCCGAACTGGGTGTCAGACAGCCGAAGGCACCCGCGCCCGTTGCGCCGACCGCACCAGCTGTGCCTCCCGCGTCCGCTGCGCAGCCGATGGCACCCGCGGAGCAAGTACCTCCAGCGACGCCTCGTGGCGAAGCGCATTGAGGCCGAGGTCAGGCATCCGTTAGGCTCAAAAGCCCATACCTCAAGGAGAATTCCATGGCACTAGGATCATCGTTGCTGCAGACAGCAGGACGCGTACTCACTGCACCGATCTTCATCACTGGCGGTTACTCGGCACTGACAAACCCGGGCGGCCGGGTCCAGGCTGCCGGACCGACGCTCGATGCGATCCGCGAATACGTGCCGGTCCTGTCCGACGACGATGAGTTCCTGGTCCGTGCCAACGGCGGACTCCAGCTCCTCGCTGGGACCACGATGGCGTTGGGCATCAAGCCACGTCTGTCCGCTCTTGCACTCGCCGGATCTCTGATCCCGACCACATTGGCTGGTCACGCATTCTGGGAGATGGACGGTGCCGATGCCGCTGCACACAAGACCCACTTCTCGAAGAATGTCGCGGCCCTGGGTGGTCTCCTCCTCGTCGCAGGTGCCCAAACGACCAAGCAGGCAGCTAAGAATGCGGCCCGGAAAGCCGCAGCGAAGGCTCAGAGGAAAGCCCTGAAGCAGGGCTGAGGGAGGACCCTCCGAGTCCCACGCCAGCATCTTCCTTATTAGCTTAGGCTAAGCTCAGTTCTGAAGGCATGGCTGAGCGAGGGGAAGACGGCAATGGTCAATTGGCAGCGTGGCGTGATGCGCCTGATGCGGATCTCCAACCATGAGATTGCGGTGACTCGGGTCGAGGACTTCACGGACTATTACCGACGCATCCACTTCTCAGGGCCGAATCTCCTGTCTGAGCTCAGCGAGGTGTTTCCCACCCTGTGGACTCGGCTGTGGTTCCCTCATCCGGAGAAGGGCGAAGGGAATGTCAGCCAGCGCGGGTACACGTTCGTCGATATCGACGTGGCTACCGGCACGTTCAGCCTTGACTTCGTCATCCACGGTGACGCAGCGAACCCCGCCGGCACCGGTCCAGCCAGCCGGTGGGCGGTGACCGCGGCGCCGGGAACGACTATCGAGGCCGCGCTGACCCCTGCCCGCATCGATCTGCCTTCGGACACGAACCGCATCCTCCTCGCGGGCGACCTCACCGCACTGCCGGCAGTGAACTCCTGGCTGCAGACCATCCCCGCCGAGGTGCCAGTGACCGTTGCGATCGAAGACGACCACGAGCCGACCACAGTGAACACCCTTCCCCGGGCCGAGCATCCGAATGCTCGGTGGGTGTGGGTCCGCAGGGAGGGTCCGTTCGGGGCAGCCTTGGTTGAGCATGTGCGCTCGTTCGACCTCGATCCGGACGGGCTCTACGTCTGGGCAGCCGGCGAACGCAGTCTCATCAAACAGGTCCGTACGTTGATCAAACAGGATCTGGAGCTGAAGAAGGATCATCATTTCTCACAGTTCTACTGGTTCGAGGGCAAACCCACCGGGTGAGCTCTCCTATTTGAGGCTGTCGTGACCACGTCGGAGCGGATAGCGTGGAGAATATGTCAGCGAACAATGACGGCCCAGTGGATCCGCTCGGCTCCCATCCGCGTAGCTCCAATCTGCTCAGCGCTGAGGTGAACGAGATCGTGACCTTCAATGACGTCGATGATCCCGATCTCTGGATACGGCCCGATCTCCCACACGCTCCCATCGAATTCGTCGATCACGATCCTGCTTGGGCTGAGAACTATTCGCAGCTGTCGCAGCAGATCCTCACCCGGCTCGGGGACAAAGCCCTCGGCATCGCTCATGTCGGTTCCACCTCGGTGCCTGGTCTGGCGGCGAAGCCGATCATCGATGTCGCTCTCGTTGTCGCGGACCCCCGTGTAGAGCCCGACTTCCGACCATTGCTGAACCAGATCGGTTTCGAACTCGTCATTCGCGAACCGGCCTGGTACCTGCACCGAATGTTCAAACACCTCGACGCGCATTCAGGAATCCTGGTCGCTCCGATGTGCAACCTTCACGTGTTCGGACCACGGTGCCCGGAAGTCGCCCGCATGCGCCTGTTTCGCGATTGGTTGATTGGCAGCCCCGATGACCGGAATCGCTATCAGGCGGTGAAGCTGCGCTCGGTCGCTGAGGCGAATTCCGCCGGTGAGACGGTCATGGAGTACAACGCTCGCAAGCAATGCGTCATCAGGGAGATCTATCGCAGCATCTTCCGTGCAGAGGGCTGGATCTGAGCAACCGCGCCACACCCCTGGAAAATCGCATTGAAGCGCCTATGCTCGAGGTATGGCGAAGGCACTTCTCATCGTGGACATCCAGAACGACTTCACCGAGGGCGGGGCGCTCGGCGTGGACGGCGGCGACTCCGTGGCCACCGAGGTGACCCGCTACCTCGGGGCCCATGCCAGTGACAACGACGCAATCATAGCCTCCCGCGACTGGCATGATGCCGACAGCGACAACGGCGGCCACTTCGCGGCGAACCCGGACTTCGTCGACACCTGGCCGATCCACTGCGTGGCCGGCACAGGAGGCGCCCAATACGATCCTCTGCTGACCACCGACGCCATCACCCACCATGTGCGCAAGGGGCAGGGCACCCCCGACTACTCTGCCTTCCAGGGGACGACGGATGAGGGGGACCACCTCGGCGATCTGCTGACGAAGCTCACCATCACCGAGGTCGACGTCGTCGGCATCGCCACCGACCATTGCGTATGCGCCACCGTCCTCGACGCCCTCAAAGGCGGATGGTCCGTCCGTGTTCACCAGGAGCTCATCGCAGGAGTCGGCAAGGACTCCTCCACGTTGGCCCTGGCCGAGATGGACGCCGCCGGAGCGACGATCGTCTGAAGTAATTGCCCAGGTGACACGGTGCATAGTCGAGAATCCTGCGCTTTCTCCATCGAAAGTTGCAGGTTGAGTCTGAACTCCTAGGCGATGTTTCCGGCTCAGAAACTTGATGAGCTTGAGACATGAACACAACACTTGCGAAAAGCGCGCACACGCTCGTGTCGAAGCGCGGTTCGTGGTTCGTCCTCGGCGGGGTCGTCATCCTCGTCACCCTGCTCTTCGGACTCCTGTCCGGCGCAGGCGAGGACCGGGCCAATGAATCAGCTCCGGCCGACTCCGAATCCACCCAGGCCGCCCAACTCCTGCAGAAGTTCCCCGACGCCGACAAGCAGTCGGTCATGGTCGTTGCCTCCCACACCGACGGTTCGGTCCTCAGCGACAGCGACCAGTCCGAATTGGGGAAGCTGAGCGCCTCGCTCGGCGACTACATCGACTCCGCCCAGAACGGCGAATCGAGCACAGACTCCTCGTCCGATGATGCTGCATCCCAGGCGAGCGGACCGATCATCAGTGACGACGGCAAGGCAGCGCTCCTCATGGTCCCCATCGATGTCGGCCTGACCAACTCCGACACCGCCGATACCGTCGATGGACTCCGCGACTTCATCGTCGAGAACTCTCAGGCAGGTGACCTCACGGACTCCGGCATGTCCCTCCTGGTCACCGGTGGACCGGCGATCGGTGCCGACATCGCTTCGGCATTCGGCGGCGCGGACTTCACGCTCCTCATCGTCACCATCGTCATCGTCGCACTCCTGCTCATCATCACCTACCGCTCGCCGATCCTGTGGCTGCTGCCGCTGATCGTCATCGGCACCGCCGACGGACTCGCATCCACCGTGACCGCAGCAGTCGGCGACGCACTCGATCTGCAGTTCGACACGGGCATCATCAGCGTCCTTGTCTTCGGTGCCGGTGCCAACTATGCGCTCCTGTTCATCTCCCGCTACCGGGAGGAGCTGGGCCGCGAAAGCGACCACCGTCTGGCACTTGGCTCCGCCTGGACCCACACCGCATCGACGATCCTCGCCTCGAACCTGACCGTGGTCCTGTCACTGCTCAGCCTCGTCTTCGCCGTCATCCCGGGAACCCGCGGACTGGGCATCACCGCTGCAGTCGGACTCCTCATCGCCGCAGCCGCCGTGCTCTTCGCCCTGCCTCCGGTTCTCGCGATCTGCGGCAAGGGCGTCTTCTGGCCTTTCGTTCCCAAGGTGCAAGACGCCTCCGACGAGACTGCCACCGATGGGAGGGCTGCTGACGCCTCCGGGAGCGAGCCCGCAGCGAAGCCTTCCATCTGGAGGACCATCGCGACTCGCGTGGTCAAGAAGCCGGGCATCCACCTCGGCGCTGGAATCGTCATTCTCGGTGTCATGGCCACGGGTCTCATCGGTATCTCGGTGGGACTGGATCAGTCCGAGAAGTTCCGTGTGCAGTCCGAGTCAGCGCAGGGCCTCGACGTCCTGTCCGAGCACTTCCCTCCCGGTGAATCGCAGCCGATCTGGGTCGTGACCGACTCAGCCCACGCCGATCAGGCAGCGGATTCCGTGGCCGACATCGACGGCGTCGTGCGCGCCAACGTCGTCGACGAAACGAACGCCGGGGCAGACCCGATCTCGAAGGTCATGGTCACCGGCGAATACGAACCCGACAGTCCTGCGGGCCTCGACCTGATCACGGACATCCGGTCAGACGTCGACACGATCGACGGTGCGAACGCATACGTCGGCGGCGCGGCGGCAACCGAGCTCGATGCCCGCGACGGCAACGCTCAGGACTTCGGGACGATTGCGCCGATGATCCTGGCCATCAGCTTCATCATTCTGCTCGGCATCCTCCGTGCCCCGCTCGTGGCGGGAACCCTGCTCGTGGTCAACGTGGCGTCTTCAGCCGCGGCGATCGGCCTCGGCGCATTCCTCAGCCGGACGATGTTCGGTCAGGGAGCACTCGATGCCCAGGTTCCGATCCTCGCTTTTCTGTTCCTCGTGGCGCTGGGCATCGACTACTCGATCTTCCTGTCTCACCGTGCGAAGAAGGAATCGGTCGTCCACGGTGCCCGCCAGGGCATGATCGAAGCCGTCAGCCACACCGGCGGCGTGATCACCAGTGCGGGAATCGTTCTGGCCGGGGTGTTCGCAGCCCTGGGCATGCTGCCCCTGATGGTCCTGGGCCAGCTGGGACTCATCGTCGGAGTCGGCGTCCTCGTCGACACCGTGCTCGTGCGCACGGTCATCGTTCCAGCCATCTTCGGCCTGGCCGGAAACCGGATGTGGTGGCCCAACAGGGCAATCACACACTCGGAGCACAAGTACGCCGATGCTGACGCCGCCGCGGCCGGTGATGAGGAGACGGGGGATCTCCAGTCAGCAGGCTCAGCCCACGGCAGGCACTGACCCAAAGGTGCCGAGAGCTGACACAGGCGACTGACGCAGTCAGCTCACACGGGCAGGGCTCGACCATCGAAACAACTCGATGGTCGGGCCCCGTCGCCGCCGCAAGCGTCGACCGCTGAAAAGAGCACGCACTCGCCGCAGATGTGATTGAGTTGGCAGGAATGACCACAGCAGGATTGACGACAAGCACGAAGAACGACATGCAGGAAGGTGACACCGTGGACACACGCGGGTGGACAGAGAGAACCATGGAGATCGGCCAGCACGCAATGGCTCTGGCTCTCACCGTGATCTCGTGCGTCCGCGCCATCGATGCGGGAGCGGCACCCCTGGCCGCGATCGCCGTGAGCATCGTGTTCCTCGCCTGGTACGCCCTCGGCGCCGTCCGGGCCGCTCGCAGCGGTGCAATCGTTCTGGCCAAATGGTGGCTGCTGGTCCTCGCCGGTGCGTGGCTGTGCACCTTACTGGTCTCCGCCGAATTCATCTGGATCGCCTTCGTCCTCTGGCTGCTCGCCGGTCACCTGTTCTCGTTGCGCATAGCCGTTGTCTTCACCGCGCTGACCTACATCGCGACGGTCGTGGCACCCCTGGCCCATTACGGTGCGGTCGGCACCGCGAGCATCATCGGGTCGCTCATCGGCGCGGTCTTCGCGCTCGGACTCTCCCGTGGCTACATCGAACTTCTGCGGGAGGGGCGCAGGCGCGAAGAGCTGCTGCAGTCCTTGGAGCTGGCTCACCAGAATCTGCTGGACCTGCAGGACGAACTGGCCTTGACTCAGCGCCATGCCGGTGAGATCCAGGAACGCACCCGCGTGTCCCGCGACATCCATGACACGATCGCACAGGAGATCTCCTCGATCCGTCTCATCGCCCACGCCGAGATGGACAGGACCACCGATGAGCACGCACAACAGGTTCTGCGCCAAGTCGAGGACCTCGCCGCTCAGAGTTCGCGCGACGTGCGCCGGATCATCGCCGCCCTCGCCCCGGCCGAGCTCGAGGACGGAGCGCTGACCGCGGCCCTCCGACGCCTGCTCACCCGCCTGGAGGAGGACACGTCCATCCGGGGTCGCGTCGAGGTCGACGAGACCGTGCCCTCTCTGCCCGCCGAGGTGGAGGTTGCACTGCTGAGGACCGCGCAGTCCGCGCTCGCCAACGTCAGACAGCACTCTCAAGCCTCGAGGGTCGTGGTCAGCCTCATGGACTTGGACGGATCGATCCGCATGGACATCGTCGACGACGGTGTCGGCATGGCCGACCCGGAGGCGCGAAAGCGCGAATCGGAATCCGGTTTCGGACTCGATTTCATCGGCTCACGGATGCGCGAGCTGGGAGGCGAACTCGTCATCGAAACGACGCCCGGTTCAGGCTTCGCAATCTCAGCCACGCTGCCCAACAACCCGACTCTCACGTCACGACAGGACCACCTCGGCGAGGCCGATGACGCCGATGGACAACGCACGCAAGGGGACAGCGCATGAGCATTCGAGTGATTCTCGTCGACGACCATCCCGTGGTGCGCGCCGGCCTGCGGTCCGTCATCGACGCCCCCGACCATATCGCTGTCGTCGGTGAGGCCAGCAGCGGCGAGGAAGCGCTGGCCATAGTCGATGAGCTCGCACCCGATGTGGTGATGTGCGATCTGCGACTGGGCGATGGCATCGACGGCATCGAGGTGACGAAGCGGCTCAACGCCATGGAGCAGAAGCCTGCGGTCCTCATCCTCACGACCTTCGACAACGATTCGGAGATCGTCGCCGCCCTCAACGCCGGAGCTGCCGGTTATCTGCTCAAGGACATCAACCCCGAGGACATCTCGACTGCAATCGAGAAGGCCTCACGCGGGGAGACCTATCTGCCGCCCGAGATCTCATCGAAGGTCATCGCCGCGATGCGAAATCCAGGGCCGAAGCTGACCAGAAGGGAACGCGACGTGGTGAAGCTGCTGGCCACCGGTGCCTCAAACGCTCAGATCGCACAGGAGCTCTTCGTCACCGAAGCGACCGTGAAGAGCCACCTGGTCAACGTGTTCACGAAGCTCGGCGTGGACTCTCGTTCCCGCGCCATCCGTGTCGCCGAGGACCAGGGGCTGGTGTAGCAGCTGCCGGCGCGGAATCGGACTCCAGGCGGAATCGGACTCCAGGAGGCTGGGCTCAAAAGTTGTCCTGAAGTTCACCGATACTCATCGGCGGATTGTTGGTTCGCATGAGGCGCCGAGGCCAGAATAGTGAGAATGGGCGAATCGATGACAGACGTGCAGCAGGAGCGCAGGCATCCCGGCACGATCGGGGAAGTATTCTGGGCATTCCTGCGCCTCGGGGTGACCTCGTTCGGCGGACCAGTCGCACACCTGGGATTCTTCCGGGAGACCTTCGTTGAGCGCCGGAAATGGCTCTCCGACGGCACCTACGCGGACCTTGTGGCGCTGTGCCAGTTCCTTCCCGGTCCCGCCTCCAGCCAGGTGGGCATGGCGATCGGACTGCAGCGAGCAGGCATCGGCGGTCTGCTCGCTGCCTGGTTCGCCTTCACCATGCCCTCGGCAATTGTGCTGGTCGCCTTCGCCTTCGGCATCGCCTCACTGGGCGATGACGCGAATATGGGGTGGCTGTACGGGTTGAAGGCGGCTGCGGTCGCCGTAGTGGCTCAAGCGGTGCTGGGAATGGCGAAGAACCTCACCCCAGATGCCAAACGCGCCACCATCGCAGGCGCCGCTATGATCATCATCCTGCTGGTCCCGAACCCCTTCGTTCAGGTTGCGGCAATCGTGCTGGGCGCCGTCATCGGACTCGCTTGGCTGGGCCGAGAAGCCGCTGCGGTCACCGGCGGTCAGGGGCCGGATGCGGGTGCGCGGTCCGGCGGAGATGACGTGCGTCAGGATTTCGGGGCGCGATACGACTTCGGCGTACGCATCTCCCGCAGGGTCGGTGCCGTCGCTCTGACTGCCTTCGCGCTGCTGCTGGTGGCACTGCCGATCCTGACTGCAGTGACCGGAGACTCGAGTCTGCGCTTGGTCGACGTCTTCTACCGCGCCGGTGCTCTGGTCTTCGGCGGCGGTCACGTCGTGCTGCCTCTGCTCGAGACGGAAACTGTCGCGACCGGTCTCGTGGGGCACGATTCATTTCTCGCCGGATACGGCGCCGCGCAGGCGGTGCCGGGTCCGCTGTTCACATTCGCGGCGTTCCTCGGGGCCTCTACGACAACGGGGCCGACGGGACTGATCGGTGCCGGAATCGCCTTGGTGGCGATCTTCCTGCCGGCAGCGCTGTTGGTCATCGCCGCCCTGCCCTTCTGGGAGCGCCTGCGTCGTGCACCTTCTGTGCGGCGGGCACTGCTGGGAGTCAACGCGGCCGTGGTGGGCATCCTGGCGGCCGCCCTCTATGACCCGGTGTTCACTCAGGGCGTCACTTCGCCTGCCACCCTGGCGCTGGCGGTCGCCGTCTTCATCGCTCAGGTGAAGTGGAAGCTGCCGGCATGGGCCGCCGTCATCGCCGCCGGACTGATCGGGTTCGCGTTCCTCTGACTCCCAACCTCGGTGCTGACGTCGGGTTGGCATTCGCCGAAACACACCTGGAGCGTCGCCACCCCTGTGCGTGCACCGGGGTCTCGACACGACGGCGGTGTGTCGAAGCTCGGTAGACGCGAATAATCAAGAACGTGCCGATTGCGTCCGACTGTAAGTTGAATAACCGATAAGTAGCCGTTTGCGATGTCGCACCTGGTAGCAGGCCTGTCGATTCACGCGTTGAAGCTCGAATTGTGGCCTGGAGCCCGGACTCAACTGTGATGGTTCTTCTCCTCCAGGTAGGCTCTTCCATGCAGATCGGCAGTCCATGCTGGTCGAGACCGGTGGAGGCGAGCGATGGCAGATGGGGACAAGACACTGCCCGGTTCCCTTGACGAATCTGGCGTACGCCGCTTCGGAGCACTTTCGGGAAATACCAAAGGCATCAGTCCGCAGACGCAGCAGGCCGGCGACAGCGCAGCCTCAACCGAACCTCCGTCAGAGCCCCCAATCGAGCCGGCGCTGCCGCGCGCCGGCGAACTCACATCGGCGAGCGAAGACGCCATCGTCGATCCATCTGAGGCGATCCTCGAACGCATCGATCTCGACTCCTGGAAGTGGCCGAAGTACTTCGCCTTCGCTCTGACGCGCATGGAGGAGATATTCCCGACCGGGGGTATCCCGCGCGGGATCGGCCCGGTCCGCGAGCTTGTGACCGAAGAGAACGATTTTCGTCCCCTGCCCATCGACCGCGAGAAGTGGTCCGGTGCTGACGAGAGTTGGTCGACCGTCGGCGACGTTCTGGCCAACACATTCACCGACGCCTGGATGGTCTCCCGCGACGGCATCGCGCTGGAAGAGGAATACGCCTGGCCGATGAAGCCTGCGCGCCAGCATATGCTGTTCTCGATCAGCAAGTCCATCGTTTCCGCGGTCGTCGGCGCACTCACTGACGCGGGCCTTCTGTCCCCAGACGACCTGGTCACCACCCGCGTGCCCGCACTGTCCGAGAGCGGATATGTCGGGGCAACCATCCGCGACCTCCTCGACATGCGATCGGGCATCAAGTTCTCCGAGGAATACCTCAAGGAAGGATCCGAGATCCGGGACCTGTTCGAGGCGGTCGACTTCGCGCCGCGGACAGCCACCTCGGCGAACGGAATCAAGGACTTCCTCAAGGGCCTGACCAGCGAACGCGAGCACGGCGGTGCCTACGTCTACCGCAGCTGCGAGACCGACGTTCTGGCCTGGATCTGCGAAGCCGTCGTCGGGCAGCCCTTCTCCGTCATCGCCAGCGAATACGTATGGTCGAAGATCGGTGCGGCCCACGCGGCCCAGGTCTGCCAGGACCGGTGGGGCGGGTCCATCGCGGACGGCGCCATCAGCACCACCCTGCGCGACCTGACCAGATTCGGTGAGATGATCGCCCGCGGTGGAACCACGGCCGAGGGAGAACGTGTCCTCTCGGGCCAGTGGATCGACGACATCTTCACCGGGGCAGCCGATTCCGCCCAGGTATTCGCCGACTCCCCGTCGGGCCAGTCCTACCCGGGCGGAATGTACCGCAGCCAGTTCTGGGTGCCCTCGGCCAGCCGCGACGTGGTCATCGGCATCGGCATCCACGGCCAGATGCTCTACATCGACCGCGCCACCCAGACTGTGGGCGTCAAGCTCTCCAGTGACCCTCAGCCGGTGAGCCTGGCCCATCAGCACGGCACCCTGGCCATGTTCGAGGCCATCGCCGAGGCTGTTCCTCCGAAGACCGGATCCGCGGCTGCATCGCCGGTGGCATCCGCAGTCGAACCCTCGAGTGATCTCGGCAGTGCCGCTCCCGAAACCTCAGCTCCGAGCGCTTCGGCCCCGGCACCGAGCACTTCGGCACCAGCACCGAGCGCTTCGGCCCCGGCACCGAGCACTTCGGCACCAGCACCGAGCACTGCCGTGGCAGGAGCGCCCGCACCAGGTGTCCCAGCTCCGAACGCTTCATCTGCGAACGCTTCATCTGCGAACGCTGCGCCTGTGCACGCTGCGCCTGTGCACGCCGCGGTTCCCCGCGCTGCCGCAGCAGGCACCCTGATTCCGAACGTGGCCGCACCCGCCGCTGCCGCAAGCATCGCACCACAGCCGTTCGTGCCTCAGCCCGGCATCGTCTGACTCGCGTTCGAACGCCGCTGCCCGCCCGTGTATGACGAAAACGGATGCATCCCACTGCCTCGTGGCTGTAGCGTGACGAATTGGAACGATTTCGATCCCAGGAGGTAGCGCACCATGACTGATTTCTTCGATCGCGAAGGCGACGGAAAGTACGACAAGGCCTACAAGGAGACCACCCCGGACATCCTCAAGGCCTTCGGAGATTTCAACAATGCCGTATTCGCCGAGGACGGGCGTGAGATCCCGCTGAAGTACCGCGAGCTCATCGCCTATGCCGTCGGACTGACCACCCAGTGCACATATTGCATCGATGCGCACTCGAACGCGGCGGTCAAGGCCGGTGCTACGGAGACCGAGTTGGCAGAGACAGCATGGACTGCCTCGGCGATTCGGGCCGGCGGCGCATTCGCCCACGGCCGCCTCGGCTTCAAGCTCACCGGAGTCCACGACCACAGCTGAATCGAACGTCGGGGTCGTGCCCGATCCTCGACTGCTCAGAGTCGCTGATGAACGGGGCCATTCGATTGCCTAGACTGAAGAGCAATCATGACTGAAGATTCCCGATCACCTCTGCGCAGAACACCCCGTCTGCAGCCGCACCGCATTCTCGTGCTGGCTCTGGGCGGGGTGTCTGCCATCGACCTCGGCGTTCCCGTCCAGGTCTTCGGCCGGGTCTCCAATGCGGTCAGCCCCACCGCAACGGTCCATCCCAGCGGCATCCTCCCCGGTGGAACCTGGCCCTACTCTGTCGAAGTGTGCGGAGCCGGTCCCGGATTGGTCACTGGTGCCGACGGCCTCTCCTACTGCGTCGATGTCGGCCTCGACGCGCTGGAATCGGCAGACACCATCGTCATCCCCGGCGCCACCTCGGTCGTCGACGATGAGCCATCGGCGGCCGTTGTCGGCGCTCTGCTCTCGGCGTTCGAACGCGGCGCTCGGATCGCCGCGATCTCGACCGGGACCTTCGTCCTCGCGCGCACCGGTCTACTCGCAGGCCGGCGTGCCACGACTCACTGGTCCACGGCGAAGGAGCTGGCCCGACGATATCCCTCGATCGAGGTCGACGAGAACGTCCTGTTCATCGATGAAGGACCGTTGCTGACCTCCGCGGGAGCAGCCTCGGCTATCGACCTCTGTCTCCACCTCATCCGCCGCGACCACGGTGTGGGTCTGTCCAACCAGGTCGCCCGCCGGTTGGTTGCGGCCGCTTACCGCAGTGCCGGGCAGGCCCAATATGTGCCGCGCAGCGTGCCCGATCCTCTCGGCGAGGTCTTCGCCGACACCAGGCAATGGGTCCTGCAGCACCTCGGCGAATCACTGACGCTCACGGACCTCGCGGCAAATGCGGGAGTCTCCGTACGCACCTTCTCGCGGCGCTTCGTCGACGATACCGGATACACCCCGATGCAGTGGGTGCTCAGAGCCCGAGTCGATCTGGCCAGGGAGCTCCTGGAGAACAGCGACTTGGGGATCGAGCAGATCGCTGACCAGGTGGGACTCGGCACCGGAGCGAATCTGCGCATGCACTTCCAGCGCATCCTCTCGACCTCTCCCAATGAATACCGGCACACGTTCTCCGGGTGATTCTGGGGAAGAGTCGGCCAGCGGTCTCACCTGTGCGGCGATGGTGGCTCATACGCGGTGGTGGCCCATACGCGTAGATGCCTCAACGCGCAGATGCCTCACATGCGTAGATACCTCACACGGTGGTGGGGAGAACGCCGCCTTCGGCACGAAGTGCCGCGCCATTCGTTGCCGAGGACTTCGCGCTGGCCAGATAGGTCACCAGATTCGCTATCTCCTCGGGTTCGATGAAACGTTGGATGAGCGAGGACTCACGCACGAGTGTGGACTTCAATGCCGCGGGAGCAAGCGACTGTGCGGAAGCGATCTGCTCGACCGTGTCTGCTACGCCGGTGGAATAGGTCGGACCGCCCAATACGGTGTTGACCGTGACACCGGTGCCCCGGGTGAGTTTCGCGAGACCATTGCTCAGCGCGAGCGCAGCAGCCTTGGTCGCCCCGTAGTGGATCATGTCACCGGGCACATCCACGGCGGACTCGGTGCCGACGAAGATGATTCGGCCCCATCTCTGCTTCAGCATCGGCTTGAGAAGATGACGCGAGAGGCGGACCCCACTCATCACATTGATCTCGAACAGCTGCGACCACTCCGCGTCGGAGATCTCCTCAAACGCAGACACCTCGAAGTGTCCCACATTGTTGACCAGCACATCCACGGGTTCGAGTGCATCGAGGAGTGCACTGACTTGCCCTGAGTCAGCCACATCAGCGGCTATCCCCGAGACATCGCAGCCGGGCACCAAGCAGCGAAGACTCTCAAGGGCTTCGGACACGCGGTGCCCATCGCGACCGTTGATCACTATGGTGGCGCCCTCTGCAGCCAGGCTCGCGGCCACCGCGAATCCGATGCCCTGGGTGGAGCCGCTGACGAACACCCTTTTGCCTGAGATTTCTGTGTCCATGGTGCATCTGTCCTTTCGTGCCGCTGTCCACGGCAGCAATTACTTTCCTGAGTAAGTGAATCGTAGGTGTTTTCACTTTCCCAGACAAGTGAAATGCTAGGCTGTCGCTCATG
Source organism: Brevibacterium sp. AGC70 (assembly GCF_057334195.1). NCBI lineage: Bacteria > Bacillati > Actinomycetota > Actinomycetes > Micrococcales > Brevibacteriaceae > Brevibacterium > Brevibacterium sp. AGC70. Next base: position 85,479 of record NZ_JBHFIH010000015.1, on the reverse strand, counting down.
ATCGATGACCAATCCGCTGATGCATTCAACCCAGATGAGCTTGAAGCATGGTCAGCAGTGGCAACGCTTCTGGAATGGCTTCCTGCGGCGCTCGACGCGCAGATGCAGGGTGATTCGGGGATCAGTCACTTCGAATTCGGGATCCTCTTCGCCCTCTCGGAGGCTGAGGGGCAATCGCTTCGGATGAGTGAGCTTGCCGGCTACGCCAACAGCACCCTGTCCCGCTTGTCGCGCGCGGTCGCACGGCTGGAGCGGAAGCTGTGGGTACGCAGGGCTCCGGATCCGAGCGACGGTCGCATCACGATCGCGACGCTGACCGACGATGGACAGAAGGCTGTGCGTGCGGCGGCGCCCGGGCATGTTGCTCTTGTGCGCAAGCTCGTCTTCGATTCGCTGACTCGCACTCAGGCTCGCCAGCTGCGCGACAGCAGTCGACGAATCACCGCCGCCATTCGTGCTGATGGCGAATGGCGTTCCGGTGAATCGACCTGTGACGGGCGTGACTGATCGGCTCCCGGGCGGGTCAATTCGATAATGGCCAGATACTTTCGACATCTGGCAATACGTCTGGCGAGAACCTTTCGTAGAATGTCTCTATGGCCACTGTTGCTGTCTGTGCGAACACGAGACCATAGATATGTACCCACCAGCAGAACCCCTCCCAAGGAGTGACATTGACTCGCATCGCCATCAACGGTTTCGGTCGTATCGGACGCAGCACACTGCGCGCTCTGATTGAACGCGGCAGTGGCCTGGAGGTCGTCGCCATCAATGATCTCGGCCCCGTCGAAGACCTGGCCAGGCTGCTCAAGTTCGACACCACGCTGGGCCGCTTCGGATTTCCCGTCGAGGTCTCCGGCGATGAGATCATCATCGATGGAAAGCCGATCAAGGTCCTCGCCGAGAAGAACCCCGAGAGCCTGCCCTGGTCTGAGATGAACGTCGACGTGGTCCTGGAATCCACTGGGCGCTTTACTAAGGCAGACAAGGCACGGGCGCACATCACGGCCGGTGCAAAGAAGGTCCTCGTCAGCGCCCCGTCCAAGGGTGCGGATGTCACGCTGGCCTATGGCGTGAACACCGAGGCCTACAAGCCCGAACACACCATCATCTCCAACGCTTCATGCACGACGAACGCCTTGGCGCCCTTGGCGAAGGTTCTCGATGACCTGGCAGGCATCGAACAGGGCTTCATGACCACGGTCCACGCCTATACCGGCGACCAGATGGTCCAGGACGGACCGCACAAGGATCCCCGTCGTGCCCGCGCCGCCGCGGAGAACATCATTCCGACGTCGACCGGAGCCGCCAAGGCCATCGGCCTCGTGCTCCCGCAGCTCGACGGCAAGCTCAGCGGCGACGCCTTGCGCGTGCCCGTGCCGGTCGGCTCGATCGTCGAGATCAACGCCATCGTGTCCCGTGAGGTCACCCGCGACGAGGTGCTCGAGGCCTACCGCACGGCTGCCGACGGGGAACTCAAGGGAATCCTCGAGTACGAGACCGAACCGATCGTCTCCAGCGACATCGTCGGGCAGGCCGCATCCTCGATCTTCGACTCCGCCCTGACCCGTGTTGAAGGCAAGATGGTCAAAGTCACCGCCTGGTACGACAACGAGTGGGGCTTCTCGAACCGTGTCGTCGACAATCTGGAGCTCATCGCCGAAGGCTGAGGGCCCAACAGGGAGTCCAGTGAAGCAAGCTGACCCTCCAGCTGGCTCTCCGGGTGACCCTCGAGCAAGACAGAAGCTGCCCCGATCGTGCACAACGCGCGGTCGGGGCAGCTTCCGTCTGCACGGGTGGTCTCAGACATCGTCGTCGGCGGGTGTTCCGCCCTCGTCTTCCCAGCGCTCGATGGCGCGAACCTTGGCGCGGTTGAACTTCAGACGCACTCCATAGCCGCCCTGGGAGTCATCGCGGACGAACCGGGCGCCGAATTCTTCGAGGGCCTCGAGCACGCGGTGCTCCTGCTGTTCGGTGAGATCGTCGCGTCCCTTCTCGAAGTCCTTGAGTTCGGATTTCTTCACATCGGCTTTGGACGCCACGTCACTGGCAGAGACTCGAACCAGGGCACGGGCCGCACGAGCCAACGGCCCGTCGAAGATCTGTTCATTGCTCATGGTCTTACCCTGCCAGAAGAACCTGGAACCTGCCAGAAGCCCGCTTTCTTCCGAGGACGGCTGCACGGGCAGCTGCCGCTCCCACTGCAAGGACAGCTACACAGACTGCTGCGCATTCACGTGCGCGTTCTTCCGATGCTGTGCAGCCAGCCGAACGGGAGCATCGGGTGCACCGAATCCGAAGTAGTCGCCTCGGCGCTCGATCATCTCGAAGAAGACGGAGCCGATCGTCGATGTGTAGAAGTGCAGGAACTCACCGTGCTCGTCCCGATCGTAGAGGACATGATGGGCCTGCAGCCGCTGTAGGAACTCCGGGTCGAGATCGAAGCGGGAATCGAGGTCCTCGTAGTAGTTCTGGGGTACAGGAAGGAAGTCCAGTCCGCGTGAGAGTGCGGTGGCAGCGGCATGGAAGATGTCCTCGCAGGCCACGGCCACGTGCTCCGGGTAGGACTCGGCTTCTGAGTTGATTCCACGGCCCGCGACGGCTTCGGCATTCGGCTGCGGAGAGACGTTGAGCGGCATCCGAACCGATCCGTCGGTGCTCGACATGACCTGCGACCTGACCAGCCCTGATGGGCTCGGCACGTCCTGTGAGGACTGGGCGTGCAGTGCCAGCAGCGAGGTGTAGAACAGGACTGCCTCGTCGTAGTGGTTCGACGGTTGAGCCAGGTTCACATGGTCGATGTGCGAGACCTGCTCATCGTGATCACGTCCGAATTCCTTGATCCACGCCGGTGTCGTCTCGTTGAATTGGTGGAAGAAGACCTCGGAGCCGTCGGGGGCGAAGACTCCGCGCAGCACCTCGTCGTTGTGCGTCTGATCGCGTGGCACCTCCTCCGCATGCAGCAGCGCGGCGCGTTCCATGGCCGACTTCGAATCGGCGACTTCGAATCCGATTCCGCGCAGGAACGTACCGTTCACCGGCGCCGAGGTGGTGCCCGCTTCCTCCGTCACCTCGCTGACGATGATCCGGGCCTTCCCCCGCAGCCACAGCTGCACGTGGGGTTTGCTGCGGTGATAGCCGATGAACTGGAATCCGAGTTGGTGCATCTGGCGAGTCAGGGCGCCGAGGTCGTCGGTGCTCAGTTCGACATAGTTGATTCCGCGTGGTTCCTCCACCTCTGGCAGAGGTTGCAGATCAAGGCCCGGGCCCTGCGCCGCAGACTCAGCAGGGGCTGCAGATGCATCGGCAATGCTGGCCTCGAGCCAGCGCAGCGAGCGCAGGCCGTCGACGGCGGTCCGGTCGGTATCGCCCTGCCGGAACGAGTCGTTGAAGACCTCAAGCGATACCGGCCCGGCATAGCCCGTGGCGGCGATCCTGGTCAGGAAGTCGCTGAGATCCCAGGCGCCCTCACCGGGGAAGACGCGGTGGTGGCGGGACCAGCTGAGGACGTCCATGGTCAGTGCGGGTGCGTCGGCCAGTTGGAGGAAGAAGATCTTGTCTCCGGGAATCTCCGCAATGCGACCCAGATCCGTGTTGCGCGAGAGGATGTGGAAGCTGTCGAGGCAGGTCCCGATCCGAGGGTGATCGGCGGCCTTCACGAGGTCCCAGGCATGGTCGTATTCGGAGACGAACCGCCCCCAGGCCAACGCTTCGTAGGCGATATTCACGCGATGGCGGTCGGCCAGATCGCCGAGGCGACGCAGCTGTTCCACGACCACGCCGTCATCGGCGATGGTGGCAGTCCCGACGTTCGAGCACAGCAGGATGGTGTCGATCCCGAGCCTGGCCATGAGCTGGAATTTCGCCTCCGCCCGCTTCAGGTTCTTCTGAAACTGCGCCTCGTCGACGCCTTCGAGATCCCGGAAGGGCTGGTACAGATCGAGGCTGATGCCAAGATCGGCAGCCAACTTCGCGATGGCCTCGGGGGAGTCGGGGGAGACGACGAGGTCCTGTTCGAAGATCTCGACTCCGTCGAAGCCGGCCCGTGCTGCGGCCCGAAGCTTCTCTTCCAGAGTTCCTGACAGGCAGACTGTTGCTATCGACGTTTGCATAAACGTCCTTCCTTGCTTCTCATCACCGGCAGTTCTTCGTCACCGGCACGCTCCTCAGTGTGAGCGCGCAGCGTGGACTGTGTCGATCTCATCGAGGCTCAGACCCTTGGTCTCCTTCGCCGTCATCGCGGCCAGCGCGGTGAATACGCAGACACCGGCGGTGAACCCGGCGACGGAGATCCAATTCTCTCCCGAGGCGCCGGCGACGGCTGAGGCCAGCACCGGGGCGAGCCCGCCGGAGACGGCGAAGCCGATCTGCGTGCCCAGGGCCAACCCGGTGACGCGAACGGTGGTGGGGAACATCTCCGCGTAGAACGAGGGCCAGATCGAGTTGGCCATCGAGTAGGCGCAGCCGGACATGATCGCACCGCAGATGAAGATGAGGGTCCAGTTTCCGCTCGAGACCGCAGCCAGGTAGGGGAACATCATCAATCCGGCGCCCAAGGCTCCGATGATGAATACGGGTTTGCGGCCGATTCGGTCAGAGAGGATCGCGGCGGCCGGGATTGCGAGCAGAGCCACCCCATTGGCGATGACCGAGACCAGTAGCATGGTCGACCGTTCGAGCCCGACGATCGAGGTGGCGAACGACAGCGACCAGACGGTGAAGACCATGTTCACGGTGTTGACCATGGCACAGGCTGCCACTCGCAGAATCGCGGCTTTGTGCCAACGGAAGACCGCCATCAGCGGAGGATGCTCATTGCGAGCTTCCTTGAAGGCAGGCGGCTCGTCCAGGCCGCGGCGAATCAGCCAGGCGGTCAGCACCACGAATGCCGAGAGCCAGAATGGTACGCGCCAGCCCCAGCTGAACAGCGCCTCCTCGGGGAGGAAGGCTGTGAAGGGGATGAAGACCGCGGTCGCCAGGAGGGTGCCAGCCTGGGTGCCGTGCAGCGTCCAGCTCGTCGTCCAGGCGCGCTTGGTCTCCTCCGAGTGCTCGAGGGAGACGCTGATCGCGCTCGCCTGCTCTCCGGCAGCGGAGAGCCCCTGGACCACTCGGCACAGCACCAGCAGTGCCGGCGCGAGATATCCGATCTGGTCAAAGGTGGGCAGGCAGCCGACGACGAAGGTCGAAAACCCCATGAGGAACAAGGTGAGCATGAGGACGAACTTCCGTCCGAACCGGTCGCCCAGGGGCCCCATGACGAGGGCACCCAGCGGGCGAACCACATATGCGACGCCGACGGTGCCCATCGCCAGAAGGATGGCCATTCCCGGAGCGGTCGTGTCTGGGAAGAACAGAACGTTGAGGACCAGGGCTGCGGCGGTTCCGTATACCGCGAAGTCGTAGTACTCGAGAGCCGAGCCAGTCCAGCTCGACAGTGCCGCCCTCAGCGGGGTCTTGGCGGGACGAGCGTCATCGGTCGCGTTGATCATGCTTCCTCGCATTTCTCTATTGCCATAATATGGAAGTAGTTGTTACAGTGTGGTTTACAGTGTGATCGAAATGACATAGTCTGTCAACGTTCAGTTCACTCAAGCGAGCCAAGGAGGCGAAGAATGCCGGCAAAGGGATCCAACTCCGTGACCAAGGCCTTCGAAATGCTCGAACTCCTCGGTGACCATGCAGAGGGCATCAGCGCCGCCAGAGCCGCAGAGCTCACCGGCCATCCTTTCAGCACCGCCTACAGGCTGCTCGGCGGGCTCGTCGAGACCGGATACGCGGACTACGAGCCCTCCACCAAGGCCTACACCCTGGGGTTGGAGGTCTTCCGTCTCGGGCAGAAGGTTGCCCATCGTCGCGGCTTCGCCGGATCGTCCAAAGACCTGCTGCAGGCACTGACGGCGTCTACGGGGGAGTCGAGCATCCTCTCCGTTCGCCGCGGCAATGCCGCGCTCACGGTGATCACCGTCGATGGCCCGCAGTTCCGGACGACGACGGATCCCGGCGACGATTCGCCGCTGCACACCTCGGCGTTGGGGCAGGCGCTCCTCGCCCACGACCCCAACAGCGATGACACGATCGGTGAGCTCGAACTGGAGCCGCGGACTCCGAACTCCATCACCGATCCCGTACAGCTGCGAACCAAGCTCGAACAGATCCGCGCCACCGGCTGGGCGGGGCAGTCTGAGGAGAACGACATCGGCATGAACGCCCTGGCCGTACCCGTCTTCGACCTCGACGGTCGCCTGCTGGCGGCCCTTGCATTGGCCGCACCGGTGTTCCGCCGAACCTTGGACGAGCTCATCGAATTCGTCCCCCAGCTGACCGAGACGGCGGCCGCGATCGCCGCCAGATTGCCCAGGTGACCATGCAGACCGTCCTCATCCTCAACGGACCCAACCTCAACCTCCTCGGCGTGCGCGAACCTGAAATCTACGGCCGCACCACACTGGCCGATATCGAGGACATGTGCACCGCAAGCGCCGCCGAGGCTGGCCTGGGCGTTCGGTGTATCCAGAGCAACCACGAGGGCGAGCTCATCGATGCCGTGCACGAGGCCCGAGAGACCACCGTGGGTGCCATCATCAACGCCGGCGCCTACACGCACACGTCTCTGGCGCTCCATGATGCGCTCAAGTCCTATGATCATCCGATCATCGAAGTGCACCTGAGCAATCCGCATGCCCGCGAATCATTCCGTCACCACTCCTACCTCTCACCCGTGGCAGCCGCGGTGATCACCGGTGCCGGAGCCAAGGGGTATGTGCACGCGATGGAGATCCTGGCCGACAAGCTCGGCACCGCGGCTGGCTCAACAGCGGCGACCACGTCAGACACGAACACCACACGCACCACACGAAAGTGAGACTATGACCCGGTCACTGCTCCTGGGACTCATCGGCGAAGGCATCTCCGCCTCCCGCACCCCGCGCATGCACGAGAATGAAGGCGCTGCGCATGATCTGACCACGATCTACCGCACGATCGACATCGCCGAGGAGCGACTGGCCTCTGTGCCGCTGACTGAACTGCTGACATCGGCGGTGAACCTCGGCTTCGACGGACTCAACATCACTCACCCCTTCAAACAGCAGGTCATCGACCACCTCGATGAGGTTGCCCCCGGCGCTCGCCGGATCGGCTCGGTCAATACGGTCGTCATCGACGAAGCTGGACGGACGACCGGTCACAACACCGACGTCACCGGGTTCGCACGAGGATTCGAAGCCGGACTTGACGGTGCTGCAAGGAATCGCGTCGTGCAGATCGGTGCAGGCGGAGCAGGACGCGCCGTCGCCTTCGCGCTGTCAGAGCTGGGGGTCAAGGACCTCGTCATCGCCGACATCAGTGCACAGCGAGCTCAGGATCTGGCCACCGAGATCGGGGACCACGTCCGCGCGATCTCAACTCAAGAGCTGGAGCCGGCCATCACCTCGGCGGAGGGGATCGTCAACGCCACCCCGGTCGGCATGGCGGCCTTTCCTGGGACGCCCTTCGACACCGGGCTGCTGGATCCGCAGACCTGGGTCGCCGATGTCGTGTACTTCCCACTTGAGACCCAACTGCTCCGGGAGGCCATGGACAAGGGGTGCCGGACTCTCGACGGTTCAGGTATGGCCGTCAACCAGGCGATCGACGCCTTCGAACTCTTCAGCGGATGCAAGGCCGATCCGACGCGGATGCGCGAGACCTTCCTGTCCTTCGGCGCCTGAGTTCGACCTCCACTGAGCCCGCGATCACCGAGGCGTGAAGCGGCGGCTCACTGTGCGTTCTTCTGCTTGCGATATTCCCGGATATAGGTGATGACGAAGATGCCGACGATGATCGCCAAGGTCAGCCACAGCGCGTACTTGTCGACGACTTTGAGCACATCGACGGCGGCCTCACCGAGCTGATAGCCCAAGGTCGTCCAGATGATGGTGAAGAGCAGGCACCCCAGGAGGTCGGCGATGAGGAACAGTGACAGTCGCATCCGCGTCCAACCGGCGACGAGGTAGACGAGGGTTCCCGGTACTCCCGGGCACCGCGAGACGATGGTCATGAGGAACAGAGCCCAGTTGGGGATCCGCTTGAGGGATTCGATTCGCTTGAGCTGTCGTTCGTTCTGGGCGAAGAGCCGCAGGATTCCGTCGCCCCAGCGTCGGCCGGCCAGCCAGAACGCCCAGTCGAGTTTCGCCATTCCGATGAATCCCGCAACGACGACGAGCCACAGCGGAATCTCGCCGATGCGGGCGTAGGCTCCGGCCGCGACGACCGCGGTCTTCGCCCCGTTGATGAATTCCTGCAGCACCGGTGCGTTGACCAGCATCCAAGGGCGCAGCGGCATGAGGCCCAGGTAGACGAGGGGGACGCCGATGATGAGGAAGAGCAGCACCTTGTCCAGGCGCGAGGCCTTGCCCTGCCATGGTTTGAGCGCGGCCCAGGGGCTCTCGTCCGAGGAGTCAGTGCGGCTCTCGTCGGAGGAGTCAGGGCTTTCGGATTCCTCGAACCGGGCCTCGTCATCGGGCAGACGGTTCTCACTCATCAATGGCTCCTGCATGGGGCTGTGCGGACGGCGCTCACGGTATCACAGCGACTCAGGTGATCCCTGGCAGTGCGCGGATGATCTGTCTAAGAAGACTCTCATCGCTGATCGCTCGACAAACCCTCCGGCCTTGGGCAGTGTTGAGAGCGTGGAAGGAAGATCGAAGATTCTGGGCTCGGTGGTGGCCGCTCTGGTGATCGTGCTCGCAGTTCTCACGGTCATCATCGTCAGGAGCTCCGCTCAGCCGGAGCCGCCAGATCTCACCCCGGTCGAAGTCACCCCCGAGACCTCGGCACCCTCGAAGGCCGATGGACCTGCCGATCAACCCACCGGGTCGACCAATTCCTCCGATTCTTCCGGTGAGTCAACTGTGCCCGACGAACTCGAACATTCCTATGAGCCGGTGCCCAACCCGCCGCGCGAAGTGCCCGCCGATTCCGACGACGATGACCACGGCGACGACGACGATGACCACGACGACGACGATGACCACGACGGCGACGACGGCGACGACGATGACGACTGAACGTCGAATCCGGATGACCGTCCAGAATCGACTGACGATCACGGTCGCCATTCTCTCCGTACTCGCTCTCACCGTCGTCGGGCTCGTCCTCTACACCGTCGAAGCGAACAACGTCGAGGGTCGGAACACGGCCGCCATGGCTCAGGAGATCGCAGAGATGCGCTCCTTCGCCCAGAACGGTGTAGACCCCGAGACCGGGGAGCGCTTCACCTCTGTCGACCAGATCCTCAGCCAGTTCCTCGCCCAGAATCGGCCAGACGAAGATGAGACCCTGTTCGCCTTCCTCACCGACGGTCGTGTCCTCTACCAGGGGGAGCCGAATTCCGCGGTGAACGGTTCCGCAGAGTTCGAGAAGGCCGTGGCCGGAGTGTCCGCCGACGGCGGCGAGATCAACCTGACGATCGACGGCGACGAATACGAGGGCTACGTACTGCCGATCACCTCCGGACCCGGTGGAGACACACCCGGCGGAGACACGGCCGGTGGATCCAAGTCGGGCGCGGACAACGGCTTGGGGTCGTTCGTCGTCGTGCACAACGTCACCGCCAGCCACGCCGATCTCTCGCAGGTCATGCAGATCTACATCGTCGTCGCACTGGCCGCTGCGTTGCTCATCTCGGGAATCTCTTCGGTGCTGGCCAGGCGGCTTCTGGCTCCGGTCACCGAGTTGCGGCAGACAGCACAGTCGATCTCCGGCGGCGATCTCAGCAGCCGGCTCGCCACACGAGGTAATGACGACATCGCCGAGCTCGGACGCACATTCAATGATATGCTCGACCGCCTCGAAGCCTCTTTCGAGACGCAGAAGCGCTTCCTCGACGACGTCGGTCATGAGCTCCGCACGCCCCTGACCATCCTCAGCGGCCATCTTGAGACCATGGACTCCAGCGACGTCGATGATGTCGATGAGACTCGGACGATGCTGCTCGATGAAACCGACAGGATGGCCCGCCTCGTCGAGGAGCTGCTCATTCTGGCGCGTTCTCGTCGCCCCGACTTCGTTCGACCGGGCCAGGTCGACGTACCTTCGCTGCTCAATGAGACTCTGGCTAAGGCCAAAGGGCTGGGACAGCGTGGTTGGAAGGTCGAGACTCCACCGGCCGTCGTGCTCACCGCTGATCGACAGCGGCTGACGCAGGCTCTGCTGCAGTTGGCCGCAAACGCCTTCGAACACACCGAGGTGGATCAGTCGATCACCTTCGGCGCCGGCGTCGACGGTGACAGCGTCCATCTCTGGGTTCGCGACGAAGGCAGCGGCGTCCCGGATGAGATCGCAGCCGACATCTTCGAACGATTCAGCCGAGGGTCGACCGAGGGACACGGTTTCGGCCTCGGACTGTCCATCATCATGGCCATCGCCGAGGCGCACGGAGGGACCGTCGTCCTCGATCACGTATCCAGGGGCGCCCAGTTCCGAATGATCCTGCCGAAAGGACCGCAGTGAACAGAATTCTCGTTGTCGAAGATGAGGAGCGGATCTCCGCCTTCATCGCCAAGGGACTCAAAGCCGCAGGCTTCAGCACGGAGATCGCCGCCGATGGGATCTCGGGCCGAGACCTGGCGCTGACAGGAGACTTCGACCTGCTCGTCCTCGACATCGGGCTGCCGGGTCTCGACGGATTCAGCGTTCTCGGCCAGCTTCGCACACAGCGCCCCGACCTTCCTGTCCTCGTGCTCACCGCACGTGACAACGCAGACGACACGATCTTCGCGTTGGAGTCCGGCGCTGCCGACTATATGATCAAGCCCTTCCGCTTCGGCGAGCTGCTGGCCCGCATCAGACTGCGGCTCAAGGAGACGATCATCGAAGCTCCTAAGACAGAACTCGTTCGCGGAGATGTGCACGTCGACCTCCTCAGACGGCAGGTGTGGGTGGCTGGGAAGATCGTCGACCTTTCTGCCCGTGAGCTGTCATTGGCAGAGATCCTGCTGCAGAACCGCGGCAATGTGCTCTCGCGGGAACAGCTGCTCTCACATGTGTGGGGCTTCGACTTCGATCCCGGTTCCAATGTCGTCGACGTCTATGTCGGCTATCTGCGCAAGAAGCTGGGCAGCGACTTCGTCACCACCGTGCGCGGGTTCGGTTACCGCGTGGACTGAATGCGAGCCTAAGAGTCTTCTCATCTGCGTCTTAACTCCACCTTAATCAGGCAGACCAGGATGAAGAGTATGAATTCCACTCTGAGAATCGCATTGTTCTCCCACGACTCCCTGGGGCTGGGACACATCCGCCGGAACCGTGCCTTGGCCTTCGCTCTGGCCAAGGACCTTCCCACGCTGACCGGACGCAGAGTGAGCGGGCTGCTCATCGCAGGCAACCCCGAGGCCACTCGCTTCGATCTCCCCGCCGGATGGGACTGGGTGATTCTGCCCGGTGTGACCCCATCTGCTGGAGGCTACGAGCCCCGGGCATTGGCCTCGTCGATGGAAGGGCTCAGCGCCCTGCGGGCCGCAGCGATCACCGCGATCCTCGACCAGCAGGACCCTGAGCTCTTCATCGTCGATCGCCACCCCTTCGGCATCGACGGCGAACTGAACGACGCACTCGACCACGTCAGGGCTCGCGGGTGCCGCACGGTCCTTGGCCTGCGCGAGGTCCTCGACACCCCCTCGGTGATCGAACGCGAATGGGATCTTGTCGGCGGAGCCGGCGTCGTCGCTGATGCCTTCGACGAGGTCTGGATCTACGGTGACCCGGACGTCTACGACCCAAGGGCGACCGGTGAAGTGCCAGAGGAACTTGCGCGCATCGCGGAATGCACCGGATACCTGGCCATGGAACGCCCCGCGGAACACTCCGTGGAACGTGCGGCGACAACGCATGGACGGTTCGTCCTCACCTGCCTGGGAGGAGGCTCCGACGGCGCCGACCTCGCATCGATCGCGGTACGTGCGCGTCCACCGGCGGGCCACACTCACCTGGTCGTGACGGGTCCCCAGATGGACTTCGCCGAGTTCGAAGCTCTCAAACGATCCGCGTCGGAGTCGACCATCGTCATCCGACACAGCGACGACGTTCCCGGCCTCATCGACCGGGCATCCGCACTCGTCTGCATGGGCGGATACAACACCATCAGCGAGGTGATCGCGACGACGACTCCGGCCCTCGTCGTCCCCCGGAACGGGCATCGTGCCGAGCAGCCCCGGCGGGCATCTGCGCTTGCCGCGGTCGGCGCGATCGACACACTGTCCATTGATCGGATGAGCGCAACGGCACTCAGCGATTGGTTCAGCCGGCAGGTCGATCGCTCTATCGACCGCTCGCACATCGACCTGGCCGGACTGGCCTCGGTCGCGCACCTCGCTGCCGAACTCATCGGCCCGCACGTCACCGCCATCATCCCCGACCACAGTCCCGCGGCCTTCGGCGCCGTCGCTTCAATCGAGGAGGCCAGCTATGCAGGCTGAACACGCACTCACACACGGGCCCACAACTGCGCACTTGAACACCAAACGCGCCTACGTCCTGAAGATGTACCCGCGCTTCTCCGAGACCTTCATCGTCTCCGAGATCCTCGCCAGGGAGGCTGCGGGGGAGGAGCTGATCATCTTCTCCCTGCGGCCGAGCACCGATACCCGCTTCCACCCGGAGCTGGCCAGGGTCAAGGCCCCTGTCATCCACGTCGAACGGCCCTCGAGCGCCCGCAGCTTCTGGCAGACTTGGCAGGAGAACATGCAGGATCCGAGGATCGCCGCTGGACTCAGGGCCCACCTCGGCGACATCGCAGAGCTGAGCCACGACGATGCCGTCCAGGCTACTGCCGTGGCCCGCTTGGCACTCGACCACGAGGTCACCCACCTCCACGCCCACTTCGCGTCGGTGGCGACGACGGTGGCTCGGGCCGCCTCGGCGCTGACGGGGATCGCATATTCGTTCACCACGCATGCGAAGGACATCTTCCATGAGAGCGTCGAACTCGACGATCTGAGCAGGAAGGTCGCCGACGCCGACCACGTCATCGCCATCAGCGACTACAACCACAGCTACCTGCGCCGCACCCTCGGCCCTGAGCTCAGCGAGCGGATCGTCGTCGTGCGCAACGGTCTCGAACTCGACCGTTTCCCCTATCGTCCCGAGATCGCCGAGCGACCAAGCGGTGCGGCGCAGGCGATTCCCTCGCTTCTGGCCGTCGGCCGTCTCGTTGAGAAGAAGGGATTCGCGCATCTGCTCACCGCGCTCGCCCGGCTGCGCGACAGCGGCCTGCCCTGTCACCTCGATCTTGTCGGTACGGGTCCGCTTGAGGACGAACTGCGCGAGCTCATCGTCACCAGCCACCTCACCGAGCTCGTCGATATGCACGGAGCGCTGACCCAGTCCGAAGTCCGCGAGATGTTCGTCAGTCACGACCTCCTCGTCGCCCCGTTCGTCGTCGGCGCCGACGGCAATGCCGATGGCCTGCCGACCGTCCTGCTCGAAGGCATGGCCACCGGAATCCCGTGCATCGCCGGTACAGTCACGGCCGTGCCCGAGGTCATCATCAACGATGAGACCGGGTGGCTGGTCGAGGGGGATGCCCCCGACCAGATCGCAGCCACCATCGCCGAGGTGGTCCATCGTCTGCAGGAGAATCCTGCTTCCGTACGAGAGATCACCGATGCTGCTCGCCGCCTCGTGTGCCGAGAGCACGACTCACGCTCCCAGGCCCGCGAACTTGCCGACCTGGTGACTGGCGCAATCGCGACCGAGACTCCGGCGGCACACGTGCTCGGTCAGGCCGCATCGAACACTGGTCACCCCGCGCCGAACTCCGGCGAAGCCACGCCGAATGCCGATCGAGAATTGGAGCATGTGTCATGAGAATCGCCTATATTCTGCTCGACCCGGGCATCGGAGTATTCGGCACCAAAGGCGCAAGCGTCCACGTGCAGGAAGTCATCCGCACCTTCAGAAGCCTCGGGCACGATGTCAGCGTCTTCTGCACCCGCACCGATGACGACGTGCCGACCGACCTCGCCGATCTCAACGTCACCCGCCTCAAGGTGCCCGGCGGTCTTGATCGAAGCCAACGGGAGATGGCGCTCATGCGCCTGTCCGACATGCTCGCTGATATGGTCGTCGACACCGCTTCTGCTCCGGATGCGGGAACTGACCAGGCCTTCGACCTCGTCTACGAACGGTATTCGCTGTTCTCCACCGCCGGAGCACAGATCAGCAGTCGCCTCGGCGTGCCTCTGGTCCTCGAGGTCAACGCACCTCTGCTCGCCGAGCAGAAACAGCATCGCGGTCTCGTCCACGATGCACATGCCGCTCGGACCACAGCCCACTGCTTCGTCGAAGCCGAGCGGATCGTCTGTGTCAGTTCCGCTGTTGCCGCCTGGGTGGAGCGGGACTACCCGGGACTGCGCGATGTCTCGGTGGTCCCCAACGGTGTGAACACGGAACGGATCACTCCGGCACAATCGTCCGAAGGGATGGGCAGCCTCGGCGAGGAACCAAGCCTGGGCGAAGAACCAGGTCACGATCGACCCGTGCCAGGTCACAATCGACCTGTGCCAAGTCACGATCGACCTGTGCGGATCGGATTCGTGGGAACCCTCAAACCCTGGCACGGCACCGACCGACTCATCGAGGCCTGTGCCGATCTGCGCGGGAACTTCCATCTCGATATCCTCGGGCACGGGCCGGAGGCGGAGGCTCTGCAGAAGCAGGCGAAGACTCTTCGCCTCGGTGACCGCGTGACCTTCCACGGGGCGCTCGCCCCAGCAGAGATTCCTGTCCGACTGCGCACCTTCGATATTGCTGTGGCCCCGTACCCGGCAGGGGAGAACTACTTCTCGCCGCTGAAGATCTACGAGTACCTGGCAGCGGGACTGCCCATCGTCGCCTCGGCGATCGGTTCGATTCCCGAGGTCCTCGACGGGACCGGTGCGGCAGCGCTTGTGCCTGCCGGCGACTCCAGTGCGCTGGCCGGTGCCCTGCAGGACCTCATCGACGACGCCGCGGCGAGGCAGCGGATGGGTGCTGCCGCTCGCGCCGAAGCACTTGCCCATCATTCGTGGACCAGTCGGTGCCAGGAGATACTGGCGCCGTTCGTGTTGGAGTCGGTATGAGTCAGACCTCGAAAACGAATAGGGCCAGGACCAAGATCTCCCCCGGGGCACTGAAGCGAACCCTGCGGATCCTCACCCCGCACCTGGGCCAGCATAAGTGGCTCATCCTCGGCGGGCTGGCCGCGCTGTTCTGCGACGTCATCTTCCGCATCCTCGAGCCATGGCCGCTCAAGATCGCCATCGATGCCGTGACCGCGGCCCTGGGCGCAGAGATCGGGCCGACCATCGGCGTCGGATCGAACGTCGGGATGACCTTGGCAGCGGCCGCGATCGGTCTGGCGGTCATCGTGGCAGGCCGAGCCGTGGCGAACTATGCCTCGACCATCTGCTTCGCCCTTGTCGGCGCCCGAGTCGCGACCCAGCTGCGCTCGCGGGTCTTCGAGCATGTGCAGGCTCTGTCGCTGAAGTACCACTCGCGGGCCTCGATCGGAGACACCTCCCAGCGCCTCGTCGGCGATATCGGACGCCTCCAGGAAGTGGCGGTGACAGCAGGTCTTCCGCTGGTGGGCAACGTCATCACCCTGGCCGTCCTCCTCGTCGTCATGGTCATCCTCGACCCGGTGCTCAGCGCCATCGTGCTCATCACCGCAGCGATCTACGGGGTGCTGTCGAAGATCGCGACCCCGAAGATCACGACAGCCTCCCGCTCAACCCGCAAGGGCGAAGGAAGGCTCGTGGGCTCCGCCGCCGAAGCGCTGGGCGCCATCCGCGTCGTCCAGGCCTATGGTCTCGAGGGCACCGTGGCCCGCGAATTCTCCAATGGAAACGAACGCGCGCTCAAGGCGGGTGTGCGTGCCCGTCGTCTGGCCGCGGGGCTGGAACGATCAACCGACGTGCTCGTCGGCGTCTCCCAGGCTCTGGTGCTCATCTTCGGCAGCTACCAGGTGCTGCGCGGGGCCATGTCCCCCGGGGACCTGGTGCTGTTCCTGATGTACCTCAAGATCGCGATGAAGCCGCTGCGCGATATGGCCAAATACACTGGCCGCATCGCCCGAGCCACCGCGTCTGGGGAACGGATCGCCGACCTCCTCGACGAACCGATCGAGATTGCTGATGTCCCCGGCGCTCTGACCATGGGGCCCGTCGTCGGTGATGTTGTATTCGACCGCATCACCTCAGCGGACGGCCATGGGAATCCGCTGTTCAACGATTTCAATCTGCTGATCCCTGCGGGGCAGAAGGTGGGGATCCTCGGCGCCTCCGGAGCCGGGAAGTCCACGTTGATGAGTTACCTGCTGCGGCTCTCACAGCCGGAATCGGGGTCGATATTCATCGACGGCTACGACACGCACAACGTCACCAGGTCCTCCCTGCGCTCGAACGTGTCGGTGCTCCTGCAGGAATCGGTTCTGTTCGCCGCGACCGTGCGGGAGAACATCCGCTACGGCCGTCTGGATGCCACCGACGCCGAGGTGGAAGACGCGGCTCGTGCGGCCCAGGCCGAGGAGTTCATCTTGGGATTGCCCGAGGGGTATGACACCGTGTTGGGCAACCGGGGTGACACGCTCTCCGGTGGGCAGCGACAGCGTCTGGCGATCGCCAGGGCATTGGTTCGTGACGCACCTGTCGTAGTCTTCGACGAGGCGACTTCCGGTCTTGACCCGCAGACCCGCGGGCAGGTCGCGGGTTCGGTGTCGAAGCTGACCGAAGGACGGACGAGCATCGTCATCACTCACGACCTGGCGATGATCCGCGACCTCGACCGGGTGCTGTGGCTCGAGGACGGGCAGATCGTCGAAGACGGATCGCTGAGCGAATTGGCCAGTGACTCGGACACCAGAATCGCTCGCTGGATGCGCACGCAGGCCGAGGATTCCCAGATGGGGAACACTCTCAAGGAGGTGACGGGATGACGAATCTCCAGAGCATGGATGAGGCAACCGCAGAATTCGCTGGCCTGCCGTATGTCACCGAGCTCAGGTCGGCCGAAGCACTGTCTCAGCGTTTGGGATCTGCCGTCGTCCCGACCCGGATTCGGGTCAAACGCGGTCGCAGCGCCATCGTTTCCTGGCAGCGCAAGGGTGAGGGCCGCCTCGGCGGGCTCCATGACTGGGGGTGGAGCGCGGTTGTGACCAGCGCGGACAAACTCGCCAACATCCGCAGGCGGGCCGCCCGCGCAGGCGAGCCGGTGGTCGTTCACGAATGCAGCGAGCCGAGATCCGCCGGTGCCACGGGCAGCGTGCTGCTCAGCGGATCGGTGCTGGCCGATTCGAAGCTGGGTAAGGAGATCGCCCGTGCGATGCAGAGCTTGTCCGGCGCAGACAGCCTCGAGGTGATCGGGTACAACCCGGGCCGGCGCGTCCTGCTCAAACACAGACGGCAGCCGTCGGGCGACTCCGAGTTCATCCGCATCGGCACGCGTTCCCAGCAGCACCTGATCGGGACCGCCGCGCAGTGGGCCAGGTGGGGTCTGCCGACTCTGCCCGTCGAGTCCATCGGCAGCAGGGGTACGGCTGTGCGCTCCCCGTGGTGGGGGACCGGTGACCTCGAGACCCTCCCCGATCTGGCAGTGGCAGAGGAAGTGGGAGTGATCATCGCAGAACTCCACCGCCACACCCCCGCCGAGGTTGTACCTGGCTTCTCGACGTCGCCGATCGATCAAGCAGCTGCGGCCGCGGCAGTGTTGTCGCAGCTGCTGCCGGAGGTCGGCGGCGCGACGGATGGCATCGTCCGGCGACTTCACCATCGGATCGGGAACGAGTGCGGAACGGGGGTCGGCGCTGAAGCCGGCCTGGGTGCTCGCGCTATTCACGGTGACCTCAGTCCCGACCAGGTGCTCGTCGGCCATTCGGAATCTCGCATCATCGACCTCGATCGGGCCGGGGTCGGGCACGTCGGAATGGATCTGGGCAGGTGGGTGGCCGCCTGTCGGCGACATACCGATGTGGCGGCCGAAACCCTCGAAACCGGTTTCCTTGACGGCTACCGGAGCGCCGGAGCGGCCGAGGTCGACGTGGAGGCCTGGGCCGCGTGGGCCACGATCGTCACGGCCCTCGAACCGTGGCGGGCGTGCCGACCGGATTGGCAGCAGGCCACGCTGCAAGCCATCGGCGCTGCGCAGCAGGCGCTGACCGCAAGCGAGAGCCGGGTCTCGTGATGACGTCACGCGTCATTGCCGACGTCGTCACGGTCGACGGTGAGGCATGGGCAGTGCGCCGCGCCTGGCCGACCAGCCGCAATCGGATCGCCATCGAGGCCCAGAAGGGCTCGGAGATCAGAGCCGGCTTCCTCAGTGCCGGACATGTGGACATGCTCGCTGCGGGCAGAGATCCGAAGCTTCCGGGTCTCGAGCGACTCCTCGCCACCACCGGAAACCAGCTGATATCGCACCGGCCAGGAAAGAGAGCCGTCATCCGACTGGCCGAGGGAGGCTTCGCCAAATGTGTGCGCTCGGCACGGGCGGCAGACATCATCGCCGGCCAGGACCGGGCCGAATCCTTCCGGAACGGCTTCGCACTGCCGAACGTCCTTGCATCAGATGACTCAACAGTTGTCCTCAGCACATTGCCGGGTGTTGAACTCCACGATCCGCGGCGCCTTGGCGTTGACTGG
This sequence comes from Brevibacterium sp. AGC70, assembly GCF_057334195.1. Taxonomy (NCBI): domain Bacteria; kingdom Bacillati; phylum Actinomycetota; class Actinomycetes; order Micrococcales; family Brevibacteriaceae; genus Brevibacterium; species Brevibacterium sp. AGC70. The sequence continues at coordinate 66,829 of NZ_JBHFIH010000015.1, read as the reverse complement.
GCGCAAGCCTGGACTGATGCCCTCGACGCGTGGGCGCTCGCCGCCGAAGAGACTGTGAGCCCGATGCCTGTTCATTCGGCAGCATCGGAGGTGCAGGTGCTCGAGGAGTGGCGAGATCGCGCCCACGAGATCCTCGGACCACAGCTTGCCGAGGTGGACTCCCTGATCACGGACGTGCGTGCTGATCTCCTCAATGCCGGTGCCGTCCTGACAGGCGAAGGGAACTGGGGGCCGATCCATCGGGACCTCCACGACAAGCAGATCATGTGGGACTCGGTCGCAGGGCCAGGACTGCTCGACGTCGACACCGCCTGCCTGGGCGAACGCGAACTCGACCTCGGCAATCTGTTCGCCCACGCACGGTGGCGCACTCAGCAGCGGATCTGGACGCCAGACGACGCCGAGGTGGTGATCCGGGAGATCTCCCGCGTCACCTCGGCGAGCGGACTCGATCCACGGCGGGTGCGCGCTTATGAGCGCTCAGCACTCGTGCGGCTGGCCTGCGTCTACGCGTTCCGGCCACGATGGAGCTCAATGACAGGCGTTCTGCTTGACGCCGCGCACGAGTAACTCATCAGCAACAGGCTGCCGGGGGTCTCAGTCCTTCGTGCTGCGGCGGGCGTCTCCCCAGATGTCGACGCCGGAATCGATCGCGAACTCATCGATTGCCCTCAGTTCCTCGGTGCTCAGCGGATCCGCGTCGAGGGCGGCGACATTGTGCTCGAGCTGCGAGACACGGCTGGACCCGATGACCAGCGAGGACACACGATCGTCGCGCAGTGCCCAGCTCAGGGCCATCTGTGCCAGCGACTGGCCGCGCGCCGCCGCGATCTCGTTCAGTCCGCGGATGCGCTCGAGGTTGTCCTCGGAGAGGAACCCGTCCTTGAACGACGGGGTGGCCTTGCCTGCGCGTGAGTCGTCGGGGACTCCGCCGAGGTACTTGTCGGTGAGCAGCCCCTGCGCGAGAGGAGAGAACGCGATGACGCCCAAGCCCTCGGACCCAGTGGTATCGAGCAGATCATCCGACTCGATCCAGCGGTTGACCATCGAATAGGAGGGTTGGTGGATGAGCAGCGGTGTGCCCAGGTCCTTCGCCAACGCCGAGGCCCTGGCGGTGTCAGCCGCCGAGTACGAGGAGATGCCCGCGTAGAGGGCACGACCCGAGCGCACCGCGGTGTCGAGCGCGCCGATGGTCTCCTCCAGCGGTGTCGAGGCATCGGGGCGGTGGGAGTAGAAGATGTCGACATAGTCCAGGCCCATTCGCTTCAGCGAGGCGTCGAGGCTGGCGAGCAGGTACTTCCGGCTCCCGCCCGGACCACCGTAGGGCCCTGGATGCATCCCCCAGCCGGCCTTGGTCGAGATGACGAGCTCGTCACGATACGGATGGAGGTCCTCGCGCAGCAGTCGACCGAAGTTCGTCTCGGCCGAGCCGGGCGGAGGTCCGTAGTTGTTCGCGAGGTCGAAATGGGTGATCCCCAGATCGAAGGCCCGACGCACGATGTCGCGCTGATTCTGGAAGGCGACGTCATCGCCGAAGTTGTGCCACAGCCCCAACGACAGAGTGGGAAGAACCAGGCCGGATCGGCCGACCCGGCGATAGGTCATCGATTCATAGCGGTCATCGGCTGCTTGATACACGGTGCCTCCTACGGCGTGAAAAGACTCGAGATGCTGAGCTCAGCTTATGCGAGAACGAGGAACGATTCGCCGGCAGGCCCGGCAGGACTCGCTGGCCCGGCAGGTCCGGCAGGCACAGTGCACCGGCCAGTGCTACGCCTCGGTGACGGTCTCCGGCAGAGGCTAAGGACGATTCTCCAGAGTGCAGACGCATGCGCGATTGCCGTCGGAATCGGCAAGGACGGTGAACGACGGCGCCCGGGACTCGTCGACGACCGTGCCACCGGCCGCGACGGCCGCGCGGATGCGCTCGGGTGCGACCGCACCGGGGACCGAGACGTCGACGTGCAGGCGCTGATGCGGCAGTGCGTGCTCTTCGCAGTCCTGGAACCACAGCAACGGCATCTGCCCGGCGGGGTCGATGACATCGCAGCCGGAGACATTGCTCGCATCGCCGGTGAGCAGGGCGGCCCAGAACGGGGCGATGGCATCTGGGTTCGCTGTGTCCATGCCGAGCTCGAGCAGTGCGGGTACCTTCGGATCCGCATGCACCCCCGCCGAGGCGGCGAGCTCGCTGATCTGCGCCGCGAGCCTGAGATCGCGTTCGGTCACGGCTCCGGTGTCGTGACTGGTCAGGCGGATATCGACATGAGGAAAGGTCAGAGTGACGTCCGGGTGGTGGTTCGCTTCCTCTGCGGCAGCACCGATGCGTGCGACGAGGTCCAGCCCGGTCGCGAAGTCGCCGGTGAGGAAGCGGGCGCCGAGGCAGTCCGGCAGTCCCTGCCAATCGGCGAGACCGTGCGCATCGAGAGTGTCGAGCAGCTTCTGTCCGGTGTATGCAGTCATGCAATCATGCTAGGACCCGGACCGGTGCCTGTGAAGTGGTCGACGGTTCCGACATCAGCGTCTCACGAACCTCTTTCCGAAGTTACGCCACGGATAAAGTCAGACCAGTGGTCTTGATTTTCTCGTGTGTCCTATGCCTCAATGGTCACGTGACTAAATTCCATTCGATTCGGGATCAGCTCCTCGACCGCCTTGAGTCAATGGCCGCCGGCGAGCAGTTCCCACCCGAACGCCAGCTCGCCGAGGCGCTGGGCATCTCGCGTATGACCCTGCGCCGAGCCATCGACGAACTGGTCGCCAAGGGCGTGGTCCGCCGCCGCCACGGTGCTGGTGTGTTCGCCCTCGGCCCAAAGCTCGATCAGCCCCTGGCCGCGAGTTCCTTCACCGAAGACATGCTCGCTCGCGGCATGCGCCCCGGATCTCGTGTGCTCTCCTTCGACGTGACGAAGGCCGGAGCCCACATCGGGCGCAGGCTGCACATCGTCGAAACCGCCGAGGTCATTACGATCCTGCGTCTGCGTCTGGCCGACGAAGAGCCGCTCGCGCTCGAAGAGCTCCATATCCCCTCTGCCCTCGTTCCCGGACTGTGCGCTGAAGACCTTGAGAACAGTTCGTTCTACGAACTGCTGCGCTCGCGCTTCGGCATCGCTCTCAACCACAGCGTGCAGACCATCGAACCGACCCTCCTCGACGCCGATGAGGCGCAGGTTCTCGGCGTCCCCGAACAGTCCCCGGCGCTGCTCTTCGAGCGCACCTCGCGCGGGGCCGAGGGCATTCCCTTCGAATTCGTCCGCTCGGTCTACCGCGGCGACCGCTACAAGATCCGCACCGAACTCACCCTGCCCGACCAGCAGCTCGCCGCGGCTTCGCAGTCGAAGGCAGCGCGGTCCGCAGTCGAACAGCCTCTAGGGGGCCTCTCATGATCATCGCCGGCCTCATGACAGGCACCTCCGCCGACGCCCTCGACGTTCTCCTCGCCGAATTCGCCTACGATCCGCAGAGCACCGAGGCAGACCTGAGAGTCCGCATCCTGGCCAGCCAGGAGCTCGAATTCGATCGCGAGCTGCGGGCCGACATCCTGCTCCTCCTCGAACCCCGCGACGTTCCCCTGTCCCTGGTCTCCAGCGTCGATGCTCGCCTGGGACGGTTCAGTGCCGGGGCACTGCAGCAGGTATGCGCCGAAGCCGGAGTCGACTGCGATCTCGTCGTCTCCCACGGGCAGACGGTGCGCCACGACATCACCGACGGGGCCGTCACCTCGACCCTGCAGATCGGCCAGCCCGCCTGGATCGCCGAGGCCACCGGTTCACCCGTACTCTCCGACGTCCGTGCCCGCGACGTCGCCGCCGGTGGCCAGGGTGCCCCGCTCGTCGGTATCCTCGACGGGCTCCTTGCCGGTGACGTCGAAACACCGACCGCGGTGCTCAACCTCGGCGGGATCGCCAACATCACAGTCCTCGCGCCCGAGAGCGATCCGCTCGCCTTCGACACCGGTCCCGCCAATGCCCTCATCGATATCCTTGCCGGCAGGATCAGCGGCGGAGAAGCCACCTTCGACCGTGACGGCACGCTGGCAGCACGGGGCCGCGTCGACGAGGAACTGCTCACCGAGCTGCTGGCCGATCCGTACTACCGGCTTCCGGCGCCGAAGTCGACGGGCAAGGAACTCTTCCACACCGACTACCTCGACGGTTTCCTCGCCACCAGGGCCCACCTCGGCGAGCATGATGCCATCGCCACTGTCACTCAACTGACCGCACGCACGGTCGCCGAGGCCTGTCGAGGACACGGCGTCACCCGGGTCATCGCCTCCGGTGGCGGAACGCGGAATCCCACGCTGATGCATCGCCTGCGCGCCGAGCTCGGCGATGACGTCACTCTGACCAGCACCGATGAGGAATTCGGCCTCCCTGAGGGCGGCAAAGAAGCATTCCTCATGGCACTTCTGGGATGGCTGACCTGGAACGGGCTGGCCGGAACAGAGCCGAGCCTCACCGGTGCCGGGCGCCCGAGCATCGCTGGGAGACTGAGCCCGGGCAAAAGCTCACTGCGGCTGCCGGAACCGCTGCATCGAAGACCCACTCGTCTGAGAATCCTGCACTGAAGCACACCTCTCGAAGCAACGCACACCCCTTGTACGAAGGAGACACACCATGCAGATCATCGACCTTCTGGTGATCATCGCCTACCTTGCCGCCACGGCATGGTTGGGTCTGAAGCTCAGCGGAAAGCAGAAGGACCTCCAGGGCTACTTCTTGGGTGGCCGGAACATACCGTGGTGGGCGGTGTGTCTGTCCGTGGTCGCCACCGAGACCAGCGCGCTGACGGTGATCGGCATCCCGGTCATGAGCTACCTCGGCGACATCAACTACCTGCAGCTGGGGCTGGGCTACATCCTCGGCCGAGTCATCGTCGCCTTCTTCATGCTCCCGAGATACTACGACGGTGAGATGCTCACCGCGTACGCCTACCTGGGCAAACGCTTCGGCACCTCGACCCAGACGACCGCGGGTGTGACCTTCCTGTTCACCCGTCTCCTGGCCGACGGCATCAGGGTCCTCGCCGCAGCCATTCCGGTCAAGGTGATCCTCGACGGTCTGGGCATCCACACGAACTACTTCGTCATCATCGTCGTCCTCTCGCTGGTGACGATCGCCTACACCTTCATCGGCGGCATCAAGGCCGTGGTCTGGGTCGACGTGGCTCAGATGTGCCTCTACGTCGTCGGCGGCCTCCTCACCATCATCGTCATCACCGCGACCTTCGGCGGCGGATGGGTGGCCGATGCCGCCGAGGCGGGCAAGCTCAATATGTTCATCTTCGAGGGCAATCCGATCTCCGCAGACGCCTCGTTCATTCCCTCGCTGCTCGGCGGCGCGGTCTTCGCCATGGCCTCGCACGGCTCGGACCAGCTCGTCGTCCAGCGCCTCCTGTCCTGCAGGTCCAAGGTCGAGGCGCAGAAGGCACTCATCGTCTCGGGCATCGTCGTCTTCGTTCAGTTCGCGGTCTTCCTCGCCGTCGGCCTGGCACTGTGGGCCTATTACGACCACGCCCTGCCTGCTGACCTGGGGCTCAGCCGCGATGACGAGATCTTCCCGCTCTTCATCATCGAAGGTCTGCCACCCGGCGTCTCGGGGCTGCTGCTGGCCGGCATCCTCGCAGCGGCGATGTCGACCCTGTCCTCGTCGCTGTCGGCACTGTCCTCGTCGACGGTCAACGATGTCTACGCACGGCTGAAGAGGACGCCGATGACCGACGCCGAGGGCTTCAAGGTCGGGCGCTGGGCGACCATCGGCTGGGGAATCGCCTTCATCCTCCCGGCAACGATCTTCCAATCCGATGAGGGCAACATCGTCATCCTCGCGTTGGGCGTCGCAGGCATCACCTACGGCGGGCTCCTCGGAGCGTTCGTGTTCGGCATCGTCAACAAGCGCGCCACAGCCGTCGATGCGAACATCACGTTCGCGCTGGCGGTCGCTGTCAACGCCTTCTTCTTCGTCATGGAGAAGTACGTCACCGGCGAGGTCTGGGTCGCCTGGCAGTGGTACCCGCTGCTCGGCGTCATCGTCATGGTCGGCATCGGCGGGCTCCTGTCCCTGCGCCACCCGAAGACGCAGAACCGGAACACCGTCGCCGAGGTGGAAGGCAGCAACCGCTGATGACGCAGTCCCAGCAGCCGGGGCCCCAGCAGCCTCAGCCTCCGCAGTCACCGTCCCCACGCCCGCGGTCCCAGCAGCCGTCGCCCCTGCGCCCGCTGTCGCCGACGGAGCAGCGCAATCCCCGCAGCGAGGGACTCGACGAACTCGACACCCTCGGCGTCCTGAAGGTGATGAACGGCGAGGACCAAGCCGTCCTCACCGCGGTCGCGAACGCCCTGCCGCAGTTGGCAGAACTCGTCGACATCGCGGCCGAGCGGATGCGCCGAGGTGGTGCGGTCCACTACTTCGGAGCCGGCACCTCCGGTCGCTTGGGAGTCCTCGACGCCAGCGAGCTCCTGCCGACGTTCAATCTCGAACCAGGTCGCGTGGTCGGACACATCGCCGGCGGCCAGGCGGCACTGGTCAATGCGGTGGAGAACGCCGAGGACTCCGTCGATGACGGACGCAGAGTCGGGGCAGAGCTGGGCCCGGACGACGTGGCGATCGGAATCGCGGCGAGCGGTTCGACGCCCTATGTCCGCGGTGCGCTGGAGGCTGCCGATGAGGCGGGCGCGCACACCGTGCTCATCTCGAACAACCCCGAGGCCCCCGTAGCCGAGGCGGCTGCTGCCCATATCGTGCTCGACACCGGGCCCGAGGTGGTGACGGGATCAACCCGCCTCAAAGCCGGCACAGCACAGAAGCTGACGCTCAATGGCTTCTCGACGGCATTGATGATCACTCTTGGCCGCACCTGGCGCAACCTCATGGTCTCCGTCGTTGCCACCAACGATAAACTCCGGGAGCGGACCGTGCGTATTCTCTGCGAAGCCGCGGACCTCTCAGATGCGACGGCACGAGACCTCTTGGAGCGTTGCGGCGGCGAACTCAAGACAGCCCTTGTCGTCTCCTTCACTTCGGTGACCCCTGCGGCTGCGGCCAAGCACCTCGCGGACAATGACGGGTCAGTCAAAGCTGCGATCGCCGCAGGTGCCGAGGGCGGAACTGCCTCGGAGCGCGAGGCCACATGAGCGCCTTCGTCCTCGGGATCGACATCGGCGGCACCGGCAGTCGGGTCGCACTGGCGAAGGTCGATGCCACCCGGGACCTGACCGTCGTTGCCACCATGACCGGACCTGGGGTGGAGATCAGTGCCGCCGGCAGCAATGTTCTCGGCATTGCCTCTGGCCTCATCGCCTCGGCGCAGGAGACATGGGGCGAACGTCTCGACCAGATTGCCGGTATAGGAATCGGCGCTACTGGAATTGCCTCGTTGGCCGAAGACCCAGCGTCCGCGATCGCCGAGATCTCGGGCAGGGCAGGGGCACCCACTGCCGCGGCGATCGACGCGGTCACAGCCCACCTCGGAGCGCTCTCGGGAAAGGCAGGCGCGGTCACGGTCTTGGGCACCGGGGCGATCGCGATTGCACATCCGGGGCCGGATGAGCACGGAATCTTGTCCCCGAATTGGACTCGAACCGATGGTTGGGGGCACCTGTTCGGAGATCGAGGGGGAGGAGCCTGGCTGGGGAGACGGTCTCTTGAGATCGCGCTGCGCACCCATGACGGGGTTGACCCGAGTGGGCGCTCACTGCTCGAGTCCGCGACCCGGCTCTTCGGCTCACCAGCCACCTGGCCGTCTCAGTTCTACACTCGCGACAATCGAGCAGGGATGCTTGCGGACTTCGCTGTCGAGGTCGCCGCACTCTCAGACTGCGGCGACGCCGTTGCCACTGGCCTGCTTCGTGAGGCTGGTGTCGAAGCCGCTCGCAGTGCTCTCGCCGCAGCGAAGGGCCTCGACAGTCCGCTGCGCATCGCTCTCACCGGAGGGCTGGTCCAGGCTGGTGAAGCACTCGTCTCCGGGTTCAGGGACGAGGCCTCTCGTCTCCATACCGGCGTCATCATCGAGGAGCCCGCCGGTGATCCGTTGGCCGGATCTGTGAGGCTTGGCGTTCTGGCTGCAGAAGGCAAGCTTCGCGCCCAGAACTCCGTGCTGTGGATGTGAAGTTCTGCGGTCGTGTGAGGCACTCAGCCTCTGCCGGTTCTCTGACCATCCGAAGTTCACGCACTCCGTCATATTCATCGGTTTCTACAGCACCGTCGAAGGCGAAGCCGTTTCTTCGGTAGAAAGCTTGAGCACGCGGATTCGGGTCGGCCACCCACAGAGAAGTTCGCTCCTCGGGACCGACGACTGCGTCAAGAAGCTGTTGTCCGATGCCCGAGCCGTGGACAGCGGCATATGCGTAGAGGACGAACAGCTGTCGCTCTCCGGGACGATCCTCAGCTGCCGACGGGCCTGACAAAGCGATTCCGACTATGACGCCGTCCTGGTCGGCGATCGCCGAGGTATGGTCAGGATGATTCTCAGGCGCGATGAGCGAACTCCACATTCTTCTGCGCTTGCCCATCATGTCAGGGGAATCGAGCAGCTCATCGGACATGAGTCCGCGATAGGTCTCGCGCCAGGTCTCAACATGGACCTGTGCCACCGCCTCGACGTCGTCGATGACGGGAGATCGAATCACAAAAGACATAGGACGAGGCTACAGCAGGCGTGCGGGAGCCCCTGTTGCGCACCGAATGTTCATCTGGCCGGCATCCCAGGACCAACCGCTGGTCAGGATCCTCAACCAGGATCGACTCTGTGAGATTGAATCGCGAATCGTCTTCGGCAGCCGTCTATTCCGCTGTGGCGACACCACCATCGGCAACCGCCTTACCTTCGGCATCCGCCTCACCCACGGCTGGCCAAGCACCGTCGTCGGTCGACTCCCTGCCGGCGACCGATCCGGCATCGGCCGAACTCGAACTTCCCACCGGGCCGCGCACGCGGGCCTATCGGTTCTTCGAAGCACTGCCGGCGATCGTCAGCTTCTCCGCCATCGGACTGGTCTTCGTCCTGCCGTTCATCAACGCGATGGCTGGGGCGGTCTATGTGCTCATCGTCGTCGGTCTTACGCTGATACGAGCGATGCGCGGTGCGGTCGACGTCTCACGCGGCTTCGTGCGTTACCGTCGCAGCTCTCGGGTTGATTGGGGTGCCAGACTGCTTGACATCGAACGGGCGATGGATGGGCTCCCGCCGCGACCGTATCCCTGGACGGGGTTTCAGGCCAAGGAGCATGCCGCGTCCATAGCCCGTGTGCGTGAGTTCCCGGGCGCGGTGGCGCGCCCTTCGACACTGCTCCATGCTGTTGTCGTCGCGGCCTACAACGAACCCTATGAGGTGGTCGCCGACGGAATCCGATCGCTCCTGCACACCTCGACCTCACCATCGAAGATCGTTGTGTTCTTCGCCTATGAGGAACGCGGCGGCCCACAGATGGCTGCGACAGCACGACGTCTGGCGGCCGAATACGGTGACGGATTCGCAGCGTTCGTCCTCGTCGAACATCCGGCCGGGATCCCGGGAGAGATCGCAGGAAAGGGAGCGAACATCACCTATGCGGGGCACAGACTGGCTCGTTGGGTGCAGGCGAACGGCATCGATCCGGAGTCGGTCCTCGTCACCAGTCTCGATTGCGACAACACACCCCATGAGGCGTATTTCGACTCCGTCGCATACGAATACGCGCTCGCTCCCGATCGCGCCCACCTCTCGTTCCAACCCATCAGCCTGTACATCACAAACATCTGGGAGGCGCCTGCGCCGTCTCGTGTCGTCGCGAGCGCGAACTGCTTCTGGAATCTCACCACAACGGTCCGTCCTCTCGCGCTGCGCAATTTCGCCTCTCACACGCAGCCGCTGACCGCTCTCATCGACATGGGATTCTGGTCGACACGGACCATCGTCGAGGACGGCCATCAGTATTGGCGCAGCTGGTTCCATTTCGAGGGTGACTATCGCGTCGTTCCCATTCATGTTCCGATCTATCAGGACGCAGTGCTGGCCGGCGGATTCAGGGACACGATGGTCGCACAGTTCAAACAGCTCAGCCGATGGTCCTACGGCGCCAGCGATGTGCCCTATGTGGGGGTGAGGGTATTCGCCGGCGATGCTCGGACACCTTTCTGGCCCGGAGTGCTGCGCTTCTTCTCCCTCCTTGAGGGTCATGTCAGTCTGGCCTCGATCTCCGTCATCATCGCCGTCGGTGGATGGATCCCATTTGTCGTTGCGTCACAGACCGGCCAGGTCACCAGCCTCATCGAGCGGATGCCGATGACGGTTGGTCTGGTGCAGCAGGTGAGCATGATCGCCCTCATCGCATCCATCCTCGTCTTCAAGTCGCTGTTGCCGCCTCGTCCGGTTCATGTTCCGCAGATACGGCGTCTGACCATCTGGCTGCAGTGGCTGCTCTATCCGCTGACTCTGCTCGTCTTCAACTCATCAACAGCGCTGCACTCACAATGGCGTCTGCTCACCGGCCGCTACCGTGAACGCTTCGATGTCACTGAAAAGGTCTCCGGCACTTCCCTCAGAACGGTGTGAGAGACGACTCTCGGCCGCGATCGGCTCTCAACTTCGCAGTCACCGGTGATCCGAACACACTTCGCAGTCACCGGTGCTGAGTCTCGCCGCATCATGTCTTTCGACTCGCCCGTGGACTAGCATCGATTCTGTGCCCGCAATGCTGAGGAACACAATGCTGAGGAGCGTGTCATGACAGACGCCGCGCACGACCAGTTCGATGTCGGATACGACTGCAACATCTCCGGAGGTGGGCCCGCCGGAATCGTCGCCGGGCTGCTCCTGGCGCGCGGCGGCGTTAGAGTCGTGGTGCTGGAGAAGCACACTGACTTCTTCAGAGATTTCCGTGGTGACACCATCCACCCTTCAACACTGCGGCTCCTCGACGAGCTCGGACTCTACAACGAGTTCGCGCAGATCACGCACCGCAGGGTGACCAATATCAGTCTTGTCGGCGACGACGGTCGGGACTACATCCTCGGCGACCTGTCCAGACTGAACACAGCGCATCCGTTCATGACGATCGCACCCCAGTGGGACTTCCTCAATCTGCTGGCGAAGGCGGGGGAGGCTGAACCCGGTTTCGATCTGCGGATGGGGGTCGAGATGACCTCATTGATCTGGGACGACGACAGGGTCGTCGGCGTCCGCGCACAGACTCCCGAAGGTGAGACCGAGTTGCGCGCGCCACTCGTCGTCGCTGCCGACGGACGCTGGTCGAAGGCCCGGGGCGAGGCGCAGCTGTCGATGCGCGAGCTGCGGTCCACGATCGACGTGTGGTGGTTCCGGATCGACACCCAGGCGCAGCTGAACGAATCCATCGCTCCCCGAACCAAGGGAGGCAATGTGTTCGTCGCGATTCCGCGCGACGGGCATGTCCAGATGGCTCGTCTCATCCCGAAGGGCGAGGACGGACGTTTCCGTGAGCGGGGGATCGAGTCTCTTCGTCGTGCGGTCGCAGAGACATTCCCTGCACTGGCAGACGATGTCGAAGCACTCCAGTTTGATGACGTGAAGCTCCTCGATGTGCGCCGCAACGAAGCCAAACGCTGGTTCATCGACGGGCTGCTGTGCATCGGCGACTCCGTCCATGCCATGAGTCCCTTGGGCGGAGTCGGCGTCAACCTGGCGGTCCAGGATGGCGTGGCCACGGCTCGACTTCTGGCCGAGGCCCTGCGTTCAGGGAGTGTGTCCACTCGCGATCTCAAGCGGGTCCAGCGCCGACGATTGCTGACGACGAAGACCGTCGAGCTGCTGCAGGGCGGCATTCACCGGATGATCGAGCCGGTCGTCCACAACGGCGGAGTCATCCGCCCGCCGGCGCCGATCCTGTGGCTGCTGAAGACGTTCCCCGCGCTGACTGTGATCCCGGCGCACATCCTCGGCTTGGGTGTTACCCCCGAGCACGCTCCGGAGTTCGCTCGACGTCCAGTCGATGGCATCGACCGGAGGGCGGAGGGTCGGAGCCGGACCGAGCAGGAAGCCTAGTCCCGGTACCGACGCTGCCGCGCCAGCAGTTTGGTCAGTTGGTGACACTCTGCTTCGGTCATCGAATCCAGACCGAAGCGGGCATCGGCGACGATCTGACTGGCTCGATCGGTCAGTGCCCGACCTCGCGGCGTGATCTCGGCGAAGACTTCACCGTCGTCACCGGGCTCCATGACTCTTTCGATCAGCCCATTGTCTTCGAGCCACCTGACCGAGGAGAAGGACGAGCTGGCTTCAACTTGCAGCTGGTCCGTGAGCTCGACAAGAGGGAGTGCGCCCTGCTGGTCGAAGAACAGGAGGAGCAGCACCTCGTACCGGGCATAGTTCAGACCCAAGGGACGAAGCTTCTCGTCGAGGTCGGAGATGAGGCGTCGGTGAGCACGCATCAGCTCCGTCGCCGTCTGCATGCGGTCGCGTTCGGGCCACCGCAGCTCCCATGAGCTTGCAGCCCTGGCAACAGGGTCGTTCAACGCAGGCAGTGCGCTGCCGATTCTGAATTCCTCGGATTCGCTGAAGCCGTGGCCGGTATCGAGCTCCATGGTCGACCACTCTCCGGTGTCCACCTCAGGACCTGCCCCCGCGCGCACGGTCGAGTGACCATCGGTTCTCTCGCCTGCATTGAAACGAGGTTTGCTGTTGACCACAGCCGGCTCAGGGTGTGGTTCGACGTCGTCTTCGCGGTCGTATTCGTAGCCGTAGGCATCGTCGGAATCGGAATCACTCTCGACATCGGCTTGGAGGTCCGCGTCTACCTCCAGGTTCGTATCCGGTTCCTCAGCGTCATCCTCGTTGTTCTTGTCGTTGAAGGATTTGATGGCTGAGCGCAGTCCGGAGCGCTGAATCACCGTCTGGATGGTGAGGTCCCTTTCGTCCGGTCGTCCGACAAAACGGATATCGCGCAGGCCCTGGTCCTGGGCGGCAGACTCGAAGACGAAATGCCCGTATCTGAAGATCCGACCCATGAGCGGTTTGTGCACCGAGATGTCGAGAATACGCGACATCGGCATCGTCGCCTTGTGCTGGGTGAAGATCCCGTGGATTCTGAACACTCGCATGTTCGTGATGACGAACCGGTCCATATGCACGAACAGTGCGCGGTAGACACCGAACAGGGCAATGGCGGCGCCGATGCCAAGCGGGATCGGGGCGAAGTCAACTGGGACCGCGAAGCTGATGGCTGCGACGGCCACTCCAAGCGCAATGATGAGCGAGGGGGCGACGAAGGCGAGGAAATGGCGACGTACTTCGTCGACAATGAGCTCACCTTCTTCAACGATGAGGTGATTTTCGACCTTCGGATCGATCAGTCCCCTGAACACGTCAGGCTGCTTCCGGCGCGGTTACGAGGACAGAGTAGTGAAGAAAGTGACCAATGAGCCGACACCGGTTCCCACTGCCTCGAACGCGTTCCGCACTGCATCGGCTGAATCTTCTGGCCGACTGAACAGATAGAACGCCACAAATATGACGACGAGCGTGAGGACGGCCTTTTTTACCCACTTCACAATGGACTCCTCTTTGCCGCGTCGCTGGGAAGGCGGATGCGGACAATTGGTTGCACAACCCGTTAATCGTAACCGCCCTTGCTGGGTGCCTCGGAGTAGGCGCGCCCAAAACCTGTGATCGTCATCTCATATAACGAGAATTGCAATCAGAGGGGCGCCGAGGTGACCGTTGCCCCGCCAGCGCCCCCACCGGATGCCATTCCGGTTTCCCTCAGTCCGGTTAGACGGTCAGCACCCCTGTGCAGACAGCGAAATCTGCGTACTGTTGAGGGTATGAGAAAACTATTTGATTCCATTCGCAAAGTTGGTTTCCGTCGCGGTCCCGACCGGATTCTCGGCGGTATTGCCGCTGGTCTCGCCGAGGCGACCGGGATGAACGTGTGGCTGATGCGCCTGCTGGTCCTCATCTCGTTCCTGCTTCCGGTCCTGGGGATCGGCGCCTATCTCGTCGCCTGGGTCCTCACCCCATGGCAGGACGGAAGTATTCCAGTTGAGCAGGCGTTCGGTGGCCGCCTTGAACGGTAAGTGAACATTTGGTGTCGGCAGCTTCACCCCCGATTCGCTGACTCGATGGTAGAATTCCGGGCCGAGCAGTCCCGGGCTCATGCGTATCTGCCTCGGCGCCGCATGGTGGGAGCCGGAGTTCGCGCAGAAGATTGCCGCCGTCGAGAGCACGGACTCGAACTCCGAGGGCCAGGTCGAAAGGCTCTTCTTCGTCAGAGGCAAGAGACGTCCTCAACAGGGGAATGGCGGGTGCTCATCAGACCGTCCCCGCTGTGCGCATGATCCAGGTCCGAGACGAGAGACGTGCCGTGCTGAACGAGAGGCTGTGTTCTCAGTGCTCGCTGTCCAAGAGCATCATCTGTTCGGACGGATAGCGATCGCCCCGGACCTCGCTGTCTGCCAGAGCAGCGTCTAAGGCTGCCAGATCATCGACGCTCAGATGCACGCCATTGCTGGAAACGGTGGCGGCCACCTGATGAGCAGTACGAGACCCGACGATTGGCACGATGTCCTCACCCTGTGCGGCCACCCATGCGATCGCCAGCTGGGGGAGCGTCACGTCTCGCACTGCAGCGAATTCCGCGAGAGTCGAGACTATCCGCTGATTGTGGACAAGGTTGTCCCCCTGGAAACGCGGGAACATCGCGCGAGTCCCTCCCGTGGAACCTGCCAGCAGACCCTTGGCCAAAGCCCCGTACGCCGTGATGCCGATGCCGAGTTCGCGGCATGCAGCCAGAATCCCATTGTCTTCGATGCTGCGGCTCAGCAGCGAGTATTCGATCTGCAGGTCACTGATGGGCGCTGCCGCCGCCGCCCGACGAATGGTCTCCGAACCGACCTCGCTGAGTCCGATGTGACGAACGTATCCGGCTTCGACGAGTTCGCTGATGGCGCCGACAGTCTCCTCGATGGGCACATTCGGGTCGAGTCGGGCCGGCCGGTAGATGTCGACGTGGTCCGTGCCCAATCGCTTCAGCGAATAGGTCAGAGAGTTTCGGATTGCGTCCGGTCGAGTGTCGAATCCGATGAACGATCCGTCGGGGGCAAGAACGGCGCCGAATTTCAGTGAGATCACGACGTCCTCACGGCTGCGCTCTCGAAGTGCTGCGCCGACGAGCATTTCATTGTGACCGGCACCGTAGAAGTCTCCGGTGTCGATGAGAGTGCCTCCGGCATCCATATACTCATGGATGGCTGCGATGCTCTCTTCATCCCGTGTCGGTCCGTAGGCTCCCGACATGCTCATGGCGCCCAGTCCGGGAGATGTGACGCGAGGTCCTTGGATTCCGAGTCGGCGAGTGTTGACGGTTGAGTTCTCATTGTATGTGCTCATGACCTCAAGCCTGGCAGGGCGGTGGCGAGGGGGCGAGGCCCTGTCGATCCTGGGACAGGCTGTCCCTGGTTAGATCGGCCGATCGGGCGGACAATCAAGAGATGACCGATCGTTCTGCATTCGCTGACTTCATTCGCCGTCGACGGGAGCAGCTGCGCCCAGAAGATGTGGGGACTGGCCACACGGGCCGTCGCCGTACTCCCGGACTGCGGCGCGAAGAGGTTGCCATGCTCGCTGGAGTATCGGTCGACTATTACGCTCGCCTCGAACAGGGGCGTGGGTCGACCCCGTCGATCGGAGTGGTTTCGGCGGTGGCTCGAGCGTTGCAGTGCGACCGTGATCAGCGCGACCACATGCTGCATCTCGCAGGCCACCCGGTGCCACCGCGCAGCTCCGACGGTCACGTGCGTCCCGGTCTCATTGCTGTTGCCAACCGTCTCGTCGATCTTCCGGCGCTGGTCGTCACCGACCTCGGCGAAATCGTCTGGGAGAACTCCCTCGGTCGTATACTGCTCGACGGCCTTGCGGGGGAGCCTGGGCGCGGCAGGAATCTCATCTGGGAGTGGTTCGCCGACCCCGACGCTCGGGCGATGCCCCCGGAGCATTGGCGCAGCATCTCTGCAGCGCACGTCAGCGATCTGCGAGCCACTTACACCCGCAGGTCACACGAGGCTCACGTGAGGAGATTCGTCGAGGACCTCATTGCGATCAGCGATGAGTTCAAAGAGCTCTGGGACCGTCACGATGTGGCAGTCCACCGCTCGGACACCAAGGTCTTCGTCCACCCAGAGGTCGGATTGATCGAACTTCGGTGTGAAGTCCTGCTGACGCCGGACGATGACATCTCTCTGCTTGTGTTCTTCCCGATGGAGGGCACGAACGCGGCAGAACAGCTGCAGCTGCTCGGAGTGGTCGGTTCTCAGAAGATCTCATCCGACTGAGAAAAGCAAAAGCCCCGCTTCCCCCCTAGTTCTAGAGGATCGCGAGGCTTTGCGTTCGGGTGGGCCCCGTGGGGATCGAACCCACGACCCACGGATTAAAAGTCCGTTGCTCTACCAACTGAGCTAGAGGCCCCGCCCCAACACAGCCGCGTGGACAAGCGTCACACCGGAGTTGTTGGAGACTCAATAATATTAGAGGTAAGGAGCCCGAATACTCAAACTGGTTCGCGGTGGCAACCAGCAGGCTTCACCCGCTGATCACTTTCCGAGTTCAGGGTGCTCGTCACCGGTGTAGGTGCGCGGGAGAGCATCCGGTGCGGTGGGATCCTCATCGGCCGCCTCGTCGATGACATCGGACTCAATGGCCTTGTTGTTCTTGATCGCGCCGCGCAGCGCCGCGACGTTCTTCAGGCCTGCCAGCAGCTTGCGATCCTTTTTCGGGGCGACATACTCAGGATCGGTCTCCAGCGGGAAGATCGTAGGCGCGGCACCGAAGGCCTCGGTCGACTCATTGGCGACCTTGCGGGCCATCTGAGCGTTGACCACGCCGCCGATGATCGCGCCGATGCCGAAGGGCAGCAGGCGACCGACCAGCGAGCCGCCGGCACGAGCGGCGAACTTGCGGATGAAGGTCTTGCGCAGCTTCCGCACCAGCAGATCGACGACCGGGGCAGGGAGCTGCTTCGTCACGGTAGAGCCCCAGTTGCCGAACATCGACTCCGATCCGCCGGACTGCTTGCTGAACTTCTGGACGAGGTTCTTTCCGTCCTTGCCGAGCATGAGCCCCAGCACCAGTGCATTCGCGCGTTTGGAGTCCTGAACCGGAAGGCCGTGGATCTCCGAGACCGCCTGCGCGAACAGTGCCGTGCCTTCGAGGAATCCGGCGGTCTCAGCGGTGGCCACACCGAGTGCGGCTGTCGTGCCGAGTCCGGGGACTGCAGCGGTGGCACCGACTGCTGCGCCACCCGAAGTGGTCAGCGCGAGGTAGTGCCGGCGAATGATCTTGATGAGCTCTTCCGGAGTCGCATCCGGATTCCGGCGACGCAGGCTGCGCACATAGGCAAGGGCCACCGGGCGCTGGACCGACAGAAGTTTCGACAGCATCGACTGGGCGCGGGGGTTGAGGGACCCGTCCTCGTTGACAGCGAATTTCGCTGCCTTGTCCAGGCCCTTCTTCGCCACTGATGATTTTGCCACGGGAGTTCCTCCTCGTTGTCTGCACTCGTGACCTGCTGGTCGCAGGCCCGAATTTGTCACCAGTTTAGTAGTTGCCACTGTGAACCTGACGAATGAACCCTGACCGGGAGGCGAAAGCCTGATCTGACCGGCGGGAGGCGAAAGCGTGATCAGGGTGGAGCGCCGGTCAGAGTAGGGGACTAGAATGCTCTGACGATGACACAGCCACGCTTTCACCGCCCGATACCTTTGGCCGATCTCGATTCGGTCAGTGCCTCGAATGACCCAGTGACCAGATCAGAGACCTCTCACGCGACTGCCGCACTCCTGCTCGGAGACTCGCGCGGACGGCGCGATGAGGCCGCAACGAAGCGGTTCGTAGAGTTGGCCGACGACATCGGTCTCGAGGTCATCGCCGAGATGTGGTCTGCTGCCCCTGCCGTCTCAGCACCGGGAGCGCTCTGGCGCCTATACGCACTGCGCGAATGGATCCTCACCGCTCCGCGTGAGCTCGCCGACATGTTCTCCGCCGGGCAGCGCAGGATGACCGACGGCCTCGGACTCGATGAGATCCTCGCCGGCGTCGAGCTTCCCGCAGGCCCCGACGAGGTTGCCCGTGCCATCGATGAGATCCTCGCCGGAGCCTTCCGCGGGGACGTCGTCATCGCCCTCCTCCGAGCCGCAGCGTTCGTCGGCATGTGCGCCGAAGGCACCGACAGCTCCGAGACCGCCACGCGGCTGCGCCAGTTCGCGAAGGACCTCAAAGACGCCGCCATCTCCCACCGTCACGGCGGACTCGACTGACAGTCTCACTGCCTGGCTGACGGTCCGACCGCCTAACTGACACGAGGGCTCAACCTCCCGGATGGAACTTGGCCACGTGCGCAGACTGTGAGATTTTCAACTCTCGTTCACCCGCCTCGGCGGTGGACTCATGAGCGTGAGCGAGTATCGTTGTGGGTGGCCCTCGTGGCCACCGGACGCTGGATCTGAAGCCCCGGGCTCCAAATTCAGCCGCTTCGAGCGGCCTACCGCCGAGAGGCGCTCTCGGTTCAGCGTCCGGCACATACAATTGAAGCAACATGCACATTCGTCCGGCTCGACCGGGCCCCGGGCAGGAGGAACGCATGCGGCTCAAGCGGGTACCGCAGGACACTGTCTTCTACGAACGCCTGTCCGACCTGGTCGGGCAGATGCGGCAATGCAACCTGGTGCTTGCCGAACTCTCCGGCATCGAAGTCAGCGAACGACGGCAGGTCGCAGACCGTCTCCGCGAGATCGGCGATCAAGCTGATGAAGATATGGGCGCCGTGCTTCGTGCCCTGCGCGAGAACTACATCACCCCGTTCGACCGCAATGACCTCTACCTGCTCGGTCATCACATGCGAGACATCTGCCATCTTCTCCACGGTGCCGGATTCGTCCTCGCCTCGGAGGCCTTCGACGAACTGCCCTCCGGTGTCCTCGAAACCCTCGCGGTCCTGTCCAACCAGACCGACCACACCTCGCGGATGGTCACTCGGCTGCCGGGCAAACTCGATCAGTGGGACTACGTCGACTCCATCAACCGCCTCACCTACCAAGTTGAGGCCCTGCAATGGCGGATGTCTGACGCCGTGCCGAACTCGAAGCGCGGCCTGACGTACATGGCCGCGGTCTCCCAGTTGGGGCAGGCCTTCGTGCGTGCCGCATACGGCTTCACCGAGCTGGGCAAGGTCGTCGCCGCCATCGCGATCAAGGAGTCGTAGTCCGTGGAGCTGCTCTTGGCGGGAGTCATCGTCACCGCGGTGATCTTCGCCGGTTCGAACGGTTTCCATGATGCTGCGCTGACGATCGGCAATGCCGTCGTCGGACGCTCCATCAACGCACGGTGGGCCCTGGGCCTGGCCGTCGTCTTCAACTTCATCGGCGCACTCCTGGGTGAGGGAATCGCCTCAGTCGTGGCCAACCAGATCGTCCACTTCGACGGAGACCCCGAGGTCATCCTCACCTCTCTGATCATCGCCTTCGTCGCCGCAACGGCGTGGAGTCTCTTCACCTACTACCTCGCGCTGCCTGTGTCCTCCACGCACTGCCTCATCGGCGGTCTCTTGGGTGCTGGGATCGTGCTGGGGTTCTCAGTCAACTCCACCGAGGCGGTCAACTCGGTGATCCTGCCCCTCGTGATCTCGCCGATCCTCGGATTCGTGCTCTCTTGGGGCCTGACGGCTCTGCTGTCGAAGACCTTTGCCGCTTCACCGCCCAAACCGCTCTTCCGCGGTGCGCGCATGGTCGACTCGGTGCTCACCGCCTCGCTGTCTCTGGTCCACGGCGTTCAGGACGCACAGAAGATCGCGGCCCTGGTCATGGTCGGGCTCCTCGCCGTGGACGCCAACCCGTACACCGAGCTCTCCGTCGTCGAGATCTCCTGGCCGGTGCGGCTGATCATCGCCGGAGCGCTGGCGATCGGCACCGGCCTGAGCGGGTGGCGAGTTGTCCGCACACTGTCGGTTCGCATGGCCGGTCTCGACCCGCTGAAGTCCGCGACAGCAGATGCCACCGCCACGGTGCTCATGTACACGGCGGCGCTCATCATGCGGGTGCCGGTGTCGCTGACCTTCATCCTCGGATCTGCCATCCTCGGAACCCAGTTCGCCGGACGCCAAGGTCGCGCCCGCGCCCGCTTCATCGTTCCGATCGCCGGGGTCTGGGTGCTGACCATTCCCGCGGCCGCGGCGTTGGCGATCTGCATCGGCCTGGTGGTCAGGGTCTTCACCGGCTGAGACGTCACCGCTGTGGAGCAGTGTGAGCCTTCCGGCCGAAGACGATCCCTGTCGTGATCATCGCTGCTGCGAGGACGAAGTGGAGCCAGTTGTCAGCGGTGTTGAGCGGAACGAAGTTGCCCATGGACTCCATCGGAACGACGAGGCCGTAGATCCACAGCACGGCATAGATGATGCCTCCGACGATGAGGTAGGTCTTGGCCAGTCGGCGTGACTTGAGCCCCAGCAGGCCGACGATGCCGAAGAGCAGATGGACGATGTTGTGCAGCACTGAGACCTGGAAGATCCCGAGCAGCGCGGCTTGTGAATGATGCCCGGCGAACATCATCGTGTCCAGGTCCTTGGTGATGCCCGGGACGAAGCCCAAGATGCCCACCAGGAGGAACACGGCCCCGAAGATGCCTGAGACGATCTGGACGCTGGTGCGGGCGGTGTGAGCTGATGATGAAACTGTGTGAGTGCTCATGACGATCCTTTCGAAGACTCTCGTCGTACATCAGCTGATTCGGAGCCGATTGTGTCGTGGATGGGTTCGGTCGAGGCTTTTCTGCCGCGACGGTAGTCTGGTGACGGTGAAGGCTCGCGTGTCAAGGTTGTGGCGCAGGCTGCTGGTCCTGCTGATCGGCGGCGTCATCGCCGTGCCCTACGCGGCGGTCGTGATCTGGATCGTGACTGCCTCGAACCAGGTCGGCAACCGCGCCGATTCGCTGACCATCATCGTCGTCGGAATCGTCGCTTTCGCGCTGCTGTGCATTCCAGCATTTCTCTCCGTCATCCGCGCCCTCGAACGCACACTGGCCGAGCAGCTGCTCGAACTGAGCATCCCCACCCCGCCGAGGCGGCCCCGAACGGCCGATCGACTGCGCGGTGCCCTGTTCTACTTCGGTCACACCTTCGCCGGCGCACTGCTCTTGCTCACGATCATCGTCCTCATCCCCGCCGCCATGGTTCTAGCCGCTGACCCCCGACAGGCTCATGAACTCTCCAACGGTCTGATCGGAACCGAGACGAGCCTCGCGGCCACCGTGCTGCCCGCAGGGCTGATCCAGGCCCTCGCTCTGGGAATCCTGCTGATGTGCATCGCGATCATCGTCGTGGAGGGATACTTCCTGCCGAACTATGCACTCATTCTCCTCGGCCCGTCGGCGGCTGACCGCGCGGAGCTCGCTGGCCGCGAGCGGGCCCGCCGGTTCCGCCGCACGGTGCTTGCCCGCGAGGTCCATGACTCGATCGGCCACGCACTGACCGTGACGACGATGCAGGCGGCAGTCGCCAAGCGCGCACTGCAGACAGACCCCACCATCGCCGAGGCGGCCGTTGACGAAATCGCCCGCACCGGACGTGAGGCGGTGGCCGAGTTGGACTACGTTCTCACGCTGCTCCGCACGGAGGCCGATCCGGAGGCAGACGATGACGCCGTCAACAGTGCGGAAACGGCACAACTACCTCGGCGAACGATCGAGGATTTCGAGATCCTGGCCGAGGAAGCGAGATCAGTGGGGCACCCGACCCAGCTGAGAATCAGCGGCGGCATGGGCTCATTGCCGTCAGCCGTGGCGCACGAGCTGCATCGGATCGTGCGGGAGGCTCTGACGAACTCGCTTCGCCACGCCTCAGTCCCGGGGGCCTCGGTGTCGATCAGCGTCGACGCGGGATTCGTGACGCTGACGGTGAGCAACGCCTGCGTGGTGAATACCAGTGGTGCGAGGAGCAATGCGGGTACAGGCCGGGGTCTGCAGGGGATCAAAGAGCGCGTTGAGCTCTTCGGTGGGGAAGTTCGGTGGACTGCTGATGCTGGCTTATGGACGCTTGAGGCCGTGCTGCCGACAGACAGCTGCACTGCGACAGACACTGGCACAGCGACAACCAGCGACACTGTACGAGTTGCGAACGAGGAAAGGCAGACATGAGCATCAGGGTGGTCCTCATCGACGATGAGCCGTTGGTTCGTGCCGGGCTCGCGGCGATCATCGACTCGGACACCGGACTCGAGGTGGTCGGTGAGGCCGGCGACGGTGCCGACGCCATCGACCTCGTCCAGCGCACACAGCCCGATATCGTCATCATGGATGTGCGCATGCCGCAGCTCAGCGGACTCGAAGCGACTCGATTGCTCGTGGCACGGCAGGACCCTCCTCGTGTGCTCATTCTGACCACTTTCGACAGCGACGACTACGTCTTCGAAGCGCTTCGTGCCGGTGCCGATGGCTTCGTGCTCAAGCGGGCCCGGCCGGAGGAACTCATCCGCGCCGTGTACGTCGTGGCCGGTGGGGAAGTGCTCCTGTATCCGCAGAAGGTTCGTGAGATGGCAGCTCAGGCGGGGAGGCGCGAAGACCTGGCCAGTGTTGCCCAGCTGAGCAGTCGCGAGCAGGAGGTGCTCTCACTCATGGCGCGCGGTCTGAGCAATGTGGAGATCGCCGGTGAGCTGTTCCTCGGCAGTGAGACGGTCAAGACCTATGTCAGCTCGCTGCTCGGCAAGCTCGGCGCCAGGGACCGGACCCAAGCCGTCATCAGAGCCTTCGAATCGGGTTTCATCACCCTCTGAGGGGCATGCTTCACCCTGTGAGTGATGCCGTTCACCCGTTCGGGGGAGTCTGTCAGGATGGCTTCGGCACGAGTGTTGAAGCATGAAGCCAACACAGAGCTATACCCAGTCAGCCCATCCATCTCAACCGACGCGGGTACTCAATGTCGGTGTCACTATGCTCGGCCTGAGCGCGGTCTGGTCAATGACCATGCTGGTCATCTCCGTGCTGTGGGGGAGCGGACTACTCGTCTCTCCGTTCGGTCATGCGGAACCGGGCGAATACAACACACTCTTGGACTATCTCTCCATCCCTGCTGGAGCCGCACTGGTCGGATTCTGTGCGCTGCTGAGTCTGACTCTCGCCTCGACCCTCCTGACCCTGCCACGACTGCGCGGCAGAGTCGTCGCAGCAGTTGGAACCTTCGCTGTCTTCCTCACCCTCGTCACTACCGTGGTCTTCACCGACACCTTGGTGTTGGCATACCTCGGCTACACGTTGAGCCTGCAGTTCCCGCCGATCCCCGGCGCCGTGCTCTGGCAGGGGTTCATGCTGCTCGGCCCGGGGCTGTGGGCAGCGGTATGGGCATCGTTGGAGGGCCGTCAGCGACGCAGCCGGGCAGGAGCCGATGGTGCGGCCGTGGATGCCCCTGTCGGCGATGCCTCTGTCGGCGATGCCTTCGCCGCGGGGGTGACCACTGCGAAGGTTGCCGAAGGTCGCCAGCCCGTCCAGGTCAGTGCCAAAATCGCCGTCGGCGTGGCCGTGGCGATTCCCGTCATCTATGCATCCACTCGTATTCTGTGGGCACTGGGTATCCCGTTCGGGCTCAGCCCCGAGTTCTATTCCGAAGGCCTCCAGGCCGGGATGTGGCATTCGGGTCTCGCCTTGGCGATTGCCGGACTGGTCGGAGCGCTGCTGACCCTGGGGCTGGTGCACAGATGGGGAGAGAGATTTCCGCGTTGGACAGGGCCGCTGGCAGGACGACGTGTGCCTATCCTCCTCGCGACGATACCCGCCGGCATCGTCACATTGGCGATGTTCACCGGAGGCATGGGCATGATCCATTCGGTCCTGTTCAACGGTGTCAGCATCAACGGCAACTGGGTGACGATCGGCCCGACTCTCCTATTTCCGCTGTGGGCTCTGGCACTCGGTTGGGCCACCTATGCCTACCGTGCCAGGCGACTTGATGCCCGCGCCTTTCGGCGGCAGTGACAGGTCGATTCAGCGTGCCCTGCTGGTGGGGTCGGATGACCGTGTGCTCTCACCTGCGGCGGTGTCGGCGGTTGAGCGTCCTGTGTCGAAGCAGAGTGACCAGGCTGTGGATGAGCGCCGGCACCGAGGCGATGAGCATCAGGACGCCACCAAGTGTCGTCATGGACAGCAGCACTGCACCGCCGATGACGAATCCTGTGAACAGCACGGCCGAGATCACCCCGCGGGCCAGAAGTTCGAGGCCCGCGACCCGACGGTCCAGCTTGGGCGTGGCCACCGAGAGTTCACCGTCCTCGAGCCTCTGGACCAGGGCGTCGAGGCGCCCCGGCAGGCCGAGCGTCAGGCGCACAAGGTTGATTGCCTCCTTCGCCACGGTGCCGGCGGCGCCGCCCTTCTCCTCCTCGATCAGCTCGCTCGCATAGGGTTCGACGACCTCCCAGATGTTGAATGAGGGATTGAGGGAACTGCACAGACCCGAGACCATGGACAGCGAGCGAATGACGAGGAAGAGGTTCTCCGGCAGCTGCACGGGCAGATCCCGCACCACCGATTCGAAATCCGTGGAGAAGGCTCGCAGCTCCTTCTCATCGACGTCGCGCAGCTGGGCGAACCCCATGCCTCCGAACCGTGCGAAGAGTCCTGTGAGAGAGCGTTCGAGCTCTTCCGTGTCCGCGCCGTCGAGCAGAACGCCGATGAGTCCGACGCTGGCGACGAGGCGGCGGGAGTCCCGCATCGCCACGGCGATGAAGAGCTCCCGCAGGCCCGCGCGCAGATTCTCCGGCACGTGCCCCATCATCCCGAAGTCGATGAAGGTCAGATGCCATCCTGCCCCCGCCGAGGTTGTCCCCGAGCGGGCAGGTGTCACGAAGATGTTGCCGGGGTGGGGGTCGGCGTGGAAGAACCCGGTCCGGAAGAGCTGATCGAACATCGTGTGCGCGAAGGTCGTCGCAACCTCGTGAGGGTCGATCCCGGCTCGACGCAGCGCAGCGACGTCGTTGGCCTTGATCGCCGTGACGTCCTCCATGGTCAGCACCTGTGGTGTGGTCTGTTCCCAGACGATCCGCGGAGCCTGCACCCCGGCCGACTCAGCCGCGTCCATGGCGAAGGTCTCAGCGTTCGCAGCTTCGTGGAGATAGTCGATCTCTTCGAGGCTGACATGGGCGAACTCTTCGACCAGTGCCGGCATGTCGACGCGGCGGGAGATGAACTGGACGCGGGAGAGCCATCCGGCGATCCGGCGCAGGGCACCCAGATCGACCTCGACGATATCGGCGATGTTCGGACGCTGGACCTTGACAACCACCTCGGCGAAACCGATCTCTGCGGCGATCTCCGGGGTCAGGGTCGCCGAGTGCGCCTGCCCCAGGGATGCCGCGGCCAATGGGTGGGGTTCGAAGGAGGTGAAGGCATCAGTGAGTGCCATCCCCAACTGCGCTTCGGCAAGGTCGCGGATCTGGTCGACGGGGACCGGGGCGACCTCGTCCTGCAGGCCCTCCAGCTCTTTGGTGATCTCGGGCGGGAGAACATCCATGCGCGAGGAGAGGAACTGGCCGACCTTGATCATCAGACCGCCGAGTTCCACGGCCAGAGTGCGAAATCGCCTGGCCGTGGAACGCCAGCGCTCCACCCGACCTCTTGCCGCGAGATGACCCAGGCCAACTCGCGGCAGCGTCATCTCGAACCACCAGGCCATGACCATCTGGGCCGCGGCGAAGCGGAGGATCCGACCGGAACGAGCCCGAAGGGTTCGCGCCGTCACTGTTCAGTCCTCGGCGAGGATCGAATACAGCCTGCGCTTGGTGTCCTCGAGCGCGGTGACCGCCTCGGCGACCTGTTCCTTGCTGCCGGACCGGCCGACTTGAGCGGCTGCCTGTGCCAGCTCGACGCCGGCCTTGGCCAGGTTTGCGGCCCTGGGTGCTTCGGGCTTCTTCGCAGATTCCCATGGAGCATTGGACTCCGGCTCGGATGCGACCTGTTCGCGTCCGGCCTCGGTGAGTGAATAGGTCTTGCGCCCGCTTGAGGACTCCGCGCTGATGAGGCCCTCATCCGTGAGCAGCTGCAGCGTCGGGTAGACCGATCCCGGGCTGGGCTTCCAGCTGCCGCCGCTGCGCTCTTCGATCTCTTGGATGATCTGGTACCCGTGCATCGGCGCTTCGGCCAGCAGCGTGAGGATTCCGGCGCGGACATCTCCGCGGTTCATGCGGAACGGCTGTTTGGGGTTGAAGGACGAGCGCAGCTGCTCCACCGCTTCCCAGATATTCGCCCCGCCCCAATCGCCGTTTCGACGAGAGAAACCTCCGTGATTGAATGGCTCGTTCATGATGACCTCCAGGTCTGATCGAATCGTCTTGACGATATATAACGATATATCGGCGATGGGTTGCTGGGAAGGTCCTTCTGTCGATTGCGGAGGTAACTCTCAGACCACGCTCAGGCCGTTGCGGACTGCTCACCGACAGTGTGTGACAGGACGGGACCTCTTCGAATGCAGTCGTCAATGAGCGGTGACACCCCGAGGGCGACTGTGAGCTGGGTGACTGATCGAGGGGTGACACACCGATGGCGATACTGAACGGGGTGACGCTGAACAGGGGTGACACACCGATGGCGATACTGAACGAGGTGACGCTTCGAGGGGTGACACACCGATGGCGATACTGAACGGGCTGACGCTTCGAGGGGTGACACACCGATGGGTCACCGTAGGTCGTGAATACAGGCAACGGTTGGTAAGTTAG
>NZ_JBHFIH010000015.1:36820-40051 GCF_057334195.1 Brevibacterium sp. AGC70 | reverse complement strand
ACACGAACTTACCAACCGTTGCACATTCTCGCTGAGGACTGCGGCCACCTGCGGCCACCTGCGGCCACCTGCGGCCACACTTTCATTCGCGGCCGCTCATCACCGAGTTGCGGATGCATACGCGGCTGCGGCCAACCTCGGCGAGCCGCAGCCGCAGTCTCCTCAGATCATCCGAAGCGGCCGGAGATGTAGTTCTCGGTCTCTTCCTTCTCTGGGTTGGAGAAGATCGTCGAGGTCTCGTTGAACTCGATGAGCTTACCCGGCTTGCCGGTGCCCGCGATGTTGAAGAACGCGGTCTTGTCGGACACACGCGCGGCCTGCTGCATGTTGTGAGTGACGATGACGACCGTGTACTGGTCCTTGAGGTCGTTGATCAGATCCTCGATGGCCAGTGTGGAGATCGGATCCAGCGCGGAGCACGGTTCGTCCATGAGCAGGACCTCAGGCTCAACGGCGATCGCGCGGGCGATGCACAGGCGCTGCTGCTGACCGCCGGAGAGTCCCGAGCCGGGCAGGCTGAGGCGGTCCTTGACCTCGTTCCAGAGGTTGGCGCCGCGCAGCGCACGCTCGGTGAGGTCATCGGCCTCTGACTTGGTCATGCGGCGGCTGTTGAGACGCACACCTGCCAGCACGTTCTCCTTGATGCTCATCGTGGGGAACGGATTCGCACGCTGGAAGACCATGCCGACCTCACGGCGTACGTTGACCGGGTCGACCCCTGCTCCGTAGATGTCATTGCCGTCCATGAGGACCTGACCTGAGACGCTGGCGCCCGGAATCACTTCGTGCATCCGGTTGAGTGTGCGCAGCACTGTGGACTTACCGCAGCCCGAGGGGCCGATGAGGGCCGTGACCGAGCGGGGCTTGATCTGCATCTGGACACCATCGACGGCGCGGAAATCGCCGTAGAAGATGTCGAGATCCTTGATGTCGATCTGCTTGGACAATGTGTTTCCCTATCTGTGGAATGTCTGGAACAAGTATGACGTGAGTCGGGGTCTCAGCGCTTCATCAACGTCCTGCCTTCGGAGCCAGCACCTTCGCAATGACGCGGGCCAAGAGGTTGAGGAGCATGACCAGGGCGACGAGGACGAGAGCTGCTGCCCAGGCTCGCTCGGAGCTGGCCAGGGCGGCATCGCCGGGAGAGACCGGTCGCAGCTGCGAATCGTAGATGAAGGTCGGCAGTGTCGACATCCAACCGGAGAACAGGTTCCAGTTGAGAGCCTTGGCGAATCCGGCGGTGACCATGATCGGTGCGGTCTCGCCGATGACGCGGGCGATCGCGATGGTGATGCCGGAGAGGATGCCCGACACCGAGGTGGGCAGAACGATTTTGACGATCGTCTTCCACTTCGGAACGCCCAGTGCGTAGGACGCCTCTCGCAGATCCATCGGGACCAGGCGCAGGATCTCCTCCGTGTTGCGCACGACGATCGGAATCATGAGCACCGACAGTGCTACTGCGGCGGTGAAGCCTGTCTTCGCAATGCCTGCCGCGTCCGGCATGATGAACCCTGCGATGGTGGAGAACAGCGCGAAGGCGAAGAGTCCGGCGACGATCGAGGGGATGCCGGTCATCACGTCGACGAGGAAGGTGATGGCCTTGCCCAGCCTGTTCTTCTCGGCATACTCGACAAGGTAGATCGCGGTCAGCACACCGATGGGGATCGAGATGATGCAGGCCATGGCCGTGATCAGCACGGTGCCGACGATCGCGTGGTAGAAGCCACCGGCGATTGTTGCTTCACCGGCGACGTACTGCTGGTCGAGCACTCCCTTCATGCCGAGCATCGTGCGGGAGAGGAGGTCGAAGCTGATAGCGGCTCCGCCCTTGGAGATGGTCATCCAGAGCAGTGATATGAGGGGAACACAGGCGAGGATAAATGAGGATGTCACGACGGTGGTGGCCACCCGGTCGGTGGCCTTGCGGCGGCCCTCGTAGGACGCAGAGATCGCGAACACGGCCACCACGTTGATGAGTCCGGCGAGGACCGCGACGACTGGGATGTTGAACCCGCCGAAGGCGATGAAGCTGATGATGATCGCGACGATGATCGAGACGATTGCAACCACCCATGGTGTGGCCTTGGGCAGCTGCTTCGAGGTCAGGGTGCGGGACGTGGTCGTCGAATTGTTCGTAGTAGTCAACATTCTCAACTGCCCTTCACCGAGGTCTTGGCAACAATTGCACGTGCGCCCATATTCACCAGCAGGGTGATGACGAAGAGGACGAGGCCGACTGTGATCAGCTCGGAAAGTCGCAGTCCGGCGGCTTCGGGGAAGTTCTGCGCGATTTCAGACGCGATGGTCTGGTTGCCGCTGACCACCAGGGAGGCGGTGAGCAGACCGGGGGAGAGGATCATGGCCACGGCCATGGTTTCGCCGAGTGCACGGCCGAGACCGAGCATGGTCGCCGAGGCGATGCCCGATTTTCCGAACGGCAGCACCGACATGCGGATCATCTCCCACCGTGTGGCGCCGAGCGCCAGCGCAGCTTCTTCCTGCAGGCGGGGAGTCTGCAGGAAGATCTCCCGGGTCAGGGAGGTGATGATCGGCAGGATCATGATGGAGAGCACGAGAGAGGCCGTCAGCAGTGTGCGGCCGGTGTTCGACACATCGCCGTTGGCATCGGGGGCGAAGATCGGGATCCACCCGAACCACTTCGACAGCCACAGGTAGAAATCTGTGAGGCTGCCGGCGAGGGCGATTCCCCAGAGGCCGTAGACGACCGAGGGGATCGCAGCGAGCAGGTCGATGACGTAGCCGAGGGTTGGCGCCAGATTCCGTGGTGCCATGTGCGTGGTGAACAGTGCGATGCCCAGTGCGAACGGCGTGGCCACGATCAGGGCGATGGCGGAGGAGATCAGTGTGCCGATGACAAGCGGCCAGACGTAGGAGAAGAATCCGTTGCCGCCGGTGATCGAGCTCGGATCATTGACCTGAGCCTCGATGGTGTCCTTGGACTGCGCCAGAAGGAACAGGGCGACTCCTGCCAGGATGAGCAGGATCAGGATTCCGGCGATGAGCGTCGCTGCCGAAAAGATTCGGTCACCGGGACGAACGACGGCTTTGGGTCTCTGGCCCGTGCTGGACTCGGGATGTGAGTCCGGCTCAGGTGCTCCGACAGGGCCGGACACTGTGGTCTGTGTGCTGGTCGGCACAAGTGCTCCTCATGAAACTTGCGGTGGATCCGGTGGACGGATCCCTAGGCACCGAAGAGGGGGGCAGGAT
>NZ_JBHFIH010000015.1:24609-36796 GCF_057334195.1 Brevibacterium sp. AGC70 | reverse complement strand
CCCCCCTCTTCGACATATCAATTCTGCAGGTCAGTGACCAAGAATCAGCCTTCAACCTTGATCGAATCGATGACGGTCTCGATCTGCGAACGCAGATCGTCGGACAGTGGTGCAGAGCCGGCGGAATCCGCTGCCGACTTCTGTCCTTCTTCGGATACGACGAACTTCTCCCAAGCCTTGACCATGTCAACGGTCTCCTGGTCCTTGTAGGACGAGCAGACGACGTGGTAAGAGACGAGGACGATCGGGTAGGCGCCCGATTCAGTGGTGTCGCGAGCCAGGTCGAAGGCGAGGTCGCCTTCGCCGCGGCCCTTGACCTTGTCGGAGGCGTCGACGACCTTGGATGCCGCATCGGCGGAGAGCTCGACGTATTCGTCGCCGACCTTCACCTTGGCCTTGCTCAGTGATCCGACGGCCGAGGCGTCTGCGTAGCCGATGGCTCCATCTGTGTCAGAAACGGTCTGCACGACACCGTCGGTGCCCTGTGCGGCTTCGCCACCGAAGTCCTTGGGGAAGTCCCCGCTGACCTCAGCGTCCCAGTCCTTCTCGGCCGTGGCCTTGAGGTACTCGGCGAAGTTCTCGGTGGTGCCGGAGTCATCGGCACGGTGGACGGCGGTGATCTTCGTGTCAGGAAGCTTGGCATCAGGATTGTCTGCCTTGATGGCCTTGTCGTTCCACTTGCTGATCTCGCCCTTGAAGATCTTGGCGATCGTCGAGGGTGCGAGGTTGAGTTCATCGACGCCCTTGACGTTGAAGGTCACTGCGATGGGGGAGATGTAGACAGGGAACTCGTAGGCCCCGTCGGCGCCGCAGACCTCTTTGCCCTGCTTGGCTTCGTCGTCATCGAGGTGAGCGTCTGAGCCGGCGAACTGAGCGTTTCCGGCCAGGAACTGCTCACGGCCCGCACCTGAACCGTCAGGGGAGTAGTTGACGGTCACGCCGGAGTTCTCTGAGGCGAAGTCAGCGGTCCATGCGTCCATCGCGGCCTTCTGCGATGAGGCGCCGATCCCGGTCAGTGTGCCCTGCAGGTCACTGCCGCCGCCGCTTGCTTCTTCTCCAGTGGCAGAGGTTCCGCCGCAGGCCGACAGGGTGAGTGCGCCGGCTGCGAGGATTGCAGCGGATGGTGCCAGGTGCTTCAGCTTCACGAAGATGCCTTTCGAGTATGAGAACACTGTTCGAGATTGCTCGATCTTTCGTGTTACACGCTAAGTATCGTGTGTAAAGCCCTGGGAGTCGCTAAGTGAATGGAGGGTGAATGGATCCTGAAGGCTTCAGGTCCGGGTGAGTGCTCCATCACAGGAACCTGCGAATTCATGAAAGGATGCTTGTCGGGACGACGTTGTCCTGATTTCGCAGGGCTGAATCGGCCTGATTTCGGATGGTCGAATCGATGCCCTCGACGGCATGGTCATGGGCCCGCCGATGTACGGAGCATGGTGCAGATTCCCCGCCCACTGAGGAACCAGCCCCGCTGAGGAACCGGTCTCAGGCGTCGATCGGGCGGATCCGTTCGAATTCGACGATGCGTGGCACTGCGCCCGGACGCACATAGACGACGAGGATCTCACCGGGTTTGAGGTAGGGGTCTTCGCGCGGCAGCTTCTCCGCGATGCGCTGTGGGGCGTACTTCGCATAGACGGCGAGGACCAGCGGCAGGACAGGCCGGTGGGTGCAGTAGATGACCGGCCTGCCCTTCTCCAGCAGCTTCTCGATGAATCGGGTGGTCTTGTCGGGGTTCGCAGAGCTCGCCTTCTCGCTCAGGCACGAAGCCCTTCGAATAGGTTTGCCGGTCGCCGCGGACAGCGGAGCGAGCGTGGCCATGCACCGCTTCCAGGGACTCGAGATCAGTCTCTTCGTCCCCCACGCTGAGAGCAGCCCGGTCAGTGCCATGGCCTGGCGGGTCCCCAGAGCCAGCAGCGGGCGCACATGCTCCGTCTCATGCCACTTCGCTCGGGGAAATGCCTTCCCGTGGCGGACAAGGATCAGAGGCCAGGCGCGCAGTGCGTTGGTCGAATCGAACTTCTCCAGCGCATCGAGCTGGTCGCGATCTGCGTAGGAGCTCAGCTTCGTTCGCGCTTCGCCGACGGGAAACCACTTCACCTCGTCGACTTCGCGTTGATTCACCGGCGTGAAGGTGTGCTCGCCCTTGACCTGTGCTGACCAGTAGAAGACCTTCTTCAGGTACTTTCCGCCGACCATGTATTCCGCCGCGGGCAGAGGGACTCCGAGGGTGATGTCGAGTCCCGTCTCCTCCTTGACCTCGCGAATCGCCGTCTCCGGAAGGGTCTCGCCTGATTCCACCTTGCCCTTGGGCCAGGACCAGTCGTTGTAGCGGGGTCGGTGGATGAGAGCAACTTCGAGTCCTTCGCTGCCATTGCGCCAGCACAGCGCGCCGGCGGCGAGGATATCGGCGGTGACGCGTGAGGACGCCTGCGCGGAACCGACCGATTTCGCACTCAAGCTTCTTCCCCGATCTGTCGGCGTTTGCGATGTCGGCGGATGAGCTCCGTCTGGTATTCGGTGAGCCGGTTGCCTTCATCATCGTGGGTGCTGCGCGTCCATTTGCCGTCAGCGGCGAGCACGAACGCCGAGGTGGTGTCGGCGAAGGCGAGGTCGAAGAGTTCGATGATCTCCGCTTTGTGATTCGGAGCGACGAGCTCGACGAGGGTTTCGACGCGGCGATCGAGATTGCGGTGCATCATGTCAGCTGATCCGATGTAGACGAGAGGATCGCCGCCGTTGCCGAAGACGAAGGTCCTCGAATGCTCGAGGAAGCGGCCGAGCACGGACCGCACTGTGATGTTCTCACTCACGCCGGGGATGCCTGGTCGCAGGGCGCAGATACCGCGGACGAAGACCTCGACCTGGACGCCGGCTCGGGATGCCATGTAGAGGGCATCGATGATCGCCTCGTCGACGATCGAATTGACCTTGATCCGGACCACGCCGGCACCACCCGCCTCGGCGATGGCGATCTCCTTGTCGATGAGTTCGGTCAACCCCGAACGGACCCGGGTGGGGGCGACGAGCAGGCGCGAGTATTCGGCCAGGGGCGCGTAGCCCGAGAGCTGGTTGAACAGCTTCGTCAGGTCATCGGCGACGCTCTTGTCCTTGGTCAGCAGCCCGAAGTCCTCGTAGCCTCGCGCTGTCTTCGGGTGATAGTTGCCGGTGCCGACGTGGCAGTAGCGGGTCAGGCCCTCAGCCTCCTGGCGGACGACGAGGGAGAGCTTCGCGTGGGTCTTGAGCCCGACGATTCCGTAGACGACGTGGACGCCGGCGCGTTCGAGTTTGCGCGCCCACGTGATGTTGGCCTCCTCGTCGAAGCGGGCCTTGATCTCCACGACCGCGAGCACCTGGATGCCTGCCTGTGCGGCGTCGACGAGGGCATCGATGATCGGGGAGTCGCCGGAAGTGCGGTAGAGGGTCTGCTTGATGGCGAGCACGTTCTTGTCCGCTGCCGCCTGCTCCAGAAACGCCTGCACGCTCGTGGAGAACGAGTCGTAGGGATGGTGGAGCAGGATGTCGCGGTTCGAAACTGCCGCGAAGACGTCGACCTGGTCGCTGGATTCACGCAGCGACAGGTCCTTATTCATCTGCGGGACCATTTTCCGAAAGTGCAGGTCATCGCGAGGAACGTCGGCGATGTCTGACATGCCGGAGAGGTCGAGAGGGGTGGGCAGCTGGTAGATCTCGTTCTCGTCGATGCCGAGTTCGTCCTTGAGCATCTCACGGACCCGCGGATGGATGTTCTCCGTGATCTCCAACCTCACGGCGGGGCCGAAGCGGCGGCGCAGGAGTTCCTTCTCCAGGGCTTTGAGGAGGTTCTCCGCATCGTCCTCCTCGACCTCGAGGTCCTCATTGCGGGTGACGCGGAAGGTCGAGTGGTGGATGATCTCCATGCCCTCGAAGAGCGTGTCGAGGTGTTCGGCGATGATGTCTTCGAGCGCGACGAAGCGCGCGGGGACGTCGCGGCCGGCGGGGCGATCCGTGGCCGTGGCGACATTGAAGAACCGGGGCAGGCGCGGCGGCACCTTGACCCGGGCGAAGAGCTCCTTGCCGGAATCCTGGTAGCGCAGCAGGACGCCGAGGTTGAGTGAGAGTCCGGAGATGTAGGGGAACGGGTGGGCCGGGTCCACCGCGAGTGGGGTGAGGACGGGGAAGACGTGGCCGGCGAAGAACTCGTCGACTCTGGCGCGTTCGTCCTCGGTGAGCTCGTCCACCTGGACCTTCGTGATCGACTCCGCATCGAGGCGGGGACCGATGTCGTCCTTGAGCAGGGCGGCGTGGCGGGTCATAAGGTCATGTGCCCGGACGCCGATCGCGTGCATGACCTGCAGCGGCATCCGGCCGGTGACGCTGGGCACAGCCAAACCGGTGTTGATGCGGCGTTTGAGGCCGGCGACGCGGACCATGAAGAACTCGTCGAGGTTGGTTGCGAAGATGGAGAGGAATCGGACCCTTTCCAGCAGCGGCATATCAGGGTCGGTGGCAAGATCGAGGACACGCTCGTTGAACGCCAGCCAGCTGAGTTCCCGGTCGAGGAATCGATCCTCTGGATCGGGCAGACCCAGTTCCGCTCCGACTGCAGTGATGTCGTACATCGCTCTACTCCTGATTGCGTTCGGTCGAGGAAGCCGGCGCGTAGGACACGTGCGCCACCGCGACATGGAATCCCAGCCGCTCGTACAACCCTAGCGCCGGGGCATTGTCGGATTCGACGTAGAGTTCGATCACACTCGCACCGGCGGCGACCATCCGGCGCATGCCCTCGATCGTCAGCGCCTTGCCCACACCCTTGGCATGGATGCTCGGGTCGACCCCGACGACATAGACCTCGCCGAGGCGGCCCTCAGCGCCGAAGTCCGTGAGCTTGGTCTGGTGGAATCCGATGACCTGATCATCCCGGATGGCGAGGACCACCGAATCCTGGTCGAAGTCGGGTGCCTGGATGATCTCGGCGAAGTCCTCAGCCGTCTGCGACCCCTGCTCTGGGTGCCAGTCGAAGGCCGCGTTGTTGACTCGCCGCCAACCGTCCTCATCACCGGTGGTGAAGGAGCGGATCGTGACACCTTCCGGCGCCGAGGTCTGCGGCAGGTCATCGAGTGAGAGACCCGGATCGGTGCGCATCTGATAGAGAACGCGGTCGCGACCGAGGTTGTGCTTCTCCGCCAGTGCCTGTGCGCCTGGGTGGTCGCCGTGTGACCAGCACCAGGAGTCGGGCTCTTCCTGAAGGATCGTCGACAGCAGCTCTTCGCCCAGTCCCTGACCGCGGTGATCGGGGTCGATGAGGAATTCGGCCGCATGACGATCGCCCTGGAGCGCGCGGATGCCGAAGCCGATGAGAGCGCCGGCGTCGACGTTCGAGTCTGCTGAATCGTCGGCATAGATTCGCCATACGCTCGACGCTGTCTGCGCGGAATGAGATTCGTCCTCGCCGGTGGCGATGGCCAGAAGTCCGCCGGAGATCTCGGCGGACCCATCGGATGCTGCCACGCGGTCGAGGA
The DNA here is from genome assembly GCF_057334195.1 of Brevibacterium sp. AGC70. Taxonomy (NCBI): domain Bacteria; kingdom Bacillati; phylum Actinomycetota; class Actinomycetes; order Micrococcales; family Brevibacteriaceae; genus Brevibacterium; species Brevibacterium sp. AGC70. The sequence continues at coordinate 31,292 of NZ_JBHFIH010000015.1, read as the reverse complement.
AGGTCAGCTCCGCCTCGGCGAGGGTGGTGATCGGGGTTCCGGTCACGGCTCCGCTGGCATCGATTCTCATACCTTCATGTCCTCCTCGTTCGACTCTGCTTCTGACTGTTCGTGATCTGGTTGTTCGTGCTGCGCGGCCTCGTCAGTGGCCGTCGCTTCGTCGGGTCCCACCGCTGCGTCGGTGTCTGGCGTTTCTTCGGTGTCCGACTCTGTCTCATCACCGTCGCCGTGTGCGGCCGCGGAGTCGGGGCTGAAGCGGTAGCCGACGTAGCGGACGGTGTGGATGGCGTTCTCGAAGTCTTTGCCGAGTTTCGCACGCACTCGGCGGACATGCACATCGACGGTGCGGGTCCCTCCGAAGTAGTCATCGCCCCACACCGCGAGCAGGATCTCGTCGCGGGTGAAGACACGTTCGGGGTGCATCGCGAAGAACTTCAGCAGGGCGAATTCGCGATAGGTCAGGTCGAGGCTGCGCTCGCCCAGGTGCGCGGTGAACGCGGTCTCGTCGATGCGCAGTGCGCCGCTGACGACGATCATGGGCTCGCCCTCGCTCGTCCAGGGGCCGCTGGTGTTCCAAGATGGGCGGTCGGGCCGCGATCCTCCGGTGGTGGCTGTCGAGGCGGTTGCGCTCACACCGGCCCCGCCTCCCCACGAGGTGGCGCCGTGTGAGGCCTGCGCCAGGTGGTGATCACGTGCCAGGCGCAGGCGGGCCTCCACCTCGGCGGGGCCGGCAGTGGTGAGGACGATGTCGGCCACATTCCATTTCGCCGAGGCGGTGGCCAGTCCGCCTTCGCTGAGCACGACGATGATCGGAGCTGCGATGCGCGTCTGCGCCACCGCCTCGGCGATGGCAGGCGCCAAGGACAGGTCAAGGCAGGCGTCGGCGACGACGATGTCGGCAGTGAGCGAGTCGGAGTCTGCTCGGCTCAGCTGATCGAGGCTGAGGCGTTCGATCTGGTGGCCGAGATACTGCAGGGACTCTGGGGCGGTGGGGGAGTCGAGGCGAGGTGCAGGGTAGATGTGCAGGATTCGCATGTGGTCCATCCACCTCCTCGGACTCGGCTCGGCCGCTGAAGTAGCAGCCTGGGAAAAGTATACCGAGGGTGCCCAGCTGTGCTTCTCCGGTGCCTGCCCAGCTGCTTCTCCGATACCTGGGGAGGGCAAGAGGTCACAGGGAAGGGTCAACGGGTGACAGGAGAGAACAGGTCACAGGAGAAGGGATGGTTGCGGGTCATGCGGTCGGCTTGCGTCCTGTCGTATACGTCAGTGAGAAGAAGCGCGCACGGAACTCGGGGTCGGTCAGCATGGTGCGGTAGCGGTCCAGGTCTTCACGACGGAGGCCGGTGGCGAGGAGACCATCCTCATTCTGCAGGCTGAAGTTCAGATGGTAGCTCGTCCAGGGGCCACCGCCGCGGGCGAGGGGGACGAGATGCTGCGCGGCGACATCCGCGAGCCCGGCTCCGAACATCTCGACCTCGGCCCGGTCTGCCCAGCCGTAGTCGCAGTCGACTTCAGGTCTGAACCGCTGATAGGCCGCGTGGGTGTACCTCCGCCATATCGCGCGGTCGGATTCCTCAGGTGCCACGAGCAGTTCCGCGGCGACACCGACATCTGCGATGACGAGCCATCCACCGGGAGCCAACTGCTCGACGAGCTGGGCGAAGACCCGTCTCCGGGCAGGCAGGTGGGCGAGGACCAGGCGCGCATGGATGAGGTCGAATGGCCCGATGGGGACGCCGTTGAGGACATCGTGATGGACGACGTCGACACCCGGAGACGCAAGCAGGTTCGTCACGTCCTTGTCGACAGCCAGGACGCTGCCGCCGAAATCTGCTGCCATCATTTCGGCGATGGAGCCGTTTCCGGCTCCGACCTCCAGATACCTTGCGTTCTCCTTCGGCTGCAGCGACCTCAGCACTGTACGCGTCGTCGGGTCGAGGAGTGCGGATAGGAGGGTGAGCTGCTGTGTGCCCAGATCGGTTCCAATTCCGTCGCTGAGGTCGCATTGGTCGGCGGTGCAGTTGCGTGTTGTCAGCACATTGGCCATGAGTCTCTCCATCAGAAGTGAGCAGGTTCGCATCAGCGTAGGTCGCTGTGTCAGGAGTGAACAGGGTCGGCTGTGACTCAGCAGATGCCCGCAAGGACGGACGGTGAGCGTCGTTGGTGACGTCGGCGGGGATCGCCGACTTTGGCCCAAATCGCGTCGCCTCGGGCGAATAAGGCACGATAGTGCTGTGATCAGATGGATTCGAGTAGTTGTCGCGCTGGCCTTGGCGCTGGCCCTCAGTGCCTCCGTGTACTGGGGCTACACCTTGTTCCTGCTGGCGACCGGGCTCATCGTCTTCGGTGTCGCCTACGGCTGGCCGCGACTGACGGACTCACCGCAGCCTCGCGCGACGTCGATCATGCTCGGCCTCTTCGGCCTGGCCGGACTGCTCGCGGCGTTCCGCGATGACACAGCACCCTATCTTGACTGGCTTCCCGTTCTGGCCGGTCTCGGCCTGCTCTGGACCTTCGTGCAGAATCTCACCCGCGGAATGGGTGCCTCAGATGCCGTTGCCAACGTCTCAGCCCAAGTTGCGGGCGTGGTCATCGTCCTGTCCGCAAGCACCTGGGTCGCGGCGATCACCGTCCCCGGCGACAAGGAAGCCATCGTCGTCGGTCTCGTCTCGCTCATCGTCGCAGGTTGCATGACAGCCCTGCCCTGGCCCGCGATCTACACGTCACCGCTGGCGATCGCGATGCCGGTCGCGGTCGCCGGAATCCTGTCGGTCCTCATCTTCAAGGACGCCATCAGCGTGCCTGTATCGCTCGTCCTCGGCGGCATCATGGGACTGTTGGTCGCCGGCGTCGATCGTATGCTCGGGCTCATCGCCTATACCCAATACCAGGCTGTGAGCCTTGAACTCTCCCAGAACATCGAGTTGAAGAAGAACGTGGAGAAGGCCCGCAGCTTTGCCGTTCAGCTCGCGCTCGGGGCCGCTCCCATCGCCCTCGGCGGTGTCGTCGTCTATTCCCTGGAGCGCATCGCCTTCTGACCTCGGCTATGATGTCCGACACTGTCAGCGCGACTCCGCATTGATACCGTCCTCAGGTTCGTGCTGAAGCCGTGCTCAGAGCTCGGACTGAGTGCGCATACCGCAGATGGGAAATGTAGACTGGGAGCATGGATAACCTTGTCGCTCTCGAAATCGTCTTCTCCAGTCTCGTCGGCATTGCCGCTCTCGGCGCCCTGGGCGTCGGAGTCAAGGTCGTCACGGCGCTGTTCAAAGACAATCGCTGAACTCCATGATCGAACTTGATTCCTCGGTTCACCCCGAGCTCGTTCCCCTGTCCTGGCTGATCGGTTCGTGGGAAGGCGTCGGAGTCGTCGGCTACGCGGACACCCCCGAGAAGCAGTTCGGGCAGCGCGTCGAATTCACCGCCCACCCGGGAACACCGTTCCTGCAGTACACCGCGCATGCGTGGCTGCTGACCGAGGACGGCGAACTGGAATCGACGCTGACTCTGGAGACAGGGATCTGGCAGCTGGTGCGTCCGCGCGATGCCGGTGACGTGGGCCCGGGGATGCTCGTGCCCACCGAAGAGCCCAGCTTCACCTCGGCGGCCGCCGTCGATACTCTGCGCACGAATGATGACGGATTCGAGATCGAAGCCGAGATCGTCCACCCGCACGGCGTGATGGAACTCTACGCAGGCCACGTCAAGGGACCGCGCATCGACCTCTCCACCGATGTCGTCGCCCGGACCAAGACCGCGAAGGAGTACACGGCCTCCACCCGTATGTACGGCCTCGTCGGCGGGGAGCTCATGTGGGCCTGGGACATGGCCGCACTGGGCCACGAGCTCGCCACACACTCCTCAGCCCGACTGAAGAAGATTGCCTGATATGACTGCCTCATCGCTGAATCGCCCACTGAGCTCCACCGCGGTATTCGGCGGCGAAGAGCTCGAGCACACCCCGGCCCACTACGGTTCGCCGCTGCGCGAGCAGCGGGCACTGCTCGAAAAGGGCGCGATCGTCGATCTGCCCCACCTGCGAATCCTGCGTCTGAGCGGAGCCGATCGCCTCACCTGGCTGAACTCCATCACCACGCAGAAGCTCGACACCCTGGCGCCGGGCGTGTCCACAGAGACTCTCGTCCTTGACCCGAACGGTCGCATCGAAGGCTGGCTGAAACTCGTCGACGACGGCGAATCGCTGTGGGCGATCAGTGAGCTGCGCACCGACGAGACTCTCGAATTCCTTCGCAAGATGGTCTTCATGATGCGGGTGACGATCGACGACGTCAGCGATGAGTTCCAATGCATCGGCGCCGTCGTGAAGCTCCCCGACAGCTTGCCCGTGACCCAGCTGTGGTCCGATCCCTGGCCGCACATCGGGACCGGTTCGGCCTCGTACGCCGAGGTCGATCTCGGACTCGAGGTGGCAGGGGAGGACCACCCCGGGCTCGAGACTCAGTTCGTCATCGGCATTATCGCTCGCGCAGATCTGCAGACCACCTCGGCGAGCGAATTCACCATGGCTGGGTTCGACGCCTGGGAAGCCGTGCGGATCGCCGCCTGGCGTCCGGCCACGAACGAGATCGACCACAAGTCGCTCGTCGGCGAACTCGATCTGCTGCGCACCTCGGTGCACCTGGCCAAGGGCTGCTACCGCGGCCAGGAGGCCGTGGCCCGCGTGCACAACCTGGGCCAGCCGCCTCGCAGGCTCGTCTTCGTCCACCTCGACGGATCCGGGCACATCCAACCTGAGGCCGGCGCCGAGGTGCTCGCCGAGGTCCGAGGGTCCGAACGGTCTGTGGGCCGACTGACCTCGGTTGCACTGCACTGGGAACTCGGGCCGATCGGCCTGGCCGTGGTCAAGCGCAATCTCTCCGCCGAGGCTGAACTTAGCTTCGATCTGGGCGATGACGCACCCCGTGTGGCCGGGGCCCAGGAGACGATCGTCGCGCCCGTGCGCGAACACGACATCGAACTTCCGGGACGCAACAAGGACACCGACATGCGGAATCAGCAACGCTGATTTCCTCCCTCTGCGGAAGCAGTGGAATCGGCGAGCGAATCCGCATCGGCGGCCCTCAGGCCCGACTCTCAGGCCCGACTTGAAACGCCTTGTGAGCGTATTCTGCACGGTTTTCGAGTCGTACCGATGGCAACGGATTTCGTACCGTCTGGAACTGCGGCAGGCGTGATCTGACCAGCCTGCGGACGGTAAGTGACAAGAACCGTCGAAAGGCTCTAATCTTCTCGTTATGACAGCTTTGGAAATTGGCGGCGAAGCTCTGCCGCAGGAACGTAAACTCGTCACCGAGATCCCCGGGCCGAAGTCCCGTGAGATCGAGGAACGACGCAAGTCGGCAGTGGCACCGGGAGTCGGCTCGAGCCTGCCCGCCTATGTGGTGGCCGCCGGTGGCGGAATCCTCAAAGACGTCGATGGCAACCAGATCATCGACCTGGGAGCCGGCATCGCCGTGACGACGGCGGGCAACTCGAACCCCCGCGTGGTCAAGGCCGCCACCGAGCAGCTCCAGTCCTTCACCCACACCTGCTTCATGGTCAACCCGTACGAGGGTTACGTCGAGGTCGCCGAGGCGCTCAACCGTCTGACCCCGGGCGATCACGAGAAGCGCTCCATCCTGCTCAACTCCGGCGCCGAGGCTGTCGAAAACGCCGTCAAGATCGCCCGTGTCCACACTGGCCGCGACGCCGTCGTCGTCTTCGACCACGCCTACCACGGCCGTACCAACCTGACCATGTCGATGACTGCGAAGGCCACCCCTTACAAGGCCGGTTTCGGCCCGTTCGCCGGTGAGGTCTACCGCGCACCCATGTCCTACCCTTACCGCGACAACGATGCTGCAGGCACCAAGGTCAGCGGCGAGGAAGCGGCCAAGCGCGTCATCACCATGATCGAGAAGCAGATCGGCGCCGAAAGTGTCGCTGCGATCGTCATCGAGCCCATCCAGGGTGAGGGCGGCTTCATCGTCCCAGCCGAGGGCTTCCTGCCTGCGCTGGTTGAGTTCGCGAAGGAGAAGGGCATCGTCTTCGTCGCCGACGAGGTCCAGGCCGGCTTCGCCCGCACTGGCAAGATGTTCGCCTCCGAGTGGGAAGACATCGTCCCCGATATCATCACCACTGCGAAGGGCATCGCCGGCGGTCTGCCGCTCTCGGCCGTGACCGGCCGCGCGGAGATCATGGACTCGGTCGGACCGGGTCGCCTCGGCGGGACCTACGGCGGCAACCCTGTTGCCTGTGCGGCAGCGCTCGGCGCCATCGCCTCCTACGAGGAGGACGGACTCGTTGAGAACGCCGCTCACATCGGCGAGGTCGTCACCGACCGCCTCACTAAGCTCCAGAGCAAGCACCCGGAGGTCGGTGACATCCGCGGCCGCGGCGCCATGATCGCTGCCGAATTCGTCCAGCACGACTCGATCGATCCGAACCCGGACCTGGTCAAGAAGATCGCTGACTACTGCGCGAAGAACGGGGTCCTCGTGCTCACTACGGGAACCTTCGGCAACATCCTGCGCTTCCTGCCCCCGCTGACGATCTCCGATGAACTCCTGGGCGACGCCTTCGACGTCATCGAAGAGGCTGTCGCCGCTTCCGTGGCCTGACAGCTCGAATCTGGTCCCGCTCGCAGGGCGGAGTCTGCGGGTTCTGACGGCGGTGTATCGACC
>NZ_JBHFIH010000015.1:1724-24570 GCF_057334195.1 Brevibacterium sp. AGC70 | reverse complement strand
CCGCCGCCGTCGGGCGTTGTGGAGCCGGGTGGGAGTGGTGCTCAGCCGCGGTGATATCGCCAGGTCCAAGGGGGCGGGGTGATGTCACCGGTTCCATGGGGGTGGGGTGATGCCACTATTTCCATGGGGACGGGATGAAGTCACCGCTTCCATGGGGATGGTCCGGGTTTTCACGAGGGGTGTGCTGCTGCGGGGAGTGCCGTTGCAACGCTATCCTGCTTGCCGCAATCGGGCATCGCACGTAAGTATGAGATCCGACTGCTTCGGCAGGGACGCGGGTATAGCACAATAGGTTCCATGGCATCAGCGGCAGACGACGGCACCATGAGTGCGCTCAACAGATTGTGGCTCGTATTCCGTGGACCTCGCTTCGTGGATCTGCCCATGCGGCTCCTCGCCCTCATCATGGGGCTGACCGTGCTGATTCCCGGATCGTTCGAGATCGCAGAGCCTCGCTACATGGTCCTGCTCGTCTGTGCCTATGCTCTGCTCATCCTCTCCCCGTTCTTCCCTTTGGCGACGGTGTTCGTCTCGACCGGGATGAGCCTCGTCTTCGTCGTGCCCTACCCCGACCTGGAGAACATGTTCCCCGAGTCGCTCATCTTCGCCACGGCGGTGCTGTTCAGCCAGCGGCGGTGGGTCGGCTCAGTCATCGCCACCGTGGGACTGCTCGCCTACCTCATCACCTGCACCGAGCTGGCAGCCTACGACGGTGGCATTGCAGGGTTCATCGACTTCGGGTACGGCTGGGTCACGTACTCGCTGATCGGCTTGGCTGCTGGAATCGTCGAGCTGAGGATCCAACGCGAGATCCATCGCCGGGAGCGAGCCGCCGTGGAACACCAACAGGCGGTGGAATCGTTGCGTGCACGCTTCACCAGCGATATGCACGACACCATCTCGAACTCACTCGCAACAGAGGGCGCAATCATCAAAGCACTGGCCAGAGGGTCGCGAGATCTCGGCACCAACCGTCAGCTCGCCGAGCTCTCCCTGGTCAACACCGAGGCGTCGAAGCGTCTGCGGCAGCTCGTCACGCAACTCAGCGACGGAGACGAGCGGCAGCCCAGGATTCGGCTGCAGGCCGAGGCGAAAGCACTGGCCACGTCCATTGAGAACGGCAGTGCCGCCGGCGGTGTGGCGTTGACGCTCACTGTCGGCACCCTTCCCCGATACGCATCCCCGGTACTGGGCGCACATTTCACCGCAATCATGCGAGAACTGGCGACGAACGTCATCCGACACTCCCTGCCGGGAACCGAGTCGAGTCTGACCGTCAACGTGGATCGTGAGGGATCTGACGCGGCCGTCCTGCGATTCCGCACGGAGAACGAGGCAGCGACGTCGCTGACGCGTCCACCTCGATCTCTCAGTCGGCGCGCTCAGGCCCTGGGCGGGTCATGCACCACGGGATCGAATCCCCAGGGCCGCGTCGTCGTCGAAGTCTCCCAACCGCTGCGATTCAACGACTCGGCCGATGGGGACGAGGCCGACGCTGTCTGTGTCCGCGACGATTTCACCGCTGCCGCGTCCTCCGCAGTTCTTGAAGCGAATGCCGAGCGCCACGCGTCAGCAACGAAGAGCCAGAGAGTATGAGCAGCTCGGCCGGGTCGGAGATCGACAGCTCACCCGCAGACGAGCGCATCGTCGTGCTCGTCGTCGACGACGATTCGTGGACGACGAGGGCCGTGGCGGCAGCTCTGTTCGACGACGGAGGGTTCTCGGTTCTCGAACCTCAGCACTCCGGTGAAGACGCCGTCGAAGCGTTCGATCGTCATCGCCCGGATCTCGTCCTGATGGATGTCAACATGCATCCGGGGATGAGCGGAGTCGATGCGGCCCGCGAGATCATGTGTCTCGACCCAGAGGCGACGATCGTTGTGCTGACCACTGTCTCGCCCGGGCCGGGAATCACACGTGCTCTCGAGGCCGGTGCGATAGCGGCGGTGAACAAATCCGCCACCGACGCCGAACTCGTTCGCGTCGCGCGAGCGGCAGTCGCAGGCGAGTCTCCGGCACTGCTGCGATCCTTGGCAGAGGACATCATGATCAGCGGCGACATCGCCGCTGATGGTTCGAGCGCGGTGCCGGCTCTGACCCCGAGTGAGAAGCTCCTGCTCCGGCAGATCTGTGAGGGGATGGACTACTCGGAGATCGCCGAACAACAGGTCGTCAGCGTCTATACAGTGAAGTCCCACGCCAGAAACCTGCGCATCAAACTGGATGCGAAGAATCTGGCGCAGGTCGTCATCCGTGCCATCCAGCACAAGTTCTACGTTCCGGAATGACGAAGCTCGTCCGAAGGAGTGAGGCGCGAGGACTCGCTCACGAACTTCCCGGAGTTCGTCGATTCGATTTCTTCGGCGATCGATCCCCGTCCAACTGCGGAATGTCTGAAGCGCAAGCGGGTTCGGCAGACGACCGGCTAGCGGGTTCGGCAGACGACCGGGTCACGAGGTGTGTGGGTGCACTGTTGACTACAGTGGGTGTATGAGTGAAACGAACGCCCTACGCGTCTCCCGCCTGTTGCAGGAGACCGCGGGGTTTCTGCTTCCCCTGACTCAGACCGAAATCGACGTCGAGGTGACTCGCATCGAACTCGACCTCGACCTGCGAAGCTCGGCCGCTGCTCTCGGGTCTCCTGTTGGACTCGCGGGGGCCGTCGTCCTCGTCACCGAAGCAGTAGACGGTGTGGCCGGACTCAACGCGATCCGCTCACGATTTGCGGGTGCCGCGGCACTCATTGTGCCGCCGGGAACGCACACCCACCTCGGTGAGGGGACATCTGCCTCAGCGCTGCCCATTCTGCTCGAGCGGTCCACGGGCGTGACCTGGTCCGAGGTCCTAGTCCATCTGCGACAGCTCAACGAGGGTGCCGCGAGCGCCCTGGCTTGGCCCGACGTCGATGATCTCAGCGCGCTGGCCGCGGTCATCGCGGAGATGACGGGTGCGTCGATCACGATCGAGGACCCGGCGTCGCGTGTGCTCGCGCACTCCAACCTCGGCGATGAGATCGATGACATTCGACGGGAGACGATCCTCTCGGGTGCGATTCCTCAATGGCGGATCGCTGAGCTTGAGGAGTCCGGATTCCTCGACGTCGTCCGCCGCTCGACTGATGTCGTCGAGAGACGAGCCGCGGGCGCCTCTCCTGCCCGTTCGGTGATCGCACTGCGCAGCGAGGGCGAGCTGCTCGGCACGATCTGGGCAGCCTACCCGGATTCGGTGGATCCCGCGTCACTGCGCGATGTCCTCCGCGATGCTGCCCGAGCCGCACTGCCGGTCATGCTGCGGACCCTGCGACGTTCCCCGTTCGAGAAGCGGATCCGTCGTGAAGCCCTCGGGTCGATCCTCGGTGGCTCGCCGGACCTCGGGCCGGCCGCGACCCTGCTCGCGCTGCCATTCTCCGGGCATTATGCAACGCTGGCCTTCGCCGAGGTGGCCCCCGACCGAGAGCCCGTGCTGAGGTTTCATCTGCGGGCCGCCTTCGCCGACGCCGTGCTCGCCCACGTAGGGTCGGACGGTCATCTGGCCGTGCTCGTGCACATGAGCGAAGGGATGGAAGCCGCCGATATCAGGTCTCATGTCGCCTCGGCTCTGCAGCGGTCCCTGTCTCCGAGCGAGCCGCTGCACTTCGGGGTGGGCGTCGGGGTCGAACGTCTCGACCTTGTGCATCGATCGTGGACCGAGGCAGTGTACGTCCTCGATGCGCTGCTGACACGGTCGAAGAGCGGCGCGACCACATCTGCAGGCAGCATGCCCGCGGGCAACCAGTCTGCGGGCACCACCTGCGCCGACGACCAAAGCATGGTCCGCGGTGCGACAGCCGAGGACGTCGCGGCCGAACTCGTCGGACTCGAGGCTGCTGATGCCCTGCGCTCCGTAGGGCCTCGTATCACCGAGCCTGCCCGACTGCTTGCCGAGCATGATGCAAAGCACCAGGGGCAGCTGCTCGAGACCCTGCGGGTGTACTTTGCCACGGTCGGCAATTCCGCCGAGGCCTCCCGTCGTCTGCACGTCCACACGAATTCGCTGCGGCATCGTCTCAGCCGGATCGAAGAGATCACCGGACTGTCGACAGCCGATCGGTCCGGACGTCTGTGGCTTGAGCTCGCGGTGCTCGTCTTCGACCGAGAGCGAGCCTGAGTCGAGACTGACGTCGCCTACCCGCGTTCAGCAGTCGTCCAACGATCGCCAAGGCGGGCGGCTGTGCGATTCTCACAAAGTTCCACTGCAAAGTTTGGCAGATTATTGTCCGTTCGTCCTGGTGGTCGCGTTCTACAGTGGCAGCACACCACGAACGAAGGACAGTATGCACAGCAACCAGTCGGGGCCATCGGTCCTGGTCAGCCGGGACCAAGCTATCAAGGCAGTCGCGAACAGCACGGTGGGCCAGGGCCCGCAGCTCGACGATTCGACACCGGTGATCGGACTCATCGACTTAGACCAGATCGAAACTGCATATGAGCATCTGACCTCTGCCTTCGCCGGAGACAATGACGTCCTCCACGCCGTGGCCTGCAAAGCCGTGCCCCTGCAGCCCCTGCTGCGCTATTACGCCGAGGCCGGCGCTGGCTGCGAGGTCGCCAGTCCGGGAGAACTCGAGCTGGCTCTGACCGCCGGATTCACTCCGGAGAACATCGTCTTCGACTCCCCGGCGAAGACCATGACCGAGCTCAAGCGCGCCGTCGAACTCGGGGTTTCGATGAACATCGACAACTTCGCCGAGCTCGAGCGACTCGACGGGCTTCTCGACGGACAAACCACCTCGGCGACGGTGGGCGGCTCCACCGGGACCACCTCGGCGAGGGTGGGGGTTCGGATCAATCCCCAGTCAGGGACGGGCACGATCGGTGCGCTGTCCACCGCCACGCAGACCTCGAAGTTCGGCATCGGACTGGCCGACCCCGGGGCTCGCGAGGCACTCATCGAGGCTTATCTGGCACGTCCCTGGCTCAACCAGATCCACGTCCATTCGGGTTCCCAGGGCATCAGCCTCGACCAGGCCGCAGCAGGTGTCGAAGCGGTCGTCGAACTGGCGCAGGAGATCAATGCGCGAGCCGCGCAGACTCACGGACGCGACCGCCAGGTCACCCGCATCGACATCGGCGGAGGACTGCCCGTGAACTTCGCAGGCGAGGACATCACTCCGACCTTCGCCGAATACCGGGCCGTGCTCGAAGCACAGGTCCCGGGCCTGTTCGACTTCGACATCATCACCGAATTCGGGCGAGCCCTTTTGGCCAAGGCCGGCACCATCCTCACCTATGTCGAGTATGCGAAGGTCACCGGCGGTCGGCGCATCGCCATGACCCACGCGGGCGTCCAGGTCGCGACCCGCACGGCCTACGCCCCCGCAGACTGGCCGCTGCGGATCCTGCCCTTCAACCCCGACGGCAGTCCTAAATCCGCCGAGGCGGTACCGACCGATGTCGCCGGCCCCGCCTGCTTCGCCGGTGACCTCCTGGCCCGCGACCGAATGCTGCCGCGCCTCGACGCCGGCGACATCGTCGCCGTGCCCGATACCGGCGCCTATTACTTCTCCAATCCGTTCTCCTACAACCTGCTCCCGCGGGTCCCGATCTTCGGGTACCGGGTACGGCCCGACGTGAGCGCCGATGCCCACCGTCACCTCGGCGAGGGAGAGGTTGAGTTCTCGCTCATTCGGCGCGGACAGACCATCGCAGAGGTCCTCGCCGAGGCGTCGGGCAGCGATTGGCAGACACAGGGCTTGGGGGTTTGATGGCCGACAGCAACGAAGCGAGCAATGAAGCCACTTCACTCCGTTCCGACAAGAACGAATCTTCCAATGCCTATGAGATTTCGTTGTCGCCCCGGCGTTCTCGCCTGATATGGTCTCTTGCCGGACTCGGCATCGTATTGGCCATAGTGGCGGCCTTCGTCTCGGACGGTCCCACCCTGTGGGGGCTGCTACCCATCGTCCTGTACGCGGTCCTGGCGATCCTCGGCATGGACATTGTCGTCGCCACCGTCGTCTCAGTGGTTGCGGGGCTCATCATCGGCAAGATGGGTGTCCTTGAAATCGGCACACTGCTGGGCGACTCCCTGGCCGATCAGATCACGATCATTGGCCTCATCATCATGCTCGGCGCCGGAGTCGGGGAAGTGCTCAAAGTGACCGGGGTTGCTCAGAGCATCGTGTCATCTGTCATGCACGTCTTCGGCCGCAGCGGCAGGAATGCCGTCGTCTTCGGAGTGATGATCTCATGTCTCATCCTGGTGGCATCTCTTGGCACCCTCGCTGGTGCGATCGCCATTGCGGCTCCGATACTGCTGCCGATCACCGCGCGATTGGGCTTCACGAAATCGGCCACTGCGTCGATGCTCTTCATCGGAGGGTGTGCTGGCCTCGCTATCGCTCCATTCGCAGGCTCGAACGTGGCCATTATGGAGGCTGCCGAGGTCAACTATGGTCAATACATTCTCTATGGTGCCGGACCAATCGCACTGCTGTCTTTGGCTCTCGGGATCCCGATCGTTTCGCTGATGCAACGGTGGACTGCGAAGAAGGGAGATTTCTACTCTGCCGAAGAAGTCGGTGGGGCCGAAACGGTGTCATCGAGTTCGAGACTTCCCACCGCAGTCTTCCTGGTGCTGCTTGCCATATCGGTCGTCTTCGCCGCTGTCACTTCCGCCGGCACCACCTTCCCTCTGTTGGCTCTTCCGGTCTTGGGCATTGCCACCGCTGTCGCGAATCGAATGCGTCCTCAGGACATCGTCTCGACGATCTATCGAGGGTGCTCGCAGGTGATCAGCATCTTCCTCCTCTTCTGGCTTCTGGCCGCGTTGTTCATCGTGATCGATCTTCTGGCGCCGTTCGATGTTGTGATGGACCTCTTCGGCTCCCAACTTCAGTCAGCTTCTCCGTTCGTATTCACAGTCATCATCGCTCTGTTGGGATGGGTCGGAGTTCCGGGTGCGACCGCCGCACAGGTCGTATTGCTCGATAAGGTGTTCGGCGATCTGGGGGCCACCTTAGGTGTCACCGCGGGTTCGTGGGTCGTTGTCCTCTTGTTCGCATCGAAGGCTGATACATACGGCCCCTTCCCGAACGGGAACATGATCGGTGTGATGGGGCTGGCCCGGTCGACCAATCTGCGCAACATGCTCATCACAGGTTGGATGCTGCTGGTCCCCGCCTGTGTCCTGTATTTCATCATTCTCTTCGTCGAAACCAGGTAGGAAATGCTCGACCTTCTGATCACCAACGCACGAATCGTCGACGGAACGGGGCGGCCCGGCTTCCCCGGCCAAGTGGGCATAGAGGCCGGCCGGATTACCCTAGTTGAGCAGGCACTCGACCACGAGATGGATGACGACCGCCACCGATCTGTCGCGAAGTCGGATGTCGAGTCGAAACAGGCACGACGAGTGCTCGACGCCAGAGGCCAGGTGCTCTCTCCCGGATTCATCGATCTTCATTCTCATGCAGACTTTTCGATCATGTCGTCTCCTGCGGCTGAGACCCAGCTCGCGCAAGGAGTGACGACTGCGCTCGTCGGCAATTGCGGGTCTTCGCCATTCCCGGCCCGCTCGGTAGATGCAGTTCAGCAGGATAACGCCCACCTGGATGCAGTCCTCTCCGGTGAGTGGAGCGACGCCCAAGGGTACGCGGATGAAGTGTCCTCTCTTGTGCCTGGAATCAACCTCGCCTTGCAGGTGGGATTGTCGAGCATCCGCAACTACGTCATGGGACCAGTTGACGAGGCTCCCAATGATGCACAGCTGAAAGAGATGACCGAGCAAGTTGCTCGCGCGGCTGACGCGGGAGTCTTCGGTTTCTCAAGCGGCTTGATCTACGCCCCTGGTTCGTACGCACGTCCCGCGGAAGTCGAGGCGCTTGTCACCGAGTCAGCTAAGCGCGGTCTGCTCTATTCGACACACATGCGGAACGAGTCGAACATGCTGTTGGACGCTGTGGGAGAAGCGATTGAGACGGCGGACCGCGCTGGAGCCAAGCTCGAGGTCTCACATCTTAAGTCCATGGGCCCCGAGAATTACGGTCTGACCGTCGAGGCTCTGAGGCTGATCGAAAAGGCCCGGCAACGTGGGCTGGACATCAAAGCCGATGTCTATCCGTACACTGCCTCGAGCACTCGATTGACCTCTAGACTGCCTGGCTATGCGTTGGACGGTGGCAAGAAGGCGCTCCTCGAGCGGCTTGTTGATCCGCAGCAGCGTCTCAGCATCGGACGAGACATGGCCTCGCGTTTCGGCCGAGATATCGACCCCGAAGGAGTGGTGATCGCTTCGCTGGGCGAGCCTGGCTCGACCGGTGCCGAATACTATTGGACGATCGGAAAATCCTTAGCTGAGATCGGCCGCCAGGAAGGCTGCAGTGCGGAGGAGGCCGCGATGCGAGTACTGGTCGCGCACGACGCATCCGTCGGAATCGTCAACCACGCGATGTCTCCGGATGACGTCGCCTCGGTGCTGGCCCATCCACTGGTATCGGTTGCAAGCGACGGCTGGACGATGAGTGCGTCGGGAACAGGCAAACCGCATCCTCGATCCTTCGGAACGTTTGCTCATGTATTGGGCAAGTACGTACGTGAAGACGGACTCATCTCGCTGGAGGAAGCAGTTCGGAAAATGACCAGTCAACCCGCCGAGCGACTGGACTTCACTGACAGAGGCATTGTCGAAGTCGGACGAATCGCCGATATCGTCATCTTCGATCCCGACACGATCCGCCAGAACGCAACATATGACGACCCTTGGCAACTTGCGACGGGGGTATCGACAGTTCTCATCCATGGAAATGCAGCAGTCGAGGACGGCTCGATAGACAATCGCAGATTTGGTCGAGTTCTGCGGAAGGGATGATTTCCCAGCGGCGAGGACGCAGGAAGCCCGAAACGTTTATCAACGTGGATGCTTGGAGGTGACAATGGCGCGAAACGTCAGGGCGCGCTTGCCCCGAATTGACGATCCGAGAACTTAAGATGAAGTGTGAGCAGGCTCTCACCTGCAACGACTGATAACTGAATCACCAAATCGAGAAGAAGGACAACGATGTTCGCTCAACACAAGCTGCGCAGGAGGCTGGGAACGTGCCTTGCCGGTCTTGCGGCAATGGCACTCCTCGGCTCTGGGGCCGCCGCCCCTGCTCAAGCAGAGACCACAGAGGCCGCCGACGATGCCAAGGTCCTGCGGATCGCCACCGACGGCTTCATCGACTCGTTCAATCCGTTCACCTCGTTCTATCTGATGCCGACGAATACGTTCAAATATATGTACGAGAACCTCGTCGGCAACAGTGCCGAAGACACGCAGGTCTCGGAAGGTCTCGCCACCGAATGGGACACCGATTCCGAGGGCAAGGTCTGGACGTACAAGATGCGTCCCGATATGAAGTGGTCCGATGGAGAACCGCTGACAGCAGAGGACGTCTCCTGGACATACAACCAGATGATGGAGAAGGAGGAACTGTCGGTCGCCAATGGCGCCCTCGTCGAGAACTTCGACAAGGTCGAAACCCCGGACGACCAGACCGTGGTCATCACTCTGAAGAACCCGCAGGCGAACAACCCGGGCCAGGAGATTCCGGTCGTTCCCGAGCACATCTGGTCGAAGGTCGACAAGCCCGGCGAGTTCAAGAACGATGAGAAGACCGTGGGCTCGGGGCCCTTCCAGCTCGAGAGCTACGAGGCGAACAAGTCCGTCACGCTCAAGGCCAACCCCAACTTCTGGCGCGGTGAGCCCAAGCTCGACGAGATCCAATACCGCTACTACACGAATTCCGACGCCCAGGTGCAGGCGATCCGCTCCGGTGAGGTCGACTTCATCACCGGACTGACTCCCGAGCAGTTCAAGGCCATCGAAGGTGCTGACAACGTCGAGACCAATGTGGGCAACGGGCGCAGGTTCCAGGGAATCTCCATCAACTCCGGACTGGCCGACGCCAAGGACAAGGAATTCGGCACCGGCAATGAGGCGCTGAAGGACAAGAAGGTCCGTCAGGCCATCCGTGCAGGCATCGACATCGACACCCTGCGTGATCAGGTGCTGCAGGACTATGGGCAGCCTGCCACGAGCTTCGTGCCATCCGTGTATGAGACGTGGGCGCTTCCCGAAGACGATCCGGCGGTCTCCGGCTTCGACGTCGAGAAGGCGAAGAAGCTTCTCGATGACGCAGGTTGGAAGGAAGGATCCGACGGCATCCGCGAGAAGAACGGCGAGAAGCTTCAGCTGCGCTTCCTCACCGACTCCGACGCCACAGTCGAACAGAACACGGCGAAGTTCCTCAAACCGTGGATGAAGGACATCGGCATCAGTCTCAAGAACGAGGCCAGCGACGTCGACACCGTGTCCGAGCGCACCACCAAGGGTGACTACGACATGTACTTCTCGGGATGGTCGCTGGGCCCGGACCCCGACTACCAGTTGTTCATCAACACCTGTGATTCGCGCCCCGACGCCGACGGCAACGGCGGCACCAGCCAGGACGGGTACTGCAACAAGGACTTCGACAAGCTCTATCAGAAGCAGCATGTCGAACTCGATGAGGGCAAACGCGCCGACCTGGTCCACCAGGCGCTGGCTCAGCATTACGAGGACGCCGCTTCGATCACGCTGTGGTACCCGAACCAGCTCGAGGCCTTCCGCTCCGACCGGTTCACCGGTTTCACCCAGCAGCCGTCCGAAGGCGGCATCATCGCCAACCAGGTCGGCTACTGGGGATACTCCTCGGTCGAACCTCCCAGTGCGGAGGACGCTTCAGGTGAGGGCGGCATGGGCGCAGGCGGCTGGATCGGCATCGCCGTCGCAGCCATCGTGGTCATCGGCGGAGGCGGCTTCCTGATCAGCCGTCGCAAGAAGTCCGACGATCGCGAATAGTCCGGGTACCGACAACCATCGTCGGCGAGTGTCGTACCCACGGCGCTCGCCGACGATGGTCCTCGTCATCGCAACCCACCCGACGATGGTCCCTGCACCACTTGCATCCCCAGTGAGACCAGGAGTTTTCCAGTGACAACACCGACGCACGATCTCCCCACCCCCGCGGGTGGCCCCGACCCAGGAGGCTCCGGCATCTCCGGAGGCCCCGGCCGCGACATGGACGAACCGCCGAAGGGCGCTTCGTTCGTCAGCTATCTCCTGCGCAAACTCGGCGGCGCACTGACCTCGATGATCCTTGTCATCGTCCTGGGCTTCTTCGCCTTCCGTATGCTGCCCGGCGACCCGGTCCTCAAGATCGCCAAGGAACGCCCGATGAGCCCGGCACAGATCGCCGAGCTGCGCAGCCAGTACGGTCTCGACAAACCGGTCATCGTCCAATTCTGGGACTACCTGGTCGGCATCTTCACCGGCGACTTCGGCGAAAGCTACGTCTACCGCAAACCCGTCGCCGCGCTCATCGGCGAGTACTTGGGACCCACGCTCCTGCTCACGGCCACGGCCGCCGTCATCGCCATCGGACTGGGCCTGTGGCTGGGCCAGCTCTCGGCCTGGCGCCGCAATTCGCTCTTCGACAAGATCGCCTCCTCAACCTCGCTCGTGTTCTGGTCGGTGCCGACATTCTGGCTGGGTCTCATTCTCCTCATGATCTTCGGCGGCACCCTGCAGTGGCTGCCCACCGGCGGCATGATCACGCCCGGACTGGACCCCTGGTCATTCGCGGGCATCGTCGACATCGTCAAGCACCTGATCCTGCCGGTCATCACCATGGTGGCCGTCGTCTACGCACAGTTCCTCATGGTCATGCGCGCCTCCCTCATCGAAGAGATGAGCGAAGACTACCTGACCACAGCTCGGGCCAAGGGCCTGACCGAGGACGAAGTGCGCAGGAAACACGCCGTACCCAACGCTCTGCTGCCCACGGTCACCGTCGTGTTCATGCACATCGGCGGACTCATCGCCGGTGCGGTCACCGTCGAGGCAGTGTTCTCCTGGCCGGGCCTGGGCAAGCTGACGTTCGAAGCGATCAGCGGGCCGGATCTGCCGCTGCTGCAGGGCACCTTCGTCGTGTTCTCGGCCATCATC
Source organism: Brevibacterium sp. AGC70 (assembly GCF_057334195.1). Taxonomy (NCBI): domain Bacteria; kingdom Bacillati; phylum Actinomycetota; class Actinomycetes; order Micrococcales; family Brevibacteriaceae; genus Brevibacterium; species Brevibacterium sp. AGC70. The sequence continues at coordinate 12,564 of NZ_JBHFIH010000015.1, read as the reverse complement.
ATCGTCATGAATCTGGCAGCCGACATCGTCTACCGGTTCCTGGATCCACGAGTCAGGAGGGCCTGATGACTGAGAACGACACCACCGCCGAGGCGAACGCCCCCGAACCGAACCCACGCACCACCTCGGCGACGCAGCCTCCCGTCATCGACGGCGCGAAGCTCGTCCGCGAACGCCGATTGAACAACGCCAAGAAGAACTGGTCCCTGTTCCGCTCCGACATCCCTGCGATGGTCGGCGCGATCGTGCTCGTATTCTTCATCCTCATCGCGATCTTCGCCCCGCTCATCGCCCCCGCCTCGATGCTCGATGTGACGAAGCAGCTCGATGTGCCCCGCTACGCCCCGCCGAGCCTCGACCACCCGCTGGGCACCGACGATCTGGGCCGCGAACTCTGGGTCCGCATCCTCTGGGGCGCCCGAGTGTCCATCCTCGTCGGCGTCGCCGCCACGGTGATGTCGATGGTCATCGGCACCGTGATGGGTCTGGCGGCCGGACACTTCTCCGGACTCTTCGGCGCAATCGTCATGCGCATCATCGACTTCTTCATCGTCCTGCCCTCCCTGCTGCTGGCGATCGTCTTGTCCTCCGTCCTCGAACGGGGCGTCTTCACGATCGTCATCGCGATCGGCCTGACCTCCTGGGCATCGACGGCACGCATCGTGCGCTCCCAGACCTTGAGCGTTGAGTCTCGGCTCTACATAGAAAGGGCGCGCATCCTCGGCGCCGGACATGGCCACATTCTGTTCAAGCACATGCTGCCCGCGGTGATGCCGCTGGTGCTGGCGAACACGACCCTGACGGTCGGCAGCGCGATCATCGCCGAATCGACCCTGTCCTTCCTGGGCCTGGGGGACACGAGCAAGGAGTCGTGGGGAACGATTCTGAAGAACTCGATGGACATCTCCGCCGCGACCTCGGGCTACTGGTGGTACGTGCTCACACCCGGCATCGCGATTCTGCTCGTGGTGCTCGCCTTCACGATGGTCGGGCGCGCGTTCGAAGCCATCATCAACCCAGCCCTGAGGAGCCGCTGATGACCGACCTCAGCTTTGACAAGGTCTCGATCACCTACCGTTCGGCCTCGGCTCGCGGCGACGTCACCGCCGTCAGCGACATCAGCCTCGACCTGCCCACCGGTGCCACTCTCGGCATCGCAGGGGAGTCCGGCTCGGGCAAGTCCACGTTGATCATGTCGGTCCTGCGCCTGCTGCCCAAGTCGGCGCAGATCGACGGGCAGGTCAGCCTCGGCGGGAAGGACATCAAGGATCTCAGCTTCGGCGAGATCCGGGCGGTGCGCTGGGCGCAGGCCTCGATCGTCTTCCAAGGCGCCCTGCACTCGCTCAACCCCGTGCGCGAGGTGGGCGGACAGATCATCGAGGCACTCGAACACCACTCGAAGGGCACCTGGACGACGCCGGCCAGACGACGAGACCGGATGTTCGAACTCCTCGAGGAGGTCGACCTCGATCCGAGCAAGGCCGTGGCGTATCCGCATGAGCTCTCCGGTGGGCAGAAGCAGCGGATCATGATCGCCATGGCCCTGGCCTGCGAACCGGACATCATCATCGCAGACGAACCGACCACCGCCCTCGACGTCATCGTGCAGAAGCAGATTCTCGTGGGCCTGGCGAAGCTGGTCGCCGAACGCGGGATCTCGCTGCTCATGATCAGCCATGACCTCGCCGTGCTCTCCGCGGTGTGCGAGAACATCGCGATCATGCGCTACGGCAGGCTTGTCGAGTACGGTCCCAGCGACCAGGTGTGCCTGTCGCCGCAGGAGGACTATACGAAGCAGCTGGCCGGTGCGTTCCCGCAGATCGGAGACGCCGAGTCGCGGATGAATCCCCGAACCCTCAAGCCCGCCGAGGTGCGCCGGGCCGAACCGTTCACGATGACCGACGACGTGGTCCTCGAGGCCAAGAACCTCAATGTCTCCTTCGACACCCGCCACGGCAGGGAACGGGCCGTGCGCGACGTCGATCTGGCGCTGCACAAGGCCGAGATCCTCGCCGTTGTCGGCCAGTCCGGGTCGGGCAAGACGACCCTGGCCAGGTCTCTGCTCGGCCTGCAGGAGGTGGATTCGGGCTCGCAGATGGAGTTCGCGGGCAAGGCCCTGCCGAAGAAGGCGAAGGCGCTGCGGACCTTCCGTCGACAAGTGCAGATGATCCTCCAGGACCCTTCGGGCTCGCTCAACCCGAAGCGCAGCGTCTACGAGGCCGTCGTCGAAGGCCTGCGAGTGCAGAAGCTCAACGACAACGAATACGCGCGAGTCATCGGGGCGCTGGAAGCCGCCGAGCTGACTCCCGCGGCCGACTACCTCGAGTCGATTCCGCAGGAGCTCTCCGGTGGACAGAGGCAGAGGGTCGTCATCGCCGGTGCGCTCGCCCTCGATCCGCAGGTGCTCATCGCCGATGAACCCGTCGCCTCCCTCGACGCCTCCGTGCGAGGAGAGATCCTCTCCCTGTTCCTGGCGCTGAAGAAGAACCTGGGGATGAGCGCCCTGATCATCACCCACGACCTCGGTCTGGCGTGGAACATCGCCGATACCGTGGCCGTGATGAAGAAGGGCGAGATCGTCGAGTACGGCGCTGTCGACACCGTGCTGGCGAACCCGCAGCACGCATACACGCAGGAACTCCTCGCCGCAGTTCCCCGATTGGGAAGTCAGAGTCTGGTCACGCATGGATAGCCCTAGCCCTCACTCAACCTCAAGTTCTGCCTCTCGTCCGCCCGCGTCGGCGACCAGCGGCCCGGCGCAGGGAAGCAGTGGGCTGGCGCAGGCGAGCGTCAGCCCGTACCTCGACACCGCGCCGTTGCAGGCCGGCGACACCGTCCGTCTCATCGCACCGTCGGGACCCACAGACGAAGTGTCCCTGCTGCGGGCAATCACCCAGCTCGAATACTGGGGGCTGCGCGTGGTCGTCGGCGACAATGTCCGCGCTCGTCACCCACGCGTGAAGTACCTGGCGGGAACCGACGAACAGCGCCGAACTGACCTCGTCGAGGCATGGTGCGATCCGGATGCCGCAGCGGTCATCGCACTGCGTGGCGGATTCGGAGCGATGCGTCTGCTCGACGGCATCGACTTCGACCTCATGCGCAAGCATGCCCTGCGACCCGACGGCCGCCCCAAGCTGCTGACCGGCTCTTCGGATATCACAGCGCTGCATCAGGCCTGGGATCATCACATGTCGGTGGCGACGCTGTTCTGCCCGATGGTCGGAAACGATCCGTTCAAGAACTCCACGGTCGTCCCCGCCGAGGTGGCTGCCTGGCTGTTTGAACCCTGGGGCGGGCGCGAACTCGGGTTCCCTGCGGGGGAACCGCAGGCAGGCGAGAGGGCGGCGCCTATCGACGCAAGCTCGGCGTCCCCTCGCCCGCTCAGCCGGGCGCGAACCTTGGTTCCGGGGACGGCGAAGGGCCGCCTCGGCGGGGGAAACCTCAGTCTGGTCGCGGCCGGGATGGGAAGTCCCGAGTTGGCCGGGGTGCGTGAGCTGCGTGAACGCAGTGGGCCTTCGATCCTCATGCTCGAGGATGTTGAGGAGGAGCTCTACCGACTCGACAATCTGCTGGTGCAGCTCGTCCGCGGCGGCTGGTTCGACTCAGCCGACGCAGTGGTGCTGGGGTCCTGGCAGGACTGCGCGGAGGTCGACGAGGTCGAGGCCCTGATCATGGACTACCTGGGCGAGGCGGGCATACCGATCGTGAGCGAGATGGGCTTCGGGCATGACCCCGATGCGCCGAGCACGCCGCTGGGAGTTTCCGTCACGCTCGAGGCTCCCGCCCGGGGCAGACCCCGAATGTGGGTAGACGAGACATGAGCGAGTGCAGACTAGACATGAGCGAGTGCAGACAGGGTGTGAGCCGACTGTGGTATTCGCAGATGTCGATGGAGATGAGGAATTCGCACGATGACAGATGACATGAACGTGAAGAGTGAGAGCATGAACCAAGGGACAACGTCGCACGTAGAGACCGCGTCGTACGTAGGGACAACGTCGAACATGAGCAGCGTGGGCTTCGACCGATTGCCGGGTGTGCGCTTCAGCGCCCTGGCCTTCGACATCGACAGCGGCGAACGCGTGTTCGCCCACAACGAGAACGATGAACTCGACACCGCCAGCATGGGCAAGGTGTTCCTCCTGCACACGGCGCTGCAGATGCACGTCAACGGCAATCTCAACTTACAGGAGCGGCTGTCCAGACGTCCCTCGGAACGAGTCGACGAGTCCGGCATCTGGTACCTCATGGAGCAGGACGATCTGAGCGTCTATGACGTGGCCGTGCTCGTCGGAGCCTTCAGCGACAACTTCGCGACCAACGTGCTCATTCGTCGCATCGGCCTCGAGAACGTCGCCCGCCAGGTCGAGGATCTGGGATACCGGAACTCCGGTCTCCATGATTTCCTCCGCTGGCCCCGACCGGCCAAGGCGCCGCGAACACTGTCGACGGGCACTGCGGCCGAGCTCAGCGACTTCATGGCCCGTCATGCAGAGGACGAGTTCTGGGACGAGTCGACGAACGAGATCTTCCGTCGCTGGCTGGGAGCCGGCGCGGACACATCGATGGTCGCCTCGGCGTTCGATCTCGATCCTCTGGCCCACTACAACTATCAGCGCGACGTGTGGGTCTGGAACAAGACCGGCACGAACGGGACGATCCGCGCCGACTCCGGGATCGCCATGACGCCGACCCGGCGGGTCGCCTACGCCGTGTTCGCGAATTGGGAAAAGGGCACTGACCGGGTCGTCGACGTCATGCCCATCATGCGCGAAGCGGGGGAGGCGATTCACCGATTCCTCTGAGAAACCGGACATCGATCAGCATTCAATCGGCTCGAGAATACGCACGCTCACACGCCGTTCCTCGAGTATCGTTGATGTCCTATGACCTCCTCGATCTACCTCACAGGCGAAGCGAAAGCACCGTCGAACAACCCGATCATGGCACAGTACGGATTGTTCTACATCGCCTTCGAGATCGAGGCGGAGACACATCGAGTCCTCGATGTCGACTGCTCGGCGACGTTGGCCCTGACAAGGAAGTTCATCAGGAGCCTGTTCATCGACGCAGACATCAGGGACACCGGTCGACTCACGGATTCGATCACAGCCAGATACCACGGGTCCTCCCAGAAGGCGCTCATCGTCGCGGTGAACAACGCAGCGAAGAAGTACCACGAGCTCCCAACCTCTAGCTGAGACGACTTCTCGACCACCAAGATTGCCTGGGTCCCCACCGGACCGGATCCAATCGACAACCGCACATGGCTTCACCGCGCACTGCGCCTGCACCTCGTGGAACGGACCGAGGGCAGGCCGACGCGGTCCAATCCACCTGAAGGAGTGTCGTTTGTGATTACGGACGGTTTTCTATTCATCAGCCTGCTGCTGGCGATTTCGGCGGTTCTCGTCGTCGCCGATCGCAGCGGGAAATTCAAAGTATTCAAATATGTCCCCGGTTTCGTCTTCCTCTACATCGTGGCGGCCCTGCTCAACACCGTCGGCATGTTCGACCACGACGCGATCGACAGCGTCGGCGACGGGTTGCAGGACGCGCTGCTGCCGGCGATGATCCTGCTCCTGCTGTTCAAATGCGATGTGCGACAGATCATCCGGCTCGGACCGAAACTGCTGCTGACCTTCGTAGTGACGGCTGCGAGCATCATGATCGGCTTCATTCTCGCCTACCTGATCGTGCATTCGGCTCTGGCTCCCGAATCCTGGAAGGCCCTCGGTGCGCTCAATGCTTCATGGACCGGCGGTTCGGCGAATATGGTCGCCGTTCAGAATATTCTGGAGGCGCCGGAGGACATCTTCGGCTATGTGCTCATCGTCGACACCGTTCTCTACTCCTTCTGGCTGCTCCTCATCTTCTCTTCGGTCGCCGTCTCCGATAAGTTCAACAGATGGACGAAGGCAGACACTTCGAAGTTCGACTTCGCCGATCGGGTGACCGACGAGGAGGAGAAGCCGATGACCCTGTCCTCGATCTTCGGTCTGCTGGGCTTCTCCCTGCTCGTCTCCGCCTTGGCCGCCAAGGCGGGCGAAATGCTCCCGGAAGTGGGCACGGTGATCAATGCCTCGGCCTGGACGATCCTCATCGTGAGCATCCTGGGTCTCATCATCGGGTCGACTCGGTGGGGGCGGGCCGCGGGTTCGAATCAGCTTGCGACCATGATGCTCTACATCATCATCGGCATCATCGCCTCCGGATCCGACTTCACCTCGCTGGCCGAAGCCCCGATCTATCTGGTCGCCGGCGTGATCGTGTTCTTCGTCCACATCGTCATCATGCTCGTCTATGCGAAGCTGACGAAGACCGAACTGTTCAGCATTGCCGTGGCCAGCACCGCGAACATCGGGGGAATCGCCTCGGCACCGGTGGTCGCGGGTGCATTCAACCGTCAGCTGGTGCCGGTGGGCGTGCTCTTCGCGCTCATCGGAACGTTTTCCGGAACCTTCCTCGGGCTGTGGTCGGCGCAGCTGATGTCGGGCATCGGATGACGAGCATGATTCGGCGCCTGAGACCGCGCAGATTTCCACCCAACCCACCGACCATCATCCGAACTGAAGGAGCACACTCATGACAATCGACGTCTTCGACGGGCACAACGACCTCGCCTGGTATCTGCGGGAGGAGCGCGACTACAGCGTTGAGGGACTCAACGACCCCAGTGTCTCGCCCTTCACCACGATGGACCAGCTGCGCGCGGGCAGCGTTGCCGCGCAGTACTGGTCGGTCTATGTCCATTCCTCGATCACCGGCGCGGACGCGATCAAGGCGACGTGGGAACAGATCGACGCAGTGCAGCGCGTCGTCACGAGCTACCCGGAACGACTCCAGTTCACCCGCACCGCCGCCGAGGTGGTCGCCGCCCGGGAAGCCGGAAAGGTGGCCTCGCTGATGGGCGTCGAAGGCGGACAGCAGATCGATGAATCCCTGGCCGTGCTTCGTTCCTATGCGCGCGCCGGATCCCGGTATATGACCCTGACCTGGTCGACGACTCATTCCTGGGCGGATTCGGCCACGGATGAACCGCAGCACGGGGGCTTAAGCGCCTTTGGCCGTGAGGTCGTGGCAGAGATGAACCGGATCGGCATGATCGTCGACCTTTCCCACGTCGCGCCCAGCGTGATGCACCAGTCCCTGGACATCTCGACCCTGCCGGTGATCTTCAGCCACTCCTGCGCGTTCGGGCTCAACCCGCATCTGCGCAACATTCCCGACGACGTCCTCGACCGGGTGCCCGGCAACGGGGGAGTGGCGATGATGACCTTCGTGCCCTCGTTCGTCTCGAATGCTCGTCGCGCATGGGCGGAGGCAGGAGAGAACGGCACCGCCCCCGAGGTGACCGTGGCCGATGTCGCCGACCATTGCGATTACGTACGCGACCGGATCGGAATCGACCATATCGGCCTCGGCGGAGACATCTGCGGTGTCGATGAGCTGCCGACCGGACTCGGCGACGCCGGGCAGTACCCGGTGCTGTTCTCGGAACTGAGTTCACGTGGCTGGTCGGACTCCGATCTGCACAAGCTCGGCTTCGACAATGCGATGCGGGTCCTCGAAGCACACGAGGACGCCTACACCCGCTTCCTGGGGACCTCGGCGGGACAGCCGTCATGACGCGACTGCTCGTCATCGTCAACCACATCGAATCCCAGCCGGGACTGCTCACACAGTGGATGATCAGCGAGAACATCGAGTTCGACCTGCGCATCGGCGGTATCTCGCAACTGCCGGAACCGAATGAGCTCAGTGACTATGACGGTCTGATCATGCTCGGCGGCGGATACATGCCCGATGAGACCGATAGGGCGCCCTGGCTTGAGGCCGAGGCAAGGCTGTCACGACATGCGCTGGAGACGGATCTGCCGCAGTTCGGCATCTGCCTCGGTGGACAGCTCATCGCCCACGTCATCGGCGGGGATGTGCGGGCGCAGACCGGCGCGCCGGAGAAGGGGTACACCTGGATCGATATGACCGCAGACGCGGCTCAGGATCCGGTGTTCTCCGCGATCGGCAATCGCGTGGCCTTCGTCGAAAGTCACGTCGATCGGATTGTCGACCTTCCACCCGAGGCAACACTGTTAGCAACCAGTACCGCCTGCCGGTTCCAAGCATTTAGAATCGGCAACGCATGGGGCACGCAGTTCCATCCCGAGTCGTCAGGGCAGAACATACGCAACTGGGACGCGGACAAACTGCAAGAATTGGGCTTTAATAAAGAGACCCTGTTGGAACAAGCAGAGGAACGCGGTGAGGACAGTCAGCGGGAGGCGAAGGCGCTCCTGACGGCCTTCCTCGACGTGGTCCGCAGCAAACACCAGTGATCGCACGGCTGCGATCACGGGCGAACACGGAGGGAACATCGTGAGTCACAGCCAGAACACCACTGCGGCGGGCCCGGGGGCCGAGCATCAACCGGAGACCTTGAAGCGGGTCATGGGGCCCAAGCTGCTCCTTCTCTTCATCGTCGGAGACATCCTGGGTACAGGTGTCTATGCTCTGACTGGCAAGGTAGCAGGGCAGGTCGGCGGTGCCGGTTGGGCCCCGGTCATCCTGGCGTTCGCCGTTGCGCTGATCACGGCATTCTCCTATATGGAGCTCGTCACCAAGTACCCGACCGCAGCCGGTGCAGCGCTGTACACGCACAAGGCGTTCGGGATCCACTTCGTGACGTTCCTCGTCGCCTTTGCCGTCCTCAGCTCAGGCATCACCTCGGCGTCGACAGCCTCGAATGTCTTCGCGGCAAATATGGTGGCCGGCTTCGGTTGGGACGTATCCGGCACTGGAGTCATGTGGATCGCGCTCGGCTTCCTGGCCGTCATCGCCGCGATCAATCTGCGCGGCGTGGGCGAGAGCGTCTGGTTCAACGTTGTGCTGACGATGATCGAACTCAGCGGCCTGCTGCTCGTCATCCTGGTCGGCTTCTTCGCACTTGGATCCGGCAGCGCCGACTTCTCACGTGTGCTGATCTTCGAAACCGCGGACGACAAGGGCGTGTTCCTCGCGATCACCGGTGCGACCTCGTTGGCCTTCTTCTCCATGGTCGGCTTCGAGGATTCGGTGAACATGGTCGAGGAGACCAAGGACCCGAGAGTCTTCCCGAAGATCATGCTCACCGGGCTGTCGATCACCGGCGTGATCTATGTGCTCGTCTCGCTGGTGGCAGTGGCCGCGGTGCCGATCGGCAAACTCTCCGAGAGCGAGACGCCGCTGCTGGAGGTCGTCAGAGCCGGTGCTCCAGGGCTTCCTATTGATCTGATCTTCCCGTTCATGACGATGTTCGCAGTCGCGAACTCCGCACTCATCAACATGCTCATGGCCAGCCGTCTGCTGTACGGAATGTCGAAGCAGAACGTGCTTCCGCCCGTATTCGCGAAGGTGCTGCGCGGTCGTCGTTCGCCCTGGGTGTCGATCCTCTTCACGACTCTCATCGCCTTCGCTCTCATCATCGCCGTGACCACGCTGCTGCCGGAGACGGTGACCGCGTCCCTGGGCGGTACGACATCACTGCTGCTGCTCGCCGTGTTCGCCGTCGTCAACGTCGCTGTGCTGGTCCTGCGGAAGAAGCCGGTTGAGCACGAGCACTTCAAAGCACCGACCTATCTGCCCTGGATCGGACTGTTCTCCTGCTCATTCCTCGTCGGACCGTGGGCTCGCCTCGACGAACTCATCCAATACCAGATTGCAGTGGCGCTGATCGGAATCGGCGTCGTCCTCTGGGCGATCACCTGGCTGTGGAATCGCTCGGTCAAAGGTGCGAGCACCAAGTTCCGCAACCCCGAGGAGCTCACATGATTGCGGGACGCACAGGGTTTCAATCAGTCTCAACAAATGAAGGTGAAACATGACCATCGTCGTGGGCTATGTCAACAATCCAGCGGGCCACGCGGCCCTCGACAAGGGGATCGAAGAGGCGAAGAAGGACGACCGGGACCTGGTCGTCGTCAACGCTTCCCGATCATCTGATCGCAGAGATTCCTACCGCCTCGGCGAGGGGGAGATCAAGTCGGTCCAGGACTATCTGTCGCGCTCCGGTGTGCAGGCGCAGGTGCTGACGCGTGGCAGCGAGTACGACCCTGCCGAGCAGATTCTCGATGCCGCCGCCGAGGTGGGGGCTCAGCTGATCGTGCTCGGCACCCGGAAGCGGACCCCGGTGGGGAAATTCCTCCTGGGGTCGACGATCCAACGCGTCATCCTCGAAGCCGTCTGCCCGGTCCTCTGTGTGAAGGCCAGTCACTGAGCTGAGCCCGCCGTCGTGGGGCATCCCCCCGTTACCTTTTAAGTAGCCCCACCATCCGTCAGGATAGAAGGGTCGCTGGCCTGAGGGCCCCGGCATGATTGATGCCCCCAGTCATCATGATCCGGGGGGTGTTGTCACCGGGGTTCGAAGGCACCAGGGAAATCGCTGATAGGGGCCAGAACCACTGGCAGAGCACATGCCTTGAGCCCGACCGTAACGTGGATGCCGAGCCCAGGAGCCACCCAGCACTACCGGCCAGCAACCGAGCACACCAAATATCCGGTCACATGAGTCGAAGAAGATGAGTGACATGATCACCAACCACGCTGACATCGACGTATTCATCGGCATCGATGTCGGCAAACACAACCATCACGCCGTCGCAATCGACCGCGACGGAAAACAACTGCTGTCGAAGGCTCTGCCGCAGAACGAAACGAAACTGAAGGCCTTAATCACGCGTCTGCGCAAGCACGGAACTCTGCTCGTCATTGTCGACCAGCCTGCCACGATCGGGGCCCTGCCGGTCGCGGTTGCTCAGGCCGAGGGCATCGCGGTCGCTTACCTGCCGGGGTTGGGGGGGGG
>NZ_JBHFIH010000015.1:0-1704 GCF_057334195.1 Brevibacterium sp. AGC70 | reverse complement strand
GATGCGCCGCATCGCCGACCTTCACCCCGGTGAGGCGAAGACCGACGCCCGCGATGCCGGCATCATCGCTGAAGCCGCTCGCACCATGCCCCACACGCTGCGGGGCATCCGGGTTGCTGATGAGAACGTCGCCGAGCTGTCGATGCTATGCGGGTATGACGATGACTTGGCCAAACAGGCCACGGCGACATCGAACCGGATCCGCGGGCTGCTCACTCAGATCCACCCTGGACTGGAAACTGCGATCGGTCCCCACCTGGACCACCCAGCCATGCTGGCGCTGGTGGCGAAGTACCCGACGCCGAAAGCTTTGCGGCATGCTGGGAAACATCGGGTCGAGACGCTGTTGCGTAAGCAGGCGCCCCGGGCGTGGAAGCGGTGGGCGGCCGCGATCTTCGCCGCTTTGGACGGGCAGACGGTGGTGGTGTCGGGCACCGACGCGGCCGGACTCGTCCTGCCCCAGTTGGCAACGTCGTTGGCGCAGACTCGTGCGTCGAGGGATGAGGTGCTGGTGCGCATCGAGGAGCTGGTTGAGGCGCATCCGCTTTTCGGGCTCCTGACGTCGATGCCGGCAGTCGGCGTCAGGACCACCGCGAGGATCCTCACCGAAGTGGTGGGTAAGGACTTCGAGTCTGCCGGACACCTCGCATCCTATGCCGGCCTGGCACCGGTGACGTGGCGGTCGGGGACCTCGATACGCGGGGATCATTCATCGCGTCGGGGTAACAAGATCCTCAAACGGGCACTGTTCTTGTCCGCGTTCGCGGCGTTGAAGGACCCGTTGTCGAGGGCGTATTACGACAAGAAACGGGCCGAGCATAAGAAGCACAACCAAGCCCTGATCGCATTAGCGCGCAGGCGCTGCAACGTCCTGTTCGCGATGCTGCGCGACGGTGCCTACTTCCACTCACCCGAGGTGGCGACCGCTGCCTGAACCTTCCCATGGAGAGGTTCCTGATCAGTCCGGGAGACAGTTCCCGGACAGATCATCCCTGTCCTTCGAGTCCCGCCGAATAATTTTGAGGAATCTGGTTGCTACCCCTTGACGTAAAACATAGGGGCACCCGTTACATTCATTGTCAAGCAGCAACCGGGGTCCTCGTCTCGTAGAAGGCCCCGGCCTTGACCATCGCGAACAGAACGTTGAGCCGGCGACGAGCCAGACACATCACCGCAGCATTATGGCGTTTCCCCTCAGCACGCTTCCGGTCGTAATACGCCTTCGACAAGGAATCATGACATGACGCAACCCAGGCAGAGTGGAACAGTGCGTTCTTCAACCGTTTGTTACCCGCCCGCGACGGGAACTCACCCCTGATTGATGTCCCCGACCGCCGCGTCACCGGAGCGATCCCGGCATACGCAGCCAAATGGCCAGCAGATTTGAACGCAGAGAAGTCGCCGGCCGCCAGGAGGATCTGGGACGCGGTCTTAACGCCGACTCCCGGCATGGACGTTAAGACCTGCAGAAGAGGGAGCGAATCAGCCAACTCCTCAGCCTCGGCCTCGATCTCTTTACGCTCAGCCTTCAGTGCCTTGATCCTGGCAGCATGACGCGGCACCACCGACTCCGACGCCTCACTCCCGGGCACGGTCACTGTCTGCTCGGCCAACGCGTCGAAGATCGCGTCGATCAAGGCCGAGGGGTCCTTGCGGGTATGGTTCTTCGCCCACCGCTTCACCCCCGACTTCCCCGCCGCACGC
>NZ_JBHFIH010000014.1:587876-604646 GCF_057334195.1 Brevibacterium sp. AGC70 | reverse complement strand
GCACTGTAAGGTGTGGAGTTGACTGGTACTAATACGCCGATCACTCATACAACCATTTTTTGTTGGTTGGTGTGTGCGAGTAACATTGTAGGTTTCACGAGACGTTTATTTACGAGTCACGTTATGTGTGGTGTTCGCGTTCGCTGTACGGTTCTTGGACCGCTACGCCGCTCTTAGAGGACTGTGAGGTTCTTGGGGTGGTTGGTGGTTTGTTGGTTTTGCGGTGGTGATAGTGGTGGGGAAACGCCCGGTTAACCGTTCCGATCCCGGTAGCTAAGCCCATTCGCGCTGATGGTACTGCAACTTGGTGGTTGTGGGAGAGTAAGTGACTGCCGCAATATTTTTTGATGGGTTTGGGGTCATTCCACTTTGTGGGGTGGCCCCTTTCTCGTATTCATGCCGTGGTGTGGGGTTGTGTTGGGGGTTGTCTCGTGTGTTGCGGGGTGGCCCCCTTTTTCTTGTATTCACGCCCTATTGTGGGGTGGTGCTCAAGTGTCGAGTCCCAGGAAACGACGAACCACTTCGGCGCCGGCGACCGCCACTGGATCCGGCCCCCGTACGATGTCCGAGGCTGCCAGAATCACGTGGTGTTCGGGGTGAGCGAGCCCGTCCTGTGCGATGGTGGTCTTGACCCCGTTGGGGGAGTACCCGAGCTTCTCTGAGACTCTGCGGCTCGCATCGTTTCCCTCGAAATATTCGGAATGAAAAGCGGTGGCATCGAAATGATCGGCAAACGCCGTAACGACAGCCCTTCGCATCTGAGTGCCGTAGCCGTTGCCCTGCTCGTGCAGGGCAAGCCACGATCCTGTCGAGACTGACTGGGTGCGGACGAAGTCTTTTGCACTTACTCCCTGTACACCGACAACTCGACCGTCGATCCTGGCGGTGAACTCAATCGTCCAGTCATCGACTCGGAAGTTCGCTCGTGTGCTCCATTGATATTGTGCGATTGACCGTGCTATTTCTTCACGAGAACCCGAATCCCAATTGATGAGAAAGGCTGCTATGCCGTGCCTGCGTACACCGCCGTCGGCGATGACGGCTAACTCCGGATAGTCGGACTCGCGCACCGGTGACAATTCCATAGCGCCGCACGTGATTCTCAGGGCAAAAGGCGGCCAGACATCTTCTAATTCCATATGTCGAGTCTAAACTCGTAATGGTTTCGGCAACGCGAATTTCCGAAACTCGCACTATATCAAATGTGCGCGTCGACACTGTAGTGTCCATTATTCGGGCGTATCAGCTCATGTTATGCGGCTCACGGTAGGTTGATCCCATGAGCTTACATCCATCACTGCAGCCAATCTTCGACACTGTGCTCCATCGCAATCCTGGAGAGTCGGAGTTTCATCAGGCGGTACAGGAAGTTCTCCATTCCCTGGGCCCTGTCGTTGACAAACACCCCGAATACCTCGAACTCTCAGCGTTCGAGCGCCTCTGCGAACCAGAGCGCCAGATCATCTTCCGGGTGCCTTGGATCGACGATCAGGGAGTCGTGCAGATCAACCGAGCATTCCGTGTTCAGTTCAACTCTGCTCTTGGCCCCTACAAGGGCGGTCTGCGTTTCCACCCATCGGTGAACCTGGGAATCGTGAAGTTCCTCGGCTTCGAACAGATCTTCAAGAACGCCATCACCGGTCTGCCCATCGGCGGCGGCAAAGGTGGCTCGGACTTCGACCCGAAGGGGCGCAGCGACCTCGAGGTCATGCGCTTCTGCCAGTCATTCATGACTGAGCTTTCCCGCCACATCGGCGAATACCGTGACGTCCCGGCTGGTGACATCGGGGTCGGCGGTAGGGAAATCGGCTACCTGTTCGGGCAGTACAAGCGGATGAAGAACGAGTACGAAGCTGGGGTTCTCACCGGCAAGGGTCTGTCCTATGGCGGCTCCATGGTCCGCACCGAGGCAACCGGCTTCGGCGTCGTGTACTTCCTTAAGGACATGCTCGCAGCAGCTAAGAAGAACATTGACGGACGCACTGTTTCGATCTCAGGATCGGGCAACGTCGCTGTGTTCGCAGCAGAGAAGGTCGAGGCCTTCGGCGGTACCGTCATCACCATGTCCGATTCCGGCGGGTTCATCCATGATCCTGATGGTATCGATACGGAGATCGTCAAGCGCATCAAGTTCGAAGAACGCGGTCGGATCTCCGAATACGTCGACGAACGCGGCGGCCGTGCCAAGTACTACGAAGGCGGCAACGTCTGGGACATCGAGGTCGACGTCGCGCTTCCCTGCGCTACGCAGAACGAACTCGATGAGGAGTCGGCGAAGACTCTCGTGCGCAATGGAGTCATCGCCCTCGCAGAAGGCGCGAACATGCCCTGTACGCCAGGGGCGGTGAGGACCTTCTCCGAGGCCGGTGTGCTCTTCGCCCCCGGCAAAGCGGCCAACGCCGGCGGCGTGGCCACCAGCGCATTGGAAATGCAGCAGAACGCCAGCCGCGACACCTGGGACTTCGACTTCACTGAAGCTCGTCTGGCCGAGATCATGGGAGATGTGCACGACAGCTGCGCCGTTGCGGCCGCGGAGTTCGGTTCACCCGGTGACTACGTCGCCGGGGCCAACATCGCTGGCTTCATCCGGGTCTCTGAAGCGATGCTCGCACAGGGCGTCGTCTGACCTCAGCGACAAGGCGCAGACAGCGTCCGGCAGCAAGCAGCGCACCGCGGCCCTCCGACTCTCAGACAGCTTCGCCCGAAGCCATCAAGAGTTCGGAGGGCCGCTGTCGTTGTCCTGGGTAGCTTGGGTCAGCGGGGCCCGATCGATCCGTAGGCCTTGCGCCACCTCAGCAGCGGTTTGTCCTTGCTGCTGTTCGCGCCGGCTCCCAAAGATACGACCTCCCCGACGACGAGGCTGTGTGTTGCCACTTCGAGGACCTCCGTGGTCCGCAGCTCGAACCACGCGATCGCATTCGTGAGCACAGGCTGACCCGAATGGGGTGCGGGAAATGTATCGATGCCTTTGAGCGAACCGTAGAGAGGCTGTCCTGACGCGCCCAGGCGTTCGGAGATGTCTCGCTGTGATGAGTTGAGCAAGGAGATGGCGTAATGTTCACTTGTCTCCAGCGTCTCCATCATGCGCGACCCGCCATAGATGCTGACTGCCATCGTCGGCGGATCATAGGACACGTCGAGGAACGAGTCGACGGTGATCGCGTGCAGGGCATTGCCGCGTTTGGCGGAGATCACAGCCACTGCGGCGGCAATATCGTCGCTGAGTTCGCGATAGCGTTCTGTGAGAGAATCCTCGTGAGTTCTGTCCATGGCACTCATTCTAGGGAACTACAATGGAGCCATGACCTATCCAGCATCAGGTGGTTCAGCAACAATCGAGCGTGAGCAGTCCGAACAACTTGTTGAACCCGGAGACCACGAACGTTTCAGCCACTACGCACCCAAAGACAAGATCATGGAATCCATGGTCACGGGCACACCGCTGATTGCCCTGTGCGGAAAGGTGTGGGTGCCTACGCGAGACCCCGAGCGGTTCCCCGTGTGTCCGCGTTGCAAAGAGATCTACTCCACCATGTCTGAAGGACCCAAGGAGTAAATGGCCGCGGAACGTCTCCCAGGGACATCCGCCGCCGAACAACTGCCACCGGCCTTTCCCGAGCGTGCTGCTTGGGGAACGGCCGGAAAGTTGCGCGCCTGGCAGGCTGAAGCCCTGGAACAGTACTTTCGGGATCAGCCGAAGGATTTTCTCGCGGTTGCGACACCGGGCGCAGGCAAGACGACATTCGCTCTGCGAGTCGCCGCCGAGCTGTTGGCTCAGCGCGTCGTCAACAGGGTCACCGTCGTCGCACCCACAGAACACCTCAAGGTGCAGTGGGCTGATTCCGCCTCCCGCGTCGGCATCAAACTCGACCCGCACTTCAAGAACGCCCAGGGCAAGCATGCCCCCGGCTATCACGGTGTGGCCATCACCTACGCGCAGGTGGCCGCAAAACCGGTGCTGCACCACAACCGCACTGCGGCAGGCCGCACCCTCGTCATCCTCGATGAGGTCCACCACGGAGGCGACGCACTGTCATGGGGCGATGCAGTACGGGAGGCGTTCGGCCCCGCTGTGCGCAGGCTCTCCCTGACCGGCACCCCTTTCCGATCGGATACGTCACCGATCCCATTCGTCACCTATGCTCCGGACGAGAACGGCATCCGCACCTCGGTGGCCGATTATTCCTACGGCTATGGGCGGGCGCTCAAGGACTCCGTCGTTCGTCCCGTCCTGTTCCTCGCCTATGCCGGTGCCATGTCCTGGCGGACCCGGGCCGGTGATGAGATGTCCCACGTGCTCGGCGAAGAGACGACGAAGGACATCAACTCCCAGGCGTGGCGGACTGCTCTCGACCCCGGTGGCGACTGGATCCCAGCCGTGCTCAAAGCAGCAGACCGACGACTGACAGAGGTCAGGCGGACCGTGCACGACGCCGGAGGCCTCGTCATCGCCACCGACCAGGACAACGCTCGAGCCTACGCCAAGGTGCTGCGCGAACTTACGGGCGAAGCACCCACGGTCGTCCTCTCCGACGAAGCAGGAGCTTCGGCACGGATCGAGGAGTTCCAGAACTCCACCGACCGATGGATGGTCGCCGTCCGTATGGTCTCCGAAGGCGTTGACGTGCCGCGACTGTGCGTGGGGGTCTATGCGACCTCCTCGGCGACTCCGCTCTTCTTCGCTCAGGCCATCGGACGTTTCGTGCGTGCACGCAAACGCGGTGAGACGGCCTCTGTGTTTTTGCCCTCCGTGCCGATCCTCCTTGCCCTGGCCAACACGATGGAAGTTGAACGGGACCACGCCCTCGACCGGCCGAAGAATGAGGACGAGAACGATGTCGTCGTCTTCGACGATCAGGCCATGGAACAGGCGAATCGTGAAGAGGGGGCCTCGGACCAGTTGGGCTCGTTTGAGGCACTGGGCGCCGAGGCGCTCTTCGACCGGGTGCTCTTCGACGGCGGCGAGTTCGGCACAGGCGGAGCGATCGGCTCCGAGGATGAACTCGACTTCATCGGCATACCCGGACTGCTGGAACCCGACCAGGTCCACGAACTGCTGCGGACCCAACAGGCGCGTCAGGCGAAACGGAAGACGGATGCGGCACCGCCGGCACCAGAACCCGAGATCAGCGAACTCGACCACCGGGCGATGAAAGAGGAGCGCAACCAGCTCCAGAGCCTCGTCGGTGCCTGGTCGCGCCGCACGGGAACACCACACGCGACAGTCCATGTCGAGTTGCGCAAAGCGTGCGGTGGTCCCGCAGTCGCACAGGCGACCCAGGTACAGATCCAGGCTCGGATCAAGAAACTGCAGGGCTGGTTCGTCGGCAAGAAATGACGCCTGACCGACTCTCTGGGGAGATCTCAGGTCAAACAGGCCGACCTCAGCTCAGACGAGTGGATCTGGAGTGCGACATGCCGACCTCAGCTCAGCTGGGTCCGGCCCCGGTCATTTGGGATAGAAGACTGTGGGGATCGCCGGTTCGCCGTCCTGCATGCGACGGGCCGAACGTGGCAGCTCGGCCAAGGACTCATCATGTCGAGCGCAGGCCTTCGTGACTCCCGCGGCACCGATATAGGACTCGTCGATCTCACCGTCGACGACGAGGTCAACAGTCAACGATCGGCCATCGCCGAGATCGTCCGGCAGAGTCGGGATGCCGACGGCCTCTTCGACCGCGATCGCACCATCGATGAGGCGCAGAGCGTCCTTGTGTCCTCCGCGCGAGGGTTTGCCGATGGAATTCTTCGCCACCGAGGTCCATGCCCCCGACTCGTCGGCACGAGCCACGAGCTTGTACACGAGCCCGGCGGCCGGAGCACCCGAGCCGGTGACCACTCGAGTACCGACGCCGTAGGAATCGACGGGGGAGGCAGCGAGAGCAGCGATCGCATATTCGTCGAGGTCGCTGGTGACCGTGATCGTCGTATCATGAGCGCCGAGGCGGTCGAGGCCTGCACGGACTTCGCTGGCCTGCTCGACGAGGTCGCCCGAGTCGATGCGCACCCCGCCCAGGTTCTGCCCGGCCAGGCGCACAGCCGTGGCCAACGCCTCCTCGACGTCGTAGGTGTCCAGGAGCAGCGTCGTGTCGGTACCCAAGGATCTGAGCTGAGCGGCGAAGGCCTCCTGCTCCGAATCGTGGAGCAGAGTGAAGGAATGAGCAGACGTGCCGATCGTGCGCAGGCCGTACCTGAGTCCGGCGGCGAGATTCGACGTCGAAGCGAAACCACCGATGACGGCCGCGCGCGCAGCGGCGACCGCGGCATGTTCGTTGGTGCGGCGACCACCCATCTCCGCGCAGGGCCGATCTCCTGCAGCCTGGGCCATACGCGAGGCCGCCGAGGCGACCGCACAGTCATAGTTCATCGCCGAGAGGATGAGCGTCTCGAGGATGACCCCCTCCGCGAAGGTGGATTCGATCGTCATCAGCGGCGAACCCGGGAAGTAGATCTCGCCCTCAGCGTACCCGCGGATGCTGCCGGAGAAGGAGTAGTCGGCCAACCAGTCGATGGTCTTCGAATCGACGATCTGCTCACGGCTGAGGAACGAGAGCTCCTCGTCGCCGAAGCGGAAGTCCCGGAGCATCTCGAGGATGCGGCCAGTGCCGGCAACGACTCCGTAGCGCCGACCGGCAGGCAGGCTGCGACCGAAGACTTCGAACAGGCTTCTGCGGTGAGCGGCGCCTGATTCCAGGGCTGCCTGGACCATCGTCAATTCGTACTGATCGGTGTAGAAAGCCGTCGAACCGGACCGTGTGAGATCACTCATAGGCGCGATACTACGTCACGACAGCGTCAGTGTTCTGCCGTATGGTGGAAACGTGAGCAATCCAACGACTCCAGTTCTGGAGCCGGATGTCGACATTCGACCGGCGACAGAACAAGCAAAGCCATGGAAGACCGTCGTCTTCAACGACCCCGTCAACCTCATGAGCTACGTCAGTTACGTCTTCCAAGCCTACTTCGGATATTCGACGGAGAAGGCGCATTCGCTGATGCTTGAAGTCCATGAGAACGGTCGCTCTGTCGTTGCCACAGGCGGACGTGAAGCCATGGAGAGGGACACCCAAGCCATGCACGAGTACGGTTTGTGGGCCGCGTGCCAACCTGAAACAGGATCCGACTGACACATGGCAGCAATTGACGCTCGTGGGGACGATGTCGTCCTCAAACTCGAGGACAACGAACGATCCCTCATGCTCACCGTATTCACCGACCTGGCAGCACTCCTGGCAGAAGACGACAATGAAGACGGCCGTCCCGATTCGGAGAACTGGGAGGCACGCCTGGGGCTAGTCGACCGGCCACGGCCACAGGACCCTGCGCTGCTGCGCCTCTTCCCCGACGTCGACCCCCTCGATGAGGAACGATCGCAGGAGTTCCGGCGCCTCACTGAGTTCGACCTCCAACAGGCGAAGGCTCATAACGTGCGCATCGTCCTCAACGGTCTGGCCAAGGGCCCCTCGATCGCTTTGAGCCATGATGAGGTTCTGGCCTGGATGAAGGGCCTCAACGACCTGCGCCTGGTCCTGGCCGTTCGCATGGGCATCGACACGGAGGAGGCTCAAGAGGAGAAATATGCTCACCGCGACGACCTTGATGAGTCCGAAGATCTGACACTGACCCTGTACGACTTCGTGACCTGGATTCAGGACCGACTCACCACTACCTTGCTCAGCGATCTGCCGGGGGACGACGACGAATGAAACTCACTGCCATCGGCACGGCCGGCTCTTTCCCCGGGCCCAACGCGGCAGCCAGCTGCTATCTCATCGAAACCGAGGAGCAATCACCGACGCGCATCGTGCTCGACCTCGGTTCCGGGGCATTGAGCCCCTTGCAGCGCGCCGTCGATACGGATGGGCTGACCGCGGTCGTGCTCAGCCACCTGCACCCCGATCACTGCATGGACATGACTGGGCTGTACGTCAAGCACTGCTACGACCCGAAGTTCTTCAACGGCAACGTCTCCGACACCGGATCGATCCGCACGAGGACGAACGTCCTCGCCCCGGCCGGCGCACAAGAACGACTGACCCGGGCCTACTACACGGACCCCGGGAAGTCCCCAGTCGCCGCCAGCGCGCATGACACTGACCTCAGCCATGCCTTCGACTTCGCTGACCTCGACCACGGGACCAGCCATCAGGTGGGAAGCCTGCAGATCGAGTCCTTCCTCGTCGACCACCCGGTTGAGGCCTACGCCCTGCGAATCACAGACGCCAAGGGCTCGGTGATCACCTATTCCGGTGACAGCGACGAATGCGACAACCTCGTCGACGCGGCCCGTGGAGCAGACCTGTTCCTCTGCGAAGCTGCCTTCCAGGAAGACCGCGACAGCGCTCGCGGCATCCACCTCACCGGCAAACGTGCTGGACGAGTCGCTCAGGCCGCAGATGCCAAATCCCTCGTCCTGACTCACATTCCCTCCTGGACGGACTGCTCCATCGTCCGTGGCGAAGCCGCCCGCGAATACCGTGGGCCCATCGAACTGGCCAAACCGGGCAACAGTTGGACCGTGTGACACATCGCGGCGATCTACGCCGACGGGTCCGCTGAAAGACCAGCCTGAATTCCCACAGACCAGACCAGATCAGCAAAGATCAGCACCGACTATCGAAAGAGGCACACAGTGCGCGCAGACGGACGAACCGCCGATGAACTCCGCGAAGTGACCATCACCCGAAATTGGATCAACACCGCCGAAGGATCCGCCCTCCTGGAATTCGGCAATACCCGCGTTCTGGTTGCGGCTTCGCTGACCGCTGGCGTGCCGCGTTGGCTCAAGGGGCAGGGTCGAGGCTGGGTCACAGCCGAATACGCGATGCTGCCGCGCGCCACGGATTCGCGCAACACCCGTGAATCCGTCAAAGGCAAACTCGGCGGACGCACACATGAGATCTCCCGCCTCATCGGCCGGAGCCTGCGAGCTGTCATCGACCTCGAGAAGCTCGGTGAGAACACCCTCGTCCTCGACTGCGACGTCCTCCAGGCCGACGGCGGCACTCGAACTGCATCGATCACGGGCGCCTACGTGGCACTGGCCGACGCGATCGACAAGGGGCGTTCAACGGGCATCATCCCGGCCGCGAACAACCCGATCAAGGATTCGATCGCCGCGATCAGCGTCGGCATCATCGACGGTGAGCCCGTCCTCGATCTGCCCTACGTCGAAGACTCGCGTGCCGATACCGATATGAACGTCGTCATGACCGGCAGCGGACAGTTCGTCGAGGTCCAGGGCACCGCAGAAGGTACCCCCTTCGACCGTGAGGAACTGGGCCGCCTGCTCGATCTCGCAGCCAAGGGCTGCACCGACCTCACCCGCATCCAGACCGAGGTACTGGGCAGATGACCACCTTCGTGCTGGCCACCCACAACGACGGGAAGAGACGCGAACTCCTCGCGATCCTCCTTCCCGCATTGGGGGAGGACACCCACGTCATCACCGCCGCCGAGGCAGGTCTCGGCGACATCCCGGAAACCGGAGTCACCTTCGCAGAGAACGCCCTGATCAAGGCCCGTGCCGCAGCGCAGGCCACCGGCCAGACCTCCATCGCCGACGATTCAGGGATTGCCGTGGACGTTCTGGGCGGGGCGCCGGGAATCTTCTCCGCCAGATGGGCGGGCCGACACGGGGACGATCGGGCCAACCTCGAGCTTCTGCTCGCCCAGCTGTCGGACATCTCCAGCGAACATCGCGGGGCGCAGTTCCGCTGCGCCGCCGCAGCAGTCACCCCCGACGGCCGCGAATTCTCAGCCGAGGGAGTCATGCCAGGACGTCTGGCCACGAGCCCGTCGGGAGAGCACGGGTTCGGCTATGACCCGATCTTCGTACCCGACGGGGGCGACATCAGTGCGGCGCAGATGACACCCGAGGAGAAGAACTCCCGGTCACACCGGAGGGTCGCTTTCGACAAGCTCGCAGCAGTCCTCGCCGCACAGACAGGGCTCTGAGGCCGGCTCATCGAGCTCCGGACAGCTACCGGAGTCTGCTCGTCCGCTTTTCCACGATATGAATTCCGGCGCTTTCGCTGGTGAGAACTTCAGCTAAACTGGCGATGTCGGTGCACATCTGTGCAACAACCGGTCAGAGAAGACGAATGAACCAGTGTGGGTTCGTGAATTTGGGAGAGCGATGAAGACTCCGCGTGTCAGTTCGTGGATGGCAGCCGTGGTTGCCTCGAGCCTGTTCCTGGCAGGCTGTTCGGCGGGAGCTTCGGACTCCGGCGAGCAGGCGAAGAAGGACTCGATGACCATCGCCTTCACCGCTGAACCCGTCAACCTCGACTTCACCTCCACCTCAGGGATCGCCATCCCCGAGGCACTGATGGAGAACGTCTACGAATCTCTCGTCCGCGTCGACGGTGAGGGAGAGATCCAACCGGGCCTGGCCGAGGACTGGGACGTGTCCGAGGACCGCAAGACCTACACCTTCCATCTGCAGAAGGGGGTGAAGTTCTCCAACGGCGCCGACCTCACAAGCGAGGACGTGAAGTTCTCCTACGAACGAGTGCAGAACGATTGGAAGAACGCACTGAAGTCCAAGATGGACGTCGTTGATTCGATCGAGACTCCGGATGACCTCACCGTCAAGATCTCACTCAAGAAGCCCTCGAACACGTGGCTGTTCAATATGAGCAGCCTCGTCGGAGCCGTCTTCGACACCGAAGGCACCGACGATCTGCCTAACGAAGCCATCGGCACGGGACCCTTCGCCATCGAGAAGTTCAGCCGCGGTCAGTCGATCGACTTCGCAGCACGCGACGACTACTGGGGTGAGAAGCCGGCAGTCAGCAAGGTCCAGTTCAAATACTTCAAAGACGCCGTTTCGGCCTCGAATGCCTTGAAATCCGGAGAGATCGACGTCGTCTCCAACCTCCAGGCCCCCGAACTGGCCGGCGAATTCCAGAGCAGCGACTACCAGATCATCTCCGGCACCACGAACGGTGAAGTCGTGCTCTCAATGAACAACGCGAAGGGCATCTTCAAAGACAAGAAGGCGCGCGAGGCGGTCATGCATGCCATCGACCGCAAGGCAGTCCTCGACACCGCCTGGGCCGGCTACGGAGAGCTCATCGGTTCAATGGTTCCGCCGACAGACCCGTACTATGAGGACCTGACAAAGGTCTGGGACTACGACCCGGCGAAGGCCAAAGACCTCGTCAGGGAAGCCGGCATCGAGGGGGAGACATTCGCCTTCACCGTGCCGAACCTGCCGTATGCGAAGGCGATCTCCGAGATCGTGTCCGCACAGCTTGCCGAGGTCGGACTCAAAGCCGACATCGAGACGCAGGAATTCCCCGCAGTCTGGCTGGACAAGACCTTCACCGAGCACAAGTTCGACATGTCGGTGATCAACCATGCGGAGCCCCGTGACATCCTCACCGTCTTCTCCAACGACTACTACATCGGCTACGACGACTCGAAGACCAAGAAGATCGCGGAGAAAGCTGACACCGGGACAGAAGAGGAATATGTCTCAGGGATGAAGGAGATTGCGAAGACGATCACCGAAGACGCAGCCTCGGACTTCCTGTTCCTGTTCCCGAACCTCGTCATCGCCAAAGCCGAGGTCGCCGGAATCCCCGCAAACAGGGTCTCCGACTCATTCCGGATCGCGGATCTGAGTTGGAACTGAAGTACCCTCACCCATGATCACCTATGTCGCCAACCGTGCGATCCAGTTCGTTCTGGCGCTGATCGTCGCCTCTGTGGTGGTCTTTGCACTCATGAGCATCCTGCCCGGCAACGCCGCGCAGGTCGCTCTGGGAACGAATGCCACACCTGATGCGGTGGCAGCTCTCGAAGCTCAGTACGGTCTCGACCAGCCGCCGGTCATCCGCTATTTCAATTGGGTCGTGGGCATGCTCAGCGGCGACTTCGGAACCTCATATGTGACCGGGGCCGCGATCACCCCGGTCATCGTCGGCAGCGTCCAGGTCACCGCGATTCTCGTCATCGCCGCGATCATTCTCGCGATCGTCATCGCCGTTCCCCTGGGTACCTTCGCAGCCCTCGAACAGCGCAACTGGATCGGTGTCACGATCTCCGCGCTGAGCCAGATCGGCATCGCCGTGCCGAACTTCCTGGCCGCCATCATCCTCGTCATCATCTTCTCCCTGACGCTCGGCTGGTTCCCCTCCCAGGGGTGGATGGCCCCGGTCGAAGGATTCGGCGGGTTCCTCATCCGTCTGGTGCTTCCCGTCGTGTCTCTGGCGCTCGTCCAGGCTGCGATCCTCACCCGGTACGTGAGATCGGCGGTCCTCGACGTCATGCGTGAGGACTACATCCGCACCGCCCGGGCCAAAGGCCTGACCCGAACCAAGGCCCTGTTCGTCCACGGACTGCGCAATGCCGCCATTCCTGTCATCACCGTGGCCGGGGTTCAGCTCGCGACGCTCCTCGTCGGTGCCGTCATCATCGAACAGATCTTCGTCATCCCCGGCATCGGCTCCGAACTCGTCCGAGCCGTGGCCAATCGCGACCTCGTCACAGTCCAGGGAATCGTCATGGTCCTCGTCTTCCTCGTGCTCATCATCAACCTCATCGTCGACGTGCTGTATCCGATCGTCGACCCTCGGATCAGGAACGCGTCATGAGCGGGATCCCGAGCACCACCTCGGCGGGGGATGCCCCCGTGGATCGGGGCAGTCGTACGAAGCTTCGGCTCAACGCCTCGATGATCATCGGTGCCATTCTCATCCTCCTCATCGTCGCGCTCGCACTCGTGTCCTTCGTGTGGACACCCTACGGTCCCAGCGCAGTCGATCCGGCCGCACGGCTGCAGTCTTCGAGCCCCGAGCACCCCTTCGGCACCGACAAATTCGGCCGCGACACCCTGACATGGATCATGTACGGTGCCCGAATCACCCTCATGGTCGGAATCGTGGCCGTCGGCATCGCCGTGCTCATCGGCACACCCATCGGCATCATCGCCGCAGTCTTCGCACAGTACCCGTGGGGTGCGTGGCTGAGTGCAGTGATCATGCGCGCCAACGACATCCTGCTCGCCTTCCCTGCACTGCTTCTGGCGATCGTCTTCGCCGCCGTCTACCAACCGGGCACGGGACCGGCCATGGTGGCCGTGGGAATCGCTGCCATTCCCGGGTTCGCCCGCGTCGCCCGCTCGGGCACGATGCAGGTACTCGGCTCCGAATATGTGCGCGCGGCCAAGGCCTCGAACCGGAGCGCCCCGGCGATCGCGATCGTCCACGTCCTGCCCAACATCGCCGGAATGGTCATCGTGCAGGCCTCTGTGGCATTCGCGATCTCCGTCCTCGCCGAGGCGGGCCTGTCCTTCCTGGGACTGGGCACGCAGGCTCCCGTGCCGTCCTGGGGACGGATGCTGCAGGAGTCCCAGCAGTTCCTGTCCACTCAGCCGCTGCTGGCGCTGTGGCCCGGACTGTTCATTGCCCTCGCCGTGCTCGGGTTCAACCTCCTCGGCGACGGACTCCGCGACCGATTCGACCCGAAGATGGAGGCTCGCGGCAATGGCTGAGAACCTGCTCGAGGTCCGCAACCTCACCATCACTCCAGCAGGTGCCTCGGCGCCTGTTCTCCACAACGTGTCTCTGAGCCTGGCCCCCGGTGAGAGGGTCGGACTCATCGGCGAATCAGGGTCGGGAAAGTCACTGACGGCACAGTCTGTGATGGGACTGCTGCCCGAAGAGCTGCGGGCGCAGGGCACCGTGTCGCTCCAGGGCTTTGCCGGAAACATCCTTGATGCGAAGGAGAGGACCCTCGCCAAGATGCGTTCGGACCTCGTGTCCATGGTGTTCCAGGAGCCGATGAGCGCACTCAACCCGCTGATGCGCATCGGCGACCAGATCGCCGAGGTGCTTCGCATCCATGGTGAAGTGGCCCGCGGTGACATTCCCGGACGAGTCCTCGACCTGCTGACTAGCGTGCACATGCCCGATCCGAACAGTGCCCGCTACGCCTACCCGCACCAGATGTCGGGCGGTCAGCGACAGCGTGTGATGTTGGCCATCGCCCTGGCGAACTCGCCGCGGCTGCTCATCTGCGACGAGCCGACCACCGCACTCGACGTCACGGTGCAGAAGCACATGCTCGACCTCATCTCCGAACGCGTCGCTGCAGTGCAGGCAGGACTGCTCTTCATCACCCACGACCTGGCCGTCGTCGCCGGAGTCTGTGACAGGGTCATCGTCATGTACGCCGGTCGCATCGTCGAGACCGGGAGCGTGGAGCAGATCTTCACCGACCCACAGCACGAATACACTCGCGGACTGCTGGCATCCTCTGACCTCGATGCCACCGACGCGCACGGGAAGCTCTTCACTCTCAAGACCGCACTGTCATACGCCGGACCGATTGACGAGGCGGGACCGATTGACGAAGCAAGGTCAGGTGAGGACGTTGCGTCGGACGACGAGGACGAGCAGTCCGATGGGCCAGCCGTTGTGCGAGAGCCGGCACCCGCCTCGGCGGGGGAAGCATCCACAGGCGACGGATCCGCACCGCTCATCGACGTCAGCGGAGTTTCGAAGCACTTCCGCTCGCGAGGCCTGCTGCTGCGACGACGATCCCCAGTTCGCGCACTCGATGACATCAGCTTCAGCGTCGCTTCCGGACAGCGCCTGGGAATCGTGGGGGAGTCGGGGTCGGGCAAATCGACCTTGCTCAACCTTCTCTCCGGATTGGATCGTCCGACCTCAGGGCATGTGCGGGTCGGCGACATCCGTGTGGAGTCGGCGAGCTCATCGGCGCTGAGGTCGCTGCGCGAGGATCTGCAGATCGTCTTCCAAGATCCCTTCGCCTCCCTCGACCCCCGCATGCGGGTCGAAGACATCGTCTCCGAACCTCTCATCGCACGCGGTATCGCACGAGAAGAGCGACTCGCCAGGGTCGAGGAGATGCTGCTGGCCGTGGATCTGGACGCAAAGGCGATGCGCCGCTATCCGCACCAATTCTCCGGCGGACAACGACAGAGGATCTCGATCGCCCGGGCGCTGGTGACCCGGCCACAGATCCTGGTCGCCGATGAACCAGTCTCCGCCCTCGACGTCTCCGTGCGCTCCCAGGTCCTCAACCTGCTCACCGACCTCGTCGATGACTACGCGCTGACCCTGCTCTTCGTCTCCCACGATCTCGGCGTCGTCAAACACCTCTGCTCCGACGTCATCGTCATGAAGGACGGGCACATCGTCGAATCAGGGTCGAAAGAGGACATCTACGCCCACCCACGTGAGGAATACACCCGCAGCCTCATCGCGGCCACCCCCAGCCTGGCCGGTGCGCTTGCCTCAGCCACCTGAGTCCGCCCCGGCGCCACTGACCTCGATATGCCACAGAAGAAAGGACGGCAGATGAGCCACACCACGCTTGCCGACCACACAGCAGAAGCCATGACC
Source organism: Brevibacterium sp. AGC70 (assembly GCF_057334195.1). Classification (NCBI taxonomy): domain Bacteria; kingdom Bacillati; phylum Actinomycetota; class Actinomycetes; order Micrococcales; family Brevibacteriaceae; genus Brevibacterium; species Brevibacterium sp. AGC70. Next base: position 589,269 of record NZ_JBHFIH010000014.1, on the reverse strand, counting down.
AGCGGCTACTCCTCGGGAGACTTCGATCCACTCGAGGTCCTCTCCGCAGTCGTGGACCGGATGGACGAATGCGAACCCGTCATCAACGCCCTCCACCACCGCGACGATGAGCGCTCCCGAGCTGCAGCAGAAGCCAGCGCCACCCGTTGGCGTGAGGGCCGATCTCTGAGCCCCCTCGACGGGGTCCCGGTCACGATCAAGGAGAACATCGCCCGCAGCGCAGTGGCGATGCCCAGCGGGCATGCCTGGGTCGAGGTGCCGGTGTCGACTCACGACGCGCCCATCACGCAGCGACTCGAAGAAGCCGGCGCGGTCATCATCGGATCGACGACGATGCCCGACTGGGGCATGCTCTCCTCCGGCGTCTCCTCACTGCACGGCATCACCCGCTCACCCCTCGATCCGAGCCTGACCACCGGCGGTTCGAGCGCAGGCGCAGGTGCCTCCGCCGCAGCCGGCTACGGTCCCATCCACATCGGTTCCGACATCGGCGGCTCGATCCGCCTGCCCTGCACCTGGCTGGGACTGGCAGGCCTCAAACCCAGCTTCGGCCGGGTTCCGCTCGACGCCCCGTACATGGGCCGATGCGCCGGGCCGCTGGCCAGAACGATGGCCGACGTCAAGGCCGCGATGGACGTCATCTCCGCCCCCGACGACCGTGACTACTCCAGCCTGCCAGTCTCCGCCGACGAGGCTTCCGACCGTCCCGACTTCGACCCGAAGGGGATGAAGATCGGACTCCAGCTCGATGCCGGATGCGGAGAACCCGTCAGCCCGGAGATCGTGTCCACCATCGCCGAGGCTGCTGACCGCTTCGCACAAGCCGGAGCCGTCGTCGACACCGTCACCCCGTTCATCGATGATGAGCTGCTGAGAGACATGGACCTGTTCTGGCGTGTGCGCTCATGGAGTGACCTCCGCGCCCTGCCAGTAGAGGAACAGGCCCTCATCCTGCCCTATATCCAGCAATGGGCCCAGGGAGGGGCCGACGTCACGGGACTGCGCCTCATGGAGTGCTACCACAGCGTGCAGGAGATCAGACGTCGCAGCGTGGCAGCCACAGCAGCCTACGACCTTGTCATCTCGCCCGTCTCACCCGATGCAGCGTTTCCAGCCGAACAGCCCATGCCCTACCCGAAGGTCGACGAACCGATGGGACACATCGGCTTCACCATGCCCTACAACATGTCGGAACAGCCAGCAGGTGCCGTCCTCGCCGGCTACACGAAGGACGGGCGCACCATCGGCGCTCAGATCTCGGGACGTCGTTTCGCCGATGAGCTCGTGATGGCGGCCGGGTCCTGGTTCGAACGGGCAGCAGGAGTGCCGACGCCTGTCCGGGCTTCGATGAGCTGACGACGACACAAAGGAGGGCCTGAGTTCTGCAGAACTC
>NZ_JBHFIH010000014.1:581029-587856 GCF_057334195.1 Brevibacterium sp. AGC70 | reverse complement strand
CTGCAGAACTCAGGCCCTCCTTGCTGCACGTTCTCGCTGTGGTGGGACCACCTCGGCGAGAGCGGCGACGAACGTCATCGGCGAACCGAATCAGAAGTCGAAGAACTCAACCGAGAGCTTATCTCCGTTGATCTTCACGCTGCCGGAGACCGACAGGGTGTTGCCATTGGAGAAGTACGAGGAACCGGCCTTCTGGCCCTGCACAGTGAAGTCGAATTTGCCCGGCTTCTTGGTGAAGAACGAACCGGTGTTCGTGTCACCTGAACCGAAGCTCGCCTCAACCTCTGGCATGTCCTTCATGTCCCACTCGGCGGTGTTCTTCTTCGCCAGATCGGCCAGCTTCTTATCCGAGCCGCCGACAGGGATCTCGGTCGGATCGAACTTGATGAACTTGCACTTGGGCTTGATGTCCTTGTTGTCGAAGCACTTCTTGAGCTCCTTCTCGACCTGCTTCTGAACTTCCTTCTGGAAAGCACCAGTGGGTGCGAGATCAAGATTGAGCGTCGTCGGAGCCACCTCTTCATTGTTCGGCTTATCACCCGGAGCGAAGGCCTGCGGGAAATTCACCGCTGCAGTGTCTTTGGCTTCACCGACCCATTTGCTCTTGGGGATCGAGAAATCATAGCTGCCCGGGTAGACGGCGAATGAGGTGGTGCCCGCCTTCGCCTTGTAGTCGTTGCCATTGACGCTGAGGCCATCAGAGGCAGGGACGTCGAGCGCGATGACGTTGAGCGCAGGCCCGGTCAGCGACCACTTGTCGAAGAAGAGATCCTGCTTGCCGTCCCTCTTCGCCTTCAGCTCGACGTTGTATTTGGAACCGTCGAGATCGTAGGAGACGACGACTGTGCCCTTGTCACCATCGACCTTAGAAGACTCGACCTTTGCATTCTCGACCTTCGCCGAGGACGCGTCGGTGAAATCCTTGGACAGGAGGTCCAGATTCGTTCCCTCCGGACGAGGCGAGGGCGCGATCTTCTCAGCAGCAGCGAAGTCACCCTTGCTCAGAGCCGATACATAGTCCTCGGCAACCTTGTCGGGGCCATAGTTGTTCTTATTGACCGTGTTGACGACGAGGAACCCGACGAGGACGAGAACGATGACGAGCGCCACGGAACCCAGAGCGATGAAGAGAGGCATCCTGCTCTTCTTCTCAGAGTTGGCGTCGGCACGCGTAGCGGTGGCTGCAGAGCCGGCGAATCCAGGAGCTGGCGCCGGCTGTGGAATCGCCTGGGACTGGCCGGGGCCCGAACCCGTCCGCTGTCCATTCGGACCCGAACCAGTCTGGTAATGGCCGGATGGACCCGGCTGAGCCGACTGACCCGGCTGAGCCGACTGACCTGGCTGAGCCGACTGATCTGGCTGGCCGGACTGATAGGACGAATTCTGTGCCGAGCCCGACTGGTACGGACCGCCTGGGTAGGGTGCGCCGCTCTGGTGCTGACCGCCCTGGTACTGGCCGGGCTGCTGCTGTCCGCCGGGCTGCTGTCCGCCGTTGTAGTTCGGAGCCTGATTCGAGCTGGCCTTCTGCACCTCGGGGCGCGGCGGCTGGGGCTGTTCGGGCCCGGTGGGCTGGTTGCTGTTGGGCTGAGAGTTTGCAGCGAATGGAGGAGCCTGGTCGTCGCGGTAGGACGGAGCCTGTTCGGGACCGCGGGCGGGCGCCTGCGAGCCGGAGCTGCCTGTGTCCACCGAATCACCAGTGCTGTTGTCCGCCGACGTCTCCGAACCCGATCCCGTTCTGTTGTTCTCGGGTGGGTTCTTGGGAGGTGGCGGGAAATTCGGTTCGTCGTTCCCGTTGCTCATCGTTGGCTGCATCCTTCTTGTCTACAAGCGTGTCCTGGCGCAATTGTACTTCCCACTGCAGAGAATCGCGCGGTCAATACCAGGAAGAGGGCGCCGTGTCAGCGAAAATGGTGGAGATGCACACTTCTCCTCACCCTCGGACCCATCGCCATCCAGTTCTGTTGGGACTGCTGGAGGCACTGCGAATCGACCTCATCGTCGTTCCCGCGGCTTTCGTCATCGCCACCGTCTTCTGGATCATCGGCCTCGGCTCACAGTTGCCGTATTCGATCATCTCGGAGTGGGCGTTCGCCCTGTGGGGCGTCGTCCACGGACTGAGCGTGTCGACGATGGGCTTCGACTTCTCTCTGGCGCCGAGCCTGGTCACGTTGGGCGTGTGGTTCTTCTTCGCCACCGGTGCCAAGCGGCTGGTCGCGCGCTTCACAGAAGCAGATCCCGATGACGCCGATGGCCTGGACACATCCTGGTGGAAGCAGGTCCTTCTCGCGGTGGCGACCTACGCCGTCGCCTATGCCGTGCCTCTGAGCGCATTGGCTCTTGTGGTGGGGGAGGGGACGCTGGCACCATGGGGCTTCTTCCGCCTTGCCCTCATGCTGCTGTCCGCCTCGGCGGCCGGCTTCCTGTGGGTCCGCGGTGTCGACGACATCCCACGGTTGCAGGATCTCGACAGCGAGGTGTGGGACTCAGGGTCCCGTCTGGTCAAGAGACTGCTCTGGGGAGCAGCATTCCTCTCGGTCCTCGTCATCGCCGTCGGCATCGTGCTGAGGTGGGACGAATTGACCCAATCGCTGCAGGGTTACAGCTCCCCGCTGTCTGCCGGTGTGGGTCTGCTGGTCATTCAGATTCTCTTTGCTCCGGGAATCCTCTTCGCCTCATTGTCCTGGATCGCAGGCACAGGCGTGAGCGTGGGAGACGGGGCCCTGAGCTCGGTGTTCCATACTGCGGCAGGACCCGTTCCGCACGTTCCGGTGCTCCAGCTGCTCGTCGGCGACTATCCAGAGTGGACGAACGCGGCGCCGGTGCTGCTCGTACTGCTCGGAATCCTCAGCGTCATCCTCGGGCGAGATCATGCCCGCCTGGTGATGCTGGCTTCATGGCCCGGTCTGGCCACTGCGGCAGTCAAGCTCTTCGTCGTGCTCCAGGTCCTTGCGATCTTCGCTCAAGGTGCCATGGGGCCCGTGGGCCTCTCGAGGTTCGGACCCTCGCCACTGACATCTGCGGTGGTCATCACCGCATGGGTGGTGCTGGGGATGGCCGGGGGTCTGTTCCTGACCAGGCTCTCGGATATGCAGGCCGGAGCCAGGGCCGCCGATGAGGAAGACGGCATCGACGACGAGCCCTTCGGTCACATCGCCGATGAACGAAGCGCCGACTATTCAGACGAAGACTGAGCTCAGACGAAGTACTGAGTCGGGCGCGAGGACTGGCGGCGAAGACCGGCATCGGTCCAAACGGGGAGAGCTGAGCCGGATGACCGAGGATCCGGTCAGCGGAGGCCTCAGTTCGTTCCGGGCAGTTCCTGGCCGGTCAGCTGCTTGAACCAATCGCCGAGGCCGGTCTGATATTCCGTCGTGCAGGAGAGCTGGGCCTGCTGCGTGATGGCATCGCGCACGCACTCCTCATACTTCGACTGGACTGGCCAGAGGACAACGGACGACAGCGTCGAGAAGATGAGGTAGAGGCTGAGCAGGCCGCCCAGAATGCCCAGGGACATGTTGCGCTTCTGCTTCGTCCTGACCACGGCGATGATGTAGCGGATTGACCACACGATGGCCGCAATGGCGAATGCAATCGCCGCGACCTTGAACGGAAGCGGATACGTGAACGTCAGGACGGAGGCGAGGATCAACAGGATCAGGACCAGGCCGTGTCGAGCGGGCGCGGCCTGCTTCTCCTCTTCGGGAGTGGGCGCGCTTTTCTCTTCAGTATTGTTTGGTGACGTCACAGCAATAGTTTGTCACAGTCCACTGACAAAAGCCTTGGCGGAGGTCAGCATCCGCATTCTTGAGGCCCGCGACCGACAGCAGATGATTCAAACGTTAGAATGGGTCCGTGCGCATCGTTCTTCTGGCATCCGGCTCGGGTACCCTCACGCAGGCAGTCATCGACGCATTCGCCGAATCGGAGCATGGAGTCGAGATCGTCGGGGTCGGTTCCGACTCACAGACGGCCGGTGTGGTCGACCGGGCGAAAGCCCACTCGATCCCCACTTTCGTCGTGCGACCCAAGGACTGCGCAAGTCGTGAGGACTGGAACATCCAATTGCGCGACGCCGTCGCGGACCTGTCGCCCGATTGGGTGATCTCCGCAGGATTCATGCGGATCCTCGGCCCGGATTTCATTGCGGCCTTTCACAACCGGATCATCAACACACATCCGGCTCTGCTGCCAGCATTCCCCGGCGCCCACGGAGTCCGTGATGCGCTTGCCCACGGTGTGCGCATCACAGGAGGCACCATCCACCTCGTCGACTCCGGGGTCGATACGGGCCCGATCATCACCCAGTTCGCGGTTCCCGTCGGCGACGAGGACACAGAAGACACGGTGCACGAACGCATCAAAATCCAGGAGAGAGCCGAGCTCGTCCGTCTCCTGACCCACCTCGCCCACAACGACCTCGTCATCGATGGGCGGCATGTCAGCGGATATGCCACCTCGGCGTCCCCAGCCTGACCCACGCACCAACCGCACGAAACGGCAATCGAGCCTTCAAGGAGGACTTGTGACAGGAACCCGCGCGATCAAGAGAGCGCTCGTCAGCGTCTACGACAAATCGGGATTGGAGGACCTGGCCCGCGGACTGCAAGCCGCCGGTGTGCAGATCGTGTCCACCGGTTCGACAGCAGCGAAGATCGCCGAGGCGGGCGCTGCGGTCACGAAGGTCGAAGAGCTGACAGGATTCCCCGAATGCCTGGAAGGCCGGGTAAAGACACTGCACCCGCGAGTCCACGCCGGCATCCTCGCCGATTCGCGCAAGCCGGATCACATGAGCCAGCTCGAAGAGCTCGAGATCGAGCCCTTCGACCTCGTCATCGTCAACCTCTACCCCTTCGCTGAAACAGTGGCCAGTGGAGCCGGCTTCGACGACTGTGTGGAGCAGATCGACATCGGTGGTCCCTCCATGGTGCGGGCAGCGGCGAAGAACCACCCGAGTGTCTCCGTCATCACTGATCCCAGCGACTACCCTGCTGTCATCGAAGCGGCACAGGGACAGGGCTTCGATCTCGACGCCAGGCGAGGCTTCGCCGCCCGCGCCTTCGCCCACACTGCTGCCTATGACACGGCCGTTGCTTCCTGGTTCGCATCCGAACTCACTTCCGGTGCACAGCAGGCTGAAGCCGAAGATGCAGCCTCGGCCACGGGCAAGCCCGCCTTCGCTGGTGTGACTGGGGAGAAGCTGAGAGACCTGCGCTACGGCGAGAACCCTCATCAGGCAGCGGCAGTGTATTCCGATGGCACCCGTGGAATCGCCGGTGCGAAGCTGCTGGGCGGCAAGGCGATGTCCTACAACAATTACACGGACACCGATGCTGCGATCCGCGCGGCGTTCGACTTCGACCGTCCGGCAGTGGCGATCATCAAACACGCCAACCCCTGCGGAATCGCCGTGGCTGATACTGCGGCCGCCGCACATAAGGCAGCCCACGAATGCGACTCTCTGTCCGCCTACGGCGGTGTCATTGCGACCAACCGGGAGGTCGACGCCGAGCTGGCTGCCTCGATCAAGCCGATCTTCACCGAGTGTCTGGCCGCACCTTCCTTCTCTGCCGAAGCACTGGAGCTGCTGTCGAGCAAGAAGAACCTGCGCCTGCTCGAACTCGGCGACGTCGACTTCGCACCTGCGGAGATCAAGCCGATCACCGGCGGGTTCCTCGTCCAAGACCGGGATGCGTTCCAGGCCGACGGTGATGCTTCGGAGAACTGGACCCTGGCCGCAGGCGCAGCCGCGACCGCCGAGGTTCTGGCCGATCTGGAATTCGCCTGGAAGGCCTGCCGTGCAGTGAAGTCCAACGCCATTCTCGTGGCCAAGGACGGCGCGTCCGTGGGCGTGGGCATGGGCCAGGTCAACCGAGTCGACTCGGCGAAGCTGGCTGTCGAACGTGCAGGGGAGGAGAGGGCCACCGGCGCCGTGGCCGCCTCGGATGCCTTCTTCCCCTTCGCCGACGGTATGCAGATCCTCATCGACGCCGGTATCAGTGCGATTGTGCAGCCGGGTGGCTCGATCCGCGATGATGAGGTCGTCGAAGCGGCCGAGAAGGCGGGGATAACCATGTACCTGACCGGGAGTCGCCATTTCTTCCACTGAGAAGACGAGGGCCCACCCACCACGCCATGCCAGGCGTGGGCGAGGCCCGATCGCCAAGCGCTGGATCTATTGGAAACGGCGCTACTCGAACCCCGTACTCCGCGACTGGGCTCTCCTGGGCTGTCTGCTGGGCATCTTGATTGCGGCCGCATGCACCATCATCGACTTCCGTCTCGGCGCGATCGTCATGGCCGTCGTGCCGGCTGGGCTGGCGACGATGCGTGCGATGCCCCCGCCCTGGGACGAAGTCTGGACCAATCGATCGAAGAGCGTCGACATCGGAACGGGCCTGTTCTTCGCCCTGGTTCTCGTGGCGTTGGCCTTCATCGTTCCGGAGTCACGCTGACGCTACCGAGAGTCGAAATACCGTTACTTTGTGCATTCCCTGAGAAACCCGAAAGTTCGGTTACACCAGAGCCGAATAAGTGGCAGGGTGAGTGGTGTAAGAAGGTTCGAAAGAACCTTTTCCATTGAAGGGAGACAGTATGGGACTCGACGATCTGACAAACAAAGCCAAGGACGCCATGAATAGCGACAAGGGTGAAGAATTCAGCGATCAGGGTCTTGACAAGGCTACTGACTTCGCCAATGACAAGACCGGCGGCAAGTTCGAAGACCAGATTAACCAGGGTCGCGACGGAGTCGACGGAAAACTTGGCAACGACTGACTTTTAAATCCATCGCCGCGTCTGGCATGGAGAAGCGGGGGGGGGGGGGGGTG
>NZ_JBHFIH010000014.1:563237-580972 GCF_057334195.1 Brevibacterium sp. AGC70 | reverse complement strand
CGGCGCTTTACTTATGTCTGCAGGCCTGATTTTCGTCTGCAGGCCTGCGATCCGAAGGTCGGCAGACAGTCGGAAGAGCGAGAGCGGGACTCTCCCCGTCGCGGCTATCTCAGCCGAGCTTTTCGATGGGGGCGTAGCGCAGCAGGAGACGCTTCGTTCCCAGGGAGCCGAAGTCGACGACCGCCACTGTCTTGTCTCCGACGCCGTTGACCTCAGCCACGGTGCCGAGGCCGAAGGACTCGTGCGAGACCTTCTCGCCCACCGACACGGTGATGACCTCTCGGTTGGGCCGGATCCGATTCGGGAAACCGGCCACAGGAGACGAGGAGCTCGCGGACCCTGAGCGTGAGCGAGACGAATCGCCCGAGCCCCGAGAGGAACCGAATCCGCCGCCGCGCGAGCCGCTGTAGCCGTGGCCGCCCCCGCCGTAGCCGCCGGAAGAGAAGCCGCCGCCGACGCTGGATGAGAAGGTGCCGGTGCTCTCCCATTCGATGAGATTCTCGGGAATCTCAGCGAGGAACCGGCTCGGTGGGTTGTACTGCGGCTGACCCCACATGCTGCGCGTCTCCGCGCGAGTGACGATCAGACGCTGCCGGGCTCGGGTCAGACCCACATAGGCAAGACGACGTTCTTCTGAGAGCTCATTGGGATTCTCGAAGGAACGCGCATGCGGGAAGCCACCATCCTCGAGGCCGGTGAGGAAGACGACCGGGAACTCCAGACCCTTCGCTGTGTGCAGGGTCATGAGAGTGACCTGTCCCAGTTCGGCATCGGGGATCTGATCCGTGTCGGAGGCCAGCGCCACCTGCTCGAGGAAGGCCTCGATCGACGAATTGCCGGCGGCAGCAGTCGCTGGACTCTGCACATCCGCATCGCCCTCGGTGCTCCCTCCGTCAGCTTGGGCTTCGCCCTCGGCGTCCTTGCTCACCGCCGATTCGAACTCGGTATCACCGGAAGCAGTCTCAGACGCGACTTCGGAACCAGCCGCGGTTCCTGTCTCTGCCTCAGCGTCGGCTTCATCAGCGTCATCACCCGTTGCAGCGAGGGCCTGCGTGGCGACGAAGTCTTCAGCCACAGCTACGAGCTCGGCGAGGTTGTCGACACGCGACTCGTCCTGCGGGTCCGTGCTCTTCTGCAGTGACTCGAGGTAACCGCTCTGCTCGAGGATCGCCTCGATGACGCGCGACAGCGGGGCTGCCTCGGCGGTGGCTGCCAGATCACGCATGAGGTCGTAGAACTTCGACACAGAGGTCTTCGCCCGGGCAGACAGATGGACGATCTCATCAAGACGCCCCAGCGCCGAGTAGAAGCTGATGCCCTCACGATCGGCGAAGTCCGCGACGATGCCCTCGGTGCGGTCACCGATGGAGCGTTTGGGGACGTTGAGGATGCGACGCAGGTTCACATCGTCATCTGGATTGGCGACCACGCGCAGATACGCGAGGGCATCCTTGATCTCCTTGCGCTCGTAGAATCGTGTGCCTCCGACGACCTTGTACGGGATGCCGGAGCGCACCAGAGCATCCTCAATGGCGCGGGACTGAGCATTGGTGCGGTAGAAGACTGCGAAGTCACCATAGGTGTACTTCTCGTTGTCGATGAGCTCATCGACCCGGTCGACGATGAAGCGGGCCTCCGACTGCTCGTTCTCCGCTACCCAGCCGACGATGGATTCGCCCGTGCCTTCCGATGTCCACAGCTTCTTGTCCTTGCGGTCCTGATTGTTCGAAATCACAGCGTTCGCAGCATCGAGGATGTTCTGCGTGGAGCGATAGTTCTGCTCCAGCAGAATCGTCTCCGCATCGGGGAAGTCCTTCTCGAACTCCACGATGTTGCGCACAGTCGCCCCACGGAAGGCGTAGATCGACTGGTCAGCGTCACCGACGACGGTCAGCTCTGCGCCGGTGGCGCCACCAGCTCCGTCGCCGGCCAGAGACTTGATGAGAGCGTATTGGGCCGGGTTCGTGTCCTGGTACTCGTCGACGAGGATGTGCCGGAACCTTCTGCGGTAGAAATCTGCCACTTCAGGGAAGGCACCGAAGAGATGAACGGTCTCGGCAATGAGGTCATCGAAGTCGAAGGCATTGGCCAGACGCAGGCGAGAGGTGTAGCGCCTGAACACATCGGCGAGGACTTCATCAGCGGGGTTGTTCGGCCGGGGAGTGAAGTCATCCGGCGTCTGCAGGTCATTCTTGAGATTGGAGATCCTATGCAGCATCGACCGAGGCGTGTACTTCTTCGTGTCGATTCCGAGTTCTTTGAGGATCTGAGACACGAGCCGCTGAGCATCCTGGGCATCGTAGATCGTGAAGTTGGTCTTCATGCCCAGCACCTTGGCCTCACGGCGGAGGATGCGCACACATGAGGAGTGGAAGGTCGAGACCCACATCGCTCGCGAAGCGGGTCCGACGATGGAGCGCACGCGCTCAGCCATCTCCTTGGCCGCCTTGTTGGTGAACGTGATCGCCAGGACCTCACCGGGGTGTGCCCGACCGGTCGCCAGAGCATAGGCGATGCGTCTGGTCAGCACGGTGGTCTTACCCGAACCGGCGCCCGCCACGATGAGGAGCGGGGAACCCGTATGGGCAACGGCCTCGCGCTGTCGCGGGTTGAGTCCGGTGAGGAGTTCGGCCGCACGTGAGTCGGCTCCCGGAGTGGCTTCTTCGATGTTTTCAGCTGCAGCAGTCATGTCCGGATCAACGATACCGTCAGCGACTGACGCAGAGAAAAGGCCAGTGGGATAGGCAGAGAAAAAGCTCCCGCCGGCGACCTTGACCAACTGTACGGGTCGCCGGCGGAGCCGGACCCGTCTGGGGCGAGAACCTCAGTGGACGAAGACGGCCACCAGTACGTTGATGATCGCGCCGGCGAAGACCAGGTGAGCCAGCGTCGCCGAGGGATTCTTCACCGCTGTCGACACGGCTGTGTCGGCGTCGCCTCCAGCCGGGGAGGCCCCCGCAGCCGGAGCGGAGGCGAAGGCCTTCTGCTTCTTAATGCCGATGAATGCGAAGACGGTGACGAGAATCGCAATGAGGAGCTTGATGCCGAGCTTCATGTGGTTGACTTCGTCATCGCCCATCTCTGCCAGCCCCATCAGCAGAAGCCCGGTGATCAGCTGAAGGTAGGCGCCGTGCAGCATGCCGGGAGCAACTTTGGGAGAGCGGATGAGGGCGAAATATCCGCCCACAATGATCGCCATTCCGATCAGATGCAGGGCCACTAGAATCTCGCGAAGAATTTCCATACGGTTCATCGTAGTGGCATGATGGTGTCTCGTGAGCGCGGGCCCTCAACTGGTGCACGCTGTTCCGCCCTGGTGTAATGGCAGCACGCCGGCCTTTGGAGCCGTGTGGTATAGGTTCGAATCCTATGGGCGGAGCTGGCCCAATCCGACTTGCGAAGGATCCAACACATGTCGCAGACCAGACCCATCGCCGTCATCGTTCTGGCCGCTGGCCAGGGCACCCGTATGAAGTCGACCCTGCCGAAGGTGCTGCATCCGATCGGCGGTCGTTCCCTGCTCCACCACTCGATCGCGGCAGCGGCAGGGGCCACTCCCGAACACCTCGTCGTCGTCGTCAGGCACGAACGCGACCAGCTCGTCTCCCATCTGGACTCACTGCCGATCAGTTCGACGCAGACTGTGATCATCGCCGATCAGGATGAGATTCCCGGCACCGGCCGCGCAACCGAATGTGCGCTGACCCAGTTGCCCGACGATCTCTCCGGCACCGTGGTCGTGACCTATGGAGACGTGCCCCTGTTGACTGCTGACACGATCAACAGCCTCGTCGAGGTCCACGAGTCCTCGCACAATGCCGTGACGGTCCTGTCCGCCGAGGTGGACGATCCCAACGGCTACGGACGCATCGTCCGCGACGCCTCCGGAGGCCTGCTGCGCATCGTCGAGCAGAAGGATGCCAGCGATGACCAGCGCAGCATCCGGGAGATCAACTCCGGCATCTACGCCTTCGACGCCTCAGCGCTGAGGGACGGTCTCGCCTCACTGACCACGGATAATGCGCAGGGTGAGAAGTACCTCACCGACGTCATCGGATTCTCTCGTGAGGCTGGTCAGTCCGTCGCTGCCACCGCCACCCAGGATCTGTGGCAGGTCGAGGGCGCCAACGACCGTGTGCAGCTGGCCAACCTCGGCAAGGAGCTCAACCGCCGAGTCTGCGAGAAGTGGATGCGTGCCGGTGTGAGCATCATCGACCCCGACACCACGTGGATCGACATGGACGTATCCCTGGGTGAGGACGTCACGATCCTTCCCGGAGTCCAGCTCCTGGGTGCCACCGACATCGGCGCCGGTGCCGTCGTCGGCCCCGACTCAACTCTCAAGGACACCGAGGTGGGTGCCGGGGCACAGGTGGTGCGCACTCATTCGGAACTGGCCGTCGTGGGAGCCTGCGCCAAAGTCGGACCTTTCGCGTACCTGCGTCCTGGAACCAACCTCGGCGAGGATGGAAAGATCGGCACCTTCGTGGAGACGAAGAACGCTGACATCGGACGGGGCGCGAAGGTGCCGCACCTGTCCTACGTCGGCGATGCTGAGATCGGTGAGGGCTCCAACATCGGTGCCGCATCGGTCTTCGTCAACTACGACGGTGTCAACAAGCACCGCACCGTCGTCGGAAAGCACGCACGAATGGGCTCGGACAACATGTATGTTGCCCCTGTCACGGTAGGCGACGGCGCCTACTCCGGTGCGAGCACAACAGTGCGCAAAGATGTCCCTGCGGGAGCGCTTGCCATAACCGTGGCGCCACAGCGTAACCTGGAGGGCTGGGTCGTCAGCAACCGCCCCGGCACACCTGCAGCGCAGGCAGCCGAGGCCGCATCTGAAGGGGAACCGGCAAGTGAATGAAATTACGACGGCGGGCGAAAAGAAGCTCGTCCTGGTCAGCGGGCGTGCGAACAATGAGCTCGCTGAGCAAGTCGCTGAGAACCTGGGGACGGAACTTCTCCCCACTGACATTTACAACTTTGCCAATGGAGAGATCTACGTCCGGTTCTCCGAATCGGTCCGCGGCTGTGACGTCTTCGTCCTCCAGTCGCACTGTGCACCGATCAACGAATGGCTGATGGAACAGCTCATCATGGTCGACGCACTCAAACGTGCCTCGGCCAAGCGGATCACGGTCATCGCACCGTTCTTCCCCTACGCGAGGCAGGACAAGAAGCATCGCGGACGTGAGCCCATCTCGGCTCGCCTCGTGGCTGATCTGTACAAGACGGCCGGTGCTGACCGCATCATCACCGTGGACCTGCACACCGCGCAGATCCAGGGTTACTTCGACGGACCGGTCGACCATCTCATCGCGATGCCGATCCTCGCCGGCTACGTCAAGGACAAGTACCCGACCGAACTGGCAGTGGTCTCACCAGACGCCGGCCGCATCAAGGTCGCCGAGAACTGGTCGAACGCCCTGGGCGGAGTGCCGCTGGCGTTCATCCACAAGACTCGTGACATCACACGTCCGAATGAGACCAAGGCCAACCGTGTCGTCGGTGAGGTCGAGGGCCGCACCTGTGTCCTCGTCGATGACATGATCGACACAGGCGGGACCATAGTCCAAGCCGCCGACGCCTGCATGGCCGCCGGAGCCACCGGAGTCATCGTCGTCTCGACACACGCAGTGTTCTCCGGACCTGCCGTCGAACGCCTGTCGAACTCCGTGGCGCAGGAGGTCATCGTGACGAACACGCTGCCGCTGACTGAGGACAAGATGTTCGACAAGCTCACCGTGCTCTCGATCGCTCCGCTGATCGCCCGCGCCGTGCACGAGGTCTTCGAAGACGGATCGGTCACCAGCCTCTTCGAGGTCTGAGCCACCTTCTGCGATAGTTTTATCTGAATCGAACTCCGAGCCGATCTTTCGGCTCGGGGTTCGATCTGTCTCATCGGAAGCATCGCCTGCCCGGGACTCGACCGACGCTCTACACTGGAGACAACCGAGTGAAGGGAACAGTGACGATGTCGTCCCATGATTACAACCGGTACCGGGTCAGCGTCTCCGGCGGTGAACTGTCCGTCGGTGTCTGGGAGCCTGTGGCCTACGGGCCGGGCCGTGTTCCCACCATCTGCGTCATCCACGGCATCACCTCGAATCATCTGTTCTTCGCCGGTCTGGTCGCAGCACTTCCCGGTGTGCGCATCATCGGGCCCGACCTGCGCGGACGTGCTGACTCCCGTCTGCTGGGCGGACCGTTCGGGATGAGGGCCCATGCCGAAGACGTCCTCGTCGCCATCGACACCTTCGCCGAGCCTGGGCCGGTCACTCTGGTCGGACATTCCATGGGCGGTTTCGTCGCCATGACCTTGGCCGGTATGGGCGCAGGTGTCGATTCCGACGCCGAGGTGGCCGATCGTTTCCGTGGCCCCGTCCTCATCGACGGTGGACTTCCCCTGCCGATGCCGCAGGTCGGGGAAGACGAGGTCACCGGGGCGCTCGATGATCTCAACGACCACGATCTCGACACCGATGACCTCATCGCCGCGGTACTCGGCCCCGCGTCCGAACGGCTGTCGATGTCATTCGGGTCGGTCGAAGAGTACCTCGCATTCTTCGCCGCTCATCCTGCCTTCGTCGACGGCCTCGACACCGTGGCCACGGAGAGCTTCGTCTACGATCTCGCGGCCAAAGACGATCACAGCTTCCAGCCCTCGACTTCGATCGAGGCGATGCAGGCCGACTCGGCGGACATGTACACCGGCGGTGCCTTCCGGAACGCACTCGCCCAGATCATGAGCAGCCAGCGGCGCCAGGCCGACGTGACGTTCCTCTTCGCCGAGCGTGACCTCATCGCATCCGAGCCTGGTCTCTACCCACCGGAACTTGTCGTCTCCTACCAGCAGCGGTGGGAGGATCTGACCGTCGTCGAGGTGCCCGGTACGAACCATTACGACATCCTGCTCACGGAGACAGGCATCGACGCCTGCGCCGAGGCTGTGACCGCCCGACTTGGCGCCACCGACGACGGTGGCATAGAATCGTAGGGTTGCCTCGGCGAGGGAAACACATGTTTCCGTTATCGACGCGGTCCTGACCCACAGTGCTGACTGGCCCTTCGGGGCCGAATTGAGACAGCGACAGTGCGGTTGAAGGCTGTTTCGCCGTGGTGCTTGCAAGATAAGTTCACCACGAAGGAGAGAAAATGGCTGACTTCAAACTCATCGCCGAACCCCGCAATGAATTCGGCAAGGGCGCTGCCCGCCGGACCCGTCGCGCAGGACGCATCCCTGCAGTCGTCTACGGACACGGCGGAGATCCTGTGCACATCTCGATCGACGGCCACGCCACCATGATGGCCCTCAAGCACGCCAACGCCCTCTTCGAGATCGAAAGCACCGACGGTGCCAAGAACGTTCTCGCAATTGCTCGCGACGTGCAGACCGACCCGGTCACCCGTCAGATCGAGCACCTTGACCTCATCATCGTCAAGCGCGGCGAAAAGGTCGAGGTCGACGTTCCTGTCCACATCATCGGCGAATCCGCTCCCGGCACCATGGTGCAGCAGGAAGAGTCGACGATTCTCATCAAGGCAGACGCCACCAAGCTGCCTGAGTACATCGAGGTCACCATCGACGGGCGCGCCGCCGGCGAGCACGTTCTGGCCGGACAGGTGGAACTGGCTTCGGGCGTCGAACTCGCTGCTGATCCCGAACTTCTCGTCGTCAACGTCTCGGAAGAGGCCGAGATGGACACCGAGTCGGATGCAGGCGAGACCGAAGAAGAGTCGACCGAAGAGTCGACCGAGGATGCAGCAGAGGAGAAGTCCGAGGACGCGTGACCTCGACTTCTTCCGTCTGCGCGCAGCTTCTGGGCGCAGCCTGAGGTGTGAATTCGGTGGGTCGTTGAAGAGACGGCCCACCGAATTCGTTCTGAGAGCACATAGGGTGCAAGAGTCCCTGGGTGATCGGGTGATCTCGATGAGCAGCGAGAGAGAATGAGCGAAGGACGACGATGACGAACGAAGCTTGGCTGGTCTTCGGCTTGGGCAACCCCGGCCCTAAATACGAATCGACGAGACACAACATCGGGCAGATGGTCGTTGCCGAACTCGCACATCGCATCGGCGTCAATCTGACACGCACCAAACTGCGCGCCAATGTCGGCACATCTCGACTTCCCACAGGTTCAGTTCCCGGAATTCCTGGGCCGCGGGTGGTGCTCGCGACATCGACGGGGTATATGAACGAATCAGGTGGGCCGGTCAGGCAGCTCGCCGACTTCTACTCGATCGACACCGACCGGATCATCGCCGTCCACGACGATGTGGACATCGCCTTCGACACGATCAAGGCCAAGGTCGGCGGCGGAGAGGGCGGACACAACGGACTGCGATCGATGACCTCGGCGCTGGGGACGAAGAACTATCCCCGTATCCGCGCCGGCGTCGGCCGGCCCATGGGACGTCAGGACACCGCAGACTACGTTCTGGGGCCCTTCTCCAAGGACGAACGCGCCACGCTGCCGATCTTCATCTCGGATATCGCAGACGCCGTCGAGACGTACATCGTCGACGGCCTCGAGAAGGTTCAGCTCAAATACCACTCGAAATGAGAATGG
The DNA here is from genome assembly GCF_057334195.1 of Brevibacterium sp. AGC70. NCBI lineage: Bacteria > Bacillati > Actinomycetota > Actinomycetes > Micrococcales > Brevibacteriaceae > Brevibacterium > Brevibacterium sp. AGC70. The sequence continues at coordinate 572,396 of NZ_JBHFIH010000014.1, read as the reverse complement.
CGGTCACCGCTGACAGACAGGTCACTGCTTGGAGGCAGATCGCTTCTGCGCCGCGGAGCCCGGACGCTTGCGGTGGATGAGCCAGGCGGCGAGGATGCCGCCGGCGAAGCCGAACAGATGCCCCTGCCAGGAGATCCCGTTATCCTGCGGCAGCAGTCCGAAGATCATCGATGCGCCGTAGGTGATGAAGACGAAGAACCCGATGGCGAAGTACACGATCTTGCGGAGCACATCCTCGGTGAACCAGGTGCGCACCGCCAGGTAGGCGAAGAAGCCGAACACGATGCCCGAGGCGCCGACGACGTGCTGGCCCACAGGAAATGTCGTCAGCCAGGCGCCGAGCCCGGATACGACGGCAGTGATGACGGTGACGAGCCAGAAGCGGCGTGCCCCCTCGACGGCGATGCACAGCCCGAGGATGAGGAATGGGAACGTGTTGGCCATGAGGTGTCCGAATCCCGAGTGCAGGAGGGGAGACGTCACCACTCCGTAGAGGGACAGCGGAGTCCAGGACGCGAGGCTGAACATGTCGAGATCGACTGGCAGGATGGTGTCGACGATCTCAATGGCCCACATGATCGCCAGCAGGATGAGGACAGGGACGAAGCGCGAGAGCCGGTGATCGCGGCTGACAGTGGTCCGCAGATTGGCGACTTCGGGCTGGCCTGCGGGTGGGCGGCCGCCTGACCTGGACGAATCGGGGGCTGTTGAACCATTGCCGAAGATGAACTGGGATTCTTCGGGGGTGAAGCGAGGGGATTGGTTGGAACTCATGTCTCAATTGTCGGTGATGAAGCTTGGAGAACCCCGAAGAACCGGGGCCTGTGGGCAATCGTGTCCGATCCGTTAGTCCCGTTACAGTCTTGAGATCTCCGGTGCCTCAGTCCACGATCGTGCTTCCGATGCGCTCCTTGTCCTCGTTCACAGCCTCGACGACGATCCGGGAGCCGGCGGGGGTGATGTCGGCCGCAGTTTCAAACCCCGTGCGATCGACGACTGCGGTCTCCTCGAGCTGCTCCTCGCTGTTGCCGCTGAGGATGCGCCAGGCGGCGACGTCGCTGGCTCCGTTCCAGCTCATGTGCACTCGTGTGATGCCCTCACCAGGCTCAGATCTCGTCGCGGTGGGCGGTGCTGACGGAGTCGCCTGCCAGTCGAAGCGATAGGCCCGGTAGTTCGATCCGCCTGTGAAAGTGGCATCGTAGAGCAGCTTGCCATCGTTGGTGAACTCCGAAAAATACGGTTCGGAGCCCCAGCCGATGACCACATTGCCGTTGTCGAGTTCCTGCAGATTGCCCTGGCTTCCCGATGAGCGGTCATCGGGGGCCGGGTACTCGGTGTCGACGCTGACCTTCTGCGCTCCCTCATCGACGTCGAGGCGCAGACCTCTGGAATCGCCGAGGCGGGGCGCAGCATGGTTGTCGAAGAGGGTGATCATGCCGTCGTCGCGGCGGACGGCGTCATGCTGCCAAGCGAAGGCAGCACCCTCGCCCATCTCGAAGTCGCTGGCAGACCCGCCCAGCACCCAGTTCACGTCGGCGCTCTTCCGATCGAGCTGATAGATCGCATGTGTGTTGCGGGCGGAGACGAGCAGCGAATCACCATCGTCATCGACGGACGCCGAGTTCAGATGGATGTAGTCGAAGGGCTCCTCCTCGGTGCCTTCGCCGTCCTTGAGCTTCGACTGCGTCTGGTCGACGGGAATGTCGTCGAGTGATCGCCATTCGACAACGGGTTCACCGGAGGCGATGTCGACCTCCTGGACCACTCCTTCCCAAGCCCAGCCGTCCTTCGGGCCGCCGACGGATCTGAGATCCGTCTGGGTCTTGATATAGGACAGGAGGAGCATCGTCTCGTCGTCTGTGATCGTCGTCTCGTGCAGATCGGCGGTCTTGTGGGCGAGGTCCCCTCCCATGCCGACACGTGCGATCTCGTTGTAGCTGTCGTCGAGCATGACTACCTCGCCGGCTGTCTCGGGCGTTTCTGCCAATCCCTCCCACCAGGTGAGGACGGGCTCGTTCCTGTACTCCTGAACCCGCAGGTCCCACATCTGGCCCGATCCCTGTCGGATCCAGACCGGCTCTCCGTCTGGGGCGAGGATGAGTCCGCCGACCCAGGACTCCCCGTCATCGGCGGTCTGTCCCTTCGGGGCGAGGAATGTCTCGAGGTCATTGTCGTCCTCGGGCTGCTGTGAGCTGACGTCGATGTCGATCTTCGGCGGGTTCAAGTCGGGCCTGGTGTGGAAGTCCCAACGTTCGGGTTGGGGGACTTCCTCTTCCGCGGTGCATCCTGCCAGGAACAGCGTTGCGGCCGCCACAGTTGCGAACAGAGTGCGGTAGGACATGACCTCATCTTCACACGTTTCCACGAAGAGTGGTCAGAGTACGGTCGCCGCCGTTTCTCGTGTCATGCCGGTGGCTTAGAATTGCATGGTGCTCAACGGACTCGATCTCACACGCCAGAACTCCACCATCACTGACCTCGTCGGAGCGTTCAACGACCCGGAGACAGCAGGTGGGACGATCGATGCGATCAGAGGTCTGTGGCCATCGATCCTGCGCCGAACGCTGGTGTCGGGCGACAACGATCCGTCCACCTCGGCACCGCAGCTCATCGTCACGGCCACCACCCGTGAGGCTGAAGACCTGGCCCGGGCCCTGGCGGACTGGGTGCCTGAGGATTCGATCGCGATCTTCCCCAGTTGGGAGACCCTCCCACACGAAAAGCTCTCACCTCGGTCTGACACCGTCGGGCAGCGTCTGCAGATTCTGCACCGCCTGGCCCACCCGAGCCCGAACCGTCACCTGTCCTTCATCATCGCCCCGGTCCGCGCATTCCTGCAGCCGCTGGTCAAGGGGCTCGGCGACATCGAGCCGGTGGAGTTGGCCGTCGGCGACGAGTACGAGATCGACCAGCTGTCCCACCGCCTGACAGAACTTGCGTACTCACGCGTGGACATGGTCTCCCGGCGAGGCGAATTCGCCGTCCGCGGTGGCATCGTCGATATCTTCCCTCCGACGGAGGATCATGCCCTGCGCATCGAATTCTTCGGTGACGAGATCGATGAGATCCGCGAGTTCTCCGTCAGCGACCAGAGATCCATTCCCGCCGAGGCGGAGGCCGAACCGCTGAAGCTCTCGGCTCCACCCTGTCGGGAGCTCCTGCTCACCGACTCAATCCGGGAGCGAGCGGCCACGCTGTCGCAGACGTTGCCGGCAGCAACGGACATGCTCGACAAGATCGCCGGTGGAATCGCCGTCGAAGGCATGGAATCACTCTCGGCAGTGCTGGCAGACGGCATGGAGCCGATCATCGCGCTGCTGCCCGAATCCACGAAGATCATCATCACCGAACCCGAACGTGTCCACGCCAGGGCCGCCGACCTCGTCGTAACGACGAACGAATTCCTCGAAGCCGCATGGTCAGGAGCCGCAGCCGGCGGCGAATCCCCGATCGACCTATCCGCAGCGACTTTCCGGACCATGGAAGAGATGGAAGAAGGCGCTCGCCTCATCGGCTTGGCCTGGTGGGAGCTCGGCGGTTTCTCCACCGACGAAGAGCTCGTCTCACCTGCGGAGAATCTGTTCTCCGTTCCGGCGCGCGCTCCTCGGGGATATGCCGGTGACGTCGAGGCGATCCTCGCCGATGTCAAGGGACTCATCCATGACAGGTGGCGCATCCTCGTGCTCACCGAGGGGCAGGGACCGGGCCAGCGGATGGTCGAGGTGTTCTCGGAGGCTGGGGTGCCTGCGACCTTCGTCGATGACCCGACGGACATCGCCGATGCTCTGGTCACCGTCACCACGGCCGCGCCATTCGGCGGATTCGTCTTCGACGACCTCAAACTGGCCGTGCTCACCGAGGCCGATGTGCTCGGTCGCGCGGCAGCCACCTCGACGAGGGACATGCGGCGCCTGCCCACCCGGCGCAAACGCAACCAGGTGGACCCGCTCAACCTGGCACCCGGGGACTTCGTCGTCCACGACCAGCACGGCGTCGGCAAGTTCATCGAGATGACCCAGCGCACCACTGGCAAGGGAGCGAACAAGCACACCCGCGAATACCTCATCGTCGAATACGCCCCGGCCAAACGCGGCCAGCCCGGCGACCGACTTTACGTTCCCAGCGATGCCCTCGACCAGGTCAGCCGCTACGTCGGTGGGGAGAGCCCGACCCTGAACAAGATGGGCGGCTCCGACTGGTCGACGACGAAAGCCAAGGCCAGGAAGGCGGTCAAGGAGATCGCCGGTGAACTCGTCCGCCTCTACTCGGCTCGACAAGCCACCGTCGGCCACACCTATGGACCGGACACACCATGGCAGCGCGAACTCGAAGACGCCTTCCACTACGTGGAGACCGCCGACCAGCTCACGACCATCGACGAGGTCAAGGGCGATATGGAGAAGGCAGTCCCAATGGACCGTCTGATCTGCGGCGACGTCGGCTACGGTAAGACCGAGATCGCAGTCCGAGCGGCATTCAAGGCGATCCAGGACGGCAAGCAGGTCGCTGTGCTGGTGCCCACGACTCTGCTCGTCCAGCAGCACTTCGAAACCTTCGCCGAACGCTACTCGGGCTTCCCTGTCACCGTCGGTGCGCTCTCTCGCTTCCAGACGAAGAAGGAATCGGACAAGGTCGTCGAAGATCTGGCCGCAGGCAAGCTCGACCTGGTCATCGGCACGCACCGACTGCTCAGTGGCGAGGTGAGGTTCAAGAGCCTGGGCCTGGTCATCATCGACGAGGAGCAGCGCTTCGGCGTCGAACACAAGGAGACGCTCAAGGCGATGCGCACGAACGTCGACGTGCTCGCGATGTCGGCAACGCCGATCCCGAGGACCCTGGAGATGGCCGTGACCGGCATCCGAGAGATGTCGACCTTGGCCACCCCGCCCGAGGAGCGCCATCCGGTGCTGACCTACGTGGGTAAGAAGGAGGACAAGCAGATCAAGGCCGCGATCCGTCGCGAACTCATGCGCGAGGGCCAGGTCTTCTACATCCACAACAGAGTCAAGGACATCGAATCCGTGGCCGGCCACATCGCCGAACTCGTTCCTGAGGCCAGGATCGCGATTGCCCACGGAAAGATGAACGAACAGCGCCTGGAACAGGTCATCGTCGACTTCTGGGAGAAGAAGTTCGACGTGCTCGTGTGCACGACGATCGTCGAGACCGGCATTGACATCTCCAACGCCAACACGCTCATCATCGATCACGCTGATCGCTTCGGACTCTCCCAGCTGCACCAGCTGCGCGGTCGGGTCGGTCGAGGCAGGGAACGGGCCTACGCCTATTTCCTCTACCCGGCAGACACGACACTCACCGAGACAGCCCACGACCGTCTGACGACGTTGGCCGCTCATACAGAGCTCGGCGCCGGCATGCAGGTAGCCATGAAGGACCTCGAGATCCGCGGTGCCGGCAACCTCCTCGGCGGACAGCAGTCCGGACAGATCGAAGGGGTCGGATTCGATCTCTATGTGCGGCTTGTGGGGGAGGCCGTCGCGAACTTCCGCGGCGAGGACACCGAGCCCGAAGCAGATATGCGCATCGAACTGCCCGTCGACGCACACCTGCCGGCAGAATACGTCGACCACGAACGACTGCGGCTCGAGGCTTATCGGAAACTGGCTGCCGCGGCGAACGAGAGCGAACTGCAGGAAGTCCTCGACGAACTCGTCGACCGGTACGGGCCCTACCCGGAGGCTGTGGGTGTGCTCGCCGATGTCGCCAGACTGCGGATCAGGGCCAAAGCCTCGGGCATCAACGACATCGTCGTCCAAGGCAACTTCGTGCGCTTCGGTCCGCTCGAGCTCGAGGATTCGCAGGTCGTGCGCCTCAAACGCCTGTACCCGAAGTCTCTGCTCAAGCCCGCAATCCGGTCGGTGCTCGTGCCCAAGCCGATGACCGGAAACGGCTTCGATGCGAAGGAGATGACGGATTCCGACATCCTGCGTTGGGCCCACCAGTTCCTCGACGCGATCGTCCCAGTCGTCGCTTCGGAAGTCGTCGAAGCCGGCGTCTGAGGCCGGGGTCTGAATGCGAAGAGGCCGTAATGATTCAACCGATCTGATCGACTCAGAATGAATCTGCACGTATTCTGAGAGTTCACATTCTTCCGCTATTCCTAGCGTAGAGTGCGAATACGAGTACAGACGTACCGTGAGACTTAAGGAGAGACACCATGGGTTTTGACGACAAGTTCGACAACAAGACTGAAGAATTCTCCGGTAAGGCCAAGGAGACAGTCGGCGACATGACCGGCGATGACGAGCTCAAGGCCGAGGGCTCGGCGGACCAGCTCAAGGGCAAGACCAAGCAGGTCGGCGAGAAGGTCAAGGACCTCGGCAAGGACGTCAAGGACAAGTTCAGCAAGTGATGCAGAATTCGACCCCCATCGCGACTGCGGTGGGGGTCATTCTTATTGTTCGACCTTCGTAGTGTGTCGAGCAGCGAGTCGAACCGTCATAGCGGTGCTGGAATCGGAAGGTGTCACGACAGTGGAGCAGGCAGAGACAGCGGGCGTCATCGGTGCTCGAACCGAGGGAGCAATCGAGGCGATGGCGACACTGCGGCGGCGGTGCCCGTGGTCGAGCCGGCAGGACCACGGAAGCCTCGAGAGGTATGCGCGCGAGGAGACCGAGGAGCTCATCGAAGCACTCGAAGACTACCGAGCTGATGCGAATCCGGACCACCGGGCCGCCGTCGTCGAAGAACTCGGCGATGTCTTCTACCAGGTGCTCTTCCACTCCGCGCTGTTGGACGAGAGTGCTTCCGCCGCCTACGGGCACACGCTGGGGATGATCATAGAAGGGCTGGAGGCAAAACTCATCCGGCGTCATCCCCTTGCCTTCGGCGAGGGTGCCAGTGATGAGCACATGGCCTCCCTCGAAGACGTCGAGGCCGAATATCGCCGGATCAAGACAGAAGAGAAACAGCAGAAAGACACGAATCAGTGAGCTTGGATCGCATCGACATCGAAGGCACATTCAACTTCCGTGACATCGGAGGATCCCCCACCTCGGCGGGGGAATCGAGCGTCGGAAAGGGGAAGGTCTTCCGTTCCGACGGTATCGCCCAACTGACAGACAGGTCGCGGGCCGACATCAGAGCACTCGGCATCAGCACCGTCGTCGATCTGCGTGACGTCGGGGAACGATCCAAGCTGCCCGACGCGCTCGAGGGACTCGACGTGGAGCACATCGAGCTGCCCATCTTCGACGATCATTTCTTTCCTGAGAAGCAGCTCAGCCGCGAGGAGATGCAGAAGGCCGCCGAGGCGACCGGAATGGACCTCTCCGATCGCTCGCTGAGTAAGATCTACGAGCTGATGATCAGCCATTTCGGAACGCGACTTGCCAAGGCCATCGACGTCGTTGCGCAGAGCTGCGAAGGCGGAGTCGTCTTCCACTGCTCTGCCGGCAAGGACAGGACCGGTATGGTCGCCGCCTTCATCCTCGCGCTCCTCGGCGTCGGGCGTCATGAGATCCTCGAGGACTACGCGATCACCTCCCAGCATCTGTCGGGAGGATTCCTCGAGAACATCATCCGGAACTTCGCCGACGCCGGCATCTCCGGCAACCTCGCCGAGACGGCAACAGCGGCACCCCCGGAACTCATGGCGAAGATCCTCGACTCCATCGACGCAGAATATGGCGAGAACGGTGTCGAAGCCTATCTGCTCGAGCATGGAATGGATCCGGCGAGCCCGGATAAGCTGCGCGAACAGCTGTTGACGTCTGCTGACAGGGAAGAGGCCGTCCGGGACTGAGAATGAGCTCGGTCCTCCGGTGCATTAAGCTGTCCTGCAGGCACATGTTCCCCATGTGAAACCAATTGCGAAGGAGTAATCAGTGGCTGAGATTGTTGCCGCAAACGCCCGTGAAATCCTGGATTCCCGGGGAAATCCCACCGTTGAGGTGGAAGTGCTGTTGGCCGACGAATCCGTCGGTCGTGCTGGTGTTCCTTCCGGTGCCTCCACCGGTGAGTTCGAAGCCGTCGAGCTGCGCGACGGAGACCCAGAACGTTACCTGGGCAAAGGCGTCACCAGTGCTGTTGACGCAGTCGTCGACGAGATCCACGAAGTCATCGTCGGTCTCGAAAGCGATGATCAGCGTCTGGTCGACCAGGCACTGATCGAGCTCGACGGAACCGAGAACAAGTCCCGCCTGGGCGCCAATGCCCTCCTGGGCACCTCGCTGGCAGTGGCTCGTGCGGCCGCGGTGTCTGCGGACCTGCCGCTCTACCGCTACCTGGGCGGACCGAATGCCCACGTCATGCCCGTTCCGATGATGAACATCCTCAATGGTGGATCGCATGCCGATTCCAACGTCGACATCCAGGAATTCATGATCGCTCCGATCGGCGCGGCAAGCTTCCACGAGGGTCTGCAGTGGAGCGTCGAGGTCTATCACGCGCTCAAGGGCGTGCTCAAGGAGCGCGGACTGTCGACCGGGCTCGGCGACGAGGGCGGGTTCGCACCTAACCTCGATTCCAATGCCGCGGCACTCGACCTCATCCTCGAAGCCATCGAACTGGCCGGGCACCGTCCGGGCCGCGATATCGCGGTGGCACTCGATGTGGCCTCTTCCGAGTTCTACTCCGATGGTGCCTACGAGTTCGAAGGCGAGAAGAAGTCCGCGCAGGACATGGCCGCATACTACGAGGGTCTGCTCGCCAAGTACCCGCTGGTGTCCATCGAAGATCCACTCGACGAGAACGACTGGGAAGGTTGGGCCACCCTGACCGAGTCCATCGGCTCCAAGGTTCAGCTCGTCGGCGACGATCTGTTCGTGACGAACCCCGAGCGTCTCCAGCGCGGCATCGACACCAGCACCGCTAACTCGCTGCTCGTCAAGGTCAACCAGATCGGCACCCTGACAGAGACCCTCGATGCGGTATCGTTGGCACAGACCAACGGCTACACGACGATGATCTCGCACCGTTCAGGCGAAACCGAGGACACGACGATCGCCGACCTGGCCGTGGCAACGAACGCCGGCCAGATCAAAGCCGGTGCTCCGGCACGGTCCGAGCGCGTGGCCAAGTACAACCAGCTGCTGCGCATCGAAGAGCAGCTCGGCGATGCCGCCCGCTACGCCGGACGCGGAGCCTTCCCGCGCTTCGGCGGCTGAATGGTTTCGTCCCCGAGGCGGGCGTCAGGTG
>NZ_JBHFIH010000014.1:556430-563148 GCF_057334195.1 Brevibacterium sp. AGC70 | reverse complement strand
CCCCCCCGCGGCGGCATTCATCGACAAGACCTCCTTTGATGGGATCGGTGCCAGACTCCCAGCGCTCACCGAACTTCTCCGCGATAACAAAAGCTCCCCGCGATAACCAGGCCTCCTGGTGATCACAAAACCTCCTGCCCCTCGCAGAACACACTGGGGGCGCACCAACTCCGCCTGCCCCGCGCAATTCATACATCTGCAGTGGTTGTTCATGCGGCTGCGGGTGAGGGTCCTGCCGCGTCTGCCGAGCGCATCCTCGGTCAGTCACCTCGTGCCCATGAGGATTCGCCTGATCTCTTCGAACTTCGCCTCCGTGAATAGCTCTTTCCAACTGATTCTGATGACTCGCCAGCCCTGATCTCGCAGCCATTGTTCTCTGCGCCTTTCGCGTTCGAGTTCGTCGCGGGGCACCCCCGAGCCGAGATACAGCTTTCCGAGTCCATCGATCTCAACGATCATCCGGGCTGCCCTGTGGCAGAAGTCGACGCGAATATTTGACCGCAATGAGGCCGTATCGAACTCGACTTGGGGGACGAACCCGACGAATCCGTGCTGGAAGAATCTCACCGCGGCGATCGACTCGGCAGGGGACTCGCGGCGGGCATCGGCCAAGTCGAGAGCGAGATGAACCTTCTTGGTGTTCCTTGTCTCCAGGCATTGTGCCAGCGTTGCGAGGATCTTCTCTCGCGTCGTCAGTCCACGATGCAAAGCGCTGTCGAACATGGAAACCGAGATATCGGGGTTGTACGTTCGAGCAACATCAATGAGCGTGCGTTCAAGCGTCGTCACCTCGGTCCCGCGAACTGCCTGCCGGTGATGTCTCGGGATTGTCACACCCCTGACATGAATGCTCTTGAACCTGCGATTGACTCCGGGGCGCACCACCTCGACTTGGTGGGTGACAGGGTAAGCAATTGGCAGGCCGTGGATGAGAGCCGCGGAGATGTGCGAGAACACCTCGGCCGGGGGTGATGCCGACGACATTCGGGTCGCAGCGGTTGCCCCAGCAGTGGTGGCAGATTCCGCCTGACGCTCCTGCTGTCCCTGCTTCTGGAATCTGACTTCGCATCGCGCTATGACTGCGGCGTCGAGGTCTTCGATCTGATCTCGGATGTCTCCGTGCTCCGTGAACTCTGAATGCGTTCCTTCGTCGATGCTCGCCCACAGCGGCCGGTGGTCTTCCCTGGAGCAGACGTGTCTGACCGAATAGACGCCGCGAGACAATCGACGTACGCAGCAACTTCGGGCCCGCCGAATGTCTGCATGGGTGAACCCGAGTCGGATGATCTGCTGTGTGGTCATAATTTTGTACATGACATTAAACTGCATTAAAACATAGCAAAATGCAACGAATGGCTTTCGAGTTGTGTATAACTCTGTGGATAAGCGCCGTTTGAGGTGGAAGCTGGAACGGGAGTGGCGAGCTGCGGAGCGTTGACGTCCGGAGCTCTGGACCCCGGCGTCTGCACCCCGCACTGTGAGTGCCAAATCACCCAACAGCAACGGGGGGTTTTAGAGCCAATAGTGCCGGGAGCTGAACTAGTTGTAGGAGGTAGACGCAAGAGTAGGACGTGAGCCTTGGGCGACGGACGGGGTGGAGATGCGAGCGGCGGGCTGCGCGCCGAGCGGCCAGGCGGCTGCAGTGGGCGGCTGGGACGAGGGGACGGCTAAGACGGCAGGGACGGCTGGGAAGCTGTGGACGGCTGGGAAGGCTGGAGCGGGCGCTTTGGGACTGCCCGGGGCTGGAGCGTGAAAGACACGTGAAGGGTGCACGACGGCAGCGAAGGCACCTGGCGGATGCGGGCTTTCGGAGAATAGAACACGCCACGACACCCAAATCCTCGCAGTCCGGATGATGACACGGCAGACTTAGACATGTTGCGACAGCCTTCCCCATCCCCGGTCGCAGAGGAAAGAGACATGGTTCCGAGCAAGCCCAGAAACAGCGCCCCCAAATCGGCTCCGGGCAGAGCCGCTCCCCGTCGACGCCCTGCAGCGGTCGTCGAGGCTCAGCCCACCGAAGGCATTCGCAAGCGGAAGCTGTCCTGGCAGACGGGAGTATTCCTCCTCGTGATCGCCATCGTGCTCGTCACCTTCCTGCCCTCGATCAATTCGGCACTCAAGCAGGCACAGCAGATCGCCGCACTCAACAGCGAGATCGAATCGACGAAGTCCGAAGTTCAGGGACTGGAGGAGAAGAACGAGAACCTCAAGGACCCCGCATACATCAAGCGCAAAGCACGCAAGGACCAGTACTACGTCGAAGAGGGCAAGAACGCGGTCATCGTCACCAACCAGGAGGCGATCAGCGGTGACGATTCGGATACGGACCGCCCGCAACGCAAACAAGCCTGGTACCTTGAGTTGCTGGAGTCGATTCAAGAGGTCGGCAATACCGTGGAGAAGGGCTGATGATCACAGAGTGCACCGAGGCGGACTTCGCCATCCTGAAGGACCAGCTCGGGCGGATTCCGCGCGGCGTCGTCGGGATTGCCGCCCGCAGCGCATCGGGTGAGCCTCTGGTCGTCGCCACCGCTCCGAGGCTCGAGGACGGCACACCGTTCCCCACCGCCTTCTACCTCACCCATCCCGCCTTCGTCACGGAATGCTCGCGTCTCGAGGCTTCGGGGATCATGGCCGAGTGGTCCGCTGAGCTCGCCGAGGACGAGGAGCTCGCGGCCTCCTATGCCAAGGCCCATGCCGCTTACCTCGCGACGCGATCCGAGATCGGCAAAACGGCCGGCCTCGCCGAGGTGGAGGAGATCAAGGACTACTCCGCCGGCGGCATGCCCAACCGAGTGAAATGCCTGCACGCCCTGGTCGGCCACTCACTGGCCGCCGGCCCTGGGGTCAACCCGATCGGTGATCGCGCAATCTCGTTCATGACCGACGTCCCCACCCCGGCGGGCACAGAGAACGCCTCGGACGAGGCAAGCGAATAGGAGAGACTCATGAGAGTTGCCGCCTTCGACTGCGGGACCAATTCCCTGCGTCTGCTCATCGCCGACGTCGACGCGCACGGACAGATGACCGAGCTCTGTCGTGAGACCCGGATCGTGCGCCTCGGCCAGGGAGTGGACGCGACGGGTGAGTTCGCCCCCGAAGCCTTGGAACGCACGTTCACCGCAGCCCGGGAATTCGCCGAGGTGGCTGCCGAGTACTCACCGGAGAAGCTGAGATTCGTCGCCACCTCCGCCAGTCGTGACGTGAAGAACCGAGACGAGTTCTCCGCAGGCATCTTCGGCATCTTAGGCGTCGTGCCCGACGTCATCACCGGTGACGAAGAGGCTCATCTGTCATTCCTCGGTGCGACCGTCGGACACGGTGCCGACAGCGGACCGTTCCTCGTCATGGACCTCGGCGGGGGATCAACCGAACTGGTCCTCGGCACCGAAAGCGTCACCTCGGCGGTCAGCATGGATATCGGATCCGTGCGTCTGACCGAACGCCACATGTCCGTTGACGTCCCCGACCGGACGCAGATCCAGGCGGCCATCGACGACATCGATGCCAACCTCGACAAGGCCGCCGAAATCGTCGATCTTGCCGCCCCGCGGACGATGATCGGAGTCGCGGGCACTGTCACCACGCTGGCCGCGGGAATCCTCGACCTCGACAGCTACCAGCGCGAACGCATCCACGGCACCCATCTGCGCGTGGCCGACATCGACGGCGAAGCCAACGAACTGCTGCGGATGGGGCGTGAGGCTCGTGCGGCACTCCCGTACATGCACCCCGGACGCGTCGACGTCATCGCAGCGGGGGGACTGCTGTTCGCTCGAATCGCGGCTCGCATCGACTCCGCAGTCAGGAGCGCGGGGGCTGAACTCGACATCATGGTCTCGGAGACGGACATCCTCGACGGCACCGCGCTCGACCTAGCGCGACCGCAGTCGTGAAGCCCGCCGCGCCGCGGACACCGACAGCTTCCCAGCGCCCACGCGCTGGAAGGCGCACCGCAAAACTTGCCATCGTCGGTTCTCTGGTGCTGGGACTGGTCATGGGCACGACTCAGCCAGCACTCGCTGCGCCCGAGCCCGGTCCCGGACAGTGGTACATCAAGAAATATGGCATCGATGACATGTGGAAGAAGTCCACGGGCAAAGGCGTGAAGGTCGCCGTCATCGATTCCGGCGTCAACACAAAACATGAGGACCTCAAAGGCGTGGTCAGCAAGTCAAAGGACTTCAGCGGACTCGACAAGGACGGCAAGACCCCGATCGGCGGCAAGACGACGATCCACCACGGCACCGCCGTCTCCGGAGTCATCGCCGGCCAGGGGCAGGGCGCCGGACCTACCGGTGTCGCACCCGACGTCGACATCCTGTCTGCCTCGATGTGGTTGGGCCCCGACCGTCCGAAGGACTCAGGCTCCACTCGTGAGCAGGCCGACAAGGCAATCCGCTGGGCCGTCGACTCCGGAGCCAAGGTCATCAACATGTCGCTGGGCTGGGACGATCCTGCCTGGCCCTCCAGCTGGGACGAATCCTTCGCCTACGCCTATGAGAAGGACGTCGTCGTCGTCGCCTGTGTCGGCAATGCCTCCCAAGGCGCGACACAGGCGTGGTCGCCGTCGACGGTGCCCGGCGTCATCGGCGTCGGCGGACTGGGCAAGAACAACCGAGTTCTCTCCGAGTCAACTGCTCCTGGAACAGCTGTGGACCTCATGGGGCCGGCGGCAGACATTCCGATCCCGTACTACTCGGGCGGCTACGCAGAGGGACAGGGATGTTCCTTCGCCTCACCGATCGTCTCCGGAGTGGCAGCGCTGATCCGGGCTGAAGACCCCGATCTCAGTGCCGACGAAGTCACCGCCAAGCTGACCTCGACGGCCAAGCCTGTGCCTGGGCACAAGGGGCAGAGCAAAAAGGGCAAGCCGGATCCCATCGTCGGCTGGGGTCGCCTCGATCCGAAGGCCGCGATGAAGGCCGACGTCCCGAAGTCTGTTCCCAGTTCAGCCGATGCTTTGGCCGACTGGGTGACGATGCACCGGCGTGCGCAGTCCGACTCGGCTGAGACGGAGAATGCGGCACCAACAGAGGACAACAACCCGAAAGCAGTCGCACCCAAGGACGTTGTCTCATCTCAGGCCACGCCCAAGCTGGGCTTCTCGGTTCTGGGTGCCGGAGGCCTCATCGCAGTCGTCCTCTTCCTGCTCTCAGCAGTGGTTTTCATCCGCCGCAGACGCTGATCGAACCCGGTGCCGAACCTCTGAGCTGGAGCGTCGAGATGCAATTAGTGAAAGTTTTCACAAGGGCCTAAGATGGAAATATGGCACTCATCAGAAACTCAAAATTGCGTCCTCGAATCCTCGTCGTTGGTGGCGGCTACCTTGGTCTCGTTACCGCTCAGAATCTGTTGAAGAACCTCGGTCGTGGCGAAGCCACAGTGACCGTGGTCGATCCCAATCCCTACATGACCTACCTGCCGTTCCTCCCCGAGGTGGCAGCTGGGTCCATCGAACCACGTCACGCCGTCGTGCCGTTGCGCCGTAATCTCTCCGGTGCTGAGGTCATCACCGCGAAGGTCACCTCGATCAACCACGGCGACAAGTTCGTCACCGTCGAGCCCGAGAATGACGAAGCGTTCGAGCTCGACTACGACCACATCATCATGGCCGCCGGTTCGGTGGCGCGCGCTCTGCCGATCCCCGGCCTCAAGGAGAACGCCATCGCGCTCAAGCGCATTGAGGAGGCCGTCGCACTGCGCGATCACCTCCTCAGCCGCTTGTCCGATGCCTCGCTGATGGAAGATGATGACGAGCGTCGCAAGGCGCTGACCTTCGTCTTCGTCGGCGGCGGATTCGCCGGCATCGAACTCCTCACCGAGCTCGAAGACGTCGTCCGCTCCGCAGTGGCTCAGTACGAGACGCTGACCGAAGCCGACGTCCGCTTCGTCCTCGTGGAGGCACTTGACCGCGTCATGCCCGAGGTCGGCGAAGCTCAGGCTCGCTGGGTCGTGGAGCACATGCGCGAACGCGGCATCGACGTGTACCTCGAGACTTTCCTCCAGGACTGCACCGACAAGCACATCAAGCTCTCCAGCGGCGAAGAGTTCGACGCAGACACCATCGTGTGGTCGGCTGGCGTCAAGGCCAACCCGATCCTCGTCGACTCGGACCTGCCTCTCGATGAACGCGGTCGCGTGACCGTGCGCGCCGATCTGCGCGTCGAGGGCGACAACGGCGTGGTCGAAGGCGCATGGGCCGCCGGTGACAACGCTGCCGTGCCTGATCTCTCCGGTGGCGGTGTGGGTGGCTACTGCGTGCCCAACGCTCAGCACGCCGTGCGACAGGCGCCAGTGCTGGCTGCCAACGTTCTCGCCGCACTTCGCGGAGAGACCGAGTTCAAGCAGTACTTCCACAAGACCATCGGCACTGTTGCAGGCCTTGGCCTGTACAAGGGTGTTTCGCAGATGGGCGACTTCGAAGCCCGCGGCGTCCTCGCTTGGCTGATGCACCGCGCCTACCACGGCTACGCGATCCCGACAGTGGACCGCAAGGTCAAGGTCTTCGGCAACTGGATCCTCAACGCCATCGTCGGCCGCGACGCCATGCCGCTGGCTGATCTCGATGTCCCTCGTAAGAACTTCGTCGAGGCCGCGAACTCAAAGCCGGCTCCTAAGAAGGAAACCGCTAAGGTCTGATGCCTGAGTGCAGGATTCGCGTCCGGTCATCACCGTGATGTGAACCCTGATGAGGTCTGAAGAACGCCGGGAG
>NZ_JBHFIH010000014.1:537086-556388 GCF_057334195.1 Brevibacterium sp. AGC70 | reverse complement strand
CACCCCGGGCGTTCTTCTCATTCACGAGGGGTGGAATCAGAGCGCCCGAGGCTCGAAGCCCGAGAGGGTGTGCGGCTGGCTCCGAGTACCTCAGTTCGCGACGGTAAAGCGAGAGTCGATGTGCTTTGCACCGACGATCTCGTCAACCATGGCCACCGCAAAGTCCTCTGCTGAGATCGAATCACCAGCGGGCGTCTCGAGTTCGGTCTTGTAGGTTCCGCTACGTTCACCGGGGCCGATCTCAGGGGCGGGGGAGATCAGAGTCCAGGGGGAGTAGCTGCCTGAACGCATCAGCTCGAGCGCCCTCGTGCCGGTCTCTGATTCAGCCTTATAAGCTTCAGGGAATCCCACGGTGTCTTTGAGCATGGTGTCGCCGACGAAGAGTGATCCGGCACCGCCGACGACGAAGACGCGCTTGTCCCCGCTTGACTGAGCCAGTGTCTCGAGAGCTTTCAACCACTCTTCGTGCGGTCCGCCGGTGCGGCTGGGGCCAGTTGTCGAGACGATGACGTCATGATCGGCGACGACCTGTCGGTCGAACTCTGCGTCTGCCATGTCGCCCTGGAGGTTCGCTGCGGCTCCGGAGACCTCAGTGCCGGTTCGAGTGATGGCTGTGACCTCGAGGCCGCGCTCGGCGGCTTCCTTGGTGACGCGGGATCCGATCATTCCGGAAGCTCCGAATAGTGCGATCTTCATGGTGTGTCCTTTCGTTGAAGCGGCTGTTGCCATAAAGATACCCTTTGGATATTGAGTACCTCAAAGATACTATTGGGGTATGAGTATGAGCAGTTCCTGGGAAGGCGATGCCTTCGATCCCGAATGTCCGACCCGAGTCGTCCTCGACCGCGTCGGTGACAAATGGACGGTCCTCATCATCGGCGTCCTCGATGAGGGCCCGAAGCGCTTCAGCGAAATTCGGGTGGCAATTGGTGGGATCACACCGAAGGTGCTCACGTCGACCCTGCGGTCGCTGGTGGCAGATGGGCTGGTGACCAGAGAAGTCTTCGGCGAGGTTCCTCCCCGAGTGGAATACGCGCTGACCGAACTGGGTCGGTCCCTTCAAGGACCCGTCGCCGCCCTGCGTCGGTGGGCGGAGCTCAATGTGGCAGCCATTTCGGCTAGCCGAGACCGGCAGGCGGACGCGGGCACGCTGCGCAGTTCCTGAAGCAATTCGATCGTGCTCCGATCAGTCACGCGCTCCGTCGTTTCACCGGTAGGATCGGAACACTTCTGCTCAATGGTGAGGAGCAGCTGACAGTTCACAAAGGAGTGTGCATGCGCAAGGTCAACTGGGTCATCGGGTTAGCTGCGCTCGGGCTGGTCCTGAGTGGTTGTGGTCAAGGCGGTACCCCGGCCGATCCCGACGGCGGTGAGGGCGGGCCAGTGTACGAAGTGAAAGACGACGCCGACATTGCGGCCTCGCCGACGTGGAAGAGCGCACACGATCAGGGCTCCATCACAATCGGGGTCTATCACGATCAGCCGGGCATCGGGAACCTCACAGCAGGAGCCGAGGCGCCAGAAGGCTTCGACGTCGAGATCGCAACTCTCGTGGCAGGTCAGCTCGGTTTCGCGCTTGAGGACATCGAATGGGTCGAAACTGTGACCGCCAATCGGGACACTTTTCTTCAGCAGGGCAACGTCGATCTCATCGTGGCCGGCTACACCATCAATGATGAGCGCAAGAAGATCGTCGACTTCGCCGGCCCCTATTACACGACAGGGCAAGATCTCATGGTCCGCTCCGATTCAGACATCGCTGGCCCCGACGACCTCAGCGACAAGACTGTGTGCGCCACCGTCGGGGGAGTACCTGGACAGAGGATGGCCGAAGAGCATCCTGAAGCAGAGCTCGTCACCTATGACACGGTGTCAAAATGTGTGACCGACCTGCAATCGGGTTCCGTCGATGCGGTGACGACCGATGACGCAATCCTGCGTGGATATGCCGCGCAGAGTGGGGACGAGCTGACTGTCGTCGGTCAGCCCTTCTCCGAGGACCACTATGGAATCGGCCTGCCCAAGGGAGACGTTGAACTCCGCAATGCCGTCAATGATGCCATTGAGGCAGCAGTCGAGAACGGGGACTGGACGCAGGCGTTCGAGCACACATTGGGGGACTCGGACGGCGTGGAGGCGCCGACCGTCGATCGATACTAGTCACGCCGGCAGAACTCAGTCACCGGTGATCTCCGCGAGCACTTCGGCGAGTTCGCGAAGCTCACCCGCGACGCGGTACGTGCGAGGAGAGCCGGAGTACGTCCAATTGCTCGTGATCATCGACGCGCTCGCACCGCTGGTGGTGACGGAGTACTCCTCACGGCTGAGCTGCGCCGTTCGGTCGGCGATCAGCCGTTGGCGCAGTGCGGAGGAGAGGCCTTCCCAGTGGTCGGCTGCCTCGTATCCGAGCTCGTGCCAATCGGCGCCGGTTGCACGGTAGGCGAGCGGGCGGTTCGACCCCATGGTCAGAGTGCTCCCTGTCTGGGATGTCTCAGGTGCTGAACCTTGGCCCGCCTCGCCGGAGGTGACCGAATTCGCGAAGAGCACGGCAGGTCCCGGCGTGGCAGCGACGCGAGAATCTCTTTCATCGCCGACGGACAGAGGGGGATTCTGCGGAGTGAGCAGCACATTCGTCATGTCACCATCTTGCCCGGGCGAACGGCCGGATGCGAACCTTCAGGCTCGCGCAGGACGTTCAGACGGCGGCGAGGAACCCGCGGACCCGTTCGAGCAACAGCTCAGTCGCGCCAGCGTCGAATGAGCCCAAGGAGGAATCGGCGAAGAGATGCTGATCGCCGGGGTAGACGAAGAGCTCTGCCGAGGGTGCGGAGTCGGCTAGGTCGCGGGCAGCGGGCAGGTCCTCTTCGAAGAACTCATCGTCTTCCTTGCCATGGATCTGCACCGGCACGCTCTCAGGCCATGCGGGCCCGAATTCGGAGACCGGCAGGCAGGCGTCGATGAGAAGCGCGCCGCGGGCATCGTCTCGGGTTTGGGCGAGCCTCTGGGCGATGGCTACTCCGAAGGAGAAACCCGCGTAGACGAGCCCGGAACTCGACGATGGTGTGTCCGCGACACCACGCTGTCGGATCGTGTCGAATCCGGCCTCGCCGGCATAGGCGAAACCCTCCTCGATGGATCCGAACGTACGGCCCTCGAACATGTCGGGCACGTGCACCGTATGTCCCGAGCCTCTCAGCTCCTCGGCGAATGCTGCGACCCCGTCGGTGAGTCCCTGTACGTGATGGTAGAGCACGATCTCGGCCATGGCGATGAATCTCCTTTGACTGCCCTCTGCGATGATCCGATTGTACGCAGGAGAGAAGCGCGTGGCGGGCTGAGAATGACGGGTAGAGCACGGCGGGGCGAAAAAGGTCCCCCCAGTGGGACTCGAACCCACACTTGATCGATTTTAAGTCGACTGCCTCTGCCGATTGGGCTATAGGGGGATATGCCAGCGCCGCTATCGCGGCGTCCAGCACTCACTTTATAGGGTATCGGGGACTGCCGCGATCCGAGACATGGCAGCGCGGCATCCGCCGCGATCTGAGACACAACGACGCATAGCATGTGAGACGGCTAGTCTCAAACTCATGACAGAGAACCCGCCCAGCAGACAGGCCTGGGTGATCCTCGTCATCGGAGTGCTGTCACAGATGGCAGCTACTGTCGCGATCACCGGTCCGGCCTTCCTGATTCCGTATATGCACACGGACCTCGGCTACACGCTGACTCAAGCCGGCACCGTGGCCGCGGCACCGAGCTTCGGCCTCATCCTCACCCTCATCGCCTGGGGTGCCTTCGCCGACAGATTCGGCGAACGACTGGCCATGACGCTGGGCATCGCCCTGACTGCTCTGGCCTCGGGCCTGGCCGTGGCTGTGGTCGGCTCACCGGTGTGGATGGTCGTCATCATCGCAGCCTCCGGAGCGGCCGCCGCGTCCGTGAACTCGGCCAGCGGGCGCGTGGTCATGGGCTGGTTTCCCCGCCACCGGCGTGGATTGGCCATGGGCATCAGACAGATGTCGCAGCCGCTGGGCACCAGCGTGGCCGCCCTGAGTGTCCCACCCATCGCCTCATCCAGCGGGTTCACCGGGTACCTGTGGTTCATCGTCATCGTCACCGGTGTCATGGCCGTGATCTGCTTCGGGCTCGTCCGGGATCCTCCCCGCGCAGCGGTGGCACCCACCCTCGTACCCACGTCCACCGATGATGCCCGGCCAGGGCCCGCCTCGGCGTTGGGAGAGGTGGAAACGCCCACCTCGACGAGCAATCCCTACCGGATGGATTCGTTCCTGTGGCGGATCCACGCCGTCTCCGCGCTGCTGGTGATTCCGCAGTTCGCGTTCTCCACCTATGGCCTCATCTGGCTCATCGCGAACCAGCACATCAGCGTCGGCATCGCGGGCGGCATCGTCGCGGCCTCTCAGATCGTGGGAGCAATCGGACGCATGATAGTCGGTGGCCTCTCCGATCGGCTCGGTTCCAGGGTCGGCCTGATGCGGATCGTAGCCATTGCGGCCTTCGTTCTCGTGGCAGCGATCGCGTTGATCTCACTCACGCCGATGCCCGCTGTGGCGACAGTGGTGTTCATTCTGGCGTCTACGGTCTCGGTGGCCGACAACGGGCTGGCCTTCGCCTCGGTCGCCGAGGCTGCCGGACCGCAATGGTCGGGCAAGGCCATGGGCACGCAGAACACTGGACAGTTCGTCGTGTCCGCGATCTTGGGTCCGGGATTCGGAGCACTGATCACTGTGTTCGGCTATCCGCTGTCATTTGCCATCGTCGCGGCGGCGCCTCTCCTCAGCCTTGGGATCATTCCAAAACAGGACATCGATCGGATAACCTGATGTTCATCTTTGCTCAGTACTGTGCCTGAAGACTGGTGACGACCGCGAGATGACGAGGCCAAGCCGCTGACGAAGACTGTTGCTGTCGATGTGAAGGAGCGCCCGTGAATAACCTGCTCAATGAGAATCTGCGCGAATACATCGACAAACTTCGAATCGAGGGCTATCAGGTCGAGGACTCACACACCGCGGACCCGCATCTCATCGATCCGATGGGGCGTGCGGTCGAGACATGGCGTGAGGGCTACCCGTACCCGGAACTCATGGACCGGGAGGAATACGAGCTCGAGAAGTACCAGCTGCAGGTGGAGCTGCTGAAATTCCAGTACTGGGGGCAAGACACCGACCGTAAGCACGTCATCGTCTTCGAAGGTCGTGACGCTGCCGGCAAGGGTGGGACGATCAAGCGCTTCACCGAGCATCTCAATCCGCGTGCGGCACGCGTCGTGGCCTTGAACAAGCCCTCGGACAAGGAAGCAGGGCAGTGGTATTTCCAGCGCTACATCAGCCACCTGCCCACCAACGGTGAGATCGTCATGTTCGACCGGTCCTGGTACAACCGGGCCAACGTCGAGCGGGTCATGAACTTCTGCACGGACTACGAGTACGAGACGTTCATGGAACAGGCACCGGTGTTCGAGAAGATGCTCATCGACTCCGACATCCATGTCACCAAGTTCTGGTTCTCCGTGACCCAGCGGGAACAGCGGACCCGTTTCGCGATTCGCCAGATTGACCCGGTGAGACAGTGGAAACTGTCTCCCATGGACCTTGAGTCCTTAGATCGCTGGGACGACTACACCGCGGCGAAGGAAGAGATGTTCCGTCGCACAGACAGCGATCATGCTCCGTGGATCACCATCAAGAGCAATGACAAGAAGCGGGCACGACTCAACGCGCTGCGCTACTTCCTCAACCAGTTCGACTACGAGGACAAGGACACCTCGATCGTCTACGAACCCGACCCGATCATCGTCCGCCGCGGACGCGACGCCGTCGACGACTGAGCATCCATCGACGACTGAGCAACCGTCGACGACTGAGCAACCGTCGACGGTGTGAAGCCGCCGACGGTGTGAAGCCGCCGACGGTGTGCCCACATATCAGTCCGGGGGTTCGGAAGCGGGGAACTCGTCGGCCTTGGTATCGCCGCTCGTCACGTCTGTTCTCCTGGCCTTGGATTCATCTGTGGCGGTGTGCGATCCGTCGGGGTTCTGCTTGAGACTGACGCCCTGTTCGGAGGCGACCTCCTCCAGGCGCTCCTCCGACTCATCTTCGGTGTATCCGACGTGGGCGCTGTCGGCTATGTCGGATGTTCCGGCGGCTGGTTCGAAGGTCTCGTCGAGTGTTTCGGCCGCCTTGCGGAGTTTGTTCTCTTTGCTCATTGCTCTGCTCCTCTCATCGATCAAAGCAACAGCTGTCGCACCAGTGAGGTGCGACGATGTGGAAACGACTGAATCGACTTCCGTCTTCGACGCTAGTGCCCATCATCGGTGACGGCAAGGAATCGACTTCTTCCTGACCGGATTGGCAGGGGACGCTGACGGCATTGCCAAAGTAAGTCGACCGGTACGAAGCTGGGGGATGAACGTGCTGCGGCCGGGTGGAAGGGGAAAGACCACCCGGCCGGAATTGTGGAGCGGACAGAGTCCGCAGTTTTCACTTGGGCGCGATGCCCATGGTGCTCAGGCTTCTCGCCGGGCCTTCTTCAGCGCACGGCGCTTCTTGTGGCCGGCAAAGCTGAGCCAGAAGAGGACGATGGCCAGGAGGACGAAGAGTCCGCCTCCGGCAATTCCCGCGTCGACCCAGAACTGGGGCGGGAAGAGTCGGATGAGGGAATCGTCGCTGTAGAACTCCCAGGTCCCGTCGGAGAAGAAGACTTTGTGGAATCCGCGGAAGAAGGTATCCCACCCGAGGAATGCCAGCACTGCCGCGGCGGCCATGGCGATGATGCTGATGATGGCGCCCAAACGCAGTCCGACGTGGATTCCCATGCCATGTCTGCGTGACATGTAGAGGCCGAAGAGGACCGCGCCGATGAGGCCGATCATCGCAATCAGGTACAGCAGTGAGATGAGGTCCTTGACGTCGGCCATGTGATTGAGCTCTTCGGAGATGAAGATGGGCTCGCCATTGGGCATGATCACATCGGCGAGGTAACGCCGTGAGTCGAGGTTCGCCAGGTAGTCGATGACGTAGGTGGCGTAGTGTTCGCGGTCGGCGCTGCCGAAGCCGAACTGGTCGGCCGGGAATCCTGGGCGGAAGTACTCGAACTTGATGAACAGTCCGGAGGCGACGAAGCGCACGGCCAAGGCCAGGAGGATGAACGGTATGGCCAGTGTGATCCAGATGGTGCCGATGACATCGAGGACGCTGCGGCGGCGTTCGGGCACCTCAGGGTCATGAGTCTCGGTGGACGTCGCGGCGTGAGTCACGGCGGCCCAGTCAGCTTCGCTCATCACAGCAGTGCGAGCGTTGGCAGGCACTTCGCGGGTCCGGGCGGTCTCTGGGGGATGCGACGAGTGAGCGGGCGCAACGTGCACCGGCCCAGTTGAGGGCTTGGGCTCGTCCTTGGCGATCGGCTCTCGGATCGGATCGAACGCCTCGGTGTCGGTCGAAGGATCGTTCGCGGCCTCCAGCGGAGGTTCCGTCTGCTTTTCGGCAGCACTACTGGATCCTGAACTCATCCGCCTGCTCAGGAGGTCTTCGGTCTCGTTCTTCTTGTCTCCAGCCACGTTCCCATTGTCAGTGACCCGGATGGGCAAGCAGGCTCCGACACGCCACAGACCCCCAGATCACTGAGGCGAACGGGATCGCCGAGGTGGCCCGTCGTCCCGAATTCTTCCCCGCGGCCGCCCGGTCGGGTAGTCCAGTGGGCCGGTCGCTCAACTCAGCAGGGCCTGGCGGTCCACCCGTTGGGGCTGGTCAGGCAACTCAATGGGGCTGGGCAGTCAGCCCAGCAGGGCAGCGATGATGACGAGTGTCGGCACTGCCAGAACGGTGGTGATGAAGACCGCATCACGCATGAGCGCCTCGGACTGTCGGTACTGCATGGAGTAGATGTAGACGTTCTGCGCCGTGGGCAGTGCCGAAGTGACGACGATGGCGAACAGAGCGATGCCGGAGTATCCCAGCAGGGGACCGCCGATGACCCAGGCCAGAGCAGGCTGGATGACCTGTTTGGCGATCGTGATGTACGTCAGCTGCTTCCTGGTTCCGCGAGCAGGCAGTCCCCAACCGTCCTTGAGTGAGATGCCGAAGGCCAGCAGTGCTCCGGGGACCGCAGTGGCGCCGATCATGTCGATGGGCTCGAAGATGAAGCGCGGAAGTTCGAAACCCGTCGCCGAGGCGGCCACACCGGCGGCTGCACCCAGGACAATGGGGTTGCGGAGGATCTGGAGCACGCCGGAGTACCAGCGCTGATCGTGCTTCTTCTTCCCCGCGGCGTCGAGAACGGCCATGCCGATGGGGGCGAGGATGAGCAGCTGGAACAGCAGCACAGGCGCGACATATCCGACATCATGGAGGACGTAGGCCGCAATCGGGATGCCGAGATTGCCGATGTTGACGTAGCTGACAGCCCAGGCGGAGAACATCGCCTCGCCGGTGCTGCGTTTGCGGATGTATCGGGTGAGCACGAACAGCAGCACGCCCACGATCACGGCGGACCCGCCCGTGGCCAGGAGCGCTGTGTTGAAGATCAGCCCGAGATCGGTGTCGGCAACGGTGACGTAGAGCAGGGTGGGAGTACCGGCATAGAAGACCAGCTTCGCGATGACCTGCTGACCGTTGGGCCCGAGGACTTCGGATCGTCCCAGCACGAATCCGACCAGGATGACACCTGCGATGACGGCGAAGCCTTCGAAAACAGCCAGCATGGGCTACCGGTGGTCCTCGCTTTCCGGGTCAGTCGGCTTCGGCCGAGGCAGACGGTGATGGTGGGGTCAGGCGGCGGTGGCGGGGTCAGTCGGTGGTAGCAGAGTCGACGGCTGCATAGGCAGCTGTCGCAGTCACGGCGGCGACGCTGAACACAGCGGGCCAGGCACCGATCTTCTTCGCCAAGGGATGAGAGGCTCCGAACCCGCCGAGGTAGCCCAAGGTCAGCGCCGTGCCGACGGGCCAGCCCGCCTTGGTGAACCAGGTGCGGGCCGCGTAGGCGCCGGCGGCTGCGAGCACGACTCCGCCGAGGGGGCGGATCCCGGTCTCGCGGGCGGTCAGGAATCCGCCGACGAGACCTGCGGCGACAAGTGGGGCGGTCGAAACTTCACGTGCGTCCTTCATGACGTCCAGTTTAGGCAACGCCGGGCGGGAACCGGACGGCGGTCTCACAACGAGGAACGTCAACCAAGGGAGATCTTGATGACCGAGGCGATTCCGAGAACGGCGATGAGGCAGACCGAGCTCGTGAGGAAGAGGATCGCCCAGGGGGTCGGACGCCCCCGTTCGGCGCGAATGGACCCCGCTCCGAGGCGGTAACGCCTGACCTGCAGGGCGATCGCAGCGATCGCCAATGCGATGCAGACGACGAAGATCACGACAGACAGTCCTTCGAACACGTTGATCCAGCGGATGAACAGGAGGCTGACAACGGTCATCGTCAGGCTGGTGCGCAGCCAGGACTGGGTCGTCCGCTCGGGTTGCAGGCCCGGATCGGCATGTGGCTGGGGCCGTCTGGGGCGCGGAGTGGTCATAGGACTCCGGCGAAGACCAGTACGAGGAGGCCGGCACCCAATGCGGTGGCCAGGCTGACGATGGGAATGATGAGAGGCAGCGGCAGCGACGTCTTGTGGCGCATGGCCGATTCGATGCGGTGCCATCTGAATGCCGCACCGGCGGCGAGGATGAATCCGATGACCATGAGCACGATCGATAGGGTCGCACGCAGGCCAGAGGTGAAGATCTCCGAGGTGAAGGCCTCGACCGCAATGCCGCCGCCGATGAATGCCAGCGCCGTGCGGATCCATGACAGGAATGTGCGTTCGTTGGCGAGGGTGAAACGCGGATCGGGATCTTCGCCGTCGGGAAATATCTGACGGGCGATCCTGCTGCGTGAGTCGTCGTGGGTCACGTATCGAGGATAACTGCTGTGGTCGAATACCATGTCAAGGTACGACGATTTCCGCTGAAGTTCGCCTCCAGACGCGAAGTCGCCGGTAGTGCGATGTGGGCGCGACGGTGAGTTCGATGTCAGTGGTGCGGGCGGTGCAGCCGAAGATGAAGGTGAAGA
The DNA here is from genome assembly GCF_057334195.1 of Brevibacterium sp. AGC70. Lineage (NCBI taxonomy): Bacteria > Bacillati > Actinomycetota > Actinomycetes > Micrococcales > Brevibacteriaceae > Brevibacterium > Brevibacterium sp. AGC70. The sequence continues at coordinate 546,314 of NZ_JBHFIH010000014.1, read as the reverse complement.
CGCTACATGACTGACAGTAAAAACGGGCCGCAGCCATCCGGTCCCGGCGATCCGACAGCCCCCGGTCCGGCAGACCCAGGTGCAGGCACGGGTGTGCCCGAGGCCCAGGGGCCAGCCAAATGGAAGGTGATCGGCCCCGGCCTGGTCGTGGCCGCGACCGGTGTCGGCGCCGCCGACATGGTGGCGACTCTTGTAGCCGGCAGCCAGTTCGGCTACGGACTGATGTGGGCGGTGATCGTCGGTGTGATCCTCAAGATCGTCCTCGTCGAGGGCGCTGGTCGATTCACTCTGGCCACGGGGAAGACGATCTTCGAAGGTTGGACGTCTCTGGGACGGTGGACGACCTGGTACTTCGGGCCCTACATCATCATCTGGGGATTCGTCTACGGTGCCACCGCGATGAGTTCTGCCGCGCTCCCTCTGGCCGCACTGTTTCCAGGAGTCAACCTCACAGTCTGGGCGATCCTCATGGGCCTGGCCGGTTTCGCCATGGTCTGGTTCGGGCGGTACTCCGTCTTCGAGAAGATCACCGCGGCCCTCGTCGGAATCATGTTCGTCACCGTTGTGGGCCTGGCCATCATCGCCGTTCCCAACATTCCGGAAATGCTCACCGGACTCATCCCGCTGATTCCGGAAGGCGGCGTCATCTACACCTTGGCTCTGGCCGGCGGTGTCGGCGGCACCATCACCCTGGCTGCCTACGGATACTGGCTGCGTGAGAAGGGCTGGCACACACCCAAATGGATGCGTGTGATGCGCATCGACAACTCCATGGCCTACGTGCTGACAGGAATCTTCGTCATCGCTATGCTCATCGTCGGAGCCGAGGTCGTGCGCGCAGCCGGAGTCTCCATCTCTGCCGATGACAAGGGTCTGATCGAACTCGCAGAAGTCCTCAAAGCCAAATACGGCGATGTGGTCGGAACCGGCTTCCTCGTCGGCTTCTGGGCCGCATCCTTCTCCTCGATCATCGGAGTGTGGAACGGTGTGTCGCTCATGTTCGCCGACTTCTGGGGACACATGCGCAAGAGGCCCAGCGGTCACCCTGACACGCTGACCGGCGGAAAGTACTTCAAGTTCTACGTGTTGTGGCTGACCTTCCCACCCATGCTGCTCTTCCTGCTGGGCAAGCCGATCGGTCTGATCCTGGCCTACGGTGTGCTCGGATCGCTGTTCATGCCGTTCTTGGCAATCACACTGCTCGGTCTTCTCAATGGTAAGAAGATCCCGAAGAAGTGGGCCAACAAGCTGCACACCAATATCGCTCTGGCCATCACAGCGCTGCTCTTCATCATCCTCGGCGTTCAGCAGCTCTATTCGAGCCTGGCTCCGCTCTGGGGCGGATGAGATGTCGCCTGCCGCACCGGCGGGAAGACTCTGTTCTTCTTCTCGCCGGTACGGCAGACTGGAGACATGGCCCGCGACGATGCGATGAAGACGATCCTGAAGAACCACCTGCAGACATGCCGCAACGATCTGATGTGGAAGTTGGACGGTCTCGACGAACGTGACCGGCGGCTGCCGCGCACGGGCACGGGCCTCAATCTCGCCGGTGTCGTCAAACATATGGCCAACGTGGAGATCGGGTACTTCGGCGACACCTTCGGCAGGCCCTGGCCGAACCCCGCCGAGACCGTCTCCTATGAGCAGTTCGAAGCCGATCCGCAGGCCGACTGGTACGCGACGGAGAGCGAAACGGCGGAATCCGTCATCGACTTCTACAGACGTGTGTGGACCTTCGCCGACGAAACCATCGACACGCACTCTCTCGATGCGCAGGGCACGGTTCCACATTGGCCGACGGAGAAGGCTGCAGTGTCTCTGCAGCAGATCATGGTTCACGTCATCGTGGACCTTGCGCGGCATGTCGGACAGGTCGACATCGTTCGCGAAAGCATCGACGAGCAGGTCGGACTCAACCCGCGCAGTCTGAACATGCCGGAGGGCCATGACTGGGAGGCCTACCTCGCCAAGCTGCGGTCGTTGGCCGACAACGCCTGAGCACCCTCGAACACCGCTGCCGGGCGAGTCCACGCACGTGGGACTGGATGCGTGCACCCACGGGAGGTGCCTACCTCGGCGGGGCAGGCGATAAGCTGGGACTGAAATGGCACATGAGAACTCAGCATCCTCGACCCCGCGCACTGAAACGTCGACCCCGAGCAAGGACGCGCAATCGCCGCGCCAAGACTCACAGCCTTCACCCAAGGGCTCTCAGTCGGGCAAGCGCTCGCCTCGGCGGAAGAATCAGCGGCGCAAGAACACCGGCGCCGGTCACCGGGAGCGCCGGGCACGGCTGACCACTGCCCGCCGGTCACAGTCCGTCGATGTCACCTACCCGTCCAACCTGCCGGTCTCCGCGGCGAAGGACGAGATCGCCGCGGCCATCCGCGACAACCAGGTCGTCATCGTCGCGGGTGAGACGGGATCGGGCAAGACCACCCAGCTGCCCAAGATCTGTCTCGAGTTGGGGCTGGGAGTCAACGGACTGATCGGGCACACACAGCCTCGGCGAATCGCCGCCAGGACCGTGGCCGATCGCATCGCCGACGAGCTCGGTGAGGACCTCGGCGGGACCATCGGCTACCAAGTTCGCTTCACCGCGCAGGTCGCGGATTCGACCCGAGTCAAGGTCATGACCGACGGCATCCTGCTCTCAGAGCTCTCTCGGGACAAACTGCTGCGCGACTACGAAGTCATCATCATCGACGAGGCTCACGAACGCAGCCTCAACATCGATTTCCTCCTCGGCTACCTCAAAGAAGTGATGGGGAAACGGCCCGAGCTCAAGGTCATCATCACCTCGGCGACGATTGATCCGCAGTCCTTCGCCGCGCACTTCGACGACGCACCGATCATCGAGGTCGCTGGCCGAACCTATCCGGTCGAAGTGCGCTACCGTCCGCTCGTCGACGACGAGGAAGATGACGAGGTCGATGGACCGGGGGAGTCAGGAAGCTACGAAACTGGGCCGGAGGAACAGACCGAAGGCATCATCGCAGCCTTCGACGAACTCAGCGCCGAAGATCCCGGCGACATCCTCGTCTTCCTCTCCGGCGAGCGCGAGATCCGCGATACCGCGGATGCTCTCGAGGCCCACCTGCGCAAACGGCCACGCCTGAGCAACTGGGAAGTCGTGCCGCTCTTCGCCAGACTCTCCGCAGGTGAACAGCAGAAGGTCTTCAAACCCCACTCCAGGCCACGCCTCGTGCTGGCCACGAACGTCGCCGAAACGTCACTGACCGTGCCCGGCATCAAATACGTCATCGACGTCGGCACCGCCCGCATCTCCCGGTACTCCAACCGCACCCGCGTCCAACGTCTGCCGATCGAACGCATCTCCCAGGCGAGCGCGAACCAGCGCAAGGGCCGCTCGGGCCGTACCAGCGACGGCATCTGCATTCGCCTGTATTCGGAAGCTGACTTCGACTCGCGACCCGAGTTCACCGACCCGGAGATCCTGCGCACCAACCTGGCCAGCGTCATCCTGCAGATGACCGACCTCGGGTTCGCGTCGAGTGACAAGGAGATCCTCGAATTCCCGTTCCTCACTCCGCCGGAGGCCAAGGCCGTCCGTGACGGACGCACCATGCTCTCCGAACTGGGTGCCCTGACCAGCGATAAGGCCGGAACGATCACGGTCACCCCCACCGGTCGGCAGCTGTCACTGCTCCCGATCGACCCGAGACTGGCACGCATGGTCATTGCCGGCGCCGAGGCGGGATGTGGGGGAGAGGTCACCATCATCGTGGCCGCGCTGTCCATTCAGGACCCCCGCGAACGTCCCACCGAGGTGCGAGCCGCCGCCGACGAGAAGCACGCCCGCTTCACCCACCCGGGCAGTGACTTCCTCTCATACCTCAACTTGTGGAACTACCTGGACGACCAGCAATCGACGCTGACGAGTTCGAAGTTCCGTCGCCAGTGCAAGGCCGAATTCCTCAACTTCGTGCGCATCCGCGAATGGCAGGACCTCGTCGGCCAGCTGCGCTCTCTGCTCGGATCCGCCGGCATCCGCGTCAACAAATCTGTGTGGCGCCCGGTCGACGCGTCTGCTGCCGAGAATTCGCCGTCGTCCGGCTCGACTTCTGGGCCCAATGGCCCCGCCGAGGCGAGGCCCGGGTCCACCTCGAACACTGCCGCAGCGGCGACAGGGGCGAAAAGCGCCAACGGCAAGGTCGGATTCGCCGAACTCAGTGCGCAGAAGCGCAGCGCCAAGAAGAACGGAGGACACGACGACGCGAATGACTCCGGGCAGAGTGCTGCCAGTGCGCGGCTCGACCCGCATGCCGCGGCCATTCACCGTGCCCTGCTGACCGGGCTGCTGTCGATGATCGGCTCCAGGTCCGAGCGCAACAAGGACTATCAGGGGGCCCGAGGCACCCGCTTCGCGATCTTCCCCGGTTCTGGTCTGTTCAAGAAGAAGCCCGACTTCGTCATGGCCGCCGAGCTGGTCGAAACCTCCAGGCTGTGGGCACGCACCGTCTCAGCGATCGAACCCGATTGGGTCGTCGAAGCGGCCGGTGACCTGGTGACCAGACAGTATTCGGACCCGCACTGGTCGAAGAAGGCCGGCGGTTCGATGGTCTATGAGAAGATCTCGCTCTACGGCGTCACCCTCGTCTCCGACCGCCGCGTCGGATACGGCACCTTCGACCGGGAGGCTGCGCGTGACATGTTCATCCGCAAGGGCCTCATCGAAGGTGACTGGCACGAACGCTTCGGATTCCTCGACCACAATGCGACGATCATCGATGAGGCAGAGGCGCTGGCCTCACGCACACGCAACCGCAGGGTCCTGGATCAGGACGACGCCCTCTTCGAGTTCTACGATGAGCGGATACCGGCCACGACCACCTCGGCGGCGGACTTCCGCTCCTGGTGGAAGAAGCAGAAGCGTCGCGACTCGCATCTGCTGGATCTGACCACGTCGATCCTGCTCAGCGACGACAGTGAGGAACTGACCGCTTCGGTGGCCGACGACTTCCCGATGGAATGGGAACTGGCCGACGGTTCGATGGCGAAGCTGCGATACTCCTTCGAACCAGGCAGCACCGAGGACGGGGTGACCGTCGAGCTGCCTGCAGCCTCAGTGCCCCTCGTGGATTCCGACGAATTCACTTGGCAGGTCCCGGGACTGCGGGAGGAACTCGTCGCGGCCTACATTCGGTCGCTGCCGAAGAACAAGCGCCGCTACTTCGTGCCCGCACCGGACGTCGCCCGCGACATCCTGCCTGTCCTCACCCCCTATCGCGGGGCTCTGCCCGAGGTGCTCGCGGCTCAGCTGAGCGAACGCGCAGGCGGGGGAGGTCTGAACGACCTGGTGCCCATCACCGTTACCGCCGAGGACTTCGACCACGACCGCATTCCACCGCACCTGAGGATCCGATTCCGCGTCATCGACGGGACGACCACAGTCGGTATCGGCGAGGATCTGAACACACTGACGGCGACGGCGAAGCCCCAGGTGCGCAAGGCTCGGGCGAAGCAGGTTTCGTTCAATGCCAGAACCGGGCTGACCTCATGGTCGTTCGCCACACTGACCGACCCAGACGAGGCAGAAGTCGGTGCAGTACCGGGCCTGGCCGACCGTGGCAGCAGCGTCGACCTCATCGCCTTCGACACAGCTCCCCAGTCGCGCCTGGCCTCGCGTGAGGGATTGATCACCTTGCTGAGCCTGCGCACGACCGAGTCACTGAAATACCTGCGAGACGGACTGACGACCGATGAGAAACTCGTCCTCGCCGGCCACCAGAAGTCCTCGGACGAAATGCTCCACGCACTCATCAGAGCCGGCATCCGCACTGTCGTCGAGACTGATTTGGGACCAGCAGAGACCGCCTGGGTGGCAGATGCCGATGAGTTCAGACGTCTCGAAACCACCATGCAGGCCACGCTGACCGACATTTGCTCGAACATGCTGCCTCACCTGATGAAGGCGCTGCGGTCCACGAGCGAACTCGACCGGCATGTGTCGAAGGCCTCGTCCCTGGCGATCCTGTCCAACCTCGCCGATGTGCAGGCATGGCGCGGATCGCGAGTCACGGGTGCGTCGGTTGCCGCGATGTCCGGGCAGATGGTTCGCGACCTGCCGAGGTGGGTGCAGGCGGAGGTGGTCCGCATCGACGGAATGCAGAACTCGCCGATGCGTGACAAGCAGCTCATGGACCGTGTCAGCGGCAGCGCCGACTCTGTGATGAAGAAGGTCGGCAACAGGTTCCCCGAACTGGCCAAGTCAGACTGGTCGAAGATTGTGGTCTCGGTGCCCAGTGAGTGGCGGGACGTGATCATCATGCTCGAGGAGCTCCGCGTCAGCCTCTACGCGAACTCGCTGGGAACGGCCCACCCGGTGTCGGAGAAGAGGATCGCAAAGGCCCTCGCACAGTTGTGACGCGCACGCGACCTGCACGCACCCTGTGCCGTCAGTCGCTGAACGTACCTTTGCAACGAGATGTTCTGGTGCTGCGGGTGTGGGGTGAGTTGTGTAATAGAGGTGCCGAGTTCCGAGCACTGATGAGCGCCGGACGACGCGGCTGCGAAGCTAGGCGGGAGCGGAGGTGAAGTAGCCGGCGAACAGCCACCATATGGGGAGGATGGCGGCGGCCAGGAACGCCGCGACAGACCACCAGATGCGCCACTTCCACGTTCGCCGGCGGGTGCCGATGAACAGGAACACGAGGTAGAAGACGAGGCAGAATGCACCGGAGAGACTGAGCATCACCATGCTGAAGGCCTCCAGGCCGGAGGTTCCGAGGTCGAAGAGGTAACTGGTGACCTGACCGATCTCGAGTGAGAACTTGATCGCCAACACGAGGAAGGGGATGCCGAGGATCGCTGCGAGAATCAGCGGTAGGGCCTTGAGTAGGCGTTCCTTCGGTTCAGAGCGTCCGGCGTATTCAACAAATTCCTCATTCATCGCCACCCAGCTTAAATGCAGAATCCGACAGGACGCTGGACGCCCCTGCTGGACCGCTCACGCAGGCCGAACACAGCCGCAGACGCGCGCCCAACTCAGCCGCAGACGAGCACCGACCACAACTGTGACTGACCGGACACCCGGTCAGTCACAGAAGAGAGATAAGATATTTTGGTGACTTCTGGCCAGTATTCTGACAAGGACATTCGAACCCAGGCGGCTCGCCGCCGGACGTTCGCTGTCATTTCGCACCCCGACGCGGGTAAATCGACGACCACCGAGGCGCTCGCTCTGCACGCGCGAGCCATCGGCAAGGCAGGCGCCACCCACGGCAAGGCCGGTCGCCGCGCAACTGTCTCCGACTGGATGAAGATGGAGCAGGACCGCGGCATCTCGATCTCCTCGGCCGCGCTGCAGTTCGAGTACCGGGATGCGGTCTTCAACCTCGTTGACACCCCGGGCCACGCGGACTTCTCGGAGGACACCTACCGTGTGCTCTCAGCCGTCGACTGCGCCGTGATGCTCATCGATGCGGCCAAGGGCCTCGAGGCGCAGACCATGAAGCTCTTCGAAGTCTGTGCCCACCGCAACATTCCGATCATCACCGTGGTCAACAAATGGGACCGTGCCGGTCTCGACGCTCTGGAGCTCATGGATGAGGTCCAGGAGCGCACCGGCCTCCTGCCCACTCCGCTGACCTGGCCTGTCGGGCAGTCCGGTGACTTCAGAGGAGTCCTTGACCGTCTCACCGGTGACTACACGAAGTACGACCGCGCCAACGCCGGTGCCGCCATCGCCGGGGAAGAGACCTACGCCGCGGACAAAGCCATCGAGCTCGAAGGTGATGCCTGGCAGACCGCGGTCGACGAATCCGATCTCCTCGACATGGAAGATCAGAACCACGATCAGGAGACGTTCCTGGCCGGTAAATCGACACCGGTGATGTTCGCCTCGGCAGTGCTCAACTTCGGCATCCACAAACTCCTCGACATGCTCGTCGACCTGGCACCTGCTGCAGAGGCCCGCCTGGACAAGGACGATGAACCCCGTGACGTGGCCGATCCGTTCTCCGGATTCGTCTTCAAAGTCCAGGCTGGAATGGACTCCAACCACCGTGACCGGCTGGCCTATATCCGTGTCTGCTCCGGCGTCTTCGAACGCGGTTCCGTGCTCACCCACGCCGCGACCGGCAAACCCTTCGCCACGAAGTATGCGCAGCAGGTCTTCGGCCGCGATCGTGACGTCGTCGACGAAGCATTCCCAGGAGACGTCGTCGGTCTGGTCAACGCCAGTGCTCTGCGAGTCGGCGATTCGCTCTACTTGGACAAGAAGGTCGAATTCCCCGGGATTCCGACGTTCTCTCCCGAACACTTCATGGTCATCCGGGCCAAGGACTCCTCGAAGTACAAGCAGTTCCGCCGCGGCATCGAACAGCTCGACCACGAAGGCGTCATCCAGGTGCTGCGCTCTGACCTGCGCGGCGACCAGGCCCCAGTCCTCGGAGCCGTCGGGCCGATGCAGTTCGAGGTCGCCGAGGACCGGATGAACAACGAATTCCATGCACCCTGTGCGCTGGAGCGCCTCAACTTCTCGTTGGCCAGGCGCACCACACCGGAATGCGTGCCGACTCTGGCAAGGGAACGATCAGTTGAAGTTCTGCACCGGTCTGACGGTGAGCTGCTGGCCCTGTTCTCGGATCGGTGGCGGCTCCAGGGTGTGCAGAAGAATCACCCGGACCTGGTTTTGGAACCGCTCGTCGTCAGCTGAGCGCACATACCGCGATCGGCGGAGGCCAACCGCCAAGCCGATCACACGTCTCGCCGTTTCGACGAAGACGTCTCGCCGTTTTGACGAGGACATTAAGATGAATAGTCGGGGTCATTCCAAGGTGGCCCCAGTCGGGGAGACCCGACGCTCGGGGAGACCCGGAATGACAAAGGAGATATCACAGACGTGGGAACGAAATCGATTCGAGTCGCGATTGCCGGATTGGGCAACTGCGCCTCTTCCCTGATCCAAGGTGTTGAGTATTACCGGGAGACAGCCCCGGGCAGTAAAGTACCGGGCCTCATGCACGTTGAATTCGGGGACTATCACGTCGGTGACATCGAATTCGTCGCCGCATTCGATGTCGACGGCAAAAAGGTCGGCGCGGATATTGCTGAGGCGATCACGGCCAGCGAGAACAACACGATCAAGATCGCAGAGGTGCCATCTACCGGCGTCGAGGTTCAGCGCGGACCGACCCTGGACGGACTCGGCGAGTACTACCGCGAGACCATCGACGAATCCGAGGTCGAACCGGTTGACGT
>NZ_JBHFIH010000014.1:507419-537000 GCF_057334195.1 Brevibacterium sp. AGC70 | reverse complement strand
GGCGCTGCGCGACGCGAAGGCCGATGTTCTCGTCTGCTACCTGCCAGTGGGTTCGCAGGAGGCCGTCGAGTACTACGCACAGGCAGCAATCGATGCGAAGGTCGCCTTCGTCAACGCCCTGCCCGTCTTCATCGCCGGCACCAAGGAATGGGACGAGAAGTTCCGTGCCGCCGGTGTGCCGATCGTCGGCGACGACATCAAGAGCCAGATCGGTGCGACCATCACCCACCGTGTGATGGCCAAATTGTTCGAAGACCGCGGCGTCGTCCTTGATCGGACATACCAGCTCAACGTCGGCGGCAACATGGACTTCAAGAACATGCTCGAACGCAAGCGCCTCGAATCGAAGAAGATCTCGAAGACCCAGGCCGTGACCTCGAACACGACGGCCGAGCTCGCTCCCCGCAACGTCCACATCGGACCCAGCGACTACATCGAGTGGCTCGATGACCGCAAGTGGGCCTTCGTCCGCCTCGAGGGACGCAACTTCGGTGATGCTCCGGTGTCGCTTGAGTACAAGCTCGAGGTCTGGGACTCACCGAACTCGGCCGGAGTCATCATCGACGCCGTCCGTGCGGCGAAGATCGGCCTCGACCGCGGTGTCGGCGGAGCCCTCATCTCGGCATCCTCGTACTTCATGAAGTCGCCCCCGGAGCAGAAGGGCGACGACGCAGCACACGATGCCGTCGAAGCCTTCATCCAAGGAAACCTCGACCGTTGAGCTGAACTCCGCAGCAACCTGAGAATGCCGATCGCACCAACGTGTGGTCGGCATTCTCTCTGCCCGGCGGAGCGTCGGTGGTTGCGTCAACCGTGCTCCACTGCGGCGGATTCTGTACGGCTGCGTCTCAGCAGTCGGTCGAGGATCCAGGTGAGGAGCCCGACCCCAGCCCCGACGGCAGTGCCTGTGATCAGGCTCGAGGCAGCGGCGAATGTCCGAACTATCAGGTTCGATACCAACGGATCGAGATCCGAGAGATTCCCGCCGAGGCTGGGCGGCGCCCCGTCGAATTGCGCAGTCCAGAAGATCTGATGACCCACAGCCAGGAAGACGCCGTAGAAGACACCGACCGCGAGCAGCGTGAGGAAAGCGTTCGGCACCGACGCCCACAGTACGACTCCGATCCAGACGAGGATCGGCACGAAGACGAAGGCAGCGTTTATGAGGGTGCCGGCTGCGATGATGTCGAGGTCGTGGAGGACGACGCGCGGTACGGCGAGCAGGGCGAGGGCGATGATCGCCCACAGCGGCAGCCCGAGGCGCCGAGGCGGTCGTGGAGGACGTGGCGAACGCTGGGGTGGAAAGGCAGATGGGTGCCCGTCGAAGGCAGCATGTGAACTCATGGTTCGAGCCTAGGGTTCGACGCCGAGCTGCACAGTCCGCGTCCGGCGACAAATGGGTACGTCGACGGGCGACATGCACTCACCACCTCGGCGGATGCCCGCAGGCGATCCAGGATATGAGATCGGCTCGCCGCAATCGGCATTGTCTATGAAACTGAGAACTTGCACACAGTGGTCCCTGCCACACTCAGGTCGTGACCGGCCGCCGAGGTGAGCGGCTTCGTCCGGCTCATCTGCACACCCCATTGACGAACCACCGAGGAGCATCGATGTCGCGCAACACCGCTGTCACCGACACGAAACCGAAGCAGCCAGCCGAACTCAGTTGGCTGATGCGCCTGCTGGTCATCATCGAGAAGGCCGGAAACAAGCTTCCGCACCCCTTCTGGCTGTTCCTGTCACTGGCCGTCGTGGTCATGATCCTCTCGGCAATCTTCTCCGCCTCCGGCCTGCAGGCCGTCAATCCGGCCACCGACAAGACGGTGACGGTGACCAACCTCTTCAGCACGGAATCCCTGCGTGAGATCGTTGCCGGAGCCACGAACAACTTCGTCACGTTCCCACCATTGGGCCTGGTCCTCATCGTGCTCATCGGTGTGGCCGTGGCCGAGCAGTCCGGGCTCATCCCGGCAATGCTGCGCGGAACCATCGCCGGTGCCTCACCGAAGTGGATCACGTTCATCGTGGCACTCGCCGGTACCGCCTCGTCGATCGCCTCCGACGCCTCCTACATGATCATGATTCCCCTCGGCGGGCTTGCGTTCAAAGCTGTGGGACGCAATCCGCTGCTCGGCTGCCTCGTCGCCTACGCCGCCACCTCGGGCGGATATTCGGCAGCACCCATGGTCAACTCCTTGGATACGATCCTCGGCGGGCTCTCCACATCGGCGGCTCAGATCATCGACCCGGAATATGTGGTCAGCCCCGTCGCGAACTTCTACTTCAACTTCGTCTCGATGTTCGTCGTCGCAGCCGCGGTCACCCTGGTCACCGAACTCCTGCTGACCAAGCGCGCCGACCAGATCGAACTCGACGAACCGGATGAGAACGACCCCGACAACTTCGACGTCAAATTGGCACTGGACTCCAACGAGAAGCGCGGAGTGGTCTTCGCTGTGCTCAGCATCGTCGCCTGCGCCGCCATACTGTTCTTCCTCGCACTGCCCGAAGGCTCCTTCCTGCGCGATGAAGCCGGCGGCTTCGGCCCCGAATCGGGCCTGATGGCGGGTATCGCTGCCATCATCGGCTTCGGTTTCTTCATCATCGGCATCGTCTACGGCTACGCCACCGGATCGATCAAGAAGACCTCCGACATCCCCGACATGATGGGCAAGGGGCTTCTTCCTTTCGTGCCCGTCATCGTCCTGTTCTTCGCCGCCAGCCAGTTCCTCGCGCTGTTCAAGATGTCCAGCCTCGGCGAGATCCTCGCGATCCGCGGAGCCGAGTTCTTCGGTTCACTCGACACCGGAACGTTCGTCATCCTCCTCGGCGGATGGCTGTTGGTTGCCCTCGGCGCACTGTTCCTGACCTCCGGATCGGGACTGTGGACGCTCATGGCACCGGTCCTCGTTCCGATGTTCATGCTCCTGTCCATCGCCCCGGAGACCACGCAAGCCCTCTACCGCATCGGTGACTCGACGACGAACATCATCTCCCCGATGAGCCCGTACTTCGTCGTGGTCCTCGGCTTCATCCAGCGGTATAAGAGGGATGCCGGAATCGGCACCGTGCTGTCGTTCACCATTCCGCTCTCATTCGCGATGTTCGTTCTCTGGGGACTGCTCTTCTTCATCTGGTGGGCCACCGGAATTCCATGGGGTCCCGGAGCCGCCACGAGCTACCACATGGGCTGAGGGCTCTGGTTCGGCTCGCGAGGTGGGGCGGTTACAACGTCTGCCGTGGATGTGGGAATAACCTGGCCGCCGACGAGCGTTACGATCGTGCAACGCTCGTTGACTCGGGCACTGGTTCTTCAGTGACTGTCCAGCTCAGGTGATTAGACTGAGACCATGATTCAACTCTCGTGCGGCATATCGTCTGCGCGAGCAACCTGCTCAGATCGAAAGGATCTCGACCGTGAGTAACCCCATGATGAACCGGGCTCTCAACCAGGGAGTCCAAGCCGGACGCAACGAACCGGTCATGTCCGACCAGGATCTCAACAACCTGTTCGACCAGCCTGCCGCGCAGAACCGCAACGCCGGCCCGCAGACCGCCGAACGCGCAATGACCTACGACGACGTCATGATGAAGACTGGTGTTCTCTTCGCCATTCTTCTCGCCGGTGCCGTCGTCGGCTGGTTCGTTCCGCCCCTCGCCCTTCCCGCGATGCTCATCGCCCTGGTCCTCGGCCTGGTCAACGCCTTCAAGAAGGAACCGAGCAAGGCCCTGATCATCGGCTATGCGGTCTTCGAGGGTGTCTTCCTCGGTGGCATCTCCGCGATCTTCGAAGCCCAGTTCTCCGGAATCGTCGTCCAGGCCGTTCTGGCCACGCTCTGCGTCTTCGGCGTCATGCTCGCCCTGTTCAAGTTCAAGGGCGTGCGCTACGGCTCGAAGATGAAGAAGTTCATGATGATCGCCATCGGCGGTTATGCGATCTTCTCGCTCATCAACTTCGGCATCGCGATGTTCACCGGCACTGGTGGTGCGCGCAGCATCGAAATCAACATCATGGGATTTGAAATGCCGCTCGGTGTCATCATCGGCATCGTCGCCACCGTGCTCGCAGCCATGACACTCATCATGGACTTCCAGATGATCGAGCAGGGTGTGAAGCAGCAGATCCCGGAGAAGTACTCCTGGATGTGCGCATTCTCCCTCATGGTCACCCTCGTGTGGCTCTACATCGAAATCCTGCGCCTCATCTCCTACTTCAGGAACTAGACACCTCGGATCCCGGGACCACCCCAACTGCACGGTTCCGGAAGCGGTGTCTATGATTGAGCCATGAACAACGTGACGGCGGACCTCGACACAGAGGTCCGCCGTCTGCGTATCCGCATCATCGGACTCAACCCGCGTCAGCTCGCCGAGGCGGGTCCGAATTCCCGTGTCACTACAGCGGGCGCGCACTCCCGCAGGGACACGATCGCCGAGGCGCTCGCACAGTTCTCGTCGATCGGCTCCGATGGCAGGGCGGTCCCGGATCTGGGCGATCAGAGCCTGGCCGATCAGGTCGTCGTGCTCATCGAAGAGGGTGCGGCCTCGGCCGAGGATCTCCCAGAGGCGCAACAGCAAGAGCGGTTGGCTCAGCTTCTTGACGCGGCAGTGCGACTGCGTCGGCGCCTCGCCTAGGATCGATCGGACCTCAATGTCGAGCGCCGTCGATTTTGGGCCGTGAACCCACCCGTCATCATTCTGTAAGGTTTCCCGTCCCCACCGGCAGGCGAAGACGAGGATAATCAACAGCACCATCCGCTGCTTTGAGAAGGTGCCACACTGACGATGACAGATCGCCGCCCGCTGCTCTTCACTCTCGCCGGAATCGTCGCGACCCTCGTGTACTTCGGCGCCGCCGAGTTCATCGCCGGTGCCTTCTCCGCCACCTCGGCGCCTCTGCTGATCCTGGGGCAGACGATCATCCCGCTCGTGCCGACAGCCATGATCAAGGCCGCCATCAGCATCTTCGGCACTAACGACAAACTCGCCCTCGTCATCACTCTGGCCATCGTCGGAGCGATACTCGGAGGAGTGATCGGACGGGTCGGCCTGCACCGGCGTACCCTGTCCTTCGTCCTCCTCATCGGCCTCGGGATCCTACCCGTGGTCCTGCTGGTGAGCACTGGCGGATCGCTCCTCGACGCGGTCCCGGCCCTTGGAGGAGTGGTACTGGGCTGCGCGGCATACGTAGGGTTGATCCGCCTCGGCGATGGCCGAGAACTGCGAGCCGAAGACTCTCAGGACAGAGACCGGAGTGCCGACATCGACGGCCAGCCGGGCAGCGACCGTCGTGCCTTCTTCGGTCTCGCCGCAGGACTGAGCGCGGTCGGCATCGCCGCGATCGCGGCAGGCCAGTCGGCATCGATTCTCGCCCGGAATGCGGCAGGAGCGGTAACGAAGCTGGTGCTGCCACGGCCGGCCACCTCGGCGACTAAGATCCCAGCTGGAGCCGAGCTGGACATCGACGGACTCGCACCGATCATGACACCCACTGACGATTTCTACCGCATCGACACCGCGCTCATCCCACCGTCCGTCGACGCTTCCTCCTGGTCGCTGCGAATCCACGGCATGGTCGACGAGGAAGTGACGATCACCATGGCACAACTGTTCGAGCTGCCGTTGGAAGAACACCGCGTGAGTCTGACCTGCGTATCGAACGAAGTGGGCGGTGACCTCGTGGGCAACGCCACCTGGTTGGGCTACCCGGTCCGAGACCTGCTCAAACGTGCGCAGCCGAATGACGAGGCTGACATGGTGCTCTCGGTATCCGACGACGGCTTCACAGCCTCGACACCCCTCGAGGTGCTCACCGACGACCGAGCGTCCCTCTTGGCGGTCGGCATGAACGGCGAACCGCTGCCCCGCGACCACGGATTCCCCGCCAGACTTGTCGTGCCTGGACTCTACGGCTTTGTGTCGGCGACGAAATGGGTGACGGAACTCGAAGTCACTCGATTCGCCGACAAGGAGGCCTATTGGACGAAGCGCGGCTGGTCCACACACGGGCCCGTGCTCGTGGCCTCCCGTGTTGATGTTCCCCGCGCCGGTGTCCATGTCAGCCCGAACAAGGACGGGCAGATCATCACCGCGGGGATGGCCTGGGCCCAGCACGTCGGCATCGCCGAGGTGCGCGTGCGCATCGACAACGGCGACTGGCACACAGCGGAGCTGAGCGAGGAGCTGACCACCGACACCTGGCGACAATGGCGATGCCACTTCGACGACGTGGAACCGGGCACCCACACCGTGACTGTCAGAGCGGTCGACAAAGACGGCAACGAACAGATCGCCGAACGTCGCCCCGCGATCCCCGGCAGCGCCACCGGCCTCCATGAACGGGACTTCACCGTCGACTGAGCACCCGGATCGCAGGGACCGACCAAGCGAGCGGGCCGGACGCCGAGCCAAGTCGGAGGCGCGCCCGATTCACTGTGGACAAATGGTCGTTTCGGCCGACGAAATCGACCATTTGCGGACAGGGAAATCCGTTTGTCGACAGCGAAGGACCGATGTTGCCGGACCGCTGGGCCGAGAAGCTTGAGAACTATCTGACAAAACGATGTATCCTCGCCTCAACATGGTGGTGAGCTCCGTGGAAGCACAGGTCGCCCAACGCAGCCTGTGGTTCGGCACGGTTCCGACACTGCCGCATCCTGTTCAGCGTCACAATGAGGTGGTCTCAATGTTCGGTCTCCCGACGGCAACCGTCGTCGTCATCTTCGGCATCCCCGCGATATGGGTGATCTACACGTTGGTCTTCGTCTACCTTTCGCGCGGTTGGAAGGCCGAGGACGTCGCCGAAGACCAGGACCTGACCTCACGCAATGCCAGTGGAGGGAACGGGCCAAACGGCCCGGCCACCTCGGCAGATGAGAACGGGGGACTGGCATGAACCTCGAAACCTGGTTCCTCGTCATCTACTTCGCCGCCATGGCCGGCATCGGCGTGTGGACGCTCAAGGTCGGCAACAAGGACAGCGAAGGCTACTTGCTGGGCGGGCGCAGCCTGGGTCCGGCCGTGACGGCGCTGCGCCTGCAGAGTTCGTCGATGTCGGGGTATATGTTCCTCGGTGCCGGATCGCTGGCGTACACCAAGGGTTACTTCTCACTCTGGTACGCGATGGGCGACATCGGCGGCGGAGTGCTCAACCTGTCCATCCTCGGCAGGCGGATGCGCAAACTCTCCCAGATCTTGGGGTCCCTGACCTCGATCGAATACCTCGAGCACCGCTACCCGTCGCCGTGGATCCGCGCCATCGCGGCCCCCGTTGCCGTATTCTGCATCTTCTTCTACGTCATGAGCCAGTTCATCGCCGGAGGCCGCGGCCTCGAGATGGTCACCGGCATCCCCTACGCATGGGCGCTGCTCATCGCCGTCGGCGTCATCGTCTTCTACACGTTCCTCGGCGGCTACCTTGCCGTGGCCTACACCGACTTCGTGCAGGCCATCATCATGCTCATCGGCATGGTCTGGATTCTCATCGGCACGTTGCAGGCAGTCGGCGGTTGGACGGCCGGCAACAACGCCGTCGGTGAGATCAACCCGAATCTGCTGACCATGTGGGGCCCCGACGGCATCGGCTCCGTACAGTGGGGCGTCATCATCGGCGCGGTCCTCGTGTTCTCCATCGGCTACATGGGCTGGCCGCACGTCAACGTCAGCCACATGGCTATGAAGCGGCCCTCGGTCGCGCGCACGGCGAGCATGTACGCCACCGGTTTCAACCTCCTGTTCATCCCTGCCCCCTACATCGTGGGCATCATGGCGCTCATCATCCTGCCCAACCTCGACAACCCCGAACTCGCGGTCTTCCAGGTCGCGGACACGGTGTTGCCGAACTTTGCCGTCGGCATCGTCATGGCCGGCATCATGGCGGCCATCATGTCGACCGCGGACGCGTTGCTTCTGCAGTCGGGCACGATCGCCAGCCAGGACCTGTTCCAGCGCTTCATCAAAAAGGACATGTCCGACAGCCAGTCCGTGTGGGTCTCGCGCTTCACCGTCCTCATCCTCGCCATGATCGGCTACATCGTCGCCGTCAACGATCCGCCAGCCGTCGCCGAGGTGGTCATCTTCTCCACGACCGTGCTCGGTGCCGCATTCGTCCCCGTCTACGTGGCCGCAGCGTGGTGGAAGAAGGCCAATGTTCCTGGTGCGATCTCCTCGATGGTGCTCGGAACCGTGTCCTCGGTCGTCTGGCAGCTGACCGGGCTCGTCGATGTCACCGGTGTCGACCCGATGGGAATCGGCATCGTCTGCTCAACCCTGGCACTCATCCTCGTGTCTCTGGCCACCCAGAAATCCCACCCGGTGCCCACACACGTCGTCGCCGCTTTGAAGGAGACGGACAAGATCGGTGCCATCCCAGCCCACATGCTCACCGGTCAGAACGATGCGCTGGCAGCACAGGTGCCCAAAGATGCGTGAGCATTCTGCTTCCGGTTCTGCTGGCGAATCCAGTCTGATCGCTCCCGATTCGGTGCTGAAGCTGGCACCGAACATCACCGCCGCCGAGGCGCTCGCCGTATTCCAGCGCAAGCTCCCCGACGCGGAGGCTGAGGTTCGGGAGGTGCTCCACCCGTTCTGGTGGACGGCGCTGCGTGCCTGGACCCGCGGCGTATTCACCCGATCCGCGAAACCAGGGTCTGCGGTGTCGCCGGGCCAACGGATGAACGTTCTGGTCAACGCCTGCTCGGGCAAGGGCTACATCGCGGACTTCGAACCCCGTGGAGAAAGTGTGGCCGTCGTTGATTGGGTCGGTGCTCTCGATTTCTCGGATCAGGGCGGCCCCCAGCCGGGTGTGGACCAGGTGAGGCGAACATCGCGTTCACTGGTGCGCACGAAGGTTGTGAAGACGGTGAAACTGGGTATGAGCATCAGTATTGACGAAGCCGCCGCACCAAGCGGGGTCCTCAAACCGAATTGGATCGTGACAGGAGCCAACGAGAAGTTCTCGGCGACGATCCTCGTCGACGGCCTCGATTCCTCCCATTACATCGTTCGGGTCGAGAAGCTGACCCGGGACTGAGACGCGTCCCTGCGGGGACGCATTGGTGGGACAGCACAGATGCGTCAGCCCCAGTTCTTCGCGTCAGAAAGGCAGAACGGGTGGCCGGCCGGATCGATGAGCACCACCCAGGTTTCGCCTGGCTGTGGATCGGCGAGGGTCGCTCCGAGTTCGATGCAGCGAGCGGCCGCGGCGTCGATGTCATCGGCGGCGAGATCGAGGTGGAACTGCTTGTGCCCGTCGTCGGGCCAATCGGGGCGTTGGTAGTCCGGTATCGTCCCGATGCCCAGAGCGTTGCTGGGGCCGGTGAGCATTGCGTAGTTCTCATCTGAGTACGCCACCGGCCAACCCAGCACCGCGGAATAGAAGTCGCCGAGCGCCGAAGCGTCCGGGGCGTCGAGCGTGACCATCGCGAGCTTCGCGACAGGGGTCGTCGAGAAGGTGGAATCGGAAACTTTCATCTCTGTGTCAGTCATGTCTGCCATTCTTGTTCCATGGACGAGGTCGTCGATAGGAAAAACCCGCCACGCGGCGAATCACCGCCCGACCACTTCTACGGGCGGGTGCTCAAACCGGCAGAGATGCTCGAGCACGCTCACTACTGCGCCGTCACGGAAGTTGCCGAAGAGCTGCGGCCATGGGTGAAGCGCTATTGGTCGGTGAACTGGGATCTGGCCGCTGACGAGCGTTATCAGACAGCGACGGTTTCGGAGCCTACGATCAATCTCACTCTCGAATACGGTGACATCGGCCGAGCGAACACGAACGGTGCAGGAATCTGGCTGACCGGTCCGGTGACGGGACGTCGTTTCGATGTCGGACTCTTCGGCCGCGGCGGCGTCATCGGAGTCAATTTCCACCTCGGCGGCACTGTGGCCTTCGCGAACGAATCACCCGCGACGATTCGGGATACGACGGTGCCTGCTCGGACCTGGTTCCCGGGCATCGACGGCGACCTGCCTGTCCTCGGCGTTCTGCCTGTCGGTGATCACGTGAAAGCCGAGGACGGCCTGGTCGCTGCCGTGAGTGCGATCGAGAGTTGGCTGCTGTCCCTTCGCCCACAGATGACCGAGAGCTATGCCAGGTTCCGCCAGATCCTCGGCCGACTCGATGACCCGGCGATCATCAGCCTCGGCGATCTGGCGCTGCACAGCGGGACAAGCGAGCGTTCGCTGCAGCGACTGTTTCAAGCTCACTGCGGTGTCGGGGTCAAACAGATCCTGGTCCGGGCACGGATCAGGGACGCCATTGCCGCGTTCGACCGGGGTTGGGATGGAGCTTTCGGTGACTTGGCTGCAGAGCTCGGATGGTTCGACCAATCGCACTTCACGGCGGATTTCCACCGCGTCACCGGGTACACACCGGCCGAATACATCCGTGCTCACGAGAGGAGTGGCCAACCACAGCAGTGAATCAGAATGCTGCGGAATGGGCCGGGCCGGGCGGAACCGGGACTATCGCAGGTCAGCGGCGTTTGGCGATGCCGATTCCGGTATAGCCGAGGATGATTGCGAAGGCGAAGCCGACATAGCAGAACACTGCCCACGGGGCGTAGTCGAGGACGGAGACTCCCAGCACTCCGGCCATGTACACGCCTGCCGAAGACCACGGGACGAGCGGAACGACGACGGTGCCGGAATCCTCAAGTGTGCGTGAGAGGTTCTTGGCGTCCAGGCCCCGATCGGCGTAGGCCTTCTTGAACAGCTCGCCCGGAACGATGATCGACAGGTAGGAATTGCCGGTCACGATGGCCATCGTGATGCATGAGAGCACCGTGGAGAGGACAAGATCTCCAGTGCGCTTCACGAATTTCAGCAACGAGCGGATGATGGTCTCGAGAGCACCGGACTTGGACATGATGCCGGCGAAGGCGAAGGCACTGAACGCGATGAGGATGACACCGGTCATCGACGCCATCCCACCCTGTGAGACCAACTCGACGACCTGAGGATCCAGATTCTTCAGGGTCGTGGGCCCGACCTCGAGCATGTCCGGGGTGAACCCGTCGACAGTGGACGCGAAGATCGATTCGAGGCTGACCTTCTGGAAGATGGCAGCGAGGATACCGGCCACCAGAGACGAGCCGATGATCGTCGGAAGTGTGGGCAGTTTGAGAACCGCTCCGCCGAGGACGATGAGCATCGGCAGAAGCAGGAGGACGTTGAAGGAGAAGAGACTGTCCAAGGTTCCCGTGACGGCATTGATCTGCTCCGAATCGGTCCCGCCGGACTTCTGATTGATGCCGATGAACAGATAGAGCGCCAGCGCCACGACCGTGGCCGGAATCGTGGTGTAGAGCATGTGCCGAATGTGCTCCCACAGGGTGGTGCCGGCAGCGATCGGAGCCAGGTTCGTGGTGTCCGACAGCGGAGAGAGCTTGTCGCCGAAGTACGCACCGGCGACGATGGCGCCAGCGGTGGCCGCCAGCGGTGCGTCGAGGCCCGCGGCGATTCCCATCAGGGCGACTCCCACGGTCCCGGCCGAACCCCACGACGTTCCGGTGATGACGGAGACGATCGCGGAGATGACGAAGGCGATGAGAACGATGAACTGTGCGCTGATGAGTCCAAGGCCGTAGTAGATCATCATCGGAATAGTGCCCGCGATCATCCACGTGCCGATGAGGATGCCGATCGAGATGAGCACGAGCAGAGCCGGCATCGCAGTGTCGAGCTTCTCCCTGATGCCCAGCAGCATCTCGTCCCAGCTCAGCCCCATCCGCAGAGCCACCAGGCCGGCGATGATCGCGGAGAGGATCAGCAGCGGTTCGGGTGCGAGCCCGAGTACACCGTAGCCCACCGCCAACAGGACGAGCATCGCGACCAGAGGGACCAGCGACCACCCTAAGGGCGGACGCTTCTCCTCCACATCGACGGAGGTGGCAGTCGTCGTGTCGCGCTCGTGGCTCATTCGAAGGTTCCTTGGATCTGCGGGGCGCCGCTGCGGACGCTCTCTCGTCCGCGGGCGAAGGCGAGCTGAATGGTGTGGCTGTCATCGGTGAGGAGGATATCGGCATCTGCTCCGACGCGGAGGCGTCCCTTGTGCTCGAGGCCGAGGACATCTGCCGTATTGGAGGTGACGAGGGAGATGGCCTGAGACAGGTCGACACCGGGCAGGTCGGCACACGCCCACACCTGCTCGTACAGAGTCGCCTGCTTGGCGACATCCATGCCGATGAGCCGACCATCGGAGTCGAATTCCGGCAGGCTGCCGTTGGCATCGGAAGAGAGAGTGAGACGGCTGAGATCCCCGCCGAGGTCGATGTAGCGTTTCAGCGAATCAGTCGTCGTCGACGAGGCCGTCATATCGACCATGGCACCCTTGGCAGCCAGATCCACCGCGTCGGCCAGAAGCTCGGGGGACCGGGTGATGTGGGTGGCGTAGATGGCCTGGGGCGCGATCGGATACTCGTCGAGGAGCCGGTGAAGTGGGGCAAGTCGGGTCGAGTAGGGACCGACGTGGAAGTGAGTGATTCCGGCCTTGCCGGACAGCAGCCCACCGACATGTGACTGGCTGACGAGTTCGGCAAGAGCCTCGACGGTGGGTTGGAACGACCGCCGATCCGAGATCGCGACCTCTCCGACACCGATGACCTTGTCGATGAGGACGAGATCATCGACGACAGCGCCGGTCAAAGTTCGGGCCGGGACCTGGTAGCTGCCCGTATAGATATAGGTGGTGATGCCCTCGGTCTCGAGAGCTCGGGCCTTGGCGAGGAGATCAGCGTGACTGCGGGTGACTCCGTCGGTCCCCAGGCAGCCGATGACGGTGGTGACTCCGGCGCTCACGATGTCGCCGATGCGGATCTCGGGGGTGCGGTTTGCGTACCCGCCTTCGCCCCCACCGCCGGCGATGTGGACATGTGGGTCGATGAAACCGGGAGTGGCCGTCAGTCCCTGGGCATCAATGACTGTGGCGTTGGGAAGACCCTGGAGCGCTTCGGCAGGTAGGTCACCGATGAAGGTGATCTGCTGTCCCTCGATGAGGATGTCCTGCTTCCCGAGCCGTTCCGGGGCGCAGATGTCTGCTCCGCGCAGCAATATCACCATGTTTCGCTATCTCCTTGCGACGTCTCCTGCAGCACTTACCCGGGAATGATCCCCTTGCCGTCGACCTTCGGGATGGCCGCGAGCAGCTTCTTCGTATAGGGATGCTGCGGGTCATTCCAGATCTGATCTGTCGAACCGACCTCGACAATGTTACCTGCCTCCATCACGGCTACGCGGTCCGCGATGTCGCGGACGACCGAAAGATCGTGGCTGATGAAGATCATGGACGCACCGGAGTCGATGGCAAGGTCCCTCATCATCCGCGCGATCCTGGCTTGGAGAAAGGCATCCAGGGAGGCGATCGGCTCATCACCGACGAGCACCTTGGGCCCGGCAGCCAGTGCACGCGCAATGGCGATGCGCTGTCGCTGTCCGCCCGAGAACGAATGCGAGAACCTCTGCGCGGCATCGAGGGGCAGATCGACCGCTTCGAGGAGGGACTCCACCGTCCAGTTGTGTTCCGGGTCGAGGGCGAGTGCGTCAGTGAGCTGATCCCTGATGCGTCTGCGCGGATTCAACGATGCGTAGGGGTTCTGAAAGACCATCTGGACTCCCAGGAGATTCTTGGGCCGACGGCCAAGGCCCAAGGGCTTCACCGGGTGGGATTCGAAGGTGATGGTGCCGCCTGCGGTTTTCTCGAGTCCGCAGATGAGCTTGGCCAGCGTGGACTTTCCGCAACCGGATTCGCCCACGAGGCCAAGCACCTCTGAGTGGCCCAGCTGCAGTGAGACGTTGCTGACGGCACGGAATCGGCCGCCGCCGTTGAGTTTGTATTCGCAGGAGACGTTGTCGAGTTCGAGCAGTGGAGCCTTTGATGCACGAGGAGTGTCCTCGGTCGTTGTCGTGGTTGTCATCAGCGTGAGACCTCCGCTCCGGGCAGTGATTCGATGAGCGATCTGGTGTACTCATGCTTCGGTGCGGTGATGACAGGTTCACGATCTCCGGTCTCGACCACCAACCCGTTCTTCATCACGACGATGGTGTCGGCCACCGAGGACAGCACTCCGAAGTCGTGAGTCACGAGGAGGACGGCCAAGTTGAGGTCATCGCAGAGTTCGCGCAGCAGGCGCAGGATTCCGGCCTGGACAGTCACATCGAGGGCGGTGGTCGGTTCATCGGCGATGAGCACGTTCGGATCGCAGATGATCGCCGAGGCGAACGCGATGCGCTGCAGCTGACCACCGGAGAACTGGTGTGGGTACTTCCCGATCGCTTCATCGGGGTGGGGGACGTGAGTGCGTTCGAGGATGTGGACGGCGCGCTCGAGGGCGTCCTTCTTCGAGGCCTTCTTGTGGTGCCGGTAGTGATCGGTCATCTGATCGCCGATGGTGAGCATGGGATGGAATGCTGAAGCTGGATCCTGGAACACCATCGACAGCTGCACGCCGCGCAGGCGGTTGTGGACCTTGGCGGGCATCGCCACCAACTCGGTGCCGTCGAAGTCGATGCTGCCGCTGAGTTGGGCACCGGCGGGGGAGAGGCCCATGATCGCCAGGCCTGTCTGCGTCTTGCCCGAACCGGAGGCACCGGCGACACCGGTGATCTTTCCCGCCTCCAGATCGAATGAGACATTGCGCAGGATGTGCTTCTCCACCTTGCCCGTCGTCACCGACAGGTTGAGGTCTTGGATGCTGATCATGCTCATGAGGTGGTTTCTCCCACTTCCTGTGCGGTATGCGGGTCAAGGGAGTCGCGCAGACTGTCTCCGATGAAGTTGAAGGCCATGACGATCGTGAGGATGCACAGGCCGGGGAAGAACGCGATCCACCAGGCGGCGAACTGCGAAACTCCCTCGCTGATCATGGCACCCCAGTCCGGTGTCGGTGGGACGACGCCCAGGGACAGGAATGAGAGACCGGCCATCGTGAGAATCGCCGAGCCCACATCGAGGGTGGCAAGAACCACGACAGGGGAGAGCACATTCGGTGAGATCTCCCGGATGAGGGACTTTCCGGCGCTGAAGCCGAGCAGACGTCCGGCGACGACGTATTCGCTGTTGCGAGCAGACATGACCAGAGATCTGGTGACACGGGCGTATGAAGGCCAGGAGACGAGGAGGATGGCGATGATCGCGTTCTTCAGGCCCGGTCCTAATGCTGCGGCGATGACCATGGCGAGGATGATCGTGGGGAAGGCGAAGACGAGGTCGGCGATGCGCATGATGATCTCGTCGACGGCTCGTCCGAAGTAGCCGGCAATCGCACCGAGGACGGAACCGAGCACGGCCGAGCAGATGACGACGAAGACGGCTGCCGGCAGTGTGGTGCGTGCGGCCACGATGAGTCGCGACAGAACATCACGACCCAAGGTGTCTGTGCCCAGAAGGTTTCCGCCTCCGGGAGCACTGAGCCGGGGGAAATCCTGCGCCAGCGGATTGAACGGTGCCAGAAGTGGTGCGAAGAGTGCCACAATCAGCCAGATGCTCAGGATGATGGCTCCGATGAATCCCAGCGGAGTGCGCAGTGCCTTCGGAAAGCGAAACTGCCACCGTTTGACACCGCGGTCGACAAGATTGCGATCGGCCACCTCGGCGCTGGCAGATGTGGTGTTCGTCGGCGGCTGGTTGGGGGTCCCGATGCTCATCGCACCCTCACTCTCGGATCCACGAAGCCGTAGATCAGGTCGACGATGAAATTGACGATGATGTAGACGATGCCGATGACGAGTCCGACTCCCATGATGACGGGCAGGTCGAGTGTCGTCGCACCGCGGAAGGCGTACTGTCCCAGGCCGTTCCAAGCGAACACGGTCTCTGTCAGGACCGCGCCGGACAGGAGCGAGCCGAAGGCCAGGCCGACGACCGTGATGATGGGGACGAGAGCACCGCGGAAGATGTATTTGAAGACGACCGTGCGAGCCGGCAGCCCCTTTGCTCTGGCAGCGGTGACGTAGTCGAGTCGGATGATGTCGAGAACGCTTGAGCGGCTGAATCGGGTGAGCAGGCCGATCGTGAACAGGGCCAGCACACACGAGGGCAGAATCAGATGCCCGAATGCGTTGATGAACGTCGACATCTGACCGGCCAAGAGAGAGTCGACGGTGTAGAGACCGGTGACCCTCGGCGGTGGGGTGATCCACGGGTCAAGGCGCCCGGCGCCGGGGACGACGCGGAGTTTGAAGAAGAAGACGTAGTAGCCGACCGCGGCGATCCAGAATGTGGGTGCTGAGATACCGATGAGGCTCAAGGCGCGGATGGCGTGATCGAGGATCGTGTTCTGCTTGAGCGCGCTGGCCAGTCCAAGCAGCAGACCGATGATGACCGAGATCAGGATGGCTCCGATGCCCAGCTCGATCGAGGCAGGGAAGACCTGGCCGATCGACTGGAGGACTGGTGTCCGGGTCTGGTTGGATACACCCATATCGCCTTGGAGCAGGTTGCTCAGATACGTGAAGTACTGGACGATGAGTGGCTGGTCGAGACCGAGGCGCTCGCGGGTCGCGGCGACGATCTCCGGGTCCGCCGCCGCCCGGTCGCCGAGGATGGCGGCGACCGGGTCGGTGGGGACCAGGTTGGTCATCAGGAACGTCACAATCGTGACACCCCAGATGAGGATGAGGCTGATCCCGATCCGAATGAGGATGTAGCGCAGCAGCGGGGGCAGCAGCGGTGGCTTGATGCGCTGTGCTTCGTCGCTGCTCGGCGGGTGGGCGGTGGAGCTATCGGTGGTTGAGACCGACATCCTCACTCAGCTTTCGCGAAGTCGAATGTGATGTCGGCGTTGGAGACGTACGTGTTGATGCTCGATCCCACTGCCACGGTGTTGACGGGCTGGACGAGAGGAATCCAGACTCCGGTGTCCGTGGTCGCCTTGTACAGCTTGGCGTAGGCGGCGTCACGGTCACCGTCCTTGGCCTTCTCCGCTTCGGCTGCGAGCTTCTTCAGCTTCGGATCGGACTTCCAGTTGACGCGGTCGGCGACGCTGCCGCCGGGGATGAAGACGTTGTAGTTCGTGGGATCCGGGTAGTCCGCACCCCAGGTGCCGATGCCCATGGGCTGCTTGGCCGAGCGGAATCCGTCGAGCTGTGTCGAACTGGGTGCCGGTTTCAGCGCGAGGTTGATGCCGGCCTCTTTCAGCTGAGCCTGCAGGGTCTCCGCCAGCTGAGCCAGGTCGACTCCGTTGACTGACTGGTCGCTCGAATAGTGGAAGGGAATCTTCTCACCGTCGTACCCAGCCTTCTTCAGCAGTTTCTTCGTCTTGGCCAGATCCTTCTCTGGTGCCTGATCTTTCGGCACGGCACCGACGAACTCGTTGGGGACGAGGCTGGCCATGCGCTGCGATCCTTCTCCGGCGAGGTCGGTGAGCTTGTCGTAGTCGATGGCAGACATGACGGCCTTGCGGAAGTTCGGATCGGCGGCAGGTCCGCCGAGCTTCTCGTCGGTGTTGTTGAAGATGTAGAGGCTGCGCGTCGAGGGCAGGCTCGCGATCTCACCCATGGAGCCATCGATCTGCTTCGCCTGCTCGGAGTTGAGGTCGTAGGCGACCTGTGCCTGGCCGGACTGGATGTCGGTCAGCTGGGTCTCTGCGGAGACGTTGCGCAGTACGACGCGTTTGTACTTCGGTTCCGGGCCGTTGTAGTGCTCGTTCGCCGTCAGCACCACCTGGCTGTCGGCATCATACTTCTCGACCTTGTACGGACCCGAGCCCTGCGAGTTCTCGTTGAGGAAGGCTTCGGCGCCGTCCTTCTCGTCGGTGGTGCCTTCATTCTCCTTCACGACCTTCGAGTTCACGATTCCGATCGAGGCGTTGGGGAGAATGTAGGGGAGTGCAGGATTGGGCTTCTTGCTGGTCAGCTCGACGGTCTCCTCGTCGACCTTCTTGATGGAGACACCGTCGAGGAAGAACGAAGGATTGCCTTTGATGCCCTTGAGCCGTTCGAAGGAGAAGACGACGTCGTCCATGGTGACGGGATCTCCGTTGGAGAACTTCGCGTCCTTCTGCTTGAGCTTCAGCGTCAACTTCTTGTTGTCATCGGACATCTCGAAGGAGCACAGGCCGTCGGTCGGCTTGGTCAGGTCGCCGTCCTTGAATTCCAAGGCAGTCTGATAGATCGCAGTGTCGATCGTCGACCCGGTGAACTCGAACTGCCGGTGGGGATCGATCGTCTTGAGGTTGAACGCGGTCTCAGCCACGATCGTGTCGCCGGCCTCGCCTCCTCCCTGGTCTCCTCCGCTGCAAGCAGCCAGACCGAAGGTGAGAGCGAGAGCTGATCCGATTGCGAGCGCTCGGCGGGGGAGGCGGACCTTCATGTGAGATTCCTTACGTTAGGTGTTGTAGCTCACACTAAATCCCAACCGGCCCCCGTTCAATCAGCAATGCCACAACGCTGAGTGTTTTCTGCTGTGGCATTCTGCCAATGTCTCACCAGGTGGGAGCCTTGACCCGACGGCGCTCCAGGTGACCGTCGGGGCTCCCGCAGCAACCGCTACGCAGACGTGTATACGTGCGTCACTTGTGCTCGACATTCACACCTTTGGCTAGCGGTTGCAGCGTGCGGGCCAGGGAGGAGGAGGCGGCCTCGCCGAGGTGGGCCCGCAGGTCGTGCGTGCTGGGCGGTGTTGCACGGGGTGCGCGGCGTTGCACGGGGCTGCTCAGTTTCGCATGGATGTGCCCACGTGGGATGTGCCCGGGCCGGAAGCCCTCACGTGGGATGTCCCTCGGTGGGATGTGCCCGAGTCGGAAGCGCCCGGGCCGGAAGCCCGCACGTGGGATGTGCCCGGGCCGGAAGCACCCGAGTCGGAAGCCCGTGAGCCGGATGCGCCCAGCCCGAGGGCGACGTCGGTGGCTGCGGAACTGGCACCAACTGCCTCGGCGTTCCAGTCGGTTCTCTCGATGTCGGGGATCGCTTGGCTCATGACATCCTTCCAGCCGCGATGCCATTGGGCTGGGAAGGCCGAGCGCAGCAGGTCGAGCATGATCGGCACGGCCGTCGACGCGCCGGGCGAGGCTCCGAGCAGTCCGGCGATCGACCCGTCTGCGCCGACGACGAGCTCGGTGCCCTGCTGCAGGGCACCGACCCGCTTCGGGTCAGGTTTCACCAGCTGCGCACGCTGCCCGGCTGGCACCAGGGTCCATTCGTTGAATCTGGCCTTCGGGTAGAAGCGGCGCAATTGCGAGAACTTCTTCTTTGGCCCCGCCGCCAGCTCTGTGACGAGGAACTTCACGAGGTCGAGGTTCTGCAGGCCGGCCGCCGCGATCACATGGAGATTGTCGGGTCGCAGGGTCGTGAAGAAGTCTCTGAGGTGACCGTGCTTGAGCAGCTTGGTGCTGAACGTCGCATAGGGGCCGAACAGCAGGTGCTCCTCATCGTCGATGATGCGTTTGTCGAGGTGAGGCACCGACATCGGGGGAGCGCCGACATCGGCTTGCCCGTAGACCTTGGCGTCATGGCGGCTGACGACGGCAGGAGTGGCGCTGCGGTAGAACGAGGCTCCGACGGGCAGCACGGCATAGCCTCTGACCTCGGGGATTCTGCTCTTCTGCAGGAGTTTGAGGGCGAACCCGCCGGCGCCGACGAAGACGTGCTTCGCATTGACAGAGAAGGGCCGGGTTGGCCTCGACGCTGTGCCCGAGGCCGTTGCCGGGGCAGCGGTCTTCCCGCTGACAGTCCAGCCTGCTTCGGTGCTGTGCAGTCCGGTGACCTCGTGGTTGGTGTGGACCTCGTTATGGGCTTGGTCTGAGACGATGTCCAACAGGCCTCGGGTCAGGGCGCCGAAGTCGACATCCGTGCCGCGCGGATTCCTGGCCGCGGCAATCGGCTCACCGTCATCGGGGCGACCCTCCATCGTCAACGGCGCCCACTGTGCGATCTCACCGCGATCTGTGGTGAAGTCCATGTCTGCGAACAGGGGGTCAGCACGCAGTGTCTCCACACGCTGTCGCAGGTAGTCCACGTCGCGGTCACCGAAGACGAGGTTCATGTGAGTTGTGGAGTGAACGAATTCGGTGGGGTCCAAACGCCCGGACTGGGCCAGGTGAGCCCACCACTGCCGGCTGAGGTGAAACTGCTCGGCGATTGAGGCGGCCTTCGTCCCATCACCGGGGTCGGGCATGTAGTTGAGTTCGCAGAAACCGGAATGTCCGGTGCCTGCATTGTTCCAGGCTCGGCTGCTTTCGCCGGCGATGTCGCTGGCCTTCTCAAGGACGACGATGCGCATGTCAGGGTCGAGATCGGCGAGCATCGATCCCAATGTCGCCGACATGATGCCCGCCCCGATGAGAACGACATCGGCGTCGGGCAGGTGCTGTGGTGTGACGGGGCTTCGCTTCATATATTCACCATGATCTCTGAAGAATCATCCGTCCAATGAATAAGAACATCGATACAATCCGTATATGGATGAAATGCGCCCCGGTCAGGCCCCGCAGTTGGCGGCACTGCTCGAGCTCGTCGAACAGAACGGACATATGACCGATGCGGCGGCAACCCTCGGCATCCCGCAGTCGACGATGAGCCGACGCATCCACGGTCTGGAGGACCGCCTCGGCGTGCCCCTCATCGTTCCCGACGGTCGGGCGATCAGCCTGACTGCCGCAGCACGCGAACTCGCGGATTCGATCAGGGGACCGCTGCGAGAGATCGAGATCGCGATCACGGACATCGCCGAGGCGGCCGACCCTGATCATGGTGCCATCCGGTTCGGCTTTCCGCTCACAATGGGAGCGGGCCAGATCCCCGATCTGCTGGCCGCCTTCAGCTCCCGGCACCCGGGCATCAGACTCGACCTCAAGCAGGCACACGGTGCTGAGCTCGCCCGCGACCTGCAGAAGGGAGCGCTGGATCTGGCAATCATCATTCCGCCCCCGGTTGAGCTGCAACATGAGGTTCTCGCCTCACAGGAAATCGTGGCCGCACTCCCTGCTGA
Organism: Brevibacterium sp. AGC70; assembly: GCF_057334195.1. Classification (NCBI taxonomy): domain Bacteria; kingdom Bacillati; phylum Actinomycetota; class Actinomycetes; order Micrococcales; family Brevibacteriaceae; genus Brevibacterium; species Brevibacterium sp. AGC70. Next base: position 516,074 of record NZ_JBHFIH010000014.1, on the reverse strand, counting down.
CCATCGGCTTGCCGGTAGGCGCAGCATCACCGTTGCTCAGTTGGCGGGAGAAGAGTTCATCGCCAACCCCGCGACCTACAATCTGCGCAGCCTCACCGATCTGTGGTGTGCCGACGCCGGGTTCGTCCCGCGGGTCAAGACCGAAGTCACCGAGTTCTCGACGATCCGTGAATTCGTCAGCCGGGGGATGGGAGTGGCGCTGATCCCGCGCAATGTTCGTTTCATGGAGGGCATCGCCGAGGTTGAGCTGCGTGGCGGTGGCTATGTCCGTGAGGTCTCGCTGTGCTCCGCGGTGCGCCGACCCAGTCGCGTCGTCGCTCGCCTGCGCGACTTCATCCACGAACGTGCCCAGGAGTGGGCGGCTCCGTAGTCGCGGTTCCGGCAGTCGCACCGTGACAACCGCTTGGCAAAGGTGCGCAGGTGCGTCATTTGTGCTCTACCTCCACACGTTTGGCAAGCGGTTGCGAAGAGACAGCCGTCGGGGAGTTCGGGGTCGCTTCTCACGCCTTCGAACGTGCCAGCAGGTACACGAAGTAGGGGGCGCCGATGAGAGCGACGATGAGTCCGGCGGGAATCTGTGCAGGAGCGATGACCGTGCGGCCCAATGCGTCGGCGACGACAAGGCCAAGGGCGCCGAGGAGCATGGCCGTCGGGACCACCCGGGCGTGCTGAGCGCCGACCAGAGCCCTGGCGGCGTGCGGGGCGACGAGGCCGATGAACCCGACCACTCCGACTGCGGAGACGCTGACGGCGGCGAGCACCGCGGCCGTGATGAGCACGCCCAGGCGAACGGGTTCACGTGGGACTCCGACAAGCCTCGGCGTATCGTCGTCGAGGGCCAACAGATCCAGCTCACGCATCCACACGAAGGCCAGGGGGATTGCAGCCAGGAGGACGAGTGCCACGGGCGCGACATCGGCCCAGACGCGGCCGTAGGTGGAGCCGGAGAGCCAGGTGAAGAGTGCCGGTGTATCCCACGGGTTCGCCCGAACGAGGAACAGTGTGGTCAGGGCGGTGAAGCCGAACCACATGCCGATGCCGATGAGCACGAGCCTGTCGGTGTTCATCCCCCCGCGCCAAGAGAGTCCGTAGACGATGGCGAATGCCACGAGCGCACCAGCGACCCCCGCACTTGAGATCAGCACGACGGTGGCGCCGGGAACAAGGGTGATGACGATGACGGCACCAAGCCCGGCGCCGCCGGTGATGCCGAGCAGGCCCGGCTCAGCCAGCGGGTTGCGGGCGCTGGCCTGGACAAATGTTCCCGACAATCCGAGGGCGGCACCGGCGGCAAGTGCGGCGGCCACGCGTGGGGCCCGGGAGTCGAAGGCGAAGGAGATCACCGGTGCCGCCTGGTCCTGCATCCACAGCATCACATCACCGAGGAGGTAGAAGCGTTCCCCTGAGAGCAATGAGAGGACTGCACCAACGATGAGCACGACCGTGCCCAGCACGATGACGAGCACGGCGCGACGTGGTCCGTGGACCCGGGACCGAGCCGCAGACGTCGCCTGAGCGGGACTCGAAGACCGCATGGACCGTGCCAGTAGGACGAGGACGATCGCTCCGAGCACCGTCGTCGTCACCCCCGAAGGCAGAGTGATCGCCTCGGTAGCTCCGACGATGGCGCGCAGCACGGCGTCGGCGAGGATGACGATGATTGCGCCGATGAGCGCCGTGGCCGGGATCATCACTGCATGCCGGCCCAGCGCCGGCACCAGGCGAGCGAGCAGCCGGGCGATGACCGGTGCGCACAGGCCGACGAATCCGATCGGCCCGGCCAAAGTCACAGCCGTTGCGGTGAGGATGACTGCGAGCAGAATCCCGATCACGCGAGTCGACCGGATCGGCACACCGAGGACAGAGGCGGCATCATCGCCGAGGCTGAGCAGATCCAGGCGTCGTGACAGCAGGATTGCACCAGCGACGATGATGGTGATGACGGGAATGCTGCGGATCGCGGCGGTCCCATCGAGCTGATTCAAGGTGCCTGAACCCCAAGAGTAGAGACTCGTCGTCTCCTCTTGGAACAGGATGAGCAGGGTCGAGGTGCCGGCTTGCAACGCCAAGGCGGTCGCAGTGCCGGCGAGCACGAGGCGGGTCGTCGACGATGCCGCACCACCGGCAAGCCCGAGCACCAGAGCTGCGGCGAGCAGCCCGCCTAGGAAGGCGACGCCTCCGGAGGCCCACACCGGGATCGCGATGCCGAAGGCGGTGACCACGGTGACTGCGAAGTACGAACCACCGGTCACGGCAAGGGTGTCTGGTGAGGCCAGCGGGTTGCGGGCCAGCGACTGGAACAGCGCACCGGCAACGCCGAGGGCGACGCCGACGAGTATCCCCGCGCCCACGCGCGGAAGCCGGGACCCGATGAGGACGTCACGGGCACTCGGGCCCGCCTCGGCGGGGGAAGACATGGATCCGGTCAGGGCCGCGAATAGGTCCCGGAATCCGATCCCCGAGGTGCCCTGCGTGATGTGCCATGCCGAGAGCAGAGCAAGGACGATGACCAGACTGAGCAGGATCCCGGTGGCCGAGAGCGCGTTGAAGAGTCCAGCCTTCCGCTCGGTTGCGGCAGGATTCGGCTCCGAGCCATCGCTCGCCGAGATCGTCGTAGGCATGGTCGTGGGTGAGACGGTCGTGGGTGAGGGAGGAGTCATGGACTACTTGGTCAGTGCCTCGACGTAGGCGTCGAGAGCCTGTTCGGACGATTTCGGTCCGCCGAAGGTCCAGATCCCGGAGGGGAACGCAAAGGTGCGCTCATCCTTGACGGCGGGAATGTTGGACCAGATGTCGTTCTTCTGCAGCAGCTTCACATAGTCCTCGGACTCGGGATCATCGGTGCCGGTGTAGAAGAAGTTCGCATCGCCGACCTTCGAGATGCCCTCGATGTCTGTCTGGCCCAGTCCGTATGCGGGATCGACCTCGCCGGTCCACACGTTCTTCAGCCCCAGTTCCTCGCCGAGTTCACCGAAGAGCGATCCCTGGCCGAAGGGACGCAGCGCCACATTCGAGCCGTTGACCCAACCGTCGAAGTAGACGAATTCCTTTGTTTCGAGGTCGGCGGATTCTAGCGCCTTCTTCGACTCCTCGACCTTCGCATCGAACTCGGACAGCACGGTGTCGGCGCGCTCGCCGCGGCCGGTGACCTCGGCGATGGTGGAGAAGGTGTCCTTCATGTAGGCGATCGGGTCCTTGCCGTCGGCACCGGTCATCGCCATGACAGGGATGCCCTGGTCCTCGAGCTGGCTGACGATCTTGTCGTCACGGGACGTCGTCTCGATGATGACGAGATCAGGGTTGGCCGAGAGGACCGACTCCACATTCGGCTCCTGCCGGGTGCCGACGTCGGTCGTGTCCTCGGGCAGCTTCTCAGCCGTATCCCAGGTGGTGAAGCCCTTCGCATCGGCGACGGCAGCGGGATCGACGCACAGGGAGAGCAGGTCTTCGGTGTACTGCCATTCGAGTGAGACGACCGTAGATGCGGGCTTGTCGAGTTTGATCTGGTGGCCGGTGTCGTCCTTGACGGAGACCGGGTCCGCCGAGGTGGTGCTCGAGTCGTCCGCGCATGCTTCGGAGATCGACTCGGAGTTCCCGTCATCGGCCGAAGCGTCGGTGCCTGTAGTGCCGCAGGCAGACAGTGCGAGGGCGCAGACGGCGGAGAGGGAAGCCAGGGCGAATAGGGGCTTGCGCAGAGGTGCAGAGGGCGGAGTTGTCACAGAGGTGTCTCTTTCTTGAGAGGTGAAACGGCGGTATTTCAGTGAAGAAGTCAGGAGGCCGCGGCGAGGGTGCGACGGCGGCGTCGCGGCAGTGCCTCGATGCGCACCATCCCGGTGTCCTCATCGACGAGCGTGCGGATCGGCAGTCCGTAGACCTCGGTGAGCACATCGGCGGTGAAGACCTCTTCGCAGGTCCCCGTGGATCTGACTCGGCCCTGGCTGAGCAGGACGACGTCATCGGCGACGGCGGCAGCATGGTTGAGATCGTGGAGAACGACGCCGACGGCCGTTCCGTGATCGTCGGCGAGGTCGCGCATGAGGTCGAGAATCTCTGCCTGATAGCGCAGATCCAGGTGATTGGTGGGCTCATCGAGGAGGAGCACCCCGGTCTCCTGGGCCAGGCAGGTGGCCAGCCAGACGCGCTGGAGCTCGCCACCGGAGAGCTGATCGACGGAACGCTCGGCCATCGTGTCGGTGCCGGTCAGTTCCAGAGCCTTATCGATCGCGGCCCTGTCGGCATCGGTGAGTGAGGCGAAGCGGCGCCGGTGCGGGTGGCGACCGAACGCGACGATCTCGCGCACACTCAGCCCGGAAGGATGCGGTCGGGACTGGGAGAGCAGTGTGACCGTACGGGCGAATTCGCGTGCCGACAGTGCAGGCGTCGGAGTGGTCGACCCCGGCGTGGCGATTGTGACTTCACCGGAGCTGATCGGATGCAGACGAGCCAGGGACCGCAGGACGGTCGACTTTCCGCTGCCGTTGGGTCCGATGAGTGCCGTGACCCGACCGGGAGTGATCGAGACGGACACGTCATGGACAACCGGTGCACGTTCATAGCCCAAGTGCAGGCCCGAGGCGTGCAGCGCAATGGAGTTCATCGTCCCCGTCGTGTTCATAGTGCATAGCCTAACCTAAGTTAGGGTGGGCTGGGTCTCACGTCGAGGCGGTGACGGTCCGAGGAACCTGCAAGAGCGGCGGAATCGCTGACTTCGCGCGTGTGCAACATGACGTACCTCACGTTCCGTGTCAGTGCCTCTCCGTAGGGTGGATGTGCATACATAGGATGGGGGAGAGCCTAGGAGGAACCCATGAGATTCGTCGCAACCGGAGACTGGCAGCTGGGCATGACGGCGCACTATCTCAGTGCCGAAGCCCGCCCGCGGTTTCACCGTGCCCGCCTCGATGCCGTCAAACGCATCGGTGAGATCGCTGCCGAGCAGTCATGCGAATTCGTCATCGTCTGCGGTGACGTGTTCGAGTCCAACCAACTCGACCGAGCCATCATCTCCCGCACCTTCGAGGTTCTGGCCGCCTTCACCGTGCCCGTCGTCCTGCTGCCGGGCAATCACGATCCCCTCGACGCAGCCTCCATCTACGATTCCCCCGCCTTCACCTCACGGCAGCCTGACCACGTCCACGTTCTGCGCGACAGTGAACCGTTCGAAGTCATCCCGGGCGTCGAAATCGTCGGTGCTCCGTGGTTCTCGAAACGTCCCCAAGGCGACCTGGTGGACCAGGCAACTCAGAATCTCGCCGAGGTGGCCTCAGGTCGCGTGCGCATCGTCGCCGGTCACGGTGCCGTGAGCACCTTGGACCCCGACCGGGAGTCTTTGGCCACGATCGACACCGACAGCCTCAAGGCTGTGGTGAAAGAGGGCCGTGCCCAGTTCGTCGCACTCGGTGACAGGCACGCCACCTACTCCGTCGACGAGAGGATCTGGTACCCCGGCGCCCCGGAGGTCACCTCTCGACGCGAGGACGATCCCGGCAACGTCCTCCTCGTCGATGTCGACCCCCAGACGCATGCAAGCACTGTGGAGAAGGTGCACATCGGCCGCTGGACCTACCTCGTCGTCGAGGAGGACGTGAACTCGGATGAGGACGTCACCCGCCTCGAACAGCGACTGACAGACATCCCGAATAAGGACAGCACCGCAGTCTGGCTCGTCCTCAGAGGCACCCTGTCCACAGCAGCGAAGGCGCGCCTCGACGAAGTCCTCGACCATGCCGCAGACCTCTTCGCCCTCGTCTCGATCTGGGAGCGGCATACGGACATTGCAGTCGTCGCCGCCGACGAAGACTTCGCCGGCCTCGGTCTGAGCGGATACCTGCAGGAGACCCTCGACGAATTGGCGGAATCCGCGGCAGGAGAGGACCCAACTGCTGCAGCGGCACAGGATGCTCTGGGGCTGCTGTATCGATTTGCGAGGAGCGGATCATGAAATTCCATTCCATCCACCTGCGCAACTACCGCGGTATAGCGGACTCCCGGGTTGAGTTCGGCGATGGCGTCACCGTCGTCGAAGGACCCAACGAGGTCGGCAAGTCCTCAATCCATGAAGCCATCACCCATCTGCGCGAAGACAAGTCGAGCTCACGCAAAGCCAGTGTCAAAGAGACCCAACCCGTCGGTGTCGATGCCGGACCCGAGGTGGAACTGCACCTGAGCACGGGGGACTACGAACTCAAGTACCGGAAACGGTGGATCAAACAGCCTTTCACCGAACTCAGCGTGATCAGACCCAGACCGGAACAGCTGAGCAGCGATGATGCCCACGACCGATTCCTCTCGATCCTCGCCGACACCGTCGATGTCGATCTCCTCGTCGCCCTCGACGTAGCACAGGGAGAAAGCCTGGCCCAGGCACCGCTGGCGCAGATCAAGGCACTGCACTCCGCGCTCAACGAATCGGGCATCGAGGTCGCCGACCACGATGACTTCCTCGATCGGATCGAAGCCGAGTATTCGAAGTACTTCACAAAGTCCGGAAAGGAGACCGGTGACTACAAGGCGGCGAACGCTGAAGTCCCCAGTGCCGAAGCTGCGTTTGAAGAGCTGCGCGAACGCAGCCACGAGATGGACGAGCTCGTCGACAACCACGCCAGGGCGGCTGCCCGCCTGGAATCTGTCCGGGGGCAGCTGACGCAGGCCCTGAGCGACCGTGACGAAGCCGAACAGGCGGCGAAGGCTGTGGCTGAACTCAAGGCAGTGCTCGATCAGACAATGGAGCAGGCGAAGTCGGCACAGCGTGATGAACAGATCGCACGGGAAGCTCTGGACCGACGCACACGGCTCATCGATGATGTCGCTGCGGCCGAGGAGACTGTGACTGCGACCCGGTCTTCGGTCACTGACCTTGAAGCGACGCAAAATGACATCGACTCGGACTTCGCTCACGCACAGAAGACCCTCGAGGACAAGCAGAGCACGCTCGACGAGGCACGTGCACTGGCGAAGGCTGCAGCCAAAGACGTGACCGAGGCGCGTGCCCGAACTGAACTCACCGAACTCACACGTCGACTCGACACTATTCGTGACCATGATGAGAAGAAGAGCCGGGCACAGGCGACGATCGGATCGATTGCGGTCACCACCAAGGACGTCGAGGCGCTGATCTCGCTGGAGACAGAGGTGAGGATCGCGGAGAACGCGAAGACCTCCGCCGCGGCACAGATCGTCGCGAAACGCCTCGGCTCGCAGGCCGTCGATGTCGATGGAACCGAGTTGGGTGATGGTGCAACTGGAGAATTCGCCGCAGTCAAGGACGTGCGAATCACGATCGAGGGCATCGCTGACATCACTGTCCGCCCGGGAGCATCACCCGTCGAGCTGGACAAGGCACTGACCTCGGCCAAACAAGCATTCGACGCAGAGCTGCAACGCCTCGACGTCGACTCCGTGGCCCAAGCCCGGGAAAGAGCCGATGTTCGTGCTGATGCAGAAGCCGTCAAGGCAGAGGCCGATTCGACGCTCAAGGTGCTGCTGGGCCAGGATAGGCGCGACAAGCTTGAAGCTGCGCTCGCTCGGGCACAGCAGATCCTCGGAACCGATGGAACCCGCCCAATCTCCGATGGCAAACCTGTGGACGGCGCCGAAGCAGAAGGCAGTCATGATGAGAGGAGCCTGCGCGAGCTCGAAACGGCAGTCACCGAGTCCGAGAAGACTGCCGACGACGCTCAATCCGCGGTGGATGCCGCCCGCGTCGAACTCGAACGAACTCGCACGAACAGAGATGACGCGCGCGTGGAGACGGTCCGGGCACAGACCAGCCTGAAAGAAGCCGAAACTCAGCACGAGCGATTGACGAGCAGCCTGGCTGAGGCAAGGACGACGAACTCTGACGCCGATCTGGCAGAAGCGGTGAAGTCTGCGAAGGCTCGAGCGTCGAATGTCGACTCACAAGTCAGCGAAGCACGAGTCGCCTACGAGGCAGCCGATCCCGAGTCCTTGGAGATGCAGCTGCAGAACGTGCGGCAACTTGTCGGCAGCAAGGAAGCCCAGCGAGAGGAAGTGCGGCAGGAGGTCGATCGTCTCTCGGCCCTCATCGACGATCGTGCCAGCGAAGGCATCTACGAAAAGCTTGCGACTGCCGAAGAAGCGCTGGAATCGGCTCTGAGGAAGCAGGCACGACTGCGCCGTCAGGCGACGGCAATCAACCTGCTGCGCACCGCAGTCCTCAAACACAAGGAAGAGTCCCAGCGGAAGTACGTGGCTCCTTTCAAGGAGCAGATCGAGCGTCTGGGCAGGCTGGTATTCGGTCAGGGACTGTCGGTTGAGGTCTCCGAGGACCTCGAGATCGTCTCACGCACCTTGAACGAACGAACCGTGCCCTTCGAATCACTGTCGGGCGGAACGAAGGAGCAGCTTGCGCTCATCGGCAGGCTCGCAGTGGCAACACTCGTCGACAGTGATTCTGGGGCACCTGTGGTCCTCGACGATGCCTTCGGCTTCGCCGATGCGCAGCGGCTGAACGCGCTCAACGTCATCCTCTCCACGGTGGGCCAGAGCGCCCAGGTCATACTGCTCACCTGCCAGCCGGACCGTTTCGCCCGCCTCGGTGGCGCGAGGACGGTGAGCCTGACGTAACCCAGCATCACGCAACAGACCCAGACGGACCCGACAATAGGAGTCTGCACAGGCAGTCACGGCCCCCCC
>NZ_JBHFIH010000014.1:501940-507399 GCF_057334195.1 Brevibacterium sp. AGC70 | reverse complement strand
GCCCGTGACCGGCTGACATCATTGGCAGCGTGGCGTCGACTCGCGGATCAGTCGGTGCTGGTCGCCCCTGCTTTCGCCTCCTGCGCTGCAGCAACCGCATCGGCGCGAATGGTGCGGCGCAGAATCTTGCCTGAGCTGGTTTTGGGCAGCTCGTCGATGATGGTCACCTGCCGTGGTGCCTTGTACGAGGCCAACTTCTCGCGACAGAACTCGACGATCGCAGTCTCGGTGACCTCGTCGGCTTCGGGCCCCGACTGAAGAGTCACGAATGCGGCAACACTCTCGCCGCGATACTCGTCGGGAATGCCGACGACTGCTGCCTCTTGGATTGCAGGGTGTGTGTAGAGGACGTCCTCAACCTCCCGCGGCCAGACCTTGAAGCCGGAGGCGTTGATCATGTCCTTCTTGCGATCGACGATGAAGAGCCATCCTTCCTCATTCATGTAACCGACATCGCCGGTGCGCAGCTCCCCGTTCGGGATCTGTTCGGCGGTGGCCTTCTCATTGTTGATGTATTCGGAAACGACCTCAGGTCCCGAGATGGCGACTTCGCCGATCTCATTGGGCCCCAGAGGTTCGCCGAAGTCATCGAGGATGCGGATCATGGTGTCTGGTTGGGGCAGACCGCAGGAGAGATTGCCGCTGTCAGGGTCAACCGGTGCTCGCAGTCCAGGTGGGACGGTGGCGACTTGCGCGCAGGTCTCTGTCAGGCCGTATCCCTGGCCGATGTAGACGCCGGTTTTCTGCTCGAACTTGTTGACCAATCCCTCGGGCAGCGGCGCACCCCCGGACATGATGCGTTTGAACGATGAGAAGTGATCGGGTGTCGCAGACGGATGAGCCAGCATCGCGGTGTAGACCGTCGCCGGTCCGGCCATATAAGTCGGCCTCTCGCGCAGGAAGAGTTCGAGAAGCGATCCCGGGTCGAATCGATAGTTGAGGACCAGACGTGCGCCACCGCTGACTCCAGCGATGAACTGGCAGACGAACCCGGTGATGTGGAAGATGGGGGCCAAGGTGAGGAAGCCATCGCCTGGCTCGAACGACGGTGTTCGCACACAGTAGCGGGAATTGCTCGACACGGAAGCGTGAGTCCCCGATGCTCCCTTCGACCGGCCCGAAGTTCCCGAGGTGTAGACGACAATCGCTCTGTCTTCGGGATTCGGAGCAGCCGGTATGAAATCGGTATCCAGCCTCGACTGGACGACAGCTTGGAAGTCGGGAAGATTCGGCACCTGGTCAGGACCAGGATTCTCACCAGGGGTTCCGGGCAGCTCATCGAACATGGAGAAGATCGCCTCGGGGCCATCGGTCTGGAAGCCGCGATCATCATTGAGCACAACCACAGGAAGCGACGCCGCATAAGGAGCGACGCGATTCAGGAATGCAGCCTTCGAGACCATGAGCCCCTTCACCTCTGCATCGGCGAAGATATGCTCGAGCTCGCCCCGATACATGGGATTGAGCGGGACAACCACACCACCGACCTTCCAGATGCCATAGGTGGCGATCATGAAGGCAGGAGTGTTCTGATCATAGATGGCGACTCGGTCGCCGAACCCGATGCCCTGCTCCGACAGATAGGCAGCGAACGCGGTGGAGTACCGGTCGAATTCCGACCAGGTCAGCGTGAACCCGTAGTAGCTGATGGCCTCCTCGCCGCCGTACGCAGCGACCGTCGCGGCCAGGTCGCGCAGCGTTGTGGATTTCTCCAAGGTGTAAGGCTCGTTCGCAAGATCTCCCCAGGTCTTCAGCCAGGGACGGGTGTCTGTCCACGTGCTCATCTCTTCACTTCCTTCATCGTTGAATGGGGTGGTGCACAGCTTGTGCCAGCTACTTGCGGTACTTCTTCATCTCGTTCCGAGCGATTGAGCGTTTGTGCACCTCATCGGGGCCATCTGCCAGACGCAGGGTGCGCATGTGCGCCCACATGCTGGCCAATGGGAAGTCCTCGGTGACACCGGCACCGCCGTGGACCTGAATCGCGCGATCGATGATCTTCAGAGCCATGGCCGGTGCGACGACCTTGATCTCAGCGATCTCGTTCTTCGCGACCTTGTTGCCGTGCTTGTCCATCATGTCCGCCGCATGCAGCGTCAGCAGCCTGGCCTGATCGATCTCGATCCGGGCCTCGGCGATCCAGTCCTGGATGTTCGCCCGAGACGACAGTTTCTCACCGAAGGTCACCCGTTCCTCGGCGCGCTTGACCATGAGCTCCAGCGCCCGTTCGGCCGCACCGATCGCGCGCATGCAGTGGTGGATTCGGCCCGGGCCCAGGCGGGCCTGACTGATCGCGAAGCCCTCACCTTCGCCCTTGAGGATGTCGCTGGCGGGGACGCGGACGTCTTCGAAGGTGATCTCGGCATGTCCCTCCCGATCGTGGTAGCCGAAGACGGGAAGGTTGCGCACCACGGTGACACCGGGGGCATCGATCGGGACGACGAGCATCGACTGCTGACGGTGCACCTCGGCGTCGGGGGAGGTTTTGCCCATGACGATGAGGACACGGCAGTGAGGGTGCATGCCGTTCGAGGCGAACCATTTGCGGCCGTTGAGGACGAACCCGTCATCCGTGGGCTCCATGCGCATCTCGACGTTCGTGGCATCGGAGCTGGCGACCGCGGGTTCGGTCATGGCGAATGCCGAGGCGATCTCACCGTTGAGCAGCGGCCCCAGGTACTTCTCCTTGTGCTCATCGGAGCCGAAGCGGGTGAAGACTTCCATGTTGCCCGTGTCAGGAGCGTTGCAGTTGATGGATTCGGGAACGATCTCGATGCTATGCCCGGTGATCTCGGCCAGGGGAGCGTATTCGAGGTTCGTCAGCCCCGGTCCCCACTGGGGATCGGGGTGGAAGAGGTTCCACAGTCCCTGGCTCTTGGCCTCGGCCTTGAGGTCCTCGAGGATCTGCGGCTGAGTGTGCGGGCTGTCTGCCGCGGCCATCTGCTGAGCATAGACGGACTCCGCGGGGTAGACGAAGTCGTCCATGAACTTCCTCAGACGTTCCTGGTAGTCGCGGCCGCGTTCAGTCGTTTCCAGCATGTGTGGTCTCCTCGTTGAGTCGGTTCGCTTCGTTGAGTCGGTTCTGATAGCGGCTCATGCCCTTGAGCCAACGGTCGTAGTCGCTGCCCTTCATGCGGTACATGTCGAGCACCTCGGGGTGGGGGAGGATGAGGAACTGCTCTGCTTCGACGGCATCGAGGGCGACGTTCGCGACGGCGGCGGGTGTGAGCACCGTGCCGGCTTCGGTGACTGCTGCCTGTGCCGGCCCGTCGGCTCCACTGGCCCGCAGCAGGTCGGTGTCAACGCCCATCGGAGCGATGACCGAGGCCCGGATTCCGTCATCGCGGTAGGTCAGGGACAGCCATTCGGCGAACCCGACCGAGGCGTGCTTGGTCACCGAATACGCGGCCGATCCGATCTGTGTGAGCAGGCCCGCCGCCGAGGCGGTCGCGACGAAATATCCTGCCCCGGCCTCCTGCCAGCGGGGGACGAGTGCTTGGGCGGCGCGGATATGGGCGCGCATGTTGACGTCGATGATCGCGTCCCAATCGCCGTCGGAATCACCGAGTCCCGTGGGACCGATGATGCCGGCGTTCGCGAAGTACATGTCGACCCCGCCGAGGCGGTCATCGGCAAAGGCGATGAGCTCGGCGATCCCGTCGACAGAGGATACGTCGCCCACCCACGCGTGGACTGCGGCGGGGGAGCCGAGCCCCACGGCGGTGTCGGTGACCGCGGGGGAGAGATCGGCGAGGACGACTCGGGCACCTCGTGCGGTCAGCTCGGTCGCCAGCGCCGCACCGATCCCGCCTGCGGCGCCGGTGACGATGACGCGCTTATCGGCAACAGGGTTCTTCGCGCTGTCGACGGATGCCGTCGCATTGTTCACAGGCGCGGTCATGAATTCTCCAGAAGTGTCAGGGCCTGCCGGGCCAGGTCTTCGACTCCTGCGCCGGCGACTTCCGGATCAAGGTCGAGGTCGCCCATCTTGCCGGTCACCAGGCGCGTGTAGACACCTTCGCGGATGCACGCGAGCTTCCACATCGCGAAGGCCTCGTAGTAGCCGACGTCGTGGACCTCGTGTCCGCTGACATCTTGGTAGCGGTCGATGAGCTCCTCGGCTTCCGGGAAACCGAGGTCGGGGGTCGGCACCCAGATGCTCGTGTAGTCCGTGGGCACCGTGAGCATCGCGACGAAGTACCCTAGATCGGTGAGCACCTCGCCGACTGCTGTGAGCTCCCAGTCAACGACCGCGTTGACTCCGCCGTCGGGAGCGAAGATCATGTTGTTGGGTTTGAAGTCGCCGTGGGCCAGACCAACGGGGCTGCCAGCCGGATCTGGCATACTCTGGGCCAGAGCGTCGTGGACCTCACGGATGACGGGGATGTCGCGCATGGAGATCTCTTCGACCTGCCCGAGCCAGCGTCGCAGCTGCCGTTCGATGAGACCGCCGTTTCGGCGCAGATCTCCGAGCCCCACGTCGTCGATGTCGACGCGATGGATCGCCGCCAGCGTATCGACCATGCCGAACGCGCACGCCCGCTTGTCGTTCGGTCCCGGTCCGGCAGGTATCCGCGCCCAATCAGAGGGTTCATTGATGGCGAACCCGGGGCAGTGATCCATGAAGACGAAGGGCACGTCGAGGACCTCAGGATCGTCGACGATGTCGATGACGTGGGGGACGGGCACGGGGCTGTCAGACAGCGCTGCCATGATCCGACCCTCACGGGAGACATTGTGGGCACTTCCACCGGAGTGACCGAGCGGCGGACGTCGGAGCACCCAGCGGGGGAGCCCGTCCACGGTGATCGCGAAGGTGAGATTTGAGCGTCCGATGGACATGACTTCGACGTCGAAGTCTGTGACTCCGAACCGGTCCTCAAGCCATCGTCCGATGGTTGAGGGATCGAATCCTGCAGGTGCTGTGGTCAACGTCGACCCTCCCGAGTGAACAATCGTTCAGTTTCCATCACAGTATTCAACCCGAGCGTGCGAGTCAAGCTGAAATCGTGATGCCGGTCACCACCGAATGTGATAGTGATGAGTGGGTCTTCTTTCATCCACAGTGAGGAAATCATGAGAGCCATTCGCGTTGCCACCCTGACAGGACCAGACGATGTAGAGCTTGCGGAAGTCGACCGGCCTGCTCCGGGACAGGGCGAGGTCCTCATCGAGGTCGCCTATGCCGGCGTGACGTTCCCCGAACTGCTCCAGACCAGGGGCATGTACCAGGTCAAGCATGACCTGCCCTTCGTCCTCGGGTCGGAGGCAGCCGGCATCGTCGCCGAAGCGGGCCCTGGGTCCCGGTTCTCGGTAGGTGACCGTGTGGCTGCGATTCCCGGCAAAGGCTCGTTCGCCGAGTTCGTGGTCGCCTCCGACGAGCAGACAGTGCCCGTGCCTGACGGAATCAGCTTGGCCCACGCTGCTGGAATGCCGATGAACGTGCTCACCGCGGACTT
>NZ_JBHFIH010000014.1:464187-501881 GCF_057334195.1 Brevibacterium sp. AGC70 | reverse complement strand
GCGCCTGAGGGCGCAGGCGAAGGCCGGACAGGCCATCCTCGTCCATGGCGCAGCCGGGGGACTCGGATCGGCGGCGGTGCAGATGGCGCTGGCCATCGGCCTCGAAGTCATCGGCGTGGTCTCGACTGAGGCCAAGGCCCAGACCGTGCGCGAGCTCGGCGCCACACATGTGGTCATGGCAGAGGGCTTCAAGGACGCGACCAAGGAGATCTACCCGAACGGGGTCGACTATGTCTTCGACCCGGTCGGCGGGGACCGCTTCACGGACTCGACCCGAGTCCTCGCGCCCTACGGTCGACTTCTCGTCCTCGGATTCACCGCCGGTGAGATCCCCTCGGTCAAGGTCAACCGCCTTCTGCTGAAGAACATCTCCGTCGACGGCGTGGCCTGGGGTGCCGCGACCCGCGAGCGGCCCGGCTACATCGCCGAACAGTGGGACGCGATCGCTGACTATGTGGCTGCTGGCAAGCTCAATCCCCCGATCCACGGCACCTACCCGCTCAGCGACGCTGCGAAGGCGATCGGCGAACTCGACTCACGCAACGTCAGAGGAAAGGTCCTCCTCGAAGTCAACGGCGAGTGACTACTTCCTGCGGTAGCGCTTGGCGATATCGCGGCCGACGAGTTCCTTCATCACCTCGTTCGATCCGCCGAAGATGGCCTGGACGCGGCTGTCCTTGAACGCCCGGGTGATCGGGTATTCGAGCATGTAGCCATAGCCGCCGAAGAGCTGCAGACACCGGTTGATGACCTCGATCTCGAGATCAGACCCGAGGTACTTCGCCTTGGCCGCATCGACGGGAGACAGTTCTCCGGCGTTGAGCGCCAGGGCGCAGCGGTCGACGAATGCTTCGAGGGCATCGACGCGGGTCTCGAGCTCGGCGAGCTCGAAGCGGGTGTTCTGGAAGTCACCGATCATCTGTCCGAAGGCCGGCCTGGTGAAGACGTACTCGCCCGTCCACGCAAGTGCTGCTCGGGCGCCCGCCAAAGTCCCGGATCCGATGAGCATGCGTTCGGTCGGCAGGTTGACCATGAGGTGGATGAAGCCTTGGTCGAGCTCGCCGAGGAGGGCATCGGCGGGCACACGCACATCGGAGAACGACAGCTCCGAGGTGTCCTGGGCATCCATGCCCAGCTTCTTGAGCTTGCGTCCTCGTTCGAAGCCCGGTGTGCCGTCATCGACGATGAACAGGGACGTGCCCTGGGACGGTTTGGCATCGGGGTTTGTGCGTGCGACGACGATGACGAAGTCGCAGTGATAGCCGTTGGTGATGAAGGTCTTCGCACCGTTGATCACCCAGTCGTCGCCGTCGTGTACGGCCTTGGTCGTGATGCCCTGGAGGTCTGAGCCAGCATTCGGTTCGGTCATGGCGATCGCACCGATCGAATCGCCCGAGGCCAGGCCCGGCAGGTACTTCTCCTTCTGAGCCTGAGTGCCGAAGGCCAGAAGATAGCCGGGAACGATGCCGTCGGACACGCCCCATCCGCTCGTGGTCCCGCCGACACCTCGGCGGGCGATCTCTTCGGCCCGGACCATCTCGAACCGGAAGTCATCGACCCCGGCCCCACCGAATTCCTCGGGGATGGTCAGGCCGATGACGCCTGCCTCGGCGGCCTTCTTCCACATCGATCTGTCGACGAGATGGTCTTCCTCCCAGGCCTCGACATGGGGTACGACCTCACGGTCGAGGAAGGCAGCGACGGTGCTGCGGAAGGCTTCGTGGTCCTCGTTGTACAGGTTTCTCTTCACAGGTGGTGTCCTCTTCGTCGATCGGGTTCAAGCAGCTTCAGAGCAGTTCGAGGATGGTGGCGTTGGCCTGTCCGCCACCCTCGCACATCGACTGCAGACCGTAGCGGATCCCCTGCTGCTGCATGTGGTGGATCATCGTCGTCATCAGCCTCGCACCCGAGCCGCCGAGGGGGTGGCCCAGCGCGATGGCCCCGCCGTTCGGGTTGAGGCGGTTGATGTCGGCACCGGTCTCCTCCAGCCAAGCCAGGGGCACCGAAGCGAAGGCTTCGTTGATCTCGAAGACTCCGATGTCGTCGATGGAGAGCCCGGATCTCTTCAGCGCCTTCGCGGTCGCAGGGATGGGGCCGGTGAGCATGATGACGGGATCGGAGCCGGCGAGGACTGCTGTGTGCACCTTCGCAATCGGAGCCAGGCCCCGTTCCTTGGCCTTGGTCGAGGTCATCAGCAGCAGGGCCGCCGAACCGTCGGAGATCTGGGAGGCGTTGCCTGCAGTGACGACGCCGTCCTGTTTGAACACGCTGTCGAGACCGGCCAGCGTGTCCACGCTGGAACCACGGCGGATGCCCTCATCGGTTCTGACCTCTCCGGCCTGCGTGGGCACGGGGATGATCTGGGAGTCGAAGCGACCGGCGTCGGTGGCTGCTGCTGCGAGCTCGTGGGAACGCACGGCCAATTCGTCCAGCTGGGTTCGGCTGAGCTTCCACTGTTCGGCGATCATCTCAGCGCCGATGCCCTGATTCGGCTTGACGTTGTCATAGCGGGCGTTGAACTTCTCCCCGTACGGGGACGCGCCGCCGGCAGATGAGCCCATGGGTACGCGGGACATGGACTCGACGCCGCCTGCGACGACGACATCGTACTGACCGGCGATGAGCCCGGCGGCAGCGAAGTGCACGGCCTGCTGCGAGGAGCCGCATTGCCGGTCGACGGTGACGCCGGGAACTGACTCGGGGAGTCCGGCGGAGAGGGCGACGGTGCGTGCGATGTCACCGGTCTGTTCGCCGGACTGGGACACGCATCCGAAGATGACGTCATCGATGGCTGCCGGATCGATTCCGGTCTGGGCAACGACGTCGGCCACAGCGGTGGCGCCCAGGTCGGCCGGGTGGATGCCCGAGAGCATGCCCTTGCGCTTGCCGGTCGGGGTGCGTCGTGCGGCGACGATGACTGCGTCGTTCATCTGTGCTCCTCTGTGACGGTGATCGTGCGGTGCCGGTTCCTGTGCCGGCTTCTGCACCGAGTGACGAAAAGATCTGCTGTGACAAATGTGACCCAGGTAACTGATCGTGCGTTAAGATTTTCACGAAGATGAGAAACAGTCAAGACGGACCGTAAGTTCGCCAGGTGTTGGTCTCGGCGAATGCAGAGTCGCATGCAGAGGAGTCATCAGATGGAGATTCGCGACCAGGTTGCGCTCATCACCGGCGGAGCCTCGGGGCTCGGCCTGGCCACGGCGAAGCGACTGCTGGCGGCCGGGGGCAAAGTGCTCATTGTCGACCTGCCGAGCTCACGCGGGGACGATGCGGCCGCCGAACTCGGCGAGAACGCCAATTTCTTCGCGGCCGACGTCACCAGCGAAGAGCAGGTGCCCCATCCCTCCCGCCTCGGCGACCCCGATGAGTACGCGTCACTGGCTGAGCACATCGTGTCCAACCCGATGCTCAATGGGGAGGTCATCAGGCTCGACGGTGCGATCCGGATGGCCCCGAAGTGACTGTGAGTCAGCCCGAAGCAGCTGGTGCCGGAAGCAGGCAGTCCGACCGAGTGGGCCAGGCAGACCGCACCGCGAGGTCGAAGGAACTCATCCTCGATGCGACGATCGAATGCCTTCTCGCCGAAGGATATTCGGCGACGACCACGATGAAGATCCAGGCCAAGGCCGGCGTGACCCGGGGCAGGCTTCTGCACCATTTTCCGTCGAAGCGGGAGCTGCTCACGGCTGCGGTCGCGCGCCTCGGGAAACAGCGTCTGAACCGGAATCTCGAAGACCGCACCGACGGCTTCAGCCGGTCCCTGGTCAGGGGGCGTCCGCCCGTCGGCGAGGTGGAGGCGCGCTCCGATTGGGCCGTGACGACCCTGTGGGCGGGACTGATGCACTCGAGTTTCTTCACTGCACTCGAGCTGTGGATCGCGTCGCGGACCGACGATGCGCTCGCCGACAAGGTCAGAGCTCACGAGAAGAACGTGTTCGAGAGAGTGAGGGAGAACGCCCGCGAGCTGTTCGGCCCGGTCATCGCAGCACAGCCAGGGTACGACCACCTGTTCTCCGTGCTCTTCTCGAGCATGCGGGGGATGGCCGTGACCTACACGTTCTCCCATCTCGACCCCCAGACCGAACCGATGATCGCAACCTGGCAGCAGATCGCACGATCTCTCCTGACCGATGCACCTGTCGAGGGCTGACCTGAACCGACCCGATGACCACCGATGTCGACGATGACAAGGAAGTGACATGTATCCAGGAAAATGGGCCGTGAAGAACCCCGACAAGCCCGCCCTCATCATGGCTGATACCGAGGCGGTGCTCACCTTCGGCGAGCTCGAGGACCGGTCCCTGCGGCTGGCCAACCACCTGCGCTCGATAGGCTTTGAGAAGGGCGATCACATCGCGGTCATGGCAGAGAACCGGTTCGAGATCGTCGAGGCCCTGTGGGCAGCACTGCGCACCGGGGTGATCATCACAGTCGTCAATTCTCACCTGACTGCAGCGGAATCGGCCTACATCGTCGATGACTGCGATGCTCGAGCTCTCCTCCTGTCGACCCGGTTGGAGAAATCGAGCGAGGTCGCCGCCGGGTGCCAGCAGGTCGAGAACAGGATCCGCATCGATGCTGTTCCCGACGGTGAGGCGGGGGAGGTCTTCGCCGGCTGGGATGAGTATGAGGCGGTGCTTGCGGCCGCCTCGGCAATCAGACCCGAAGTCGAACCTCGTGGTGACGACATGCTCTACTCCTCGGGCACGACCGGACGACCGAAGGGCATCCTGCCCGGAGCAACCGATCTGCTCATCGGGGACGAGGACGTTGCGCTCATCAGCCTGTTCCGCGCCCTCTACGGGTTCGACGATGAGACGATCTACCTCTCGCCTGCGCCTCTCTACCATGCGGCACCGCTGCGGTTCGTGATGACGACTCACTCACAGGGCGGGACCGTCGTCGTCATGCCCCGGTTCGACGCTGAGGAGGCTCTGGGCCTGATCGAGAAGCACCGTGTCACGCACTCGCAGTGGGTGCCCACGATGTTCATCCGGATGCTCAAGCTGCCCGAGGAAATTCGATGCTCCTTCGACGTCTTTAGTCTCAAAGTCGCCATCCACGCCGCCGCACCGTGCCCGCCCGAGGTGAAGCGGGCCATGATCGAGTGGTGGGGTCCGGTGGTCTATGAGTACTATGCCGCGACCGAGAGCAATGGTTTGACCATCATCGACAGTCAGCAGGCGCTGGAGAGGTCGGGCTCGGTCGGCCGTGACGGGGTCAAGGGCGTCGTTCACATCTGCGGACCAGATGGAGAGGAGCTGCCTGCCGGTGAGATCGGAGTCATCTACTTCGAAGCTACGGCGGCACTGTTCGAGTACTACAAGGACCCGTCGAAGACCGCGGCCTCCAGGCACCCGGATCATCCGGACACGTGGGCGACGACAGGGGACATGGGCTACCTCGACGAGGACAGGTTCCTCTACATCGTCGAACGCACCACGGGCCTCATCATCGTCGGGGGAGTCAACATCTACCCGCAGGAGATCGAGAATGCGTTGGCGCTGCGGCCTTCGATCGCCGATGTCGCCGTGGTGGGCAAGACCGATGATGAGCTGGGGCAGGTTCCGGTCGCGTTCGTGCAGTTGGCCGATGGCGTCGCCGAGGCGGGGCAGGCCGAAGAGACTCGCAGCTGGCTCAGCGATCGCTTGGCTCGGTTCAAGATTCCCCGCGAGTTCTACTTCGTCCCCGAACTGCCGCGAACTCCGACCGGGAAGCTGATCAAGCGCAATCTGCCGGATCCTGCGACGATGGCCGGGTGAATCGCACTGTGCTGATGGTCAGTTGTTCTCACGCACCGTAGACCTGGTCGAAGACACCCATGTCACCGACGATGACGAGTTTCGTCGTCGCCCGCGACATTCCGACGTAGAGCATGTCCAATGCGCGGTCAGGGTCGCGGAACCCGTTGATACACAGCACCACGACGGGGCGTTCGAGGCCCTTGAAGCCGAGGACGTGTCCGTAGAAGACGTCCTCGGTGGCGAAGAACTGGTCCCAGTAGGCCGACGTCCCCTCGGTCTCGACGATCTCTCGTTGGACCGGGTGTCGGCTTCCGGTCGTCAGCAGTGCGATGTCGCCGGGGTTCCACCCGGCGTCCATGAGGGATTCCACCTGTGAATCCGCCTCGGCGAGGGCGTCGTCGATGTCGACTTCGCTCCACTCGATCTCCTCACCGGGCCCGTTGCGGGAAATGGGCGGTTCGAACGCGAGGTCAGAGAAGCCGGCGACGATCTGTTCGGAATTGCGCAGATTCTCATCGAGTTGGATGGGATTCATCGTGATCGGTGATGCTCCCTCACGGCCGAAGATCCGCTGTCTCTCGTCGGTGAAGACATAGAGAATTCCCTCGACCTGATTGCGCAGACAGGACTGGACCGCCTCCCACCACAGCAGGCTGAAATCCTGACCCTCGTCGATGACGATCGCGTCGAAGAGGCTCGTGCGCGGCCGCTCATCGGCAAGGACCTTGAGCTGCAGAGGAAGATTGTGCTCCCAGTAGTCGGAGTCGTCATCGCTGCCGTGAGCCGCTCCCCAGGAGACCGGCAGGTCGTGGAACAGGCCCACATATGCGGGACGATCCTCCTCCGGCCATTGAGTGGTGAAGAGTTGGAGGAACCGGCCCAGGCCACGCGAGTAGCACATGAGCGCGACCTTCTTGCCTGCCTGAGTCAGCGCCCTGGCCTTGTGCAGCGCCAGGTAAGTCTTCCCCGAACCCGCACCGCCGCTGATCTCCGCACGATTCTGATGGCGCAGAATGCTGATGAGCTTTGCCTGTTCCCGGCTCAGCGCATCGGCGCGGTCGGAGATTTCGGAAGCTCTGAGGCTGACGTTCTCGACCGCCTGATTCGTCCGGCGCAGGTTCTTGAGGACGAATTCGTGGGGCGTATCGAGATTGTCACGCGCAGGGTCGAAGTCGAAGCGCAGCTGAGTCGAGATCGCCGCTGCGATCGAGTTGAGCTGGGTGGAGTCGACGAGCTGCCGCCTCGGTGCATCCGGTTGGTCCCAGTCCGGCGGCGGCTGAGTGTATGGGAGGACGGCGAGGTGACTGATGGGGCCCGGCATTGCCGAGACTCGAGTCCGCAGATAGCCGACGAGGGTGTGCTTGGCGACCATCGCCTGCTCAAGGGGGGAGACCTTGAGCCGATTGCGATGACCTTGAGTATCCTGCGTGATCCAACGACCGTCCTCGACTCCGACCCGACCGCCCTTGACCTCGACGACAGCGATGCCGAAGCCTGGCCAGAGCACGAGGATGTCGATCTCGACGTCCTTATCATCTCCGGTCAGGCGCTGGCCGTGAACCATCGTCGTCTCGTCGGGAAGCTGCTCGCACAGGGCATTCCACACTGCCTCCTCGGCGGTGGAACCATTGAAATCAGGCTGCTGCGGGATCACCGTGACCATAGCCTGAGACTAGCCGAGGATAGGACTATTTCTCAGCAAGCACGGATTCTTCTGAAGGAGCGTCTTTGTCGATTCCGAGCGGAGTATGCTCACCCCCGAGGTTCCAGAAGCGGGTGACGAGGAAGCAGATGGCTCCGATGGCAACTCCGATGACCGAAAATGCGAACTGCGGCGCAAAGGTCAGCAATCCAGCCACGATGAGGAGGGCCCGCATCACCCAGTTGGGCCTCCGTCCGACGATGACCAGCCAGCCTTCGAAGGCGCATCCGAGGAAGAAAACCCCGACGATGGCGAAGACGAAGGTGATGAAGACTTCGGGCAAAGGTGCCTGCGCGACGAGGGCAGGATTGAGGGCGAAGGCGAACGGGACCACATATTTCACGGCGCCCAAGCGCATCGCGACCAGGGAAGTCTGCATCGGTGGAGTTCTCGCGATGTTCGCCGCGGCAAAGGACGCGAGGGCAACTGGGGGAGTGATGTAGGAAACCGTTGCCCAGTAGATGACGAAGAGGTGGCCCGCGATGGGATTGACGCCCAGCTCCACAAGCGCCGGCGCCATGACAATGGCGAGGAAGACGTATACCGCAGACACCGTCATGCCCATGCCGAGAACAAACGACGTGATGGCAGCGGCGATGAGGACAAGGAAGAGGTTGCCGGAGAACGCATTGACGAGTTCGCGAGCCAGCGACAAGCTCACTCCGGTCATCGACAGACCGCCGACGATCAGACCGACGCCGGCGATGATGCCGAGAATTTCGGCAATTGTCCTACCCGAGCTGAAGAGGAATTTTCCGAATCCCTTGATGCCCATGCGGTGCTTCTTGGAGAAGACCGCCACGACGAGAAGGAACCCAACGATCCAATAAGGAGCCTGGCTCTCATTCTTTTGGATCACCAGGAGGAGGACGAGGCCGACAAGGGCAGCCAGATATGCCCAACCGAGCACGACGACTTTGCCGACATCGGGAAGAAGACTCTTCGCAACACCTTTCAGGCCCGCCTTGGCAGAATAGGCGTCAGCCTGAACGAAGATTCCGATGTAGTACAGAAGAGCCGGGATGGCAGCGGCGAGTGCAATCTGTCCGTAGGGGACGCCGACGAAGGACACCATGAGGAACGCGGCGGTGCCCATGATCGGCGGCATGATCGTACCGCCGGTGGCAGCCGTCGCTTCGATGCCAGCCGCGTAGCGTCCGGTGAAGCCCGCCTTCTTCATCGCCGGGATAGTCATCGGACCAGTGGTGAGCACGTTGGAGACGGCGGACCCACTCATCATCCCCATGAATGCCGAAGAGATGACTGAGACTTTGGCAGAGCCGCCTCGGAAGCGGCCGAACAGGCCCATCGCCAGATCGTAGAAGAACGTGGCCCCGCCGGAGTGCTGAAGCGCGACGCCGAAGAGCAGGAAGCCGACGAGAATAGTCGCACCGGTCTGGAGAGGCAGTCCTAAGATGGAATCCACTCCCATGGCGTGGATCTGTGCAGCAGTCTTGATGTCAAAGGGGATTCCCTGCAGGAACGGGATCGGAATGTAGGCCGTGAATATGGGGTACAGGGAGAAGACCAGGGCGATGATCGTGACGACGAGGCCCGCAGTCCGGCGCAGCGCTTCGAGCACAATGATCCAGAACACGAATGACAGCACTGAGGCAGTGGGCACCGGTGCGTAGTCCCATCCCAGGGTCACGATATTCTCTGCGTTGACGCAGAAGTAGGCGCAAGTGGCCAAGGTGATGACGGCCAACGCGATGTCGTAGAAGGGGACTGGTCTGTCGTTCTGCGACTTCTTCGCAGGGAAGACGATGAAGACGACGGGAAGAAACGCGGCGAGGACGGCGTACATGTACGCGTTCTTCAGCAACGAGATCCCGCCCGGATTCCAGAAGAACGCCTGGTTCATCGCAACGAGCACGCCGATCACGGTGAGCGTGATGACGATGGCTTTCCAGAAAGGGGTGATTCGGACGTTCATTGTCGTTCCTCAACTGATTCGCGGCCTGGGCACTGGCGGTGTCGTGGTGCTGAGTCTGATCCGTCGGCGTGAACGTCTGCACTTCTTCCTTGAAAGTTGCAGACGTGCCCGAACGAATAGTGTGGTGTGTTGCATATATTACTTGAATGACAATAATCTAGGTTTATATATTCTGCAATATCTGTCAGCGGAACGTCCGTGTCTGAATTACTGAGACCTCGCTCGTGCCACTGAGAACGACACCGTGATCCATGCCGATGTGGAAGGCCGAACAATGAAGTTTCGCGCATTACTCGCAATTCTCTTAGCTCTTACGCTGGCACTGAGCGCCTGCACCCCGCCGACGAAGAAGGTGAACGGGATCCGCGACCCGTTGGTATTCGCCACCTACGGCACCGGAACGTCGACCTATGCGGACTTAGCCGCAGTCACGGATGCGGTGTCGACGGATACCGACGCGCGACTGCGCATCATCACCTCCGACACGGCGATCGGCCGACTGGCACCGATGAAGGCCGGGATCGCCCAGATGGGCAGGCTCGGTGACGAGTACATCTTCGGGTTCGAGGGCCAGAACGAGTTCGCCAGCGAGAACTGGGGGCCACAGGACCTGCGGGTCGTCTGGGCTCCGCTGTCGCCGCACTCGCTGCTCACCCGCAAGTCTGACGGGATCAAGACCCCCGCCGATCTCAAGGGCAAGAAGATCCCCAACGTGACCGCAAACCCCTCAGTGAACGGAAAGATCGAAGCCTACCTCGCATATGCGGGGCTGACCCTGGACGATGTGGAGCTGGTCGACGTCGCCTATTCGGAGCAGCCGGCAGCGCTTGAGTCCGGCCAGATCGATGCTCTCTATCAGCAGGTCTATGGTTCTTCGCTCTTCGAGCTCGAGTCGAAGTTCGACGTCAGTTGGATTGAACTCGACCCCAAAGACAAAAAGGGAATCGAACGGGTGCACAAGTTGGCACCGCAGCTCAACATCCTGCCGTTCGAAGATGCACCAGGTCAGGAGAAGGGCGCCAGCACACATGGATTCGTCTACACCTTGCCGATTTCCACGTATGCAGATGCGTCGGAAGACGAGGTGCAAAAGCTGGTGAGCTCGATGGCATCGACATTTCCGAAGTACGAAGCGTCAACGCTGAACACACCGAGGTGGAAGCCCGATGAGGTTGAGACCACACCTCGAGTCATTCCCTACCACCCGGGCACTATCGCGTGGCTCAAGGAGAACGGTCAGTGGACGGACGAAGCGCAGAAGCGCAATGACGAGCTGATCGAGCGTGGCGAGAAGCTTCGCGCGGAATGGAAGAAGTTCATGGAGACCAAACCGAAAAGGGACGACATTCCCAAGAAGTGGGGCGAGTGGAAGGCCTCGGCTGATCTGTAAGAGGCGAGGCTCAACAGGGTCTAGAATTTGAGACCACCAGTCGGCCAGGCGCGGATCTGCGGCTGACTGATCGCGTACTGGGCCGACTGCAACATCGCCGACCTGCGTTTCACGCAGTAACAGACGTCATTGCGGGGAAGTCCTTTCGTCCAAGGTGGCGAGTACGAACGGCGTGGAAGGTGAAGAGTGGAAGTTCAACAGGCGCGTGTGTTCATGGCGCTCGCAGAAGAGCTGCATTTCGGTCGGGCTGCGGAACGTCTGGGGATGGGGCAGTCGTTGCTGAGTCGGACGATTCGGCAACTTGAGGAAGAGCTCGGCGCTACCCTGTTCCAGCGGACGACTCGACACGTGCGCCTGGCGCCGGCAGGGTTGGCACTTTTCGAACCAGCTCGACAGATGATCAGTCTGCAGCGCGTGGCGGTCGATTCGGTGAAACGCGCGGCGACTGGAGAAGTCGGGCAATTGGGCTTCGGATTTGCACGCGCTTCCTCGCGTGGCATGGCCGCCTCATTGGTGGCGGCGGCATACGAAGACCATCCCGGCATCACTTTCGCCATTGAATCCAATGTCTTCGCCGACGAAGGACTGACCCGGCTGGCTGATGGGAGCCTCGATCTTGCTCTTGTGAGGTGGACCCGGCAGCCGCCGACCATCACCGGGCGGCCCGTGTTGATCGAACGCCCCGTCGTCACCCTGCCTGACTCGCACCGTCTCGCCCAGAGGAAACTCATTCGCGTCGATGAACTGGCAGATGAAGACCTGCTCTCTCTCCCAGCGAACCCGAACTCGACGCTTCGCGAGACGACAATCCGACTGTGCCACAACGCAGGCTTTTCACCTCGGGTGATTCTAGAGCTTCCCGACGCTCAGACCATCTCTGCCCTGATAGCTGCGGGCATGGGAATCACCATCACCTTTGACTCGGTCGCGGAAACCATGCGTGAGCCCGGCACTGTGACAGTTCCACTCGACGTTGTGGACGAAGCGTCGGTGGTCTACCTTGCGCATCTGCGGACTCATGGAAGCGCGTCGTTGTCTGCCGTGTTGGCAATTGCAGAGACCGTCCTGCCGACGGTGAGCAGCACCAGTGAACGATTTTGACTGGTGCTGCTCGTTGGGTCCACTCGATCCTCACTTCGACTCGTCGACGAGTTCCTGCTCTTCGAAGACAATGTCGGCGCACTCTTCGGGAAGACCAGAGCCGCGCAGCGACGCGCCCTTGGTTTCCTTCATGAAGATGGTTGCGATGAAGCCGATGACACACGCACCCATCACAATGTAGGCGGGCACGATCGTGTTCCCTGTGGCCCCGATGATCGCTTCATTGGCTGAGGGCGCGGTGCCGCCGAAGATCGCGGTCGAGACGTTGTAGGAGATCGCGAATCCCGCGAAGCGCACCGGTCCGGGGAACATCGCCGGGAACGTAGCCGAGATCGTCGAGATCTGCGGAATGTAGAGGATGCCGAGAACGGCCAGGCCGATGAGTGCCCAGACGAAGCCGTTGGCCATGAGCATGAACATCGGAATGGCTGCAGCGAACAGGCCGATGAGAGAGAAGTACCAGACTGGTTTGCGTCCGACCTTGTCCGAGAGTATTCCGCCGAACGGAATGAGGATCATCATGAACGCCTGGGCCAGGAACATCACCGTCAGCGCGGAGTTCGAGTCCATGCCGACCGGATCCTGCAGGTAGGCGGGCATATAGGACGGCAGCGTGTAGTTGACGACGTTGACGGCGACGACCATGCCGCCGAGGATGAGCAGCTGCTTCCAGTAGTCGGTGAAGAGAATTCGGAAGACTTCCTTGACCGACTTGCCCTGGTCGTTGTCGTCGAGCTCCTCATAGACAGGGGATTCGTCGAGCTTGGTCCTCATGTAGAGACCAACCACGCCGAGGACGCCGGCGAAGACGAAGGGAATCCTCCGGCCCCAATCCATCATGGTCTCTTCACCGAGACCCAGCTGCAGCAGCAGAACGAAGAGCGAACCGGCGGCCATGCCGGCCAGGGTGCCGAATTCGAGGAAGCTGCCGAAGAATCCGCGGCGGTTGTCTGGGGCGTATTCGGCCATGAACGTCGCGGCACCGCCGTATTCGCCGCCCGAGGAGAAGCCTTGGATGACGCGGAGGAGGACGAGGATGATCGGTGCACGAGTCCTCTGTGCGTGGGCCGTTGGGGCGGATCGTCCTCGGCAGTACGACCGATCGTCTCGTCCACTGCTCACCGCTGCCGATCTCGCTGGTGCCCCGCTGCCACAACTCGGACCGCGCGCATATCATGCGCCACTCGCTGGCTCCGATGGTTCTGCTGGCCCAGCCCCGGCGCTGACCGTGCAGCTATCCCGCGTCCTCCAGCAGCTGTTTCCGGTGACGCAGCGGACCGATTCCGAAGCGAAGGCGATAGCCGCGCGAGAGTTGAGCCTGCGAGCCGAACCCGCAGGCAGAGGCGATCTCGGCCATGGGCGCCGTGGCCCATGCAGGGTCGGCGAGTGTGCGGTGTGCCGTGGTCAGGCGCGCATCGAGAATGGTCTGCGGGACGCTGCGACCAGTGGCGGAGAACAATCGGGAGAGTTGGCGTTCTGAGACGCCGATGAACTGTGCGAGGCAAGAGGCGTTCAGCTTCGGATCGCAGTGTGACTCGGAGATCACGGCCAAGGCTTCCTGGATGGGCCCGGTGTCCGTCAGCGGTCGTGAGATGACACCGGAGAGAAGATCGAGCAGGCGAGTCTCGAGTCTCTGCCCGTGACGCAGCCCGCGGTCCAGAGCACCAGCGGCCAGCTGTGTGAGTTCACGAGCCGCATGGTTGGAAGGATGGTCGGGATCAAGATAGAGCGGTGTCGGCCGTCGCAAGGAGGCTGTGTCGGTGAGCTGGGACAGCGTCTCGCGGGGGAGCTGGATGACCAGTTCGCTGACGCCCTGAGGGAAGGTGCGGGCGAACGCCGTGTCGCCGTCGCAGACGAGACCGCGTCCGGGCCCGACGGTGATCGACCCGGTGCGGTGGGTGAATTCGTTGATGCCCTGCAGGGGGATGTAGACGATGACTCCCGATACTGGGTGGGCGGCGACGTCTTCGGCCGTTCTGCGCACGGAATGCGGGCTGCCGTTGACCTTCGCGACCCGAATCCGGGGCAGTCGCAGCGTTGAGGTCTGTGCACGCAGCTGTGTGCCTGTGCCCAAGCGAGTTCTCAGCCCGACGAGCATGCTGGCGTGGTGAGTCTCCCACTCCGCGATCCGGCGGCTCGGCGGCACGGAGTCGGTGGAGAACCAGGTCTGTTCTGGTGCGGCCAGGGAACGCGAACCGTCGACTGTGCTCGCCGTTGCCCTGCCTCCGCTGACCATGTCCACCATGGTAGTCGTGACTGGGCACTGACGTGTGAGCACTCACATTTTTGACGATTTCGGCCATGTTCTCTCCACGCTCGTGCTCCGAAGGGGCCGGAATGGCAGGCTGTGGGATCAACGCCATGTTTCACCGCAGCAGCAGGCAAGGAGCACCATCATGGTCATCTTCAACGACGGAGTCGCAGAGACCCGCACCCCCGAATCGCAGGTCGTCGACACCGACGTCCTCATCGTCGGCTCAGGCCCGGCAGGAGCCTCGGCAGCACTCTTCCTCTCCACCCTCGGGGTGGACAACATCATGATCACGAAGTATCGGTGGACGGCAAACACGCCGCGGGCACACATCACCAACCAGCGCACGATGGAGATCTTCCGCGACGTCGGGATCGAAGATCAGGTACTGGCCGACGCGACCCCGCATGACATGATCGGCGACACCGTCTTCTGCACCTCGATCGCCGGCGATGAGATCGGCAGGATCCTCACGTGGGGCAATCATCCGGCCAGGCACGCCGACTATGAGCTGGCCTCACCCTCACTCAACTGCGACATTCCCCAGACCTACCTCGAACCCATCCTCGTCAGGAATGCGACGATGCGTGGGACACAGACGCAGTTCTCCACCGAGTACCTCTACCATGAACAAGACGCCGAAGGCGTGAATGTGCGTGTGCTCAACCGGCTCACCGGAAGCGAATACACCATCCGTGCCAAATACGTCATCGGAGCCGACGGGGCACGGTCGAAGGTGGCCGCAGACATTGAGCTGCCCCTCGAAGGAGAGATGGACATCGCCGGATCGATGAACATCACCTTCAAGGCAGACCTGGCGGAGCTGGTCGGACACCGCCCCTCCGTCCTCTATTGGGTCGTCCAGCCGGGGTCGAACATCGGCGGCATCGGAGCCGGACTCGTCCGTATGATCCGACCGTGGAACGAATGGCTCATCGTCTGGGGGTTCGACATCAGCCAAGGCGCCCCGGACGTCACCCAAGCCGATGCCCTGGAAGTAGTGCGCAACCTCATCGGTGTGCCCGACCTCGACGCGGAGATCACCGGCATCTCCCTGTGGGGAAACAACGAACAGTATGCGACCCACCTGCAGAATGGACGTGTCTTCTGCGCCGGGGACGCGGTGCACAAGCATCCGCCGTCGAACGGACTGGGATCGAACACCTCGATCCAGGATTCCTACAACCTGGCGTGGAAGATCGCAGCAGTCGTCAACGGACAGGCCGAGGACTCGCTGCTTGAGACCTACAGCGTCGAACGAGCACCGGTGGCCAAACAGATCGTCACCCGCGCCAACCAGTCCGGCCGCGAGTTCGGACAGCTCTTCGAAGCTCTCGGACTCGAACCAGGCCAATCCGAAGACGAGATGCATGCCGCCATCGCCTCCCGGAAGGACAACTCGGCCGCAGGAGCGAACAAGCGGGCAAAGGTCAGAGAGGCCATGGAGCTGAAGAACTACGAATTCAACGCTCACGGCGTCGAACTCGGACAGCGCTACGCTTCAACCGCCGTCGTCACCGATGACCGGGAGCCGACCCCGAACCCACGGGACCCGCAGCTCTACTACGAGGCCTGCACCGACCCCGGGGTTCGTCTGCCTCATGTGTGGATCGGGGATTCGGCCGACAAGCACTCGACCCACGACCTCGCCGCCTACGCACGCTTCACCGTGTTCACCGGCACGACCGGGGCAGCCTGGGAAGATGCAGCACTCAAAGTCAGTGACCGCCTCGGCGTTCGCATCGACACGATCGTGATCGGACCCGACCGGGACACCACCGACCTCTACTTCGATTGGGATCGAGTGCGCGGCATCGCCGAGGATGGTGCCATACTCGTACGCCCCGACAAACATATCGCTTGGAGAATCCAGAGCCTGCCGGACAATCCGGCAGCGGAGCTGGAACAAGCACTGTCATCGGTTCTGGGCCGAACAACCAGCAGGACGTCGAACCTCGGTGGGAATCCGAGCCTCGGAGGCAGCCGGGCACACGCAGACTCGCACGACAAGGAGACAGTTCGCTCATGACTTTGAACTTCGAACACACGACACTGGGCCAACGGGTCATCTTCGGCGCAGGAGAAGCCGCGGAGAAGATCGCCGCTGAGATCGACCGACTCGGCGCAGACAACGTCATGGTCATCATCTCCAAGTCGGCAACCGAGAAGGTCGCTGACTTCGACGAGCACTTCACCGTGGCCCTGTGGCACCGGGAAGTCGTCATGCACGTCCCCGCCGAGGTGGCTGATCGGGCCGTTGCCGCAGCTCGTGACAAGGACATCGACCTCGTCGTCACCGTCGGAGGCGGTTCAGCGACAGGACTGGGCAAAGCGGTGGCGCTGGAGACGAAGGTCCCGATCATCGCCGTACCGACCACGTTCTCCGGTTCGGAAGCGACGAACGTGTGGGGCCGAACCGAGGACGCCCGCAAAAAGACCGGCATCGACGATATGGTTCTGCCGGCGACAGTCGTCTACGATGCTGAACTCATCCGTGACTTGCCCGGCGACCTCGCCGTGGCCTCCGGGCTCAACGCACTGGCGCACTGCATCGACTCGCTCTGGGGTCCTCGAGTCGACCCGATCAACCAGGCGCTTGCCGTCGAAGGGATTCGGGCGCTGAACGAGGGGCTGCCGTCGGTGCGGGCAGACTCGACGGACCTCGACGGACTCGAACGCACCCTCTACGGCGCTTATCTCGCTGCGGTGGCGTTCGCCTCGGCGGGGTCGGGGATGCATCACAAGATTGCCCATGTGCTCGGCGGAACCTTCAACCTGCCGCACGCGCAGACGCACGCCACGATCCTGCCCTACGTTCTGGCCTTCAATGCTCCGGCCGCCGGAGACGCGGAGCAGCGCATGGCCGCAGCCTTCGGCGCACCGACTGCACTCGACGGGCTCCAGAGACTTCGCGGCGCTGTCGGCGCACCGACGGCGCTGTCGGAACTCGGCTTCACCGCCGCCGACGTCACCCAAGCAGCCGAACTGTCGCTGCAGGCCATTCCCGCGAACAACCCGCGTGAAGTCACCGCCGAAAAGCTGAATGAATTGCTGACCTCGGCACTGAACGGCAGCGACCCCGCAACCCTGAGCTGAACACCAACCGCTGAGCCGAGCACCGGCCCCAGTTCTGACGTACCACGGGAGGACACACCATGACGAACAGCAATGACACCACACCAGCCAGCGGAGCCCAGGGGCTCACCCCGGCCGAAGTGGAAGAGAGGCTCATCGACACGGTGACGGCCTCGTTCGCAGGCTGCACCGACGAACGACTCACCCAGCTCATGACCTCCCTGGTCAAACACCTGCACGGCTTCATCAGGGACGTGCGACTGACCGAGGCCGAATGGACCGCCACGATCGAGTTCCTCACGAAGGTCGGGGACATCACGGATGACCAGCGACAGGAGTTCATCCTCCTCTCCGACGTCCTCGGCGCCTCCATGCAGACGATCAATGTGAGCAACCAGCCATACAAGAACGCCACCGAGGCGACTGTCTTCGGTCCCTTCTTCGTCGACGACGCACCACTGATCGACAATGGTGGCGACATCGCCGGGGGAGGGGCAGGCCAGCCCAGCTGGGTCGAAGGGGTCGTTCGCGACACCGAGGACAATCCGATTCCCGGAGCCCGCATCGAGGTGTGGGAGGCCGACGAGGAAGGACTCTACGACGTCCAACACGAGGACGACCGGGTCTATGGACGGGCACACCTGTTCGCCGAGGAGGACGGTTCGTTCCGCTTCTGGGGCCTGACTCCGACGCCGTACTCGATTCCAGACGACGGACCGGTCGGCCAGTTGCTTGCCGACACAGGGCGCTCGCCGATGCGGGCCAGCCACCTGCACTTCATGGTCACCGCACCCCAGATGCGCACCCTTATCACCCACATCTTCGTCGAGGGCGATGAGCTGCTGACCTCGGACACCGTCTTCGGAGTCAAAGAGTCACTTATCAAGAACTTCGAACAGCAATCCGCGGACACCCCCACTCCGGACGGTCGTGACCTGGCAGGCCAGACCTGGTCGCGGGCGCGCTTCGACATTGTGCTGGCACCTGACGGGGCCTGAAGCCGCCGGAATGTCGGCCTAACCGAACCACGATTCTTCGGCCTTGTCATACGTTCCGTCGTTCTTTACGATATGCAGCCAAGTGTTCACGTACTGGAGCATTTCCTCGTCGCCGAAGCGCACGGCATAGCCCTGCTCGCTGAAGGACAACGGCTTGCCGGGATTGACTGCGCACAGTTCCTTCTCGGTGTGCGCGACCCATTTCGTCTCCGGTGCATCCGTGACCATGACGTCTGCGTCTCCAGCGATGATCTGGTCGAAGATCGTGTTGTTGTCGTCCCACTTGATGACGTTGGCATCGGGGAAGTTGTCCTCGGCGAAATCTTCATTGGTGCCGCCTACAGGTGTGATGACGTCGACCGCTTCATCATTGATCTTCTTCACCGAGTCGTATCTGCTCTTGTTCTCACACAGGGTGATCGGGGTCTTCCCGTCCTGAACAGTCGCATCTGACATGTAGAGCTGTGAAGCTCGCTCAGTGCATTGAAAAGCCAGTGATGGTCTGAGCGATCGGTTTTCGGTCAGTCATGTTCTCGTCTTCCTCGTCGGGAACGCCTCTTGCAGGACGAGGCAGCCTTGTTGGAATCCTAGCCCGAAGAGGGAAGCCAGCCGTGGACATGCACCCGTGTCGACATTGCGCCAGCACCTGAATGGGCCTGAGTACCCCGATGCACTGGTGTCGATCTTCGGCATCGGACATGATGAGGATATGACTGACGCAAACAGGAGCGCCCACACAGACACAGCGATGATGAAGGCCATGAGTCAGACCGAATTCGGTGGACCCGAGGTTCTTCACCAGGTGGAGCTGCCCAAGCCGAAACCGGGGCCCAGCCAGATCCTCATCGAGGTCAAAGCCTCAGGCGTGAATCCCACGGATTGGAAGCACCGCAGCGGCCCCCGCTTCCTCCCCGACCCACCATTCGTCCTCGGCTGGGACGTGTCAGGGGTCGTTGAACAGGTGGGTGTCGGAGTGACTCTCTTCAAGCCCGGCGATGAGGTCTTCGGGATGTTGCCCTATCCCTTCGGCGTCGGTGCGCACGCCGAATACGCGGTGGGTCCGACACGAGCCTTCGTACCGAAGCCGGGCACCGTCGACCATGTGCAGGCGGGAGCCATCCCACTCGTGGCGCTGACCGCGTGGCAGTCCCTGGTCGACACTGCGAAGATCGCTGCGGGCGACCGGGTTCTCGTCCATGCCGCGGCCGGCGGAGTGGGGCACGTGGCGGTGCAGATCGCGAAGGCGCGTGGAGCATATGTGATCGGAACAGCGAGTGCGCCGAAGCACGATTTCGTCCGCGGCCTGGGTGCTGACGAGATGATCGACTATCGCGAGGAGGACTTCGTCGAGGCGGCTCGCGATATCGACATCGCCTTTGACACCATCGGCGGTGACTACCAGCTGCGTTCTCTTCGGACTCTCAAGCCAGGTGGAATCATGGTGTCGACGGTTCCTGTCCCGGCCAAGGGCCTCTTCGAGGAGGCCGAGGCCCTGGGAGTCAGGGGTGAGACCATCCTTGTCGAAGCCGATCAGGCGGGCATGCTCGAAATCGCTGCTCTTGTCGAGACCGGACAGCTGCGGGCTACGATCGCAGACACGTTCGCACTGACCGATGCCGCGAAAGCTCATGAGGCAGGCGAGACCAACGCGACGACTGGCAAACTGGTGCTGACCATGGAGTGAGCCAGGAGGTGACCCCCTCTGCGCGATGTTCAGCTTTGATTCCGGCCATGCACTCCGAGCTCGTTGATCCAGATCCACCCCTCGGGCAGGGGCGCCCATGCAGCCACATCGCGTCTGGCCTTCGAGCTGTCCGCGAGGACAACGACTTGCCGGGCGCGTTCGGCGATGAGCTCCTTCGTCCGGGCCTCGTCGAGGGTCGGTTCGCCGAGTCCCTTGGCAGGATCCACCGCGTCGGCACCGAGGAAGGCGGCATCGACGTGGAGTCGGCTGAGCGCATGGTCGCTCAGCGCACCCGTCGTCCCATGGGACATCGTCGAGACCTCACCGCCGACCATGATGACCTTCGGTCCCATGGGGTGGGCAAGAGCCAGCGCAATCTCGAGCCCGCGCGTGATGATGGTGAGATCACGACGATCGCGGATGCGCTCGGCCAAACGCACCGTCGTCGACCCCGCGTCGAGGAAAACCGTGCGCACAGTCCCCTCGCCGAGGTGGTTCATCGCGGCCGCGGCAATCGCATCCTTGGCCTCGGCGTTGGCCTCCATCCGCTGTCCCAGCGGAGGTTCGACATAGCCGGCGGCAGTGGCTCCGCCGATGGTGCGGATGACCTCCCCGGTCTCCGACATCTCGCGCAGGTCGCGACGGATCGTCGACTCTGAGGTCTCCAGCTCGTCGGCCAGCCGGGAGATTGTCCACGAACCGGTCTTGAGAAGAGACAGGATGTCCTCTCGACGTTTCTGTGTGCCCGTGCGAATGGCCATGGTGAAAATCCTACTTCGGCAGGTACTGGTTACTTGGGCAGATATTCCGCGCGGATGCCGTCGACGAACGGTGCGTAGCCGATCGCTGCAGTGTAGGCCGAGCGCATGGTGCCGGCATCGGCGATGCCCTGACCGGCGATGTCGAAGGCCGTGCCGTGATCGACCGAGGTGCGCAGGATCGGCAGGCCCACGGTCACGGAGATCGTGCCGTCGAAGTCGAAGGTCTTCGAGGCGATGTGACCCTGGTCGTGGTACTGGGAGAGGATTCCGTCGAAGCGGCCGGACAAGCCCTGGTGGAAGACCGAGTCCGCTGGAATCGGACCGGTCACCTCGAGACCGGAGTCGACGACGCGCTCAACGGCGGGACGCAGAATCTCGATCTCCTCGTCACCGAAGGCACCATTCTCACCACCGTGCGGATTGAGCGCGGCGACGGCCAGCCTCGGCGAGGCCACACCGTAGAGCTGCAGGGCCCGGTGGGCGCGTTCGATGGAATCGACCTGGGTGTCGATCGTCAGCGCGTCGATGGCCTTGCGCAGCGACATGTGGCGGGTGGCGAAGAAGATCTGCAGCTTGTGTTCGGGGACCTTCGTGTTCTCGACGACGAACATCGTGTCCTGCTTGGTCACGCCGGTGAGCTCGCCGAGCATCTCCGTGTGGCCCAGGTGCTTCGACCCGGACTTCCACACGGCTTCCTTGTTGATGGGGCCGGTGACGATGCCGGCGATCTCACGATTCATCGCGGCCTTTGTGGCGACCTCGATCGCGGTCACTGCGGCCTGACCTGCGCGAGCATCGACGACTCCCCATTCCGGCAGATCATCGCCGAGCACGCCGATGTCGAAGACGTCGATGACGCCCTGACCTGGAGCGGGTGTCGACCAGTCGGTGATGGTTCTCAGTTCCACGTCGAGTCCCAGGACGTCGACGGCGCGTTTCATCACGGCCAGATCGGCTACTGCGACACCGTGTTGGTCCTCGCGGCCGGCGAATTCGGCGAGCACGGTCGCGGTGATCTCGGGGCCGATGCCCACAGGGTCGCCCACGGTCATGGCGAGTACGGGTGCGGTCATGTCAGTCTCCTTGTGTGGTTTCATCTGTGAAATGTCATCCTTGTCCGACGCGAGAGGTCGCCATGAGGTAGTCGAGGCACTTGGCAGCCGTACCCGAGTCCCCGATGAGTCCGCCTTTCGTCACGATCGGCAGACCGTCTGCGCTTCCTCCGACGAGGCGACCGCCCACGGCCAGTGGGACGATCTCCTTCTCGATCTCCATGCCGACTGCGCCCACGGCTCTCATCACCATGGCCGTGACATCGCCTCCAGTCGTATAGAGACCCGTGATCACGAGGGAGCTCATGACAGCGGCCGCAATCATGGCCAGTCGCTTCGTCGTCACCTCCGATTGCTCATTGCTGAGATCGAGCAGATCACCGGGCTCGAGTACGGTGGCGATGATGATCGCTCGTGCCGAGGTGACCTCCTCGACCCGTTTGAGCGTGGCGTCGACATCGGGGAGGTTCTCCTCATCGAGGATGGTGCGGATCAAGGCGATCGTCGGATCCTCGGCGAGCTTGGCCAGCTGGGCTCGTGTCACCTCAGTGGCCGATCCCGAGATTCCGAGGATGGCACCGGCGGGACGAGTCGGCAGTAGGGACAGTGCGAGGGCGAGGCTGCCGGGACCGGGGTCGACGGTCACCCAGTCGAGGATCTCGCCGTTGTGCAGACCGGCCCGTGCACGGGCGCCGAAGCTGTCCGCCCCGGTGGTGTCTTCTGCGATTTCTCTCGTGACCGAAGCGACGACAGATCCGACAAGTCTGACGTGGTCCTCAGTCAGGGCATCGGCGATGATGATGTCAGCCCCATTGGAGATTGCATCGAGGACCTCGGATCGAATCGCCCAGTGCCCGGACAGCACCGTCGAGATCTCGATGAGGTGAGCATCGAGATCGGTGCCGGTTCGCAGGATCGCGTCGACATCGGACGTGTGCATAGGGGAGCGGACATCGTGTTTGAGTTCAGTGTGCTCGAGCAGTCGGCCCTCAAGCAGCTGTTGGCCCTGGACGGTGGTTCGACCCGCTGTGGGAAACGCAGGAACGCAGAGACCCATGACCCGCTTCTTCTGTCCTCCGCGTCCAGCGGCCGCTTCGGCTGCCCTTCTGCGAGCGTTGAGCGCCGCCTGGGCAGAAGGGCCGACATTGCCTCGCAGCGTTGTATCGATGCGGCAGGCAACGAGGTCTATGTCGCTGGTGATGCCGATCAGCGATTCGGTGAGCTCGGCGGCCTTCTCCGGCGGCAGATGCCGGGAGTCGGCGTTGAGCACGACTGCGTCGTAGTCGTCGAGGAGGTCATCGAGGTTGACCGTCTCGGACCGACTCGTCCCGGTCACGGTGATGGTCCGCAGACCCGCCTCGGCGAAGAGAGCACCGCAGGCGTTGCCGCCGGTGAGGTCGTCGGCGACGATGAGAATACGAGGGCTGCGCTGGCTCATACGATCAAGTCGAGCACGAACAGCAGCGGAATGGAACCGGCCCACACGGCGGTGGTGATGCCCGACCAGCCCTTGATGGCGTTGATGCCGTCGAGGCCGGTGAAGCGGGTGACGACCCAGAAGTAGGAATCGTTGAAGTAGGAGAAGACCATCGAGCCGGCGGTGCAGGCCATGACCGCGACCAGTGGGCTCAGACCCAGCGGAGCGATGAGTGGGGCGGTGACCGAGGCCGCGGTGATCATCGCGACCGTGCCGGATCCCTGTGCGATGCGCACCAGGGAGGCGATGAGGAAGGGCACGAGGAAGGCCGGCAGGCTGATCGAGGCGATCGCCTCGGCCAGGGCATCACCGACGCCCGACTCGGTGAGCACCATGCCGAAGGCTCCACCGGCACCGGTGATGAGCAGAATGAGACCCGCCGAGGCAGCTGCATCGGCCAGCCAGTTCTGCACCTTATTGCGAGAGGTCACGCGGGGAAGCAAGGTGTAGACGGCGAGGACGAGGCCGATCATCAGCGCGATGACCGGGTTGCCGAGGAACGCCAGCGGGGCGACCCAGGACGAAGGCTCGTAGGCGTCGCCGGAGAGTTCACCCTGATCGCTCTTGTCGATGGCCGTCGACACGGTGTTGGCGACGATGAGCAGCAGGGGAACGATGAGCGGGAGGAATCCGAGGAAGGCTCCGGGCTTCTTCGTCGAACCGGTTTCGCTGTTGACGGTGTCCGCGTCGTCACCAGAGCCTGCGGCGTCCGCGTTGTCATCAGTCGCGGTGGCAACTCCGCCGTGGCCGGCATCCTCGCTGCCGCTTTCGCGTGTCTCGCCTGTGGCATGTCCTTCCGCCGAGGTGGTCGTGACCGAGCCGTATACATCGTGCTTGACCGTTGCGTTGAGCACGGGTTCGAGCTTTGGTCCGATCCAACGGGCGTAGATGACGACGACCGGGAGGAGGAAAACGGTGAAGATGGCGCCGGTGAGGATGACGGCACCGATGTCGGCGCCGAGGATGCCTGTCGCGGCAAGCGGCCCTGGGGTCGGTGGGACCATGTGGTGGGTCAGCGTCATGCCGCAGCCCAGGGCGAGAGCGAGGGTGACGTAGCCGCCGCGCTTGACGCGGGCGATCGAGCGGGCCAGCGGGTTCATGATGACGTAGCCGGAGTCGCAGAAGACTGGGATGGACACGAGTGAACCCACTGTGCCCATGGCCCAAGGCTCGCGGCCCTTGCCGAAGGCGCTCAGGAAGGCGCGGGCCAGTGAGTCCGCGGCACCGGAGACCTCGAGGATCTTGCCGATTCCGACGCCCAGGCCGATGACGATGCCGATGCTGGCCAGTGTGTTGCCGAAACCGGTGGTGATGGCGTCGATGAGCGAGAGCAGGTCCTGACCGGCGACGATGCCGGTGACGACCGCTGCCGTGAGAAGCGCGATGAAGGCGTCGAGGCGGGTCGCTAAGACGATGACGA
The DNA here is from genome assembly GCF_057334195.1 of Brevibacterium sp. AGC70. Taxonomy (NCBI): domain Bacteria; kingdom Bacillati; phylum Actinomycetota; class Actinomycetes; order Micrococcales; family Brevibacteriaceae; genus Brevibacterium; species Brevibacterium sp. AGC70. Next base: position 477,287 of record NZ_JBHFIH010000014.1, on the reverse strand, counting down.
CGATCGTCGCGATCCCGGCGATGAGCGCCAAGATGAGTTGCAGATCCATGAGATCCTCCGCAGTGAGGCCGACTCGGTCAGCGAGCCGGGATTGATCCGAGTCGACTCTCAGCGAAGCGGATGAGTCTGACACGAAGTTGAACAGCATGAGCAAGTATTGCCGATACATGCGCAACTATGCAACGTGTGCCGCAGCTTGAGGTACGAGGGCGGGTGCCCCATGGTTGGCCTTCTGTGTGACGACTTACACCTTCCGTTATACCCCCAAGGGGTATATGGTGTCGGTATGAGTACACAGCATGAGCATGAGAATCACAACGTTCACGCGGGGCATGATGGCCACATCAGTCATGGTGCTCACGCCGATCACATGAATCACGACAGCAGCCACGCCAGCCACGCAGGTCAAGGCGATCACACTGACCACACTGACCACACTGACCACGCGGGTCATGGCGACCATGTCGCGCAATTCCGGCGGCTGTTCTGGATCATGCTCGTCATCGCGATCCCGGTCATCGCCTTCAGCCCCATGTTCGGCCACCTCGTGGGCTATGCGGTTCCGGAGGCCGGCATCCTCGGCTGGCTGCGATGGCTCTCACCGATACTGGGCACGCTCATGTACTTCTGGGGCGGCAAGCCGTTCCTGACCGGCGGTCTCAGCGAGCTGAGGGATCGCAATCCGGGGATGATGCTCCTCATCGCACTGGCCATCACCGTCGCATTCCTCTCCTCCTGGGGTTCTGCACTTGGTCTCCTCGATGCCGAGCTCGACTTCTGGTGGGAGCTGGCACTGCTTGTCGTCATCATGCTGGCCGGGCACTGGCTGGAGATGCGTTCCCTGGCACAGACCACCTCGGCGCTGGACAGTTTGGCAGCGCTGCTGCCCGACGAGGCAGAGACGATCGTCGACGGCGAAACAGTGATGGTCGATCCAGCCGACCTCAGACTCGGCGACACTGTCGTCGTCCGCCCTGGTGCAGCGGTCCCCGCCGACGGTCGGGTCATTGACGGCTCGGCCAGCATGGACGAGTCCATGGTCACGGGAGAATCGACGACCGTTCGCCGCGCGGAAGGCGATACCGTCGTGGCGGGCACCGTCGCCACCGACTCCGGACTACGTCTGGAGATCACGGCCACCGGTGATGACACTGCGCTCGCCGGCATCCAGAAGCTGGTCTCCGAGGCACAGAACTCGACATCACGGGCCCAGCGCATCGCCGACAAGGCTTCGGCTTGGCTGTTCTGGTTCGCTCTCGGAGTCGCCGTGGTCACCGCGAGCGTGTGGTCCCTAGTAGGTATGCCGGACTCGGCGGTCGTGCGCACTATCACCGTCCTCGTCATCGCCTGTCCCCACGCTTTGGGCCTGGCTATCCCGCTCGTCGTGTCCATCGCCACGGAGCGGGCAGCCCGCGGCGGCGTCCTCGTCAAGGACAGGCTGGCGCTGGAGACGATGCGCACAGTCGATTCGGTGCTCTTCGACAAGACCGGCACTCTGACCAAGGGTGAGCCGACAGTCACCGCGATTGAGGTCACGACCGAGAACCGCACCGAGGATGAGATCCTTGCGCTCGCCGCGGCTGCAGAGACGGACAGCGAGCACCCCTTGGCGCGTGCGATCGTTCGCGCTGCCCGGAATCGTGGTCTCGATGTCCCGGTGGGCGCGAATTTCTCGTCCTCTCCAGCGGTCGGGGTCAAGGCTCAGATCGATGGCGCCGAGGTGGCCGTGGGCGGGCCGAATCTGCTCAGTGAGCACGGTGTGGGCGAAGCCCCGATAACCGCGCAGTGGAGCAGGGAGGGTGCCATCATCCTCCACGTCATCGTTGATGGAAGCGTCATCGGCGCACTCAAACTCGCCGATGAGATCCGACCTGAATCTCGCGAAGCCGTCGATGCGCTGCACCGACGTGGTGCGCAGGTGGTCATGATCACCGGCGACGCCGAGGCGGTTGCCCAGGCCGTGGCTGCCGAACTCGGCATCGACCGCGTCTTCGCCGGGGTCCACCCTGCGGACAAGGCGGCCAAGGTCGCCGAGCTGCACGGAGAGGGCCGTAAGGTCGCGATGGTCGGTGACGGAGTCAATGATGCGCCGGCCTTGGCCGCCGCAGATGTCGGCATCGCCATTGGAGCAGGAACAGATGTGGCCATCGGCTCGGCCGGAGTCATCCTGGCCTCCGATGATCCCCGGTCCGTGTTGTCGGTCATCGAACTCTCACGGGCGACGTTCAGGAAGATGAAGCAGAACCTGTGGTGGGCCGCAGGCTACAACCTCATCTCAGTCCCGCTCGCTGCCGGTATTCTTGCGCCCATCGGCTTCGTGCTGCCGATGAGCGTGGGCGCGATCCTCATGTCGATCTCCACGATCGTCGTCGCGCTCAACGCCCAGCTGTTGCGCCGGCTGGATCTTCGCCCGGAGGCGTCGGCGTCGGGGGTCTGACAAGGCGGATGTGCAGAGTGACCCACCCGGCGCTGCCCTCCGATATGAGAGGACAGCGCCGGGCGCCTGTGCGTTGATGGTGCTACGTGGCTCGCTTTGGCAGGTTACCGCCTCAGTGCTTCGTCGACAGAGCTGCTGTCGGCGGCGACAGTGATCTGAGTTCCCCATGGGTCAGAGACCTGCACCGAACGACCGTCGTCGGCGAACTGCAGCTTGTGTGCGCTCAGTCGAGCAGCGAGTGCATCGAGGTCTTCGCGTCCGGGGACGGTGATCGCGACGTCGCCGAGGCCCAGGCTGGCTGCACGTGGTCCTGCACCCTGGCTGTTCCAGGTATTCATCGCAACGTGGTGGTGGTAGCCGCCGGCCGAGCCGAAGAGGACTCCTGGCATCGAGGAGAAGCTCGGCTCGAAGCCGAGTGCCTCCACGTAGAAGGAGCGTGCCGTGGGCACGTCGCCGACCTGCAGGTGGACGTGTCCGACTTTGCCGGGCTGCGTGGAAGTATTGGCCAGGACCTGGTCGTCGAGATGCTTGGCGAGGAAGTCGTTGGGGTCGAGGTAGATCGTGTCCATGCGGACTTCCCCGTCGGAAGTGTGCAGCCACTGCGAGCGATCGCGGTCGACATAGAGTTCGATGCCGTTGCCCTCGGGGTCGGTGAAATAGAAGGCCTCGCTGACGAGATGATCACTCGAGCCCACGAAGCGGGAGTTCGTGTTCTGTGCCGCGTGGGCGACCGTTGCTGCCAAGGAGGCCTGATCCTCGTAGAGGAAGGCGGTGTGGAAGAGGCCGGCTTGGCCCGGGTCGACTCCGGGCAGGTTGGGAGTCGAGACGAGCTTGACCATCGGAGTGTCGCCGCGGCCGAGCACCCGGTGGACCTCGTTTCCGCGGGAGACCTCTTCGATGGGCTCCATGGCAAGGGCATTCGAGTAGTAGGTCGACATGTTCTCGAGGTCGCCGACGCGCAGGGTGACGGCGTCCATGCCGGTGTCGACGTTGAGAGTGGTGTCGTTCACGCCCGGACGCACATGGGGGGATGTGGCATTGTCAGTGGCAGTCATGTCATCGTCCTTAAAGTGAGCCTCGATGGCGAAAGATAATTAAGATTTCAACTACTAGTGTACAGGGGCACAACTGAGAACCCAAGGCGAATATTCCCCGCGCTGTTTCGGTCGACTCCGATTCAGACGCTCGAGCGACACATCAGTACGGCGTGATAGGACTGAATGAACTGCTGATCACGGATGCCGAAGTCCTCCGTGGCCGACTTCAAAGGAGATGATGGCATGAATGGCGCCGAGAGCCTGCTGGAGACGCTGGGTCACAACGGAATCGAGGTCTGCTTCGCCAACCCTGGCACCTCGGAGATGCACTTCGTAGCGGCTCTGGACCGACAGCCTCATGTCCGCGGTGTGCTCGGTCTCTTCGAGGGTGTCGTCACGGGGGCTGCCGATGGCTACTCGCGGATGCTCGACAAGCCCGCGGCCACCCTGCTGCATTTGGGTCCAGGTGCCGCCAACGGTCTCTCCAGTCTTCACAATGCTCTGCGTGCCCGGGTCTCGATGGTCAACATCATCGGCGATCATGCCGGCTACCACCGAAGCCTCGACGCACCGCTGACCTCTGACATCGAAGGCGCACTGCGGCCCTTCAGCAACTGGGTGCGCACATCACCATCGGCGAACTCCATCGCCAAAGATGCCGCGGATGCCATCGGCTACAGCCTTTCAGGACAGATCAGCTCGCTCATCCTCCCTGCCGACACTGCGTGGAATAGTGCCGATGAGTACACGCAGCCACCGAACGCGATCGCGCTCACCCCTGCCTCAGCCAATCCGCCCGAGATCGAAGCCGCAGCGGTCCGACTGCGAGCTTCCGGCCCACGCACGGCCATCCTCCTCGGCGGGCGTGCCCTGCGCTCGTCGCAGCTGGAAGTGGCTGTCCAGATCGCTGAGGCGACCGGTGCGACGCTGCTGGCAGAGACCTTTGCCGCACGGACCGAACGAGGTGCCGGTCGGCCGATGGTGACGAAGATTCCGTATCCTGTTGAGCCATCGGTGGAGCTGCTGAAGGATTTCGACGCTGTCATCCTCGTCGATGCTAAGCCGCCTGTGGCCTTCTTCGCCTACCCTGACAAGCCAAGCGTGCTCACCGCTCCTGGCACCACCTTCTTCACTCTCAGCCCCATCGGTGCTCGCTCCTCGGAAGCACTTGATTCCCTACGAGAAGCAGTCGGTGTGGGGCCAAGCAACCGCAGGTCGATCCCGGCCGACGCTGCGCATTCGGCTGACAGTGAACTCGTCAGATTCGCCCACAGGGCCGATTTTGCCCCGGCGCCGATGCCCAATGGATCCATCACTGTGGGTAAGCTCGCTGCCTGGCTATCGAGAGCCATCCCCGAGAACGCGATCGTCCTCGACGAATCCATCACTACGGGCCGGGACTTCTACGCACAGACGGCCGGGTCACAACCCCACGACTACCTCGGCGGCACCGGCGGATCCATCGGCTGGGCACTTCCCGTCGGTGCTGGGGCTGCAGTCTCGAGTCCCGACCGGAAGGTCATCGTCTTAGAATCTGACGGTTCGGGAATGTACAACCCGCAGTCTCTGTGGACTTACGCGCGGGAGCAGCTCGACATCGTCGTCCTCATCTTCGCCAATCGGAAATATCAGATTCTGCGCAATGAGATGTCCAACGTCGGCGTCCCCGATTTCGGACCCAAAGCTGAATCTCTGCTCGACATCGGCAACCCCGCCATCGACTGGGTCTCCCTCTCCCACGGCATGGGCGTACCAGCGACACGAGTCGAGTCGATCGAAGATCTTGATCGCGACTTCCGTGCGGGCCTGGCTGATTCGGGACCGCGACTCATCGAAGTCCTCGTCTGATCTCACCTGAGCGATGTCAGCCGAAGGTGTCGCCTGCCTTCGACTCGTCAACAGCCTCATGTGAGCCATCGGGATTGAGATAGAGCTTCACTCCCTCGTGCATGGCAATGGGCTGGAGACGAGCCTCTGAGTGGTCCTCGGTGTAGCCGACCTTCTCTCCCTGACCGATGTTCACACTTGTGAATCGATTTGCCAGACGGCTGATCGGATTGGTGGATTTGTGTGACTTCTTCACTTCTGCGGTCATGATGTTTCGCCCCGATTCAACGCAGATTTCGTAGCTCCATTATAGTTCTGGCGGCTGTGAAAGCTCTTGGGATTCTGCTCGGAGTGAGCAATCGGCGACAGTGCCTCAGGAGCACCCGGAGTGCAGAGAACTGGCCGGATATCGATAGGGTGGAACCATGAAGTCTGTTCCTCATCTCGTCTCGACATTGACCGTGGCTTCTGCCCTTGCGCTCGGCGGCTGCAGCGCCAAAGAGGCCGACTCGAATGATATCGAGCCCGGACAGAGCGCCGAGGTGCCCACCAGCGACTTCGATAGCACCGAAGTGCTCGGCGACTTCCTTCGCAGCAGCATCGATGAGGTTAACGTGCACCGTGAGTCCGAGAGCAACCCGGACTTCGACCATGCAAGCGACGTCGACCGCCTGCACGTCGAGTTCCCCTCATCCGGACAGCCGAACACCGATAAGAAGGCCACCGCCGACGCGGTTCAAGGTGCAGGAAGCGCCGAGTTCGACTATGACATGCTCATGGTCACCGGCACTACCGATGAAGGCACCTGGTCATACATGTTCAGCACCGACACGGTGAAGGACCTGACCGAAAGCGGCGAGGCCGTCGAAGCGGATACGGTGTGGGACTCGGCTGACCAGGACTTCGACTCAGTGCATCGCTGAGACACAGCACGCGTGTCTGACCCCGCTCGGCCCGCAGGTCAGTGAGGCGATGACGGCCTGGGCGATGAGAACGCCGAGACGCGGATGGTTCTGTATGCGGCTGGGGTCTCTCCAAGGTGAGCGGGCGGCTATTTTTCGACGACGACCCCGTCAGGATCGGCGAACACCATTGCGCCGGGGCGAATTGTGGCTCCACCGATCTCGACAGTCACATCGAGCTCTCCCTCACCGGTCTTGGAACTCTTGCGAGGGTTGCTGGCCAGGGCTTTGATTCCCAAGCCCATGGACGACAGCGCCACTCGATCACGGACGGCTCCGTTGATGACGACGCCTGCCCAGCCGTTGCTCACGGCGAGCTCGGCGATCATGTCACCCATGAGTGCGGTCGCGATCGAACCGCCGCCGTCGATGATGAGCACGGCACCGTCGCCGGGTTGGGACAGTGTCGACTTTGCCAGTGCATTGTCCTGATAGCATCGCACGGTTCGAGCCGGACCGGAGAACGAGTCCTTGGCGCCGAAATCACCGAAGTTCAGGGCTATCGAATCCAGTTCTGGTCCTCGTTCGTCCCAGAGATCAGCGGTCGAGACTGTCATGGTGTTTTCCTCCAGGTAGGTGAGTCACGCAAATAGATCATTTGAGAAGACGTTCGTCATCGGATCCAGACTATGCGAATGCTCCGGCGCGAGCATAGAGTCCGGGCACTCCACCCGAATGAATGAAGACCACGTTGTCATCGGACTCGAACCGCCCCTGGCGGACCAGGTCGATGAGGCCGGCCGCGGCTTTCCCTGTATAGACCGGATCAAGCAGGATGCCTTGGGTCTGAGCAAAGAGCCGCACGGCTTCGACCATCTCCGGCGTCGGCAGCGCATACCCGGTGCCGAAGTAGTCGCCCAGGCCGAGACTGCGATCGCGGGGGACTAATGGGAGGTGAAGGAACGAGGCCACCTCGTCGACGAGGTTCACGATCTTCGGCTCTTGGTCCTCCTGCGTGCGACTGACATTGATACCGACCACGGGAATCAGACTGCCTGCGGCGTGCAGGCCTGCGACGAGTCCGGCTTGCATTCCAGCAGATCCGCTCGGGGCCACGATCGACGATACGTCCAGGCCCACCTCGGCGAACTGGGCAAGCAGCTCCTGTGCACAATCGACATAGCCCAGGGCACCGATGACGTTCGAGCCGCCGACCGGGATGACATAGGGATTGCGCCCCTGAGCCTCGAGCTCGCCGGCCAGCTCGGTGGCACGAGCAATGAGGTCGCTGCCATTGGGGTGAACCTCGGTCGAATCCGCGCCGAGGAGGTCGAAGAGCAGAAAATTGCCCGTGTGCTCCGGTGGATTGCCACCGGCATCTGCTGGGATCGGAGCGCCGTCGGAGCCGAGATCCTCTTCGAGGACCAGGTGACATTCGAGCCCCTCACGCCTGGCTGCCGAGAGCGTGAGTCGACAGTGATTGGACTGCACCCCGCCCGCGGTGACGAGGGTGTCAGCCCCTTGTGCCAGAGCATCGGCGATGAGGAACTCGAGCTTACGAGTCTTGTTCCCACCTTGGGTCAGACCCAGCTGGTCATCACGTTTGATCCAGATCTGCGGCCCGCCCAACTGCGTGCTCAGGCGCTCGAGATGTTCAAGCGCGGTGGGTCCGTTGGTGTACCGGCGGCGGGGCAATGTGTTCAGGTCAACCATGGTTCCCGAGTGTACTTGCCACCCGCTTTCGGCTGGTTCAGTGAGACGGCTGGGTGCGGTCCTTGAACTGAACGTGGTGAACCGCCGGGTGCAGGCCATGTGTCGCGGCTTCATTGTCGACGCCGAAGGTCAGAAGTTCTCCGGTGACCTTGTTCTTGTAGACCACGGAGGACGATTCGGCGGCTCCGTCAGCGGCAATGCGATCCCACGAAGCCGCATGCTCGTCACCATGCTCTGACAAGGCTTCGACGACGCCGGGTGTGGCGTATTCATTGACTTCCTCGTCGGAGCCGACACCCCACGCCTTCACGAGCGCATCCGCGTAGCCGGACGCATTCCTCGGGTGGCCATCGCTGTGCGCATCGCTGGCAACATTGACTTCGGCGCCGTACCCGGAATCTGCTGTGGAGTTCGTTGCAGCCAGCGCGGATCCGCCGGTGAGCGCAACTCCCGCAAAGCCGGCGATCGCGGCGACTGACAGTGCTGCTGCTCGATTGCGAAAGGTGGTGTTCATAGCGTCCTTGCCTCCTGCTGTGACGGTCAGTGCGCGTGGCCGTCAGTGATATGTCATCGATCCCGCTGATTATCGTCATTGCAGGTGAGCGACGAACAACGGTCCCTGAGAAAACTCTCAGTGACTGTTGCAGTTCTGCGAACTTCACGTTGCGATGGAGTCGCAACTTTGAGATATTCGCATGAAACCTTGTGGAAAAGCCGCATGAAGGCACCGACAAGGAACCTTTTAGGCAAGATGTCGAAATAGGATCGTGATCAAGAATTCTTGGGGGAGGCCACCTCGGCGGGGAAGATCTCCGAATCATCCGCCCTGTCCATCCAGTCCTTCCCGTCGAGCACGCGGGCGACCATCATTGAACTGGCCTGGTCGCCGACCGCGTTGACGGTGGTGGCCGGGGGATCGATGACGGTGCCGATGATCTGGATGATGGGCAGGGCCGCGGCGGGGAAGCCGTAGAGGGTGATGATCATCAGCTCGCCGATGAATCCGCCCGAGGGGATGCCTGCCATGACCATGCCGGCCAGCAGTGCCACGGCGATGCCGATGAGGATGTTGCCGGGGGTGAAGAAGTCGCGGCCGAAGACAGCGAAGAGGAAGGCGATCTTGAGGATCGCGGACAGGCTCGAGCCCTCCATGTGGATCGTCGCCCCGATCGGAACGATCGTCTCCCGGATATCGCGAGGCACGCCGATGCGTTTTCCGGCTCGCAGATTGGCCGGGATCGCCGCCACAGAGGAGGAGGTGCCCAAAGAGATCGCCGTCGGTTCGATGATGTTCGACCAGAACGCGGTGACGCCGCGTCGGCCGCCTGCGAGGAATGCATAGAGCGTGAAGGCGAGAATGAAGTAGCCGATCGCCACTGGGTAGTAGACGAGGAAGGCGCGGACGTAATCGCCGACCAGCTGTGCCCCGAGCTCACCGATGAGGGCCGCGAAGTAGGCACCCAGGCCGACCGGGGCGTAGTACATGATGATCGAGGTGAATTTGAGGAAGACCTCGGAGCCGGAATGGAGGAACTGAGCGAACGGTTTGCCTGCCGGACCGATCTTGGACGTGGCGATGCCGACGATGACGGCGAAGACGATGAGGGCCAGCATGTGCTCGGCGGAGAGGATCTTCGAGAAGTCATCGACGACGAAGGTCGACACGAGCTCATCGCCGATCGACCCGACCTCTTCCACGTCCTGGGGTTGGTTCATCTCGACCTGGACTCCCTCGGTGGCCTTGGTGATCCACAGGGCGGCGATCATCACGATGGAGGCGATGACGCCGGTGACGGCGAAGATGCCGAGCATGCTGCCCAGGATCTTGCCCAGCCTCGTGGCAGAGGACATGCCCGCCACCGACGAGGAGATGGAGAAGAAGACCAGCGGCACGACGAGGGTGAACATCATGTTGATGAACAAGGTGCCGAAGGGTTTGATGACCGTGGCCTTCTCGCCGAAGAACAGCCCGATGACCGCTCCGATGACGACGCCGGTGAGGATGAATAGCGGGAACCGATAGTTGCGTAGGACCTGCCCGAATTTCGATGAAGTCTTGGGTGTTGTCTCGGCGGTTGGAGTACCTGAAGCGGATGCCATGACTCGACGACCTTTCCGGGAATATTGGGGTGTTCTGAGGGCAAGATGAACTGTTCTGGAAAGCCTAAGGGATTGAGCGGATGCAGGTTGAGGCATCCTCCACTATGAGAGTGGCGATCGAATTTCTCTCTGCTTAACGATCAATTAGTTTAGACTGAGTTTCGTGAAAGATCAGAACCTGGACAATGCTGTCCCACCTGCCTCCACCGACTCCCTGCTTTCGTCAGCAGACATCGAGTTCCTCCTCTACGACTGGCTGCGCGTCGACGAGCTCTGTGAGCGTGAACGATTTGCCGGGCACTCCCGTGAAACCTTCGACTCGGTACTGGCTGCCAGTGAGGAACTGGCCAAGGAGCACTTCGCACCGCATGCGAGGAAGTCCGATCTCAACGAACCGACCTTCGACGGTGAGAGCGTCACCCTCATCCCCGAGATCAAGACCGCACTGGACCGATTCGCCGACGTCGGCTTGCTCTCGGCGACCATGGACGAGAAGGTCGGTGGCATCCAGCTGCCCCAGACCGTGGCCACGGCCTGCTTCACCTGGTTCCAATCGGCCAATATCGCGACATCGAGCTACCCGATGCTGACCATGGCCAATGCGAGCCTGCTGCTCGAATACGGGACACAGGAGCAGATTGAGACCTTCGTCCTCCCCGAGATCGAGGGCCGGTTCTTCGGCACCATGTGCCTGTCCGAGCCCGAAATCGGCTCCTCACTCGGCGACGTCACCACACGAGCCGTTCCCGACCCAGATGGCACCGAAGGCAGCTACCGGGTGCACGGGACGAAGATGTGGATCTCCGGCGGCGACCACGAACTGTCCGAGAACATCGTTCACCTCGTCCTCGCCCGGGCCGACGGCGACGGGCCTGGAACCAAGGGGCTCAGCCTCTTCATCGTCCCCAAGCACCTCGTCAACGACGACGGCAGCCTCGGGCAGCGCAATGACGTCGTGCTCTCAGGCCTCAACCACAAGATGGGCTGGCGCGGGACCACGAACACGCTGCTCAACTTCGGGGAGGGCACGCACACACCACACGGTTCATCCGGTGCTATCGGCTACCTCGTCGGGGAGCGCGGCAAGGGCCTGTCCTACATGTTCCACATGATGAACTCGGCGCGCATCGGCGTCGGCGCCGGAGCCGTCGCACTCGGCTACCACGGTTACCTCGACGCACTGCGCTACGCCCGTGACCGTCGCCAGGGTCGCTCAGACGATGGTCGCGGCAAAGATTCCCCGCAGGTGCCGATCATCGAACACGCCGATGTCCGCCGCATGCTCCTGTCCTCGAAGAGCTACGTCGAAGGAGGCCTCGGCCTCATCCTCTACGCTGCCATGCTCCTCGACGAATCCGATACCGCAGACACCGAGGCCGACCGCGCACGCGCAGCCCTCCTCCTCGACGTGCTCACCCCGATCGTGAAGACCTGGCCAAGCGTGTGGGGTCTGAAAGCCAATGACCACGCGATTCAGGTCCTCGGCGGGGCCGGCTATACCCGCGACCACGCCGTCGAGCAGCTCTTCCGCGACAATCGACTCAACCCGATCCACGAAGGCACGCACGGCATCCAGGCCAAGGATCTCCTGGGCCGTAAAGTCATCATGCGTGGGGGAGAAGGGCTCACAGTGCTTCTGACGGAGATGAGATCCATCCTCGCCGAGGCGGGCGCTTCGGCCTCGTGGAAGGCCGAATCCGCCGCGTTGGGGGAAGCCATCGACCGCATCGAGGCCGCTACCGCCGCCGTGTGGAAGTCCGGTGATCCCGTTCATGCGCTGGAGAATGCGTGGACCTACCTCGAATCGGTCGGGCACACGGTCATCGCCTGGCTCTGGCTGCAACAGGGCATGGCCGCCGAGGCCGCCGCGCACTCGCGTGGTGACTCGAGGCTGCTGAGTGGCAAGATCGCTGCCGCCCGATACTTCTTCGTACACGAACTGCCGCAGACCGGACCATGGTTCGACCTCGTGGAAAGCGGCCCGTCGACGTTCACGAGCCTGGACGACAGGTGCCTGTGAAGAAGTGAAGCTGCTCCGACTTTCACCGAGAGCATCCCCTTGTTACGGTGGCGGAACAAGCGGAATGGTCCTGTCGTTCCCCTCAGAATCAGTTCCGGAGCGACGAGGCTTCCGCACTATCCGAGGAAGGAAGCACGATGACAGTACTCTCACCGTCGACAACCACGGATCTCTACCCCACTCGCACCGGGGAGACCACTGAAGTCCTTGACCGCAGAGGTCCGATCACCTTCGGCTCGGCCGAGCAGGGCCCCCTCGATGCGAAGTCGCTGCAGCACTACGACGATAAGGGCTATCTCACGATCGACGAGCTCATCACCCCTGAAGAACTCGAGGCGTTCCGGGCCGAGCTGCACCGCCTCGCCAACGACCCGAAGGTCAAGGACGATGACGCCACCATCGTCGAGGCGAAGTCCAACGAAGTCAGATCGATCTTCGACATCCACCGCAGCAATGAGATCTTTCGCAAGATCGCCAATGATCCCCGGGTCATCGCCCGCGCGGAGCAGCTGCTGGGTTCCGAGGTCTACATCCACCAGAGCCGCATCAACTACAAGCCCGGGTTCGTCGGCAAGGAGTTCTCCTGGCACTCCGACTTCGAAACCTGGCACGCTGAGGACGGCATGCCCGAGCCACGTGCAGTGAGCCTGTCATTGTCGCTGACTGACAACTACTCGTTCAACGGGCCGCTGATGATCATGCCCGGTTCGCATCATCGCTACATCAGCTGTGTCGGCGGCACCCCGGAGGACAATTACAAGAAGTCACTGGTCATGCAGGGTGCAGGCACTCCCGATCCGCAGACGCTGACTGACTTCGCCGATGACTACGGCATCGATGTTCTTGAGGGACCTGCCGGTGGTGCGGTGATGTTCGACTCCAACTGCATGCACGCCTCGAACGGCAACGTCACGCCGTATTCGAGGTCGAACATCTTCATCGTCTACAACTCGGTGGAGAACACGTGTGTCGCACCGTTCGCCGCATCGAAGCCGCGGCCGGAGTTCGCTGGCAGCACGGACTTCACTCCGGCTGGTTCCTAAGAGGTGAAGCCCCGCCCCGGG
>NZ_JBHFIH010000014.1:463344-464091 GCF_057334195.1 Brevibacterium sp. AGC70 | reverse complement strand
GGGGCGGGGCTTCGTGCTTGGTTCGTGTGAGTGTCAGCCGTTTGAGTCGTGGGAGTCCGCTTCCGGATCGATCTTCGACTCGTCGACCGCTTCGTGCGAGCCGTCCGGGTTGCGGTAGAGCTTCACGCCTTCCTGTTCGGCGGCAGCCTGGGCCTCGTCTTCACGATTCTCTTCGACATATCCAGGAGTGGATCCGTAGGAGACGTTCGGACCGACGGCCTTCGAAGCCACCTCTTCGAGCTTCTCGTTGATCTTCTCGATCTTGTTCTGCTGATCTTGATCATTATTCATGTCTCAACACCTCGCTTTGGTCAGATCGTACGTGGCCCTCATGGTACTCCGGGAGCGCCGAGACAGCGGGAGACTGATGCAGTCCGCGCCGTCATCGTGGGGAATGTGACCTCAACGGATCATGTAAATCATGGTCTTGCAGTATCGCAAAGGTGATTGAGCGCGCATGATGGTGATATCAGCTTCAAGCACTGAATTCCGAGGGGAGGTGCAGCCATGTCGGAGAACCACCAGCCGGAGAACGGGCAGGACGAGTCCTCAACCTCCCCCGCCGAGGCGACCGACGGTTCCGCTGAAAGGTCAGAATCCGCGCAGATCCGTCACGACCACGAAGACAAGATGGTCGATGAATGGGAAGACGAATCATTCCCCGCCAGTGACCCGCCGGGACATTACTGACCGGGTCGGTCCGGGAGACGGGGCCGTCCAGAGGGCAGAACGAAATGATCAGCGCCC
>NZ_JBHFIH010000014.1:441691-463267 GCF_057334195.1 Brevibacterium sp. AGC70 | reverse complement strand
CGAGACATCGGTTTGTCGGGGCAGTGCGCTGTGTTGTGTGGTTGGGACTCGCTGTTTGAAATGGCTGAGTTCTGTTCCCCTCATGCCGTCCATCGTGAAGGATCGGTATCCTCAGCGACTTGGCTGAGCACGTCCAGCGCGGTGGCCACCTTCTTCGACACTCGCGCCTCGGCCATCGTCACTGCCACAATCGTGTTCGAGAATTCAGGGTTCGTCACAGGCAAATATCTCACGCGCATGCCCTGAAACGACCGGATCTCTGGGTGGGGGACAGCATTGGCCAGTGAGAACCCGAGGCCCCAAGCCACCATTGACCGAATTGTTTCCGCGTTCGGCAGGAGCCATCTGACCTTCGGCTCGTGCCCCAAGCCTCTGATCTGCCCGATGAGTAGATCTGCGGTTGGTGGCGAGTCGAGGAGAATTAGCGGGTCGTCGATGAGTTCGGCGATTTCGACTCCGCTGCGATCCGCCAAAGGATGATCCGCTGCAACTACTGCGTGTAGCTGTACCTCGGACAATGGGTGCTTTTGGAGTCCCTCGATCTGAACCTGCTTGCGATACATCACAGCCAGATCTATCTCACCCCTAAGGATCATCTGCTGAATGGTGGTCGGGTGGGCTTCGACGAAGCTGACATCAATCTTGGGAAATCGGCGGCCGAAATTTGAGGCAGTTCCAGGAAGCACCCGCGGAGCCGCAGTCGGGATGCAGCCGATGCGCAATGGCCCATGCAGGACGGCAGAGTCTTCGCTTACCGAATCTACAGCTTCAGTGACTGTGGCCAGAATCGACTTGGCGCGAATTCCGAACTCCCTGCCGGCGCTTGTCGGTCGGGCACGTCTCGCTGGCCCGCGGGCAACAAGTGTTACGTCCAACTGCTTCTCCAGTTGGCTGAGTGCTGCCGACATTGTCGCCTGAGACACGTTGGATGCGGCGGCCGCAGCGCTGAGGGAACCTTGGTCAAGGATGGCGAGAAAGTACTCGATTTGTCGGAGGGTAATATCCTTCATCGGTTTTACCTATGTTCTTGGTGACAATAATTTGATTTTCTTTTTGATCTTGTCGCGGAAGACTGAACGGAGTCAACTCATCTATGCAATGAAGCACGAGGCATTCTCACAATGAACAGTTCCACAATGAAAGTCATCACCCTGGGTACCGCGGGGGGACCGCGATGGTGGAAGGGTGATCTCAAAGACCGCGCTGGCATCTCCACCGCGGTTGTCGTTGGAGACCGGTTCTATCTCATTGACGCCGGACATGGAGTCGGGCGTAGGGTCCGGCAAGCTGGATTGGATCTCGGAGATCTAGGCGGAGTGTTCATCACCCACTTGCATTCGGACCATACAATCGACCTGCCCTCTCTCGTCGTATTCGGAATGCACGAACTTCAGCAACGAGTCGACACTCCTGTCCCGCTCGTCGGGCCGGGGCAGCGCGGAGCGCTCCCTCCAATCTCCACGCGAGCGAAGTCCACGCCCAAACCAGTTGCTCCTACTAATCCGACTCCTGGAGTCGCCAGCATGTTCAAGAGCATCGTTGAGGCCTTTGCCACCGATATCAATGATCGGGTCCTCGATTCTCTTCGACCGTCGCCAGAGCTGCTATTCGACCCACGCGAAATTGAGATACCCGAGGATTCCGGTTATCACCCGAATGATCATCCGACGCCCGATATGGAACCTTTCGTCATCTTCACAGATGACCTGGTGACCGTCTCGGCAATCCTGGTTGAGCACCCGCCCATTGCGCCGGCCTTCGCGTTCCGCTTCGACAGCGAATACGGTTCAGTGACCGTTTCGGGTGACACCTGTGAAACGGCAAACATGGTGCGTTTGGCTCGAGAGACCGATCTGCTTCTGCACGAAGCTATCGACTTCAGCTGGGTGGAAGACAAATACAGCCACCGCACCGATGACGAAGGAATAGCGTCGCGCGACCACCACTACAAGTCGCATACTTCAGTCGATGGTGCGATCCGGATCGCAGACGAAGCCGGAGCGCGAACTTTGGCACTGCACCACCTGGTACCCGGTTCTGCGGACGAGTCCGTCTGGTCTCGAGGGAGCGAACAGTTCCCTGGGACGTTCCTCGTCCCGGAGGACCTCGACTCTTTGTCTATTTCAACACCAACACGCGCGACACTCAGGAGCTGAACGCACAATGACGAACAACAATGACGTTGTCGATTCTGAAGGTCTGCAGACTTCGCTTAAGACTCCAGAGATGCGACGAATCCTGGCATCGAGCTTCGTTGGGTCTGCAATCGAGTTCTACGATTTCATTCTCTACGCCACAGCGTCGTCGATAGTCTTCGCACAGCTCTTCTTTGCCGGATTGGGTCCAGGGCTCTCGCTCTTTGCTTCCTTCAGTACTCTTGCGGCAGGCTATCTGGCCCGACCGCTCGGAGGCATAATCTTTGGGCACTTCGGCGACCGTGTGGGTCGCAAGAAAGCACTCATCGTATCAATGGTGATGATGGGGGTGGTCACAGTCGTTATCGGGCTCATGCCACCGACCGAATCGATCGGAATGATCGCACCGATATCCCTTTTCATCCTTCGGATCGTCCAAGGAGTCGCGGTCGGCGGAGAATGGGGAGGAGCGGCCCTTATGGCGTTGGAGCATGCACCGAAGAATCGCCGAGGTCTGGCCGCGGCATTCGCCAATGCCGGTGGTCCGGCAGGTGCCATCCTGGCGACCCTCGTCCTTTCTCTGACAGCTACGTTGACAGGAGATGGATTCGCGACTTGGGGTTGGCGACTGCCGTTCCTCTTGTCTGCTGTGCTCATCGTTGTCGGTCTCGTGATTCGTCTCAAAGTGAGTGAGACTCCAGCGTTTCAGCGACTCGAGTCGGAAAGCGACGAGCGGAAGGTCCCGTTGCTTACAGTCTTTGCCAGCTACAAGCGACAAGTACTCGTCGCACTGATGGCTACGATGACCATCTATGTCACGCAGGGACTGACTACAGTCTGGGGCGTTTCGGTCGCAGTGGCGGCTGGTGAGGACAAGTCAGAGGTCCTGAATTGGAAGGCGCTCGGAGCGTTGACCACTCTGATCGTCACCTTTCTGGTCGCTCGGCTCAGTGATCGAATCGGTCGCAAGCTGACCCTGATCGGGGCGCATATTGTGGCGGCCGCGTTAGCACTGCCGGTCGTGCTGCTCATCGTCAGCGGGGAAGTCCACCAGTACGCGATCGCGATCATCCTTGGAAATGGCCTCGTTCAGGGCTTGTGCTACGGACCGATCGCAGCCTACGTCTCGGAGCTATTTCCACCACAGGTCAGATATTCAGGTGCGTCCGTCGGATACCAACTGGCTGCTGCATTGGGCGCCGGCCTCTCTCCGATGGTCGCCTCGGCGCTCATCCTCGTTCCTGGTGCCGGCCCGTATCTGATCGCTGCAGCTTGGGCGTTGATTGCGCTTCTCGGCGCAATCGCAGTATTCATGAGCCGTTCCTACTCAGAGGGAGGGGCCTCTCAGGCAGAACCTGCGATTGGAGGCGTTCAGAAAATCAAAGGAAATCAGCGAACTGCAGTGTGAAGTCTCCTGTAGTGCAGCACAAAGTCCGATCTCTCAACTGCTCACCCGTCTCCCGAAGATCTCATTGATCTCCGGGAGACGGGTGGGGTGCACAACTGGCAGGTGACTTCATTCCAAGAACTGAGAGAGCCCCTACCGTGAGACGTCGGACCGGACAGGCAGAATGCCGGGGAACGCCGACCTTCTGCTGTCGCCCCCTACAGCAGAATGGAGGTCTGCAGGGATCGACATACACTTTTCAGAAATGGTCGACGAATGGGAAGACGAACCATTCCGGCTGGTGTTTCACCAGGACACGACTGATCAGTTCACGATTGAGATGAACAACGTACTTTCGGGGAGGGCAGGGAAGTCGGGTTGGCCGCGTCAGTCCACTGCAGATCACACTAATCGTGTCCGAGTATTCTGAATGCATGACCCACGACCCCATGCTCACGAATAGCCCGAGGACGCAGGATGAGAACACTGGCAGGGCGACCACGGGCAACACCGACGCGCCGATTCTGGGGGCAGCGCCGGGTGCCGCAGTGGGGCGCTACTTCCGCAAGTACGCTGTCTTCTCAGGGCGAGCCAGTCGCAGTGAGTACTGGTGGATCGCGCTGCTCAGTCTTATCATCTACGGTGTCGGCGGAGCCCTCGCCGGTGTGATCCAAGTCGCAACCGCTGGAACGAACGCCTACGGCGACGTCAGCGACGAAACCACGTTCGGTGCGGGACTGATCAGCTCACTGCTGTTCCTGTATTTCCTTTCGACCATCCTTCCCAACATCGGTCTCGGCGTGCGCAGACTCCACGACGTGAGTCTGAGCGGATGGGTCATACTCATCGGCATCGTGCCCTTCTTCGGTTCGCTCATTCTCTTCGTCCTCTCGTTGCTGTCGAGCAACCCTTCCGGACAGCGATTCGACCGACGTTGAGCGCGGACGACACGACCCCGATCGCTAAAGGGCAACCTCGGCGGTGACCACAGAAAGGAAGCAGGACATTGCCACAAGCACCAGGTCCTCACAGCACCGGAATCGCAAGCGGGGTCAGCCCACCGGAATTGTCCTACCTAGCCACCATCGACGTTGATGTGGACGCACCGATCACCATCGGAACCACGGTTGACGGTCTGCGCAAGGTCGTCCCGATCCGCGGTGGAAAGGTCTCGGGCGCGGGCTTCAACGGAGAGGTGCTCGACGCCGGTGCCGACTTCCAGCAATACCCGAGCGAGACCGTGTCCTACTTGGCCGCCGACTACGTATTGAAAACCGACGACGGGCACCACATCCTCGTCGAGAATCGAGCATTGCGCACCGGCAGCAGCAGTGATTTGAACAAGCTGATGAACGGCGAACAGATTGATCCCGAGCGAATCTATTTCCGCTGCGTACCGCGATTGAGCGCCGACCAGTCCGGCCCATATGCCTGGCTCAGCAACGTCCTGTTCATCGGCTCCGGAGTACGCAGTCCCACCGGCGTGCGAATCGACATCTTCCAGGTCCACTGACTCCTGCCACTCCGCTGGCACCAACCAGCGCCACAGGCATCTGGTCTATGACCTGACCGTCACACCGCAGCAGCTTCTCTGACGTCCGGGCGACGGTTGGCCTCAACGTCGACTCCGCGCATGCCCAGAAGCACGACTGCCGCCAGCAGAAGCACCACGCCGACGAAGACGTAGATCGCCTGCGGAGTCCATCCGCCGTCGAGCATCGCACCGGTGGCCGTCGGGGCGATGATCGCGCCGAAGCGACCGATCCCGATTCCCCAACCCACACCGGTCGAACGCAGTGAAGACGAGTAGGACTGCGGGGTGAGAACGTAGAGGCCGGCAATGCAGCCGTTGCTGAACATGCCGACCAGGACGCCGACGATGACGACCAGAACGATCCACTGCGCGGTGAAGATGAACACCGCCATCAGAATCGCGGCCAGCACTGAGAAGCATGTCAGCACCGACCGGGTCGACCAGCGGGAGGTGAACAGACCGAAGACGACAGAGCCGATGGCCCCGCCCAAGGTCAGTCCGACTGTGACGATCATTGACAGGGTGTCGGTGAGCCCGGTTTCGTGCATGAGGCGCGGGGTCCACGAATTGACGAAGTAGAAGCCGAACATCACGATGAAGAACGTAGCCCAGACGACGAATGTGACCCGGCGGTTGCGACGATTGAACAGAGCCAGGACACCTGAGTCGCTCGTGGCGTTCTCCTCGGCGATGGTCGTGGCAGAGAGATCGACCGTGTCGGTGAAGCCCAGCTTCCGAGCTATGTCGTCGAGCTTCTTCTGCGCGTTCGCCGGTTTCCGGGTGTAGAGATAGGACGGCGACTCGGGGACCAGCAGCAGGACGAGAAGGAGGGACACCGTGGCGAGGCATCCGCCGAGGACGAAGACCGAGCGCCAGCCTGAGGTGGCGATGAGCGAGACCATCACCGATCCGCCGAGTGCTGCACCGATGCCGTAGCCGGCGGTGTAGATGCTGATGACCAGGCCGCGGCGCTTGCGGGAGGCGTACTCCGCGCAGATGACATTCGTGCCCACCAGAATGCCGCCGACACCCAGTCCCGTGACGACGCGCCAGATACCCAGCTGAGCCGCCGAGGTGGCGGTGGCGGAGAGGAAGAGACCGCAGATATTGACGATGAGAGCCACAATCGTCATGTTCCGTCGCCCGATCCGGTCCGCAACCGGGCCCAGGACCAGGGCGCCGATCGCCATGCCGAGCAGCGCCGCACTCATCACCAGTCCGAGCGCCGTCCCCGAGAGGGAGAACTCCTCGCTGACCTGGTTCGAGGAGAAGGAGATGGCAAGGACGTCATAGCCGTCCAGAGCGTTGAGGAAGGTGCAGATGCCGACGATCAGCCATTGATAGGCCGACATTCGAGAGGTGTTGAGTCGTTCGCGCAGGTCCACCGCATACTCCGATTCTGAGGTGAGATAAGCACCCGCATCATTGCGAGATACCTATGATGATAGGGAAAGCGTGACGCTCAGCACATTATCAGTGGCTTCAGGCTCGGGCAATGCCTGTGCTTTGCTGAGTGTGCCCATTGCACCCAAGTGCGACCAGTCGAGGAGTCAGCAGCGGGAGACGGGTTGCCTATGGGAGACCATTTACCTATGGACATAGTTAAATACCTATGCGTATAGTGATTTCAAGAACCCACCGCAGTGTTCACGAAAGGATTCACCACGTGGAGGCAACGACCACTACCAAGGTGCTGGACGACTTCTCCTTGGAGATGACCGGCAAAGACGTTCCCAGCCTGCAGCAGGCTGCTCATGCGATTCCGCAGGGAACGCGCGTGAACGTCACGTTCCTCGGCAACGAGAATCTGCAGATGCGTGTCGAGGCCGCCAAAGAAGCCCTCGACCTCGGGTTCGTTCCCGTTCCTCATATCTCGGCCCGCAGGCTGAAGTCAGAGACTGAGCTGCGTGAGTTCCTCGAGGCTCTGCAGCAGGCCGGAGCCAGCGAGCATGTCTTCGTCGTCGGGGGAGACCCGGCGACCCCCGAGGGCCCCTATTCCGATTCGCTCTCGGTCATTCGCACCGGCATCCTGCAGGACTACGGAGTGACTGAGGTGGGAATCGCGGGTTACCCCGAGGGCCACCCGGACATCAGCACGGAGGCACTTTGGGAACACATGGAGGCCAAGTGCACTTCCCTGGCAGAACAGGGACTTGGCCAAGTCGTCCTCACTCAGTTCGCCTTCGACGCCGAGGCGGTCGTGGCGTGGGTCCATGAAGTGCGCGGCCGCGGCATCGAGGCTGACCTTCGCATCGGCACCCCCGGTCCCGCAGGCATCAAGCGACTCCTGGGCTATGCCCGCCGCTTCGGTGTGGGCACCAGTGCGGGTATCGCGAAGAAGTACGGGTTCTCCCTGACGAATCTGATCGGCACTGCCGGACCGGAGCGATTCCTCAAGGATATGACCTCTTACGAATCCATCACCTCGGCGTCGTCAGGGGTCAAGACCCACTTCTACACCTTCGGCGGACTCGCAGCCACAGCCGAATGGGTCCAAGACTTCACCGCACAGGCCTGAACACCAGGCACACACAGAGATAAGAACAGAGAGGTTCATCGACCATGACCGACAATCTCCAGCAGATCCTCGATTCGACCAATGCTGTCGACCATCTGCGCAATTCGCAGATCGGCTCGTACATCTATCCGGTCGTCCCCGCTGACTTCACCAACTGGATCAAGGAACAGAAGGCATGGCGTGAGACCGCTGTCCTCTACGATCAGTCGCACCATATGGACAACGTGTTCCTCAAGGGCCCCGATGCCATCAAGCTGATCTCCGACACCGCGATCAACTCGGTCGCCAAGTTCGCCGTGAACAAGGCCAAGCAGTACGTGCCCACCACCGAATCCGGCCATGTCATCGGCGACGGCATCCTCTTCCACGAGGCCGAAGACGAGTACGTGTACGTGGGACGCTCACCTGCGTCGAACTGGCTGCTCTACCACGGTGAGACCGGCGGCTATTCGAACCTCGACATCGAGGTCGACCGCAGGTCCCCATCACGGCCATACGGTCATGCCGTCAGCCGCCGCTACTACCGCTTCCAGATCCAGGGCCCCAATGCTTGGGCGATCATCGAAAAGCTCAACGGCGGCGAGCTGGAGAAGCTGAAATTCTTCAACATGTCGACCATGACCATTGCAGGCAAGCAGGTCCGCACCCTGCGCCACGGCATGGCCGGTGCCCCCGGCCTCGAGATCTGGGGACCCTACGAGGACCACGACGCGATCCGAGATGCCATCGTCGAGGCGGGTGTCGAGTTCGGTCTGCTGCCGGTCGGCGCGCGGGCCTACCCGTCAAACACGCTGGAGTCGGGCTGGATCCCCTCGCCGCTGCCGGCCATCTACTCCGGAGAGGCCGAACGCGGTTACCGCGAATGGCTCGGCGCCGACAGCTACGAAGCCACCGGCACACTGGCCGGATCGTTCGTCTCTGACAACATTGAGGACTATTACCTGACCCCATGGGAGCTCGGCTACGGGTCGTTCGTGAAGTTCGACCACGACTTCATCGGCCGCAGTGCCTTGGAAGCCATGGATCCGGCAGCCCAGCGCAAGAAGGTGACTCTGGCCTGGGATGCCGATGATCTGGGTGAAGTGCTGGCCTCCCCGCTCAACGTCGATGGACCGAATTACAAGTACTTCGATCTGCCCTTGGCCAACTACGGTTCGGCGAACTATGACTCGGTCGTCGATGCCGATGGCAATGTCGTCGGCTTCTCGATGTTCACCGGATACTCGGCCAATGAGCGCCGAGGTCTGTCCTTGGCCACGGTCAATCCCGACGTCCCCGAGGGAGCTGAGCTCAAGGTCGTCTGGGGCGAGCCCGACGGCGGTACATCGAAGGCATCGGTGGAGAAGCACGAGCAGACAGAAGTCGGCGTCGTCGTGAGCCCCGTTCCGTATTCGACAGTTGCACGTCAGACCTACCGTGGCGGATGGCGAACCGGCCAAGACGCCTGAGAGTTGTAGTCTGAGGGGGTTCGGGCAGCAGGCCTGGACCCCCTCGCTGATTCACAGAATAGGAACCACGATGAGTCTCCGAAGCGCTCTCCTGGCGTTGCTGCGCATCGGCCCGATGTCCGGCTACGAGCTGCAGAAGCAGTTCTCCCAATCCGTCGGTCATGTGTGGCATGCCCCGGATTCGCAGATCTATCCAGAGTTGCGGAAGATGGCGAAAGAAGAGCTCATCATCGCTGAGGAGCAGACTCGCGGATCTGCTGGAATGCGCCGTGTCTATCATGTCACCGAGGCGGGGGAGCAAGCCTTCATCGAATGGATGCACAGTCCGTTGAAGTACCAGCGCACGCGCGATGCCGCTCACTTGAGGGCCGCATACCTCGAGTCGGCTGACCAGGACGCCGTCTTTACGTTCCTCAGCGAGCACATAGCTCACTGGACGAGAGAGCTCAAAGTCTGGGAGGACGAGATCGCCACCATCGAAGCTCTCGAATCTCCAATGCTCAATCGTCGTCTGGCAGTCACATCTGATGAAGACCGTGAAGTCACCATCGCGTATAAGAAGTTCGCCTACGAAGGCCTGGCCGCCCGAGCCCGCAGCGAGATCGAATGGGCCCAGCGAGGTCTGAAGCTCAGCAAAAGGCTCGAACGAAAGAACGCACAGACCGCACAATAGAGCGCTGGGGCTTTCCTGCGAGACGATTCCAACGCACTTCATGCGGACAGTCGTCAGTGCATCCGCGGTCCAGAATCCAGATCACAGCGGCGGTCATCGGTGTGGCCTCGTTAGTTGCGTCTTACGGCGACTGTGACTTCTCGAGCAGGCGCCGGTCGGGTTAAGTGTGATTGTCAGCTAGGTCAAAAAATAAAGTGCCACTCTTGTAAAAATGTGATCTGTTTCATACTATTGTCATACTTCGAAGGAGAAGAGGGCAAATGGCTCAGAGTGCTTCACTGTCACCAGAATCCGTCAAAAAGAGTGAGCCATACATGTCAGGAAATGACGCGTCTCAGGCCCTTGCGGAATCCATCAAGAAGCTGCGCACATCGCAGAAGATGACTCAGAGGGGGCTTGCTTCAAGAGCGCAACTGAGCACCTCATTCATCAGCCAGCTCGAGCGAGGAAACACAGATGTCACCTTCAGCACGCTGACACGATTATGTGCGGCTCTCGGCACGACAATCGGCCATCTGTTCCCGGCAGACCAGCCGAATGGCCGAATAGTACGATTCGACGAATACAGGCACCTGGACTACAACGGGGTCGACAAGTACGTCCTCACCCGTGAAGAGATGGCAGACGTCGATGTCTGCCTGTTCGACTTTCCACCGGGGTCAAGCACCGGCACACGAGTCCCTCCAGGGGTCGATCGCACCGAACTGTGGATCTGCCTGACAGAGTACCTCGGCATCGACATCGGCTCAGATGTTCACTTCCTCAAAGCCGGTGACAGTCTTGACTTCGCTTCCGATCGAACGAACACGGTCTACAACCCAGGCCCGAATTCAAGCAGAGCTCTCTTAGTGATCAAGAATCATAAGAAATAGAGGAATCATGATGAAACGATATTCTGCAATTGCTGCGGCACTGATATTGCCATTTGCCCTCACCGCATGCATGCAAGGGGGAGAGAGCACCAGCGAACTCAACGCAGACGATTTCAAGGACCCGGTTGCCGGTGAAGTCGCCGAAGGGTCGTTGGACGGTACGACGATGACGTTTGTCTCCTGGGGCGGAGGGTTCCAAGATGGTCAGACTAAGGCCTTCTCTGAACCGTTTGCCAAACAGTCCGGGGCAGAAGTGCTTTCGGATGGCCCTACAGATGCCGCTAAGCTCAAAGCTCAGGTCGATTCCGGCAATGTCTCCTGGGACGCAATCAACGCAAGCCCCACGCAGAATGCCGCGAATTGCGGCACTTTGTTCGAGAAGCTGGATCTCTCGCTCATCGATACCAGCAAGATCCCCGAAGGTACCCCGCAGGGCGACTGCTACCTCCCATCCCTGGTCTACGTCTATGGAATGTTCTATGACGCGGACAAATACGGCGACAATCCTCCTACCGGGTGGAAAGACTTCTTCGATACGGACAAGTTCCCCGGCACACGAGCCGTTGAAGGCCGACCGTCGGCTACCGCTGGAACATTCGAAGCAGCGCTGTTGGCTGATGGTGTGAAGCCGGATGACCTGTTTCCCCTCGACACCAAACGGTCATTGAAGAAATGGGACACTATCAAGAAGGACGTCAAATACTGGCAGACAGGTGCTGAGCAGACTCAGATGGCCCAGGCCGGCGAAGCCGATATGATCTTCGGCTGGAGTGGCCGGATCTATGAGGCCAATCAAAACGGTTCCAACTTCAAACCAGTCTGGGATCAGGGATTCCTTGCCAGCGATACCTTCTCGATTGCCAAAGACTCGCCGAACAAGATCGCTGCACATGCCTACATCAACTACGCGTTGGGAGCGAAGCAACAGGCAGAAATGGCGGAGGCGACCAGCTATTCGCCTGTCAACGTGGATTCCAAACCGAAATTTGAAGGCGAAGCCAAGGAATTCAATGTAACGCGGCCCGAAGTGCTCGACGTGACGCTCCCACAGAATGCCGATTACTGGGGAGAGAACCAGGAGGAGCTTTACGCCGCGTGGGGAGATTGGCTCAACAAATGAGTGGTTTCGTGAAGGTGTTCTCTCATGAGTGCTAAGCAATCGCGAACAGCAGTGCTGGCATGGCCAGCACTGCTGTTGGTGGCGCTCGGCTTCATCGTCCCTGTCGCAATCATCTTGGTGATGAGTGTGACGGACCCGGAGCCGGGCACCCAGAACTTCGAGTGGTTGGCCACGAACTCGACCGCTCACGATATCCTGTGGCGAACGATCTACATTGCGGTGTTGGCAACCCTGATCACCGCAGTGTTGGCCTACCCGTTCGCTTATCTGATGGCAACCAGTTCGACCTTGGTCCGCTCGATTCTCATGGTGGTGGTCCTGCTGCCATTCTGGACCTCGATGATGGTCCGGGCATTTGCGTGGATCATCATCCTCCAGAAGAACGGACTGCTCAATACGGTCGTCGGCGCTTTCGGCATCGATCCTCTGACCATTCTGGGCACGAATACTGCTGTGCTCATCGGCATGTGCCAGATACTCATGCCGTTTATGGTCCTGCCGATGGTGTCTGTCATGGTCGGGATCGACTCCCGATTGCCCTTGGCAGCACGCATCATGGGGGCTCCGAAGTGGAAAGCATTCCTTCAGGTTTATTTTCCGCTGTCCCTGCCCGGGGTTTTCGCTGGGTCGTTGATCGTTTTCATCCTGTCGTTGGGCTTCTACGTCACACCGGCACTTCTGGGTTCACCGAGGCAGCAGCTCATTCCCAATGCTCTGTTCACACAGGTGCTTGAGCTGCTCTCGTGGGGCAGGGGAGGCGCATTGGCAGTTGCCACGCTGGTCATGGTCGGAGCAGTCTTCCTGCTTCTCTTCCTTGTAGCCAAGGTGATGGGCATCAAGATCGGAAAGATCGGGGGCGGGCTGTGAATAAATCACGCGTAACGCTATGGGCCGCATGCGTCTTCATCGGGCTGTGGCTTGTTGCTCCGACGCTCATCGTCATCCCGATGAGCTTCAATGAACAGCGATCGTTGGCGTTCCCTCCCAAGGGCTTCTCCTTGCGATGGTTCGAGAACTTCTTCAGCGACGCACAGTGGCTCGGAGGTTTCCTCAACTCTGTGCAGATTGCGCTACTGACAGCTGTCTTGGCAACAGTGCTGGGAACACTGGCTGCCTACGGCTTGTCCAAGGTCAAGGGCATCAGGGAATCAATCGGCCGTAACTTCCTCGTCATTCCGATGATCATTCCGTCCGTCATCTTCGGCGTCGGACTCTACAGCCTGTTCCTCAGACTCGGTCTGGTCGGAACGCTGCCTGGATTCCTCATCGCCCATACCGCACTGGCCGTCCCCTACGTTGTCGTGACGGTGGGGTCGACGCTGGCTGCATATAACGTGTCTCTCGAAAGAGCAGCTTGGGTCTGCGGAGCCAATAAGTTCCGCGCATTCATCGGCGTCACCGTTCCCATGCTGATGCCGGGCATTCTCTCCGGAGCATTCTTCGCATTCATCACCTCCTTCGATGAAGTGGTGGTGTCGATGTTCATCTCAAGTCCGTATCTGCAGACACTGCCCGTCACGATGTTCGCCGGGATGCAGCGTGAGGTCGATCCGACGATTGCCGCCGCGGCGACTCTCATCATGATCACTACGACCGCTGCCGCTATCGGCGGAATCCTGTCTCAACATCTCAAGAGGAAACGCACATGAGCACACAAGTCATCGGTGCAGCACTGAGTCTTCGCGACATCAGCAAACGATTCGGATCCGTCACTGCTGCTGCGGACGTCAACCTCGACGTCGAGCCGGGAGAGTTCATCTCCCTGCTGGGGCCCAGCGGCTCCGGTAAGACAACGACGCTCAACATGATCGCAGGGTTCGAAGAGCCCAGCGGCGGTCGAATCATGATCAACGAGAAAGACATCACCGATATCCCCATCCATCGCCGCAACATCGGCATGGTGTTCCAGGGATATGCCCTGTTCCCGCATATGACAGTGGAGAAGAACGTCGAATACCCGCTCAAACAGCATGGGTTCGACAAGGCCGAGAGGAAGCGAGCCACCGACGAGGCTCTGTCAAAGGTCTCCCTCGAGAAGTACCGTGCTCGGATGCCGGCACAGCTGTCCGGAGGTCAGCAGCAGCGAGTGGCACTTGCGCGTGCGATCGCTTATAGGCCGCCACTGCTGCTGATGGATGAGCCGTTGAGCGCACTGGACAAGGCGTTGCGTGAAGGACTGCAGACAGAGATTCGTCGCATTCACCGAGATCTGGGCACCACGGTCGTCTATGTCACTCACGATCAAGATGAAGCGATGGCACTGTCCGACCGTATAGTGGTGTTCAATGAGGGGCGGATTCAACAGATCGGAACACCCAACGAGCTGTACAAGAACCCGAGCAATGAATTCGTTTCGCAGTTCCTCGGCGAATCAATCCATCTCGACGGATTGATCGAAGAGCAGGGAAGCGGCCACGAGTTCGTCAGAGATGACTTCCACTTGCCCACCGAGGTCGATCATCGTGGTCCGGCGCAGTTGATGATCCGACCCGAAAGCGTCGAGCTCATCAGCGCTTCGAGCGCTGAACAGTCAGGTCCGACCGTGGAAGCAGAGATTCTTGACAGGGTCTACGTCGGACATTCGGTGAAATACATGGTCTCCTGCCGAGGTGGGGGAGGCGTTGTCCGGTCGCGGGCGACCGACGTCGATGACTTCGCCATCGGTCAGGAAGTGCTCTTGACCTGGGAAGCTGATCGATCTCGCATCCTGCCACTGGCCACCTCGGCGAAGAACGGGGAAGAATCATGAAGAACGGACATCTGTCCCACTGGCTCGACTCCACCAGGGACCTCAGTCGAACTCGGCAGCGGATCGAAGGATCCACTCAAGCGGACGTGGTCATCATCGGCGGCGGATATACAGGACTATGGACCGCCTATTGGACCAAGAAGCAGGATCCGTCACTCGATATCGTTGTGTTGGAGAAGGAATTCGTGGGATACGGAGCCTCCGGACGAAACGGCGGTTGGATCAGCGGAAAGACTGTCGGCCTGCGCCGAAATCTCATGTCTGAATCGGTCAGTGCAGAACAGGTCTTAGAGATCGAGCGCACGTGCCACCAAGCCGTCTTTGAGATCGACGATCTGATGGCCGCCGCAGGCAAAGACATCGACGCGCACAGAGGCGGTTGGATGCAGATCGCTCGCAGTGACAGCGAATTTGCCCGGTTGCGGAGCCATGTCGAAGAAGACCGGAGCTGGGGGTTGACCGAAGATGAAATCGCTCTGCTGAGTGCGGAAGAGACCTACGACAGAATCCATGTGCCGGGAGTGCAGGGTGCCGTCTACAGCCCCTATTCGGTCAAATGCAATCCGGCGAAATTGGTGTACGCACTCGCGGAACTATGTGAAGATCTCGGTGTCAGAATCTATGAGAATTCTCCAGTGGAGGAGTTCTCCGATGGCGATTGTCAGACCACTCGTGGACACGTGCGTGGGTCAGTGGTCGTTCTGGCGACCGAGGGATACACCTCGGCGCTGCCAGGCAGGAAACGGGACCAGTTGCCGATGGTGTCGTCGATGGTTGTCACTGAGCAGATTCCTGAGTCGCAATGGGAATCCATCGGCTGGTCGGGCTACGAATGTTTGAGCGGCGCACAGCACATCTACTTCTATGCCCAGCGAACTGCCGACAATAGGATCGCTATCGGCGGGCGCGGAGTGCCATATTTCTGGGGATCGCGATTCGATACGAGCGGGGAGCTCGACCCAGGGACCACATCTCAATTGGGAGAGATCCTGCAAGGACTGTTCCCGACTGTTCCCATCAAACTTGCCCACTCGTGGCGAGGGGTTTTGGGAGTTCCTCGTGACTGGTCGCCCTTCATCGACTATTCCAAGGCGAATCGACTGGTTCGTGTCGGAGGCTACGCCGGGCAGGGGGTGACGGCCTCCTACGTAGCCGGACGCACGGTTGCAGGACTCATCTCCGAGCAGGATTCTTCGCTGACAGGGTCGGCGTGGGTCCGGAACATGCCGCGTAAATGGGAGGCTGAACCATTGCGCTGGATCGGCTCGCGATCTGTGCAGATGATGTACAAGGCGGCAGACACGATCGAGCATCGAAGGGGAGGTGCGGACACATCTGTGTTCGGTCGCCTGGCCACTAAGATCTCGGGACGATAGGACGGAGGCGGCCGGATGATCTGGAGAATTGTCATCGTCGACCGATCTGATGGCGCGGATTCCTCCCGTCTGGGCGACCTGGGCTCGGCAGTGAACGTCCCGGGTGCCGAGTTCAAGGTTCAGCGGTTGCTGCCCGCGGATCTTCGACAGGTCCATCCCGACACATCGGTGGTGTTCGTGCGTGCGGGATATTGGAATGACGTCGAGCGTCTTCTCGAACTGGCACCGGCAGTGTCATGGGTACATGTGAACATGACCGGTGTCGACCATTTGCCCGTGGATCGCATGGAATCAGCCGGAGTCATTCTCACGACTTGTCGCGGAGTCCTCGACCTTGCAATTGCCGAATTCGTCCTCGGCAGTGTGCTCCTATGGTCCAAGGGGCTGCTCCGTTCAGCCCTCGATACACGAGAGCGCCGAACAGATTACCGAGAGCCGAAGGCGAATTCCGAACTGAACGTTCTGATCATCGGAACGGGAAACATCGGTTCGGAGTGTGCGCGAGTGTTTCGGCAGGCGGGTTTCGGACGCATCGTCGGCATTCGCCGAACACCTGTTCCGCTTCCTGACTTCGACGATGTGGCCAGTGTGGAGGTGCTGCCGATTCAAATCAGTCAACATGATGTAGTTGTGTCCTGCCTGCCGGCCACCAGCGCGACCGATGGGCTGCTCGGCTCCGCCGTGCTCAGGCAGCTGCGCAAAGAATCCGTCTTCATCAACGTCGGGCGAGGATCAACCGTCGATCACATGGCGCTGGCAGAAGAGATGAATGCTCGCGCTGGAACTGTTGCCGTCCTGGACGTCACCGAACCCGAGCCACTTCCGATGGATCATCCGCTGTGGGATTGTTCCAACGTCGTGATCAGCCCACACATGTCAGGCGATACCGTCGGCAGGCACGACGCCTTCGCAGCTCTGTTCGTGGAGAATCTGCGGCGCTATTGTTCTGGGGACGAACTGCTCAATCGCGTTGGACAACCGCCTGAGTCAGCGTAAACGCTTACCAGCATCTGTTGACGGACCATGCCGCGTAATCACTTCGCCCGATAGTCCGGGACTTCAGACTCCTACGCCCGCAACTGGTGACAGCGAACTACGACTTGGTTTGCAGGGCGAAAGCATGAGTGCTTATCGTCAGGAGCTTATGCCGGCTCGTTGGAAGCCCTGTATACGAGTCCACCGGTAGCGCGTCCGCCTGTCGCACTGCACCAGGATTCGCAGGAACAAGCCGCCCGCAATGAGGCCACCGAGGAGATCTGTGACCCAGTGCCACCCGAGGAGGAATGAGACCACCACAGAGTTCACGCTGATGGCGACGACGACCCAGCACAGAATATGAACGAGCCGTCGGGATGCGCCACTGTAGTGGGCGATGAGGTAGACGGCGGCGCCATAGATGAGCACCGCCTCGGCGGCGTGTCCGGAGGGAAAACTGATCCCACGATCGCCGAACTCGAGCAGACCGCCTTGGAAGAATCTCGGATCGTGCAAGGTCGTCGATGGGCGGGCCAGCAGAACCTTCAGCCCTCCGATGCCGATGAAGAAGGCGGCCTCGGCTGCCAGAGCGAACCCGATAGGACGCCAGGACTGACTTCTGCGCGCGATCACAATAGCAACAATCGCCAGCACGGGCATGCAGACTGCCTGCCCGGCGATGCTGTCGAGGATATTCTGTGCGAACCACACCAGATCAGGGTTGTAGAGGTAGAGCCAGCGACGATTGAGTTGGTAGTCCCAGACTCGCAAGGGCCCCATGGCGAAGATCGTCAACACGACGAATCCGAGTGCCAGCACCCAAATTGAGGTTGCCCGAGTAAGCCATCCCCTACTCTTCGCCTGTACTCGGTCTTGATCGGTGGGAAGGCCGGTCTGACCATCAGGCGCCATGCGAGAATCGACAACCATCAAGGGCGAGTTTAGTCGGTTCTCGGTGTCCAAGTGGAAACGGCTGGATAATGGGAGCTGAACCATTGACGCTTTACGTCGATCAGCACTATTGGCGTTATGACGTGGCTCACGTAGCATCAAGTATGGACGTCGTTGACTTTATTCCACAGCCCAATCAGTTCGTCTACACCTTTGGCGGATCCCAACCGGCAGCCACGATCGCACCCGGTACAGCTCTACGACTGTGGTCGGAGGACGCCTTCAACAATGCGATCACATCGGTCGCGGACATTCCGAGCGAGAAGCTCGATTCACGATACCTCAACCCGCAGACGGGACCGTTCTACGTCGAAGGAGCCCAACCGGGGGACACCCTGGCCGTCCACATCGTCGATCTCACGCCTGCACGCAGTTGGGGAGCCTCGGCGATGATCCCGTTCTTCGGCGGGCTGACGGCGACGGACAGAACCAGCCTCCTGCACGATCCTCTGCCGGAAGGAGTGTGGATCTACGAGATCGATTCCGCCGCGCAGACGGTGGGATTCCAGCCTCGCAGAGGCGACTTCGAACTGGCGCTGCCGCTCGAGCCTATGCTCGGCACCGTCGGCGTGGCGCCGGCCGGCGGCGAGGTGCATTCCTCACTGACACCCGAACGATATGGCGGAAACATGGACACCCCCGAGATGAAGATCGGCACGACAGCCTATTTCGGAGTCAACGTCGACGGCGCCATGTTCTCCATCGGCGACGGTCACTACCGCCAGGGCGAGGGGGAAGCGTGCGGCACAGCGGTCGAGGGCGCGATGAACTCGACGATCATCGTCGACCTCATCAAAGGCGGCGCTCCGGCGTGGCCGCGGCTGGAGACCGACGGCCATTGGATGGTGGTCGGGTCCTCGAGACCGATGGAGGACTCGTGGAGGATCTCCCAAGTTGAAATGATCCGCTGGCTCGGTGAGCTCTACGGGCTGGAGACCATGGACGCCTATCAGCTGCTTACCCAGATCTCCCTAGTCCCCGTCGCCAATGTGGTCGACACCAACTACAGCGTCGTGACGAAGATCGCGAAGTCCCTCCTGCCCACGCGCAGTGCCTTCGACGGGATCCACGCGGAGCTGCGTGATCGTGCACGTTCCTTGTCCTAGTTCCAGAGCATCGAGGAGAGAGAGTTCCGTCATGGACTTGAAGATCAGTGGGAAGACAGCAATGGTCACCGGGGGTACACGGGGTATCGGGCGTGCCATCGTCGAGGCGTTCATCGCCGAGGGTGCCAACGTGGCCTTCTGTGCACGAAACGCCTCAGAGGTCGCCGAGGCGGAAGAATCCTTGGCCTCGAAGGGCAGAGCCACCGGCACGGTCCTTGATGTCCAAGACGCCACGTCTCTGTCCGAATGGGTCGAAGCCACGGCCACAGAGTTCGGCGGAATCGACATGGTCGTCAACAGTGTCAGCGCCCTGGCGATACCGGATACCGAAGAGAACTGGTACGAGTCGTTCAACGTCGACATGATGGGCACAGTCAATCTGTCCAAGCTCGTGATCCCATATCTGGAGAAGAGCGGTGTGGCATCGCTGATCTCCATCTCGAGCGTCTCTGGTCGAGAAGCTGACTTCGCCTCCGGGCCCTATGGGACGATGAAGACCGCGATCATCGGCTACATGGCCGGACTGGCGCTCAGTCTTGCTGACAAGGGCGTCAGGGTGAACACGGTGTCGCCGGGCAACACGTATCACGAGGATGGAGTGTGGCCGGGAATCGAGTCATCCGACCCCGAGCTGTTCGCACAGGCGATGAGCCTGAATCCCACAGGACGTATGGGAACACCGCAGGAGACGGCGGCGAGTGTCGTGTTCTTGTCGAGTCCGCTGTCGAGCCGGACGACTGGGGCAAACCTGCTGATCGACGGAGCGTTGACTCGCGGAATCCAGTTCTGAGGTCAGAGAGCCTGAGGGGACTGCTCAGCCGTTTGATTCGTCGGGCTCCTCATGTTCCCTGTTCGCGGTCGTCGAACCCAGTGCATCTCCCTCGAAATTCTGTCGACGTTCCTCTGCTGCCAAGTCCTTCGTGTCGAATTCGATTTGGTCGACGCGTTTCTGGGACGGTGCCGCATCAGCAGCTTGGTCCAGGTTCTCGGTAGCTTTGCGAATACCGTCTTCGGTGGACATGATGATCACCTTTCGCATTCGAGAGTGAGCTGGCGCCCAGTCTACGCTTCTGCTCACAACCCCAACACCCTGACTGCGTTGTCCTTCATGATCAGCGGTACGGCGTCTTCTCTGATGCCCAGGGCTTCGAAGTCGTTGATCCAGCGCTCTGGGGTGATGAGTGGGAAGTCGGAGCCGAAGAGCGTCTTCGTCTTGAGCATCGACCCGATCGCCCTGGTCAGCTGTGGTGGGAAGTACTTCGGTGACCACCCGGAGAGGTCGATGTAGACGTTGGCCTTGTGAGTGGCGATCGAGATCGAGGCATCGGCCCAGGGAACCGAGGGGTGGGCGAAGATCATCGTCAGTTCAGGCAGATCAGCGGCCACATCGTCGAGCAGCATCGGGTCCGAGTATCGGAGTTTGATGCCGCGGCCACCGGGCAGTCCGGCACCTATCCCCGTCTGGCCGGTGTGGAACAGCGCGACGAGTCCTTGCTCGGCGCAGGCTTCGTAGATCGGGTAGTACTTGCGGTCGCTGGGGTCGAAGCCCTGCAGGCTCGGGTGGAATTTCATGCCCCTGACCCCGTAGTTCACAGCGAGGTCCTGGACTCGGGCGACCGCCTCGGCGACGTTATGAGGATCGACGGAGCCGAAGGGGATGAGGACATCGTTGTGTTCAGCAGCCTTCTGGGCGATCATCTCGGACGAGACAGGGGGATGCCCGCCCAGGGCTGTCCTGGCGTCGACGGTGAAGATCACCGCGGCCATGTTGCGTTCCCGGTAGTAGGCGGCGAGGTCATCGACGGTAGGCGTGCGGGGGACCGATGCTTTGAAGTATCCCGCCGAGGCGTCGAGGAGCTCCCGATCGAGAGACGTGTGCTGGTGGTCATCGGCCTCGACATGGGTGTGCACGTCGATTGCGGTGATCTTCGAGAGGTCGATGTTGGGCTGGTAGATCATAAGTGTCCTTCCGGAAGCGGGGTGGTCGGCATCGTGTTTGTGCGGGGCAGGACCTACGGCAGCTCGCCGTACTTGCGTTTGAGTGCGATGAGTTCGAGAAGCATGTCGTCGCGTTGCTTCGATAGCACTGCCGGGTCACGACCCTGAAGCTCCTCATCAACACCGGAGATGAGCTTCTCCTTGAGATCCTCGCCGAGGTGAACCTGCCTCAGATCGTGCATCCACACTTCCTGAGGTGGCCCCAGATGGTCGAGCACGTGCCGCATTCCGCCGGACCCACCCGACAGGGACTGCTGCGC
Organism: Brevibacterium sp. AGC70; assembly: GCF_057334195.1. NCBI lineage: Bacteria > Bacillati > Actinomycetota > Actinomycetes > Micrococcales > Brevibacteriaceae > Brevibacterium > Brevibacterium sp. AGC70. The sequence continues at coordinate 442,165 of NZ_JBHFIH010000014.1, read as the reverse complement.
GAGCGGCCCGAGGATGGCCCAGCGCAGACCGGGCCCGTAGGAGATAGCGGTGTCGATGTCGGCCACAGACACGACTCCACGATCGACGAGTGAGTACGCTTCCTGCCACATGGCGGCCTGGAGGCGGTTGGCCACATGGCCGGGGAGTTCTGCGCGGACGAGGATCGGCTTCTTCCCGATAGCCTCATAGACGGTCAGTGCACGATCGACGACCTCGGCCGGGGTATCGGGGGACGGGACGACCTCGACGAGGGGAACCAGGTGGGCCGGGTTGAACGGATGACCGACGACGATGCGTCCCGGTGCCTTCGTCGCCTGTGCGTTCAATTGGCTGGGGGAGAACCCGGAAGTGGAGGAGGCGATGATCGCGGCCTCCGGGGCTGCGGCATCGATTTCGGCGAGCATGGACTGCTTGACTTCGAGGCGTTCGGGCCCGTTCTCCTGCACGAAATCGGCACCGGCGAGGGGGGGGAG
>NZ_JBHFIH010000014.1:373766-441671 GCF_057334195.1 Brevibacterium sp. AGC70 | reverse complement strand
GCCCCCGGCGACGGCCTCGGAGAGGCCGGGCGCGAAGGTGAGGTTGTCAAGGATTGAGGCGGCATTGCCGGAACCGGCGTCCTCAACACAGTTGGTCACCTGCTCGCGCAGCCGTTCTTCCGCTCCTTCGGCCGGGTCGAACGTCGTGACCCTGTGTCCCGCCGTCAGAAACCCGGTCGCCCAGGCGGCCCCGATGACACCGGTGCCGATGATCGCCACGTCAATCGACTGTGTGCTCATGAGTTCACCTTCGCCTTCCGCGATTGCGCATACTCCACAAACTCATCGAGGGAGCGTGGGTCCTGCAGAGCCCCGGCGCTCGCCACCGAATCGGCGGTCGCGCCCTGAACGATGCGTTTGACCGGGACCTCGAGCTTCTTGCCCGTCCGACCCAGTGGGATCCGGGCCACCGGGACCACCTCGTCGGGGGTGTGACGAGGCGAGAGCCGTGTCTTCAGCTCACGAGAAATCCGACCCGAGAGCTCAGAAGTGAACGACACACCGGGCTCGCACTGGACGAAGAGGACGAGCTCGCCCATCCCACCATCGGGATCCTCGAGGTGGATGACGAGGGCATCGGCCACCTCGGCGAGGGTGTCGAGGACGGAATAGAAGTCCGCGGTGCCAAGCCGCACCCCGCCCCGGTTAAGGGTGGCATCGGAACGGCCGGTGACGACGACCCCGCCACCGGTGGTGAACTTCGCCCAGTCGCCGTGGCGCCAGATGCCGGGGTATTTGTCGAAGTACGCAGCTGCGTAGCGGGCATCACCGTCGGGTCCCCAGAAGGTCACGGGCATGGACGGTGTCGGCTGGGTGATGACGAGTTCGCCAAGATCATCGATAACCTCATTGCCGGATGCGTCGAAGGCCGTGGCGGCGAATCCCAGGGAGATTCCCGACATCTCACCGGAGTACACGGGGGTCAGCGGGGAGGCTTGGAGGATGCCGGTGCACACATCGGTGCCCCCGCAGCCGACGTTGAGCAGCACCGACTGCCCGAATTGGTCCATGACCCATTCGTAGCCCTCGGCCGGCAGTGGTGCGCCGGCGGCCCCGAACTGTGAGACCGAGGACAGGTCGAATTCCTCAGTGGGGTTGAACCCGGCCTTGCGTGTGGACATGATCGCCCCGGGTGCGACCCCCATGAGAGTGGCCTTCGTGTTTGCGGCGATGCGCCAGAGCTCCTTGGGATCGGGGTAGTTGGGATTGCCGTCGATCATGACGATTGCGGATCCCACGACCAACCCGCCGACGAGGGCATTCCACATCATCCACGCGGTCGTGGAGAACCAGCAGAACTGGCTGCCCGGGCCCAGATCGAAGTGCAGCCCGTGGTTCTTCATTGTCTCGAGCAGGATGCCGCCATGGCTGTGCACGATGGCCTTCGGCTTGCCCGTCGTGCCGGAGGAGAAGAGGATGAACAGCGGATGGTCGAAGGGGACCGGTTCGAATGCCAATTCGGCAGATCCATCCGCCGAGGCGGCCCCGAGTCCCGCATAGTCAACGACTTCGATTGCGTGGTTGAGTCTCGATCCGGTGGTGAACTGTTCGCGGGTGTTCTCATCGAGGGTGAAGTCCCCGTAGTCGAGGGATACGAGGTGGGTCAGTGAGGGGAGTGCTGCGAGGACCTCGGTGAGTTCGGCGCTGCGGTCGACGGCCTTGTTGCCGTACATGTATCCGGGGATGGCGAAGAGCACGGTGGGTTCGACCTGGCTGAAGCGGTCGATGACGGACTGCGTGCCGAACTCGGGAGCGCAGCTGGCCCAGATCGCGCCGAGACTGGCCGAGGCGAGGAAGGCGACGAGGGCCTCGGGCTGGTTGGGCAGATACCCGACCACCCGATCACCCTTCCTCACCCCCAAGTCCGCGAGCCCGGCACGGACTCTGGTCACCTCGGTGCGCAGCTCGGCAAATGTCAGAGTGAAGTCATCACGGGTCTGGGATACCGCGGTCACGGCCACGTCGTCGGCCTGATCGGGAGTGCCGAAGGAGTGCTCGGCGTAGTTGAGTGTTGCTCCAGTGAACCAGCGAGCGTACGGCATGACCCGTTCGCCGAGCACCGAGGTGTACGGGGTGTGGGGCTGGACGCCGAAGTACTCCCAGACGGATTCCCAGAAGTCCTCGATGTCGGTGATCGACCAGGTGTAGAGCTCGTCCCAACCGGTGAACGTGTACCCGAATTTTTGGTTGACCCAACCGAGGAAGTCACCGATGCGGCTGGTCTCAAGGGCATCGGAGGGAACCTCGCGGATGATTGTCGACATATAGGGTCCTCTCACTTCGTGACTTTGGGGCCGGAGCCGTCGAGGAAGGCGTGCATGAGGTCCTTGGCCTCGGTACTCGATTGGGCCACCGTGGCCATGAGGGACTCCATCATGTAGCCCTCGTCGCGGCCGGATTCGACGATGCGGGGCAGCGCCTGGGTGATCGCATAGTTCGTCACCGGGGAGTTCGAAGCGATCGAAGCGGCGAGTTCGCGTGCCTTGGCCATTCCTCCACCGGCGTCGACGCGGTAGTTGACGAGGCCGATGGCTTCAGCCTCGACCGCGTCGAAGCGGCGGCCGGTGAGCATCATGTCCTGGACGCGGGAGAGTCCGATGAGGCGGGGGACGCGGACAGAGGCGCCGCCACCGACGAAGAGTCCGCGCTTGCCTTCGGGCAGTGCGAAGTACGCGGTCTCTTCGGCCACACGCAGGTGAGCCGCGGTGGCGAGTTCGAGTCCGCCGCCGATGACTCCGCCCTGGAGGACGGCGACGACGGGGATCTGGGATTCGGTGATCCGGTTCATCGTCGTGTGCCAGCCGCGCGAGTGGTGGAGGCCGGCCACGGCATCGCGTTCGGCCATTTCTGAGAGGTCGAGGCCGGCGCAGAAGTGATCGCCGGTGGAGTTGAGGATGATCGCGGAGACCTCGGGTGAGGTGCGGAAGAACTCTCCGAGGCTGGCCACCGTCGCATCATCGAGTGCGTTGCGTTTGGCAGGGCGGTCGAGGGTGAGGATGCCGATGTTGCCCTCGGCGCTGAAGTGCAGCGTGTCGGAGATGTCGACCGTGGTCGGCTGTGCGGAGACATCGGTGAGGTGGGAAGTGGGGAGATCGGTCATGCGTTGTCCTTCGGTGCTGGTGCACAGTTGTCAGTGCTGGGGGCTGAGGGGCCGGTGGTGGCATGGGCGCCGAGTCCGCCGGCTGTGCGCAGGGAGACCTTGTGCACCTTTCCCGAACCGGTGCGTGGCAGTTCGTCGACGAGGTCGAAGTACTTCGGCACCTTGTATTTGGCCAGGCGGGCCAGGAGGAAGCCGCGCAGTTCTTCGCAAGTGGGGGCTGAGGCCGCAGACTCGACCCCGGCATCAGCGCCAGACTCGGTCTCAGGAGCAGACACGATGACGAAGGCGTGGCCGACTTCGCCCCACCGTTCATCTGGTGCCGCGACGACCGCGGCCTCAGCCACGCCCGGGTGGTCGAAGAGGGCGGATTCCACCTCGGCGGGGTAGACGTTCTCGCCTCCGGAGATGAACATGTCCTTGAGCCGGTCGACGATGAAGAGGAACCCATCGGCATCGAGATAGCCGATGTCGCCGGTGTGGAACCAGCCGCCGGGAGAGAACGCCGCATCGGTTGCGGCCTGATTGTTCCAGTAGCCGCCGGTGACATTGGGTCCGCGGACGACGATCTCACCTTTGACTCCGGACGAACATACGTTCCCTGAGGCATCGCGGACCTCCACCTCGGTGAAGGGCACGGCCCGACCCGCCGATCCCGGCTTGTCCAAGGCGCTTGCGGCGGGCAGGAACGTGCATCCGGGGGAGGTTTCGGTGAGCCCGTAGCCCTGACAGAACATGATGTCTTTGGCCTGGAAAGCCTCGATGAGGGAGACCGGGATCGGGGCACCACCGGAGTTGACGAAGCGCAGCGATGTGAGGTCCGCAGTGTTCCACCTCGGTGATTGGAGCATGTCGGAGAACATGGTCGTCACCCCGGCCATCCAGGTCAGTCCCTCGTGTTCGATGGCGTCGAAGGCACGGTCAACGTCCCACGTGGATTCGATGAGCATGTGCGCCCCGCGCAGATAACTGGTCATCACCTGTTGGTCGAGGCCGATGACGTGGAAGAGCGGAGCGGTGACCAGGGTGACGTCATCGGCGGTGAGATCCGTGTTGAGGAGGAGGTTGAAGGAGTTCCACAGCAGGTTGGCATGAGTCAGCACCGCGCCCTTGGGTCGCCCGGTCGTCCCGGAGGTGAAGAGCAGGAACGCCGGTTCGTCACCAGTGACTTCGGCGGCAGGCACAACCGGAATGTTCGACGAGGTGGCAGGGCCATCCCAACGCACCGTTTCATGGGCGACGTCCGCGCTGAGTTTCCCTGCGGTCGCGGACATATCGGGTGCGACGTACAGGTGGGCCACCTCGGCGAGGGCGAGCTGATAGTCGAGCTCGGCCGGGGCCAGGCGCCAGTTGAGCGGGATGAAGATTGCTCCCAGGCGCAGGCAAGCCAGCAGAACGACGATCGTCGCTGGGTGGTTGGGACCCAGGTAGGCGACACGGTCACCTCGCCGAACACCCTGGTTGTGCAGGTCAGCGGCGCAGGCCAGGGTGCGTTCGTGCATCTGAGTATAGGAATATGCGTCGTCGGCGAAGGTGATCGCGATCTTCTCGCCGTAGTCGGTGGCCTGGCGTTCGGAGAGCCTGGCCAGGCTGGGATGGGCGAAGGTCACAGAGTTGGTCCTTCCACGGCTGCCGGTGGGGTGGTGTTCGTCGATGGTGTGCGAGAGGTTCCTGGAGTCTCGGCGAAGTGCTGTTCGGACAGGGTCCGTGACTTCGTCTCTCCCAGGCGCCAGATGCAGAGGATGCTGATAGCGGCCACCGCCAGGAGAACGATGGACAGCGGAATGGTCGACGGAGACCCGGTCGAGCTCATGATCGCGGCGAAGAGCACGGGGGAGATGCCCGCACCGATGCCGGCGATCTGGTAGCCCAGTGAGGCACCTGTGTAGCGGTGTTCGGTGTCGAAGAGCTCCGAGTAGAGACCGGCCAGCGGGCCGTAGATCATCGGGTGGATGATGCCCTGGCCGATGACCATGCCGATGGTGATGATCAGACCGTTCTTCGTCTCCAGCATGGGGAAGAGGGCGAAGCCCCAAGCGGCGATGAGCACGGCTCCGGCGATGACGAGGGGCCTGCGCCCGATCGTGTCGGAAAGGCGGGACCAGCCGATGATGCCGAAGATTGCGAAGAAGGAGGAGAAGGACAGGGCATTGAGGATCGTCTGTCGTTCGATGCCGATCTGGACGCCGTAGGCGATGGAGTAGGTGGTGAGCAGACCCTGGAACATGAAGGCCGAGAGACCTACGCCGACGGCGAGCACCAGCGTCAGCGGCTGCTTGCGCAGGGTCGCGATGATCGGGATGCCACGCTTTGGCGTGCGCTTCTTCGCTGCGAGGAATTCAGGCGATTCGTCGACGGCGGAGCGGACGATGACGCCGATGATCAGTAGGAGGACCGAGGCGAGGAACGGCAGGCGCCAGCCCCAGGCGATGAAGGCATCCGGGCCCATGGCTGCCAGGGTGCCGGCGATGACGAGTGCGGAGACGAGCTGACCGGTGGGCGCTCCGGCGCTGGTGAAGCTGGCCCAGAAGCCGCGGTTCTTGGTGGCGTGCTCGGCAGACATGAGCATGGCGCCGCCCCATTCGCCGCCGATGGCAACACCCTGGATGACGCGGATGAGGATGAGGAGGACCGGGGCGATGAGCCCTGCCTGGTCGTAGGTGGGCAGCAGTCCGATCGCGGTGGAGGCGATGCCGATGGTGAACATGCTGAGCACGAGCATGCGTTTGCGCCCCAGCCTGTCGCCGAAGTGGCCGAAGATGATGCCGCCCAGGGGGCGAGCCAGATAGCCGGTGGCGAATGTGGCCAAGCTGGCCAGTGTGCCGATGGCTGGGGTGAGGTTGGAGAAGAACACCTCCTTGAAGACAAGGGCGGCGCAGACGGAGTAGACGAAGAAGTCGTAGTACTCGATGACGCTGCCCAGGTACGCCGAGGCGGCTGCTCGCTTGAGCATCGGTGTCGATTTCGTTGGCGTGGAGTTCGCGGAAGCCATGTGATCCTCGCTGATTATTTGGCTTGAACGGTTGTCGGGCGCGGTGGGGAGGAAGCCCGATCCTCACTGACCGGGCTCGGATCGATACTATGCATCACATCGCGGTCACGTCAACGAATTGCGATATATTATCGCGGTTGAGTGCGGAGGAGACCGTAAAGTAGTTCCATGACGGTTCACCCTCAGTCCCTCTTCTTCGCGCTCGCCGGCCTGCACATGCTCGATGACCCCAGGCCGCTGAGTGGCACGTCGATTGTGTTCGTCATGGGCGAGCTGGGTGTGGGGGAGTCGGCCGCCCGGTCCGTGCTGCAGCGGATGACGGCAAAGGAGTTCATCGTCCGTCACAAGGAGGGGCGCAAGACCTTCTACACCCTGTCTGACCGGGGCCGTGCGATTCTGCGCGAAGGTCAAGAGAAGATGTTCGCCGGCTGGCAGCCCCAGGATTGGGATTGCCGCTGGACCTTTGTCCGAATCCAGGTCCCGGAGTCGAAGAGGACTCTGCGCCACCAGATGTCGTCGCGACTGTCTTGGGCCGGCTTCGGTCAAGTCGACGGAGGTCCCTGGGTGGCACCTGGGCCGCATGATGTGGCTACGATCCTGGGGCCTGAGCAGTCCGAGATCTCCCCGATCGTCGTCTACGGCAGGCCGCAGCCGCCGACGACTGATGAGATGCTTGTCAGCGCGTTCGACTTGGAGGCATTGGCTACCGATTATGAGGCGTTCGGAGGGAAGTGGCGAGCCGTCGCACCCGCTTCGCTGTCTCCGGCTGACGCGCTGGTCAAGCGCGTGGAGCTCCATTTCGACTGGCTGACGTTGACGCGGACGGATCCGCAGCTGCCAGTGGTTTTGCTGCCTCAAAAATGGCCAGGTGCTGTGCAGGGAGATTTGTTCCGAGTGCTCAACGAAGGCTTGGATGAAGCTGAAAAATTTGTTGTGCACAAGCTGTTCTCCGGCGAGCTTTGAAGCGTCATACATGTGAACATGGGGTGATTCATTTGTGTGTCTTGAACGAAGTCGTCATGTGGGGGTGACGAACCACGACCACCCCTGCATATGACAACGCAGCCCCTTCTATTTACAGTTTGAAAGAATCAGTGGAAAACGAGTTGGGCGTTCCCTTCATCGCCACCAGTCCGACGATGCTGATCAGACAGAACGCAATCATAAATGCGGATACCGCGTAGATTGTCCCGGAGGCTCCGAAGACTGCAGTCGCAATCAGCGGTGCGAATCCGCCGCCCAAACATGCACCAATGGCGTAGGAAAGTGACACGCCACTTGCTCTGAATCTGGCAGGAAACAGTTCTGCAAATAGTGCCGCCTGAGGGCCGTAAGTAGCAGCAAGCCCGAATGTCAGAACAACGACCGAAAGAATCATGAGGAACTTGTTTCCGGTGCTGAAAAGAGCAAAGAAAGGTATTGCCCATACGATGAGGCCGACATAACCTCCTAAGTAGACCCGGAGGCGTCCCACGCGGTCACTGAGACGGGAGAATATGATCATTGAGCCGAACCACGTCAAGCACCCAACCAGCAATACGTCGAGCATGAAGTTTCTGCTCATGCCGACGGTGGCTGTTCCGTAGGAAGTAAGGAAGGCAAGGAAGATATATCCGCACGCGTTATTACCGAGAAACGAAAGTACGGCGAGGAGGATTAGCTTCTTGCTGGTCTTCAGGAGCTCCCAGAGGGGAACTTGTTCAAGTGTGGAATGTTGGGCAAGAGATTTGAAGACTGGGCTCTCGTCGACTTTACTTCGAATAATGAAGCCGAGTACTACCATCAGCGCACTTAACATAAATGGAACGCGCCAACCCCATGATTCGAACTGAGATTCCGACAGGGTAAACGTGGCACCTAGTATGACAACGTTTGCGAGAAACATACCTGCGGGAGTCCCGAGCTGGACGTAGTTGCCGAACCGCCCCCGCTGTCCCTCGGGCGCATGTTCGACTGCCATCAACGCGGCGCTTCCCCATTCGCCGCCTGCACTCAAACCTTGGAGCAGTCGCAGAACAACGAGTAGCACAGGAGCCACAGCCCCTATTTGCGCATGGGTCGGCAATAATCCGATTAGCGTCGTGGCGACACCCATCATGGTCAGTGTTATGACCATGACCTTTTTACGGCCAATCCGATCGCCGAGGTGACCAGCAAGAATTCCGCCGAGCGGCCGTGCTATGAATCCGATCGCGAACGTAGCGAATGCTGCCATAGTTCCTGCGAGTGGGGAGGCTTCCGGGAAGAATAATCTACCGATAACCAGCGCAGATGCAATGGAATAGACGTGATAGTCGTACCATTCCACGCTAGTCCCAACTGCACTTGCAAGTGCGACCCTCTTCTTTTGCTTTGGATCGATGGGAATCGTGGCGCTTGTCGATTCAGTCGTCATCAGTCTTCCTATTCGTCAGTGGAAAGGTCAATTGGTCGGCGTCGGGGCGAGGAAAGGTCAGGTTCCCGTGGTTATCCGTTCCTGTTCCCAGAATGTAATGGCTTCGGTATGGTCCACGTTGCCCAATGTGGAAAGGGCACTCGTCATAGCGCTGGCCACCGCAGTGCAAACCGGGGCCGGATCATCGACCGCAGCAGCAAGATTCTTGGCAATGCCAACATCTTTCGAATAGAGCGCGAGCGAGAACCCAGAGCCGTACTCCCGATCGACGACATGGGGTCCGAGAACATTTTCAGTGACCCAGCTTCGGCCTGTGGAGGAATTGAGAACATCAAGTATCGTGTGTTGGTCTAAACCGAATCGATCTCCAATTACCAGTGCTTCGCAGGCAGCCGTAGTTGCCGCAGCAGCGACGAAATTGTTGAGAGCCTTCATCGCGTGTCCTGAGCCGAGATCGCCGGTGCGGAAGATAACACTGCTCATTGATTCCACAATTGGAAGAGCTTTGAATATCGCCTCAGCGTTGTCACAGCCGAGCATGATCGAGAGCTCACCGGTCGTTGCTTTGGAGACTCCGCCCGATACAGGTGCATCGATGAGAGCTATTCCGTGGCTCTTCAGTATTTTTCCAAGTTCTTTAGTCTGCGTGGGATCGGACGAGGACATATCGACGATTACGGCATCAGGCGCCAAATGGTGGACTACTCCATCTCCCCAATCGAACAGAGCTTGGGAGACAATTGTGCTGGTCGGGAGCATCGTGACAACTATCTCGACCTCGGCGAAATCGCTTGGTGAGGATGCGGCCACAGCGCCAGATGCATAAGCGATCTTACTTGCAAGGTTCTGGTCTGTGTCTCGGACAATGAGGTCGAATCCAGAGTGAGCGACGTTAGCCGCCATTGGCGCTCCCATATTGCCCAGCCCTATAAATCCCACTTTCGTTGACTCACTCATCGTTGGGCTCCGTCGTGGACTCTGAAAGGACTTCCTCGAACGCGCGGAGCCCGTCAATGGCTGCGGGCAACCCGCAGTACAGGAACGAATGAATCATCACTTCGCGAATTTGGTCCGTGGTAATCCCGTTTGCAATCGCTCCGCGGAGATGAATGCGAATCTCGTGCGGGCGCCCCAGCGCGACCAGCATCGCAAGGGTGACGAAACTGCGTGTGCGAAGATCCAAACCTTCGCGTTGCCATATGTCGCCAAAACAGTAGCGAGTGACGACATCTTGGATCTTGTCGTTGAAATCAGTTGTCGTTTCAACCTGCTCTTCGGCACCCGCTGGCCCGAACATTGAGCGCCGCAGGTCAAGTCCCTTTTCATACAGCTCGTCATGGATCATGTGATGACATCCTTACAATTGGAATTGTGGTTCTGGGTCTCAATCTAGTGACCTGCTGCTCTAGTCTTCTTGTCCATTGCCGCATATGTCTTGTAGCAAGGCGCACGTAACTCACGTTGTAACCGACATGAGCCAGTTACTTGTACTTTTGCGTTGACCTGGCTTGTCTTTGTCCTACACTCGAGAACACACACTGCTCTGAGCCGGAGTGGATGTCAGATCGCAGATTCCTATGGTTCAACGTAGAAGCGAGGTGGAACTTGATGCCGGTCTTGACGAGTAGCGCACCTACTTCTCCAGTGGAGGTCGACTCTTTTGAAGCATGGCGGGAAAGGATGTCGAATCGGTTTGTCCGGCTTCATGTGAGCACGACTCGCCCCGATGACTTTCACGGGCGAATTCAGGGCCGCCGTTTTGATGATGTCAACCTCTCTCGAATCTCAGCATCGGTGCATCAAGTTGATCGGTTGCCTAAAGACATCAGGTCGGATGAAAACCGGTATTACAAACTGAGCTTGATACTCTCGGGCTCGGGGTTGATTGTTCAAAATGGTCAGCAGGCGACTTTGGGGCCAGGCGATATGGCGCTATACGACACGGGACAGCCATACAGTGCGACCTTTGCTGACCACACGGATTCAATCGTGATGGTCTTTCCGCGAGAAGCAATGAGCGTTCCGCGAGATGATGTCGACAATCTTTTGGCTCATGCTCTTCGGCCTTCCCAGCCAGGTTTAATACGTGTGGCTTCGAGCTTTCTGGAGCAAGTCGGAACTGCTCTCGGAACAGTTTCGGGACATACCGGAATACTTCTGGCGCATAACGCGCTCGACGTAATGAACACTGTGTTATATGCGGAGCTTGGTCTCGACTCAATTGCGTCACCGCGCGCATCAGCAGTCGCGGCAATTAAGGACTATATTGAACACCAACTTGCTGATCCGAGTCTGAGCCCCAGTACGGTTGCCGCTGCTCACTTCATGTCGACGCGACGTTTGCAATATCTGTTTGAAGAGGCGGGAACCACCGTGTCCAGTTGGATTCGTCAACGAAGGTTAGAACATGCGCGGCGGGATCTGCTTGATCCGTCGCTTGCCGATCTTTCGTTGATTCAAATATCAAGTCGCTGGGGTTTGGCAGACGCTCCACATTTCAGTCGCTCGTTCAAATCCGCGTTTGGCGAAGCTCCTAGTGAATACCGACGGACGGCGGAGCAGAACGGTGACCGGGAGCGGAGCTCCTGAGATTGTTGACAGACTGGATTACGTGGGCCATTCCTGTGGAAGTCGAAATCTGACCATGAGTTTGAGTGTTCGATGCAGGATCATTTCCATTTTCGAGAGATGGCAAATTTAATCAGATTCTTCGCCCGCCTGGTCAATGCCCCGCCCGAAGGCCAAATCACCTCAACCCCGACCGGTTCAACCGCTGGCTCAATCTCCTTCACCACCAGCGGATACCCCTCATAACTCGAAATATTGTTCAGCCGCTGAACCAGCACTCCGTAGCCAAGGCCACGCCCGACGAGTGTCCGAACCACTTCATAGCTGGTCGTTCGGTGACGGATCTTCGGTTGCAGGCCGCGGTCGGTGAACATTGACAGCGTGTGCTGGCTTGATGGGGGAGAGTCGAGGAGGATCATGTCGCGTTCAACCAGGTCTTCCAGCCGAACGGTCTCCCGTGAGGCGAACAGGTCATCCGCCGCCAGAACGACGTGTGCCGGCTGAGAGAAGAGCTGCGCATGGTTCGGAGCACCAGGGACGAGCGTCTCGTAGACGAAGGCAACGTCGATCTCGCCTGACTCCAGTTTGCCCGCCATGAGATCCTGCGTCGTTTCGACGATCTCGAGGCTCACACGCGGATGCTGCTGGCCGAACTCAGCGAGGAGGACCGGCAGGATCATCGGTGCCAGCGTCGGATAGCAGCCGATGGTGATCGGCCCGGCGAGCTCGCCATCGCGGGTTTTGAGGTCGCGTTCCAGTTCGTTCGCCTCGTTGATGAGACTTGCTGCTCGCGCTGCCACCTGCTTTCCGGCTGCGGTAAGCACCAGGCCGTGTGCCTTCTTACGGATACACAACTGTGCACCCATCTCATGCTCGAGGGCAGTGATCGAATCAGAAATCGCAGACGACGAAACGTGCAGTTCGGACGCCGCGGCAGAGATCGTGCCCAGCCGTGCCGCCGTAATGAGATACGAGAGCTGGCGCAGTGAGAAGTTCGGGACCTGGTCAATGTACATGTTTGCTTTTCCGGACTAGTTGTTAGATTTATTCCGCTTTTCCTTTTATAGCATCAGTCCCAGACTGGACGGTGAACGCGGTCACACCGACCGCATCCAACAAGTGCATGACGAACTCAACGATGAGGGAGACGACGATGACTTCTGGGCTCCACATGAACACGGACCAAGCGACCACCTCGGTGCCGGTGGCGGACTGGGTGAGGATTCCGGATCTCTATGAGAACCCGTTCCCGATCTACGAACGGCTCCGCGCCGAAGGCGGTGTCCACTGGGTGCCCGCGGTCAACCGCTTCCTCATCACCAGCTACGAGGCCGTCAGCGCCACCGAACACGACCAGAAGATCTTCTCCGCAGACGAAGAGGGCTCCCTTCAAATCCGCGCCATGGGCCACTCCATGCTCCGCCGCGACGACCCCGAACACTACGAACAGCGCCGCGCCTGGCAGACCGTCCTCAAGCCCGGATACGTCAAGCGTGTCTGGACCAAGATGTACCGCGAAGTCGCCGAAGACCTGCTGGCCGAACTCATCGACAAAGGCCCCGGTGCCGACCTGATCTGGGATTTCTCCGCGCCGTACGCCGCGGAGACTCTCCGGCGCATGCTCGGCCTTTACAACGCCGACCAATCCGACCTCCAGCGCTGGTCCCAGACCCTCATCGACGCCACCGGCAACTACGCAGATGACCCCGACGTCTGGGCCAAAGGCGAGAAGTCCTTCAGCGAAGTCGACACGGCCCTCGACGAGATGCTCGAACACCACCTCACTCATCGCGACGACTCGCTCATCTCAGGCCTGCTGTCCATGCCCGGCGACATCATGCCGATCGAGAAGATCCGCGCGAACATCAAGATGACCATCGGCGGCGGACTCAACGAACCTCGCGACGCCCTCGGCGTGGCAGCCCTGGCCATGTTCAACCACCCCGAGCAACGCAGCGCCGCCATCGCCAACCCCGCGCTGTGGCCGACCGTGTTCGAAGAGACAATCCGCTGGATCGCCCCCATCGGCATGTACTCCCGCCAGACCACCCAGGACACCGTGCTTGCTGGCACCCACCTGCCCGCCGGTGCGAAGCTGGGCATCTGCGTGCTTTCGGCGAACCGGGACGAAGCCATCTGGGACCGGGCTGATCAGTTCGACATCCACCGCGAGGCCAAACCACACCTTGCCTTCAGCAAGGGTGTCCACGTGTGCCTGGGCAACTGGGCGGCACGAGCCGAGATTGCCGAGGTGGCCCTGCCGCTGCTCTTCAACAGCCTCGACGGTCTCGCCATCGACGAGACTCAGGAAACCCGTGTGGGCGGCTGGGTCTTCCGCGGAATGCTCAACCTCCCCGTCACCTGGTCCAAAGCCAGCGCCGGGCCCAACTACGGGGTCACGGCCAGCGGGGGAGCCACCTCGGCGGGGGATTCCGCTTCCGCCGAGGGGAGGGGACCGAAGGTTGCGGTCATCGGTGCCGGGCCGGCCGGCTGTTTCAGCGCGAAGGAGATCCTGCGTCAGGTGCCCGGATCCACCGCTGACGTCTACGACCGACTTCCTGTGCCCTACGGGCTGCTGCGCTACGGCGTCGCCGCCGACCACCAGGGCACCAAATCCGTGTCCACACAGTTCGACCGTTTCTTCACCGATCCCCGGGCGACATTCATCGGAAACACCGAGTTGGGCACCGACGTGACCATGGACGAGCTCAAATCCAACTACGACGCTGTAGTCCTCGCCAGCGGTCTCTCCCACGACCGTCCCCTCGGCATCCCCGGCACCGAACTCAAACACGTCTACCGAGCCGGCACCATCACCCGCCTGCTCAACGGCCACCCCGACGAGACTGAGACTGATTCTTCCGAAGTCGAGTCGATGGTGCTCGGATCGCGGGTGGCCGTAGTCGGCCAGGGCAATGTCGCCGTCGACATCTTGCGATTGCTGACCTGTCAGTCGGCGACGTTGGAGGGCAGCGACATCGATGACCTCATTCACGGATCTCTGCGCAGTGACATCGCTCGCATCGACGTCATCGGCCGCTCCGAACCGCGTGCCGCGAAGTTCGACCCCGTCATGATCCGCGAGCTCGCCCGCGTGCCGGGGCTGACCCATGTGCTCCACGGGGTCGACCTCGACGCGGTTCCTGACGGCAAGGATGCGAAGCTCGACGCGCTGCGCGATCTGCTCGACCCGGAGAGTCGGGTGGGTGGTGACTTAGATCAGGGCTACGCCTCGGCGGAGGATATCGAACTGCACTGGTGGTTCGCGAGCACCCCGGAGCAGATCACCGGGTCATCTGTCGGCGAGTCTTCGCCGTCGGAATCGACTGATGCTGTCGCCGGAATCGACTTCACCCATGCTGGTGAGGCGGTCCACCTCGATGTGGACTCGGTCATCACCGCCATCGGCTTCGTCCGTGACCCGATGGCGGTCGCGAAGCAGGGCATCTGCCCGGTCTCGCCCATCCCCACCGACGGGAAGATCAACGACGGACTCTTCGCCATCGGCTGGCTCAAGGGCAATGGCCGAGGTACGATCCCCGACCAGCGCACCGAAGCTCGCGCCTTGGCCGCGACGATTGCCGCCGAGGTGACCGCCGGGTCGATCTCGACCGGTTCGGCAGGCATCGAACCGCATGAGAACGCCACCGACTTCAACGGGTGGCGCCGGATCGATCTCAAGGAGCGCCTCGGCGCTGGTGTCGGTCGATGCCGCGCGAAGATCAGGACTCGTGCGGAACTGCTGGAGGCTGCACGGGACGACAGTCTCGACGAGCAGCTCACGGTCGCCTCCGCGGGTGCTGCGAAGGACCTGGCTCCGGGCACGCCGTTGTCCATCCTCTTCGGTACGGAATCAGGCAACGCAGAACTCGTCGCAGAGGAACTAGGCACGTTCCTGGGGGAGAGGTCAGATCTGGAGGTCTCCGACCTGGCAACGGTGTCTGCGGGGGACCTGGACCCGGAACGGTTCTACCTGCTCGTGAGCTCGACGTATGGAGACGGTGACGTCCCGAGCTCGGCCACACGGTTCTATGACGAGCTGAAAGGGATGGACGTCGACCTCGCAGGAGTGCGCTTCGCCGTGTTCGGGATGGGCGATGCCAGCTACACGAAGACGTACTCGCGCGGAAGCGAGCTGCTCACCGAAGCGCTCGAAGCTCGTGGCGCCACCCGAGTGGGCGAATACGGTCGCCACGACGCCGGGGGACCCGTGCCCGCAGTGGAAGCCGCCAGCGAATGGGCTCAAGGAGTGCTGACGAGCCTGACGACGGAACTCGTGCGGGCCTGAACCGGGCCCACCGTTACATTTCTCCTGATACACCACGAACGACATGACACCGCTGACCAAGGATGTTGCCAGCGGACCGGGACTGGGCGTCGAGATCAACGAGGAAGACGTAATCGAACGCGCTTCTGAGGGGCACCGCTGGCGCAATCCGATCTGGCGCCAAGCGTCATAAGCGGATGCGCTACTTCATCGCCGCCCTACTGTTCATCACTGTCGTGGTCAATGACATGGACCGGGCAAATCCGTCCATTGCGATGCCGGCGCTCTCTGCCGAGTTCGACATCTACACCGCTCAGCAAGGACTGCTGCTCTCGGCATTCGGCTGAATCTACGCCGTCATGAAGCCGCCCGGCGGCTGGCTCGTTGACAGCGTGAGTCCACGCGTTCTCTATGTCTCGTACCTGATTCTCTGGTCACTGGCCACCCTGTTCATGGGCATGTCAGGCGGCTTCATCGCCTTCATCATCCGGGGATTGCTTGTCGGCGGCTTTGAAGCACCGGCATATCCCATCATTAACAAGGTCGCCACGGCCTGGTTCCCGGAGAGCGAACGGGGACGTGTCATTGCGTTCTACACCTCCGGCCAATTCATCGGTCTGGCGCTGCTGGCCCTGTACTGTCGTTGCTGCAGACTGTCGTCACCTGGCACTGGGTCTTCAGTCTCACGGGTGTCGTCGGCATCATATGGGCTGGCATCTGGTGGTTCGTCTACCGCGAGCCGCGGAATAAGGAAGGAGTGAATCAGGCCGAGATCGACTACATTGCAGATGGTGTGGACTGATCGACGTCGAGACCGGGTCGACGAAAGAATCGAAGTCGAAGCTGTCCTGAACCGACGTCAAGGTCGTCCTCTCAAGGCGGAAGCTCTGGGGAATCTACATCGGCCAATTCTGCTTGACATCGACGCTCTGGTTCTTCCTCATGCCTGAGATGGCCAAGCGCTCGCGCCGGTACGCTTCCGCAACGATTCAACGCAATGGGGTCACCCGATCCAAGCCGAACCATCGGATCGCGGGTCCGAGGCTGCAAGAATCTTCGCACCGCGCAGATCGATGACGTTGGCGTGGCCGAGAGAATCGGAATGCTCCGGGGTTGTCCGGACATCCCCTTCGGCGCCGTGACTCAGGATGGTCCTCAGCTCGGTCGACACATCGTCCTCGACCGTGATGGTTCGGGCCGGGTCCTGTTCCGCCTTCGCTCCCGACACCCAGCGGGGCCTGGAAATCGCCTCACTCGGAGAGTCTCCTTGCAGCAGATGGATGAGTAGGCGAGCATGGATCTGAGCCTGGGCTTTACCTCCCATGGTGGATTGCACGATCTTCGGGACATTGGCTTTGTCGGTGATCATGACGGGCATCAGTGTGTGTGGTGGTCGCACTCGGGGCTTCACATACTGAGGCGACGAGGCGTCGAGTGCGAACATCGAGCCGCGGCTCTGAAACAGCACACCGGTCTCGGGATCGAAGCACAGTGAACCGAACGACGAGTACAGGCTTTGGATGAGAGAGATCGATATGTGACCATCCGTGGCAGCCAGTCCGATCGTGTCGCCGCCGGCGGACGGCGCCGGCACTGGATTCGATGCGCTGAGGGAGGGAGAGAGCAGTGCCTCGCCGTTCACTCCCTCAGCAAGTATGGAGTCTCTGATGGCATCGGAACGGGTGAATGAATCGATCCAAACTTCCGCGAGTGCGGCATCGGTCATGGCCGTTACATCAGAATCTGTGCCCAGTGACTCTCTGAGGTCATGGAGGAATCGGAGGAATGAGAATCCTTGTGAAGGTGCACCTCCCGTGTGTACCCGCAGACCGGCGAATTGCATCGAGAGTGACTGCTCCAGCTTCACTTCGTAGTCGGCGAGATCGGATAGGGCGAAATCTGGTCGTATCGAGCGAAGATAGGAATCGATTTTCATCGCTACCTCGCCACGGTAGAAGTCGTCGAGGCCAGCCGCCGCGAGTCGCTCCAGAGTTGCTCCCAAGGCGGGATTGCTCGCGGTTGTGGCAGTCTCGAAATCATTGCCGAACAGTGAAATTATGAGTGCCCGACCGGCTTCCGACTCCTGCGACACCTTCTCGATGAGAGTGCGAACCGAGCGGCCGATTTCGTAGCCGTGGGAATGTTCAATTGCCGGAGCCAGGATGGTCGCCAGTGGCAAGGACCCGTACTCATCGTGGAGGTGCTTCCAGCCCTTCACCGCGCCTGGGACGGTGATCGACTCAGGACCCCGGGAGGGAACTCGCCCCGATGACCCCCATCGTGTGCCGTCGACACCAGCGGGCGCGTAGCCGAACCCATCGACAAGCACGGGGTCGGTCGACCCTGTCGATACAAGCGCGGTGAGGTCACCGCCGATCGAGGTGTTATGGGGATAGACGACCGTCAGTACAGCCGCGGCCGCAAGCGCGGCGTCGACTGCATTGCCGCTCTTGGCGAACATGTGTTCTCCGGCTGAGGTGGCAAGGTGATGGGGCGTGGCGATGGCGCGATCTCTGGTCATGGAACTCCTCCGTGAGCTTCTTGATTCAGGCAAATAAGTGTGGCGGGCGGTCGATCACAGGATGCGAGAGAAGAATGACTTCGTTCTCTCGTTCTTCGGCCGTTCGAAGACTTCTGCCGGTGGACCTTCCTCGACGATTCCGCCATCGGCCATGACGACGAGGCGGTGAGCCACTTCCCGAGCGAAGCCCATTTCGTGGGTGACGAGCATCATCGTCATGTCATCCTCGGCGAGTTCTCGGACGACGTCGAGGACCTCGCCGACCATTTCGGGATCGAGCGCCGAGGTGGGCTCGTCGAACAGCATGAGTCGGGGTCGCATGGCCAAGGCGCGAGCAATCGCCACACGTTGCTTCTGACCGCCAGACAGGCGAGAGGGTTTCGTATCTGCGCGATTCGACAGACCGACCCGTTCGAGCAACTGAAGCCCGCGTTCATTCGCCTCGGATCGCGAGAGACCAAGGACTTTGCGCGGAGCATGGACGATGTTCTCCAATGCGGTCAGGTGTGGAAAGAGATTGAAGTGTTGGAAGACGAATCCGATCTCCTTGCGGGCGTCCCTGAGCTTGGGCCCTTTGAGCTTGCGCGGAGTTTCTTCGCCGTGCTGCCGCTGTTGCACCTCGATTCCGGCAACGTGCACCTGTCCGCTGGTGATCGGGTTGAGTCCGTTGACGGTGCGAAGAAGGCTGGTCTTTCCTGCGCCGGACGGGCCGACAAGGACGACGACCTCTCCTCGGTTGACCTCCAGGCTGACAGAATCGAGGATTTTGACCCCGCCGAGTTCGAGATGGACGTCTTCGATCCGAACCAGGGGAGCAGCAGGAGAACTATTCATGGATCGTGTCGTCTCCTTGGATGATGGTGTAAGAATTTCTGACATATCAGACCGCCGTCCTTGCCTGGTCATTGACAGAGATAGGAGAGATGACGCCGGGGCGGTTCGCCCGACGGCTGGGAACGAGCAGCTCCACGATCCGAGACAGAACTCCTTGCTGAGAATCGATGCCCATGTACTTGTCGAGACGATTTTCGATGAGCCCTTGAACGAGTGTCCAGACAGTCGTCAGCACCAGATAGTACAAGGCGGCGACAAGGAAGATCTCGAAGGTCCGGAAGGTTGCTGCGCTGAATCCCTGGGCCACAAGGAACATCTCACTGACTCCGATGATACTGAGCACGCTCGTCTCCTTCATCAGCTGATTGAAGATGTTTCCCAATGGAGGAATCATTGTGCGTACTGCCTGTGGAAGCACGATGGTGAGCATCGTGTGGTGAGGTTTGAGTGCAAGCACTTCTGAGGCTTCGAACTGCCCCGTGTCGACGCTCGAGATGCCGCTGCGGACGATTTCCGCGATATAGGCCGCTTCGTGGATGGTCAGAGTCACGATGGCTGCCTGAATGACAGCCTGGATGGTGAACGCACCTGCGGTGATGTCGTTGAAACGGTAGATTCCCGCCGCAGCCAATCCCGAATAGACGATGACCAGTTGCACCAGCAGAGGCGTCCCCCTGATCACCCAGATATAGATGTTGCCGATCGTCCTGAGGACGATGTTGCGTGAACGCAGCAACAAGGCAATGAGTACACCCAACAGCAGAGACAGCACCATGGCGACGACGGATATTCCGATCGTCACCCAGAGCCCTTCGATGAAGTCGGCGTTCGGAGTGAGGAGATTTGTCCAGAAGAACGGCCAATCGAATGTCATTTCTTTGCCTCGAGCGCCATGTCGGCCGAATCGTACTGGCTCAGGATCTCCTCGTACTGGCCGGAGGCCATCAGCTCATCAAGGGCCTTCGAGAGCGCATCCTGCAACTGGGCGTTGTCTTTCTGCACAGCCGCACCGATCTCAATGAGTCCGAAAGGCTTGCCGACGACCTGCAATTCCCCATTAGTTTTGCCTGCAGTGTAGACCGAGGCTGAATTGGTATCGATGAAGGTGTCGACCTGGCCTGTCTGAACCTGTTGCATTCCCATCGTGCCGTCTTCGACTTTGACCGTGGCGATCTCTTCGCCTCCGCCTTCGCTGCACTTCTTTATCTGCTTTTTGACATACTCCTCAGCAGTGGTCGAAACCTGGAAACCGATTTTCGCTCCGCACAGGGAATCGTCGTAGCCGGTGATCTTTTTGGGGTTGTCCTTGCTCACCACCACGGCTTGACCGGACTGCATATATGGCACGAAATCGACGATCTCCTCTCGCTCCGGCTTGATGTAGAGAGACGCCATGATGACGTCGCACTGCGTAGCTTGAAGGGTCGGGATGAGGGAGGCGAATTTGGTTTCGTGGAACTGCGTCTCCAGACCCATGAGCGGGCCGAGGACACGAGCGATATCGGTCTCGGCCCCAGTCTCGACATGATCGGAGGTGTAGTACGCATTGGGTGGATTGCCGAATGATGCGCAGACTGTGAGAGCCCCGTCTGTCATCGTCTTGGGTGCGTCGACGACTGCCTTCACATCTTTTCCGAGGTCCTCATTGGCGGTTTCGGCCGCCGGACTGTCGGAGCTCTCAGATGACCCGCACGCTGAGAGGGCTAATACCGCGGCGGCTGCAGCTGCAACCGATGTCCTAAGCAAGGGAGACTTCATCGTCTATACCTTTCAAGTGGTCCGACCAGTTTGCTGTGGTTGACAGTAGCAGGGCAAATGTGACGTGCGCAACAATCCTCGTGTAGATTCAGGCTCATGGCCTGTGTCTCTGGGAATTGTCCCAATGGTCGATGTGAAGCGTCGTGAGTATGGTTGCGCTAGGAGACCTACCGCAGCGTGTTCGAGAGTAGTGGTTGGACCAATGTGTAGAGGTGCGAAGCGATGGTACTAGGAGGATTCGCAGCATGATCAGGGGCTCGGGTGCAGGTATTTTGGAGTCCTGTTGTGTCTATCCCAGGGAGGTGTTCTGACCATGGCGAGTATCGGTCACACTGGTACATCGGCTGTGATGCAAGCGGTCATGAAATCCATCCGTGTTGGAGAGCTCGACCAGGGGGAGAAGCTCGAATCGGAGCGCACCCTCGCTTCTCGGTTCGGGATCAGCCGGACCACTGTGCGTGAAGGTCTCAAGGAGCTGGAAGTGCGCGGCTTCGTACGCCGTGTGCAGGGCAGTGGCACATTCGTCAGCTTCGATCGAGATAACGAACATAAGAAGTCTATGCTGGGAACGGGTACTGAGACCGAACGGCAGTTCCGCGAAGTGATGGATCTGCGGCAGTCCCTCGAGCCTGCAATCGCCTTTCGCGCTGCGAAGCGCAGCAGCGCCGAAACCGACAGTCTGGATGAGATCATTGCCCGCGCAGAATCGCTGGACCCCTCCCACCTGGAAGAGCTCGCTGCGCTCGACACTGAATTCCACATCGCTATCGCCGCTCTGACACTGAACCCACTCCTTGTTGATTTGCTGACCGAGACACATGAGGTCTTTGGTTTTACTCGGCGATCGGAGTTTCAATCGGCAAGCCGAATCCGAACCTCGTTGAGCGGACATCGCGCGATCGCGGATGCGATCAGCCGGGGCGATGGTCCCGCGGCACGAAGCTGTATGGAGGAACATCTTTACGACGTGTCCCAATCAATCGTTTTCTGAACCCCGCTTTCTGAGGATGAGCGGTGCGCTGATGATCGGACTACGAGAGGTTCCTCGCATCGCGCATGCCATTGCTTCAATCGAAGACTTCGACATCCAGCGCCACGGAAAATTCGGAGACCTATCGTCGGTCTTATAGAACAGGAAAAGTCGTGAGACTGAGGTTTCAATACTCGACGCGAATCGTCTTGGAGAGCTGCCTGAGTTGTCAGGCCTCAAGCTCGGCGGCCCGGTCGATGATCGCCCGCGCTGCATCAAGCGTCTGCCCCAGGAACCCCGCTCCGAACAGCTTGACATGGGCAAGCAGTGCGAAGAAGTTATGCACCGGAAGGTCGTCTCTCCACCCCTCGGCCATCGGATGGACCGCCTCATAACCGGTGAAGATCTCCTCAAGGTGGGGTGTGCCGAAGAGCGCCAGCATTGCGAGGTCCTCGAGCCGATGACCACCGTGGGCGGCAGGATCGATGAGGGTGCAGCCCCCTGGCGTCCACATGAGGTTCCCAGACCATAGGTCGCCATGGACTCGAGCGGGCTTCTCCTGCCCGGTCCCGGAGATTCCGTCGAAGACACCAGTGGAGATCGCATCGATCGCCGAGGTGATTGCTGACTGGTGATCCTGCGACACACTCCCGCTGATGGCTGCGGCGATCGGATTCAGCCGGCATTCCACCCAGAATTCGGTGAACGTGGCACACGAGGCGACTTCGACTTCGAAAGGGGAATTGAGAGGGCCGAACCACGCGGGTTCCGCTGGTGCCCAACCAAAATCTGGCGCACCG
The DNA here is from genome assembly GCF_057334195.1 of Brevibacterium sp. AGC70. NCBI lineage: Bacteria > Bacillati > Actinomycetota > Actinomycetes > Micrococcales > Brevibacteriaceae > Brevibacterium > Brevibacterium sp. AGC70. Next base: position 419,469 of record NZ_JBHFIH010000014.1, on the reverse strand, counting down.
GAGTCGTGCAGCAGCGCGAGCTGGCGACCGAAGCTGAACGCCGATCGGGCATCTGGTGCAGAAGCCTCGAGACGGTCCAGGCGCAGACCGTTCTGATCCTGATCGACAACACCAACCACAGGAACGACGTCAGGTTCGGCCAACCACTTCAGGCCGGCAGCCTCGGCAGCGAAGAAACCCCGCGGGGCACCGGTACGTTCCTTGTCGAAAGTAGCCATGTTCCCAGGCTAGTAGTTCATCCGGTCAGTTGCAGAAGCGGGGACAGCCGGCGCTCAGCTGTACCCGATGAGGTGTGCAAACACGACGGCGGCGATCGCGATAGCGATCTGAACGGCGATCAGCGGCAGCATCCAGCGAACCCATCGGATCCAGGGAACTTTGGCCAGAGCCAAAGCGGCCATGAAGAAGCCGCTGGTGGGGAAGCAGAGATTGCCGATGCCGTCAGCGAGTTGGAAAGCCAGGACCGCGGTCTGCTGAGTCACGCCGACCATTTCTGCCAAGGGCGAGAGAATCGGCATCGTCAGTGCCGCTTGGCCGCTGCCGGAGGGAACGATGAAGCTGACCAGGCCCTGGAAGAAGAACATGCCGACGGCTGACAGCCACGGCGGCAGGTGACTGATGGCCGCGGCGAGGTTGACCAGAATGGTGTCCAGGATCTGACCGTCTTGGAAGATCACGAGGATTCCGTAGGCGACGCCGATGACGAGTGCACCGGTGACGAGGTCCCTGGCACCGTCGATGAAGGCCTCGGCGGTTCCGTTCATTCCGAGCCCACCGACAATGCCCATGACGATTCCCATGAGCAGGAAGAGCCCTGCGATCTCCGTGAGATACCAGCCCAAGGTGGAGACACAGATGGCGAGTGTCACCAGCGAGGCGATGAGGACAACGAAGACCAGCTTGTGGCGCAGAGTGAAAGTCAGGGTCTCCGAGTCGCCCTTCTGCCTGATCTCGTCGGCGAGGGAGTCCTGACCGTAGAGCATGCCCTTTGTCGGATCCTTTTTCATCCGCTGCGCGTAACGCATGACGAAGATGATCGCGACACCGAGGAGGAGGACCCAGAGGACGAGTCGCAGCCACATGCCGGAGAACAGGGGGAGTCCAGCGATTCCCTGGGCTACGCCGACGGTGAAGGGGTTCATGAATGCGGCCATGAAACCTGAACCGGTGCCAAGGAGCACGACCGCTGCGCCGACCATCGAGTCGTAGCCGAGGGCGACCGCTATCGGCACAAGGATCGTGATGTAGGGGATGGTCTCCTCGGCTAGCCCGAGCATGGCGCCGGTCAGTGAGAAGAACGTCATGAGGACAGGGATGAAGAGGATTTCCTTGCCCCGCAGCTTGCTCGTCATCGCAGCCACCGCAGAGTCGATGGCACCTGTTGCCCGCAGAACCCCGAAGGATGCGCCGACGATGAAGACATAGAAGATGATGTCGGCGGCGCCGATCATCCCGTTGAACACCGCGGTCAGGACGTCCCAGAACGATGCCGGTGTCGGATCGACTGCATGGAATGTTCCATCGATGATGACGTCGCGGCCATCGACCGTTTTACGATCGAAGACGCCGGCCGGCACGAAGTGAGTGAGAATCGCGGCGATCGCGGTGACGGCCATAAGAATGACGAAGACGTGCGGCATCTCGCGTTTTCGCCGAGGTGGGGCAGTGGTTTCACGAACCTCGGTGTCCTGTGATGACTTTTCGGAATCAGCCATGATTCTCCTGCTTCATTGCATAGGCACGACAAGAATATTTCCGTTGAATCACCCTACCCTGGGTGCAATTCGGTGAGACGGCAATCAGCATCGGACCAGTACTGCTGGTTTGAACGAGACCAGATGTACTCTGATGGGGTATCTCGTACGGCAAAGGAGCAATGAGTGGACGCACGGTTCCAGTCCGCGCTTTCGACTGTGAGCTTCACACATGTGCGTGCGCTCAGAGCAGTCGTCGAACACGGGTCACTGAGCTCAGCGGCGAAAGATCTCGGGTACACCACCTCGGCGATCTCACAGCAGATATCTGCACTTGAGCGAAGCCTTGGCGTCCCTCTCTTCGAACGTGGACCACGAAGCGTCCGGGTCACAGCCGCCGGAGAACGGATGTACGAGCTGAGCGCGGAATTGCTGGAAAGCATCGCTGGGATCGCAGACATTATGCGCGGATATGCAAGCGCAGAACAGGGCATGCTCCGACTCACGGCTGCGGGAAGCGGTGCCGCGCAGCTGCTTCCCCGCGCAGTCGCCGGCATTGCCTCGAAACATCCGGCAGCCGAGATCTCCTTGGTCACCCCGGGAACCTCCGACAGCGTTGTCGAGTCGATCAAGGCCGGATTCGCCGATATCGGAGTCATCTACGAATACTCACCGACGCCCCAACAGCTCCTTGAAGGATTGACCAGTACACCTCTCCTTCACGAAGAGATGGTGGTCATCGGCCGCGATCAAGGTCCTTCCGGTGAACGCAGCTCGATCAGAGACTTCGCTGATGAGAATTGGGTCTGCGGAAGCAAGGGGAGTACCCAAGACCAGATTCTCAAGCACCTCGGCGAACGTGAGGGTTTCGTACCGAGGATTGCCCACCGCAGCGACGACCCTGACGTCATTCGAGGATTGGTCAACCAGGGCCTGGGAATCGCATTGGTCCCTGTCCTGTCGCTCGGCATCGACCGCAGCATCCATCTGTATCGACTCACGGATCGCCCGGTGCACCGTCGAGTCCAGCTCCTCCATCGCGCAACGGATCACAACCCACTCATTGCCTCGGCCATTCACGCTTTCGTGAAGGCTGCTGACGACTATCTCACCTGGACTCTGACCGCATTCGGAGTGACCTTCGACCTCCCCATGCTCACCTTGGACACCGAGCTTCAGGGAAACTGAACCTTTCCTTCAATAACCTTCAACCTGAAAATCCACTCGATGTGCGGCGGCATGCGCTTGAATGAGTATCCATACATACTCGTGACACAGCAGTCGCGAACGGGGAGAGGGCCGAGTATGGACGACTACATCGTCTGCCGCTGCGAAGACGTCTCTTTCGACGATATCCGGCACTGTGTCGACGAATCCGACACCATCGATATCCATGAGGCGAAACTCCGACTGAGAGTCGGAATGGGCACCTGCCAGGGCCGTGTGTGCGGGCCGCTGCTCGAACGGTGCTTCGCAGGTCACGCGATCGGTACGCTCGAGCGCAACTCAGTACTCAGGCCAGTGCTTCTGGCCGACATTGCCTCCGAGATGGTTGAGGGCAAAGAATGAGGCGTATCGAGAACCACCCTGTCCTGGGCCCCGATAGTTCTGAAGATGTCGGGATCACCGTCGACGGCCGAGAGGTGACCGCAAAGGCGGGCGACTCCGTCGCCGTCGCGCTGTGGGCCGATGGGCAGAAGGTCCTGCGACGCAGCAAGACGGGTCAGCCGCGGGGAATGTACTGCGGGATCGGCCATTGCTTTGAGTGCCGCCTCCTCGTGACCGGCGACGACGGTGCGAAAGTCAGCGTTCGTTCATGCCTCACACCTGTGCAGCAGGATATGCGCATCACCACGGAGTCCGGAGAATGAGAACCGTTGACGTGGTTGTCATCGGTGCGGGACCCGCTGGGCTGTCGGCAGCCTCCCGCATCGCCGAGGCTGGTCCCACCCAGGTGCTCGTCGTCGATGAAGGACCGACCCCGGGTGGACGACTGCGGTCCCAGCTCTATCGTCGCGGAAGCGATTGGCACATCGGTGCCGAGCGCGCCGCATCCCTGACACAGCGGGCACTCCGAGCCGGCGTCATCATCGAATCCGGTCGGCAGGTCTGGTCACTCGACCCGGAGTTCGTCCTCGGGCTCAGCGGCGGGGAGTCGATCAGCGCCGACTACATCGTCATCGCCACGGGTGCGGCAGAGAAGACATTTGGTCTGCCGGGGTGGACGATTCCGGGAGTCCTTGCCGTCGGTGCCGTTCAGACGATGCTCAATGTCAACCGTGTTCTGCCGGGGGCGCGCCTCGCCGTCATCGGAATCGACCCGCTCTCCCTGTCAATCGTCGACGAGCTCGCCGCCGCCGACATCGGTGTCGCAGGCGTTTACCTCCCGCCCCCAGCCAAGTTCAGCGCGCCGGAACAACCGAGCGCCGTGTTCACACGGCTGGGCAGTCTGCATCGTCTTGCCCCGAACCGGTTGCTCGGCCTGGCTATGAAGGCATTGACGATCTCCGGTATAGCCGAGGTCGTTGCACGAATATGGCCCACTACTGGTGTCCGCATGGCCGGAATGCCCCTCCATCTGCGTGAATGTGTCGTGGGTATCGACGGTGACGACGATGTGCGATCCATCCGCACGAGGCGAGTGAACACGAACGGTGAACCTGTCGGCAGGGAACGTGTGATTCACGTGGACGCCGTCTGCCTCAGCGGCGGTCTGTACCCCCTGCAGGACCTCACTCGTGACTGTCTGCTCGTCGACGTACCGGAGCTCGGCGGGCGAGTCCCCCTCCATGGACCCAACCTGGAGACAGGCACCGCTGGCATGTTCGTCGCCGGCAACATCACGGGAATCGAATCCGCCGAGGTGGCTCGCGCCCAGGGTGAACTCGTCGGGACCGTCATCGCTGAGAAGATCGCGGGCCACGAAGACCAGTCGGAAGCTGTGATCACTGCACGGGCTGACGTCGAAGAGGCTCGTGCCGCTGCACCTCTGACGTTCATGCCGGAGATCCATGCAGGGCGGCGTCGAATGCACGAACTCTGGTGCGATCACCTCGGCCAGGATGTGAGCGCATGAACGACCCCGCCGTCGACGTCGTGGTCATCGGCGCGGGAGTCATCGGCACATCGGTGGCCTGGCGACTGGCTCAGTCAGGTCTGCGCGTTGTCGTCATCGATTCCATGGCCCCAGGAGCTGGCGCATCCGGATCCTGTGACAAAGCGATCTACCTCCAGTCGAAACGGCCCGGGCTGCCGATGCACATGGCACTGGAATCACGTGCGATGTATTCGACCCTGTCCGAAGAACTCGACGCGGACATCGAGTTCGCCCCTGATGGGGGAATGGTGGTGATCGAAACCGAATCGCAGCTGGAGTTCATGAAACGGTTCATCGTCGAACAGAAGAAGGCAGGGATACGGGTTGAACTTCTCAACGGTGACCGTGCCAGAGATCATCAGCCAGCTCTTGCCGAGCATGTTCTGGGAGCCAGTTACAGTCCCGACGACGCCGAGGTGAGTCCGCTGGCTCTCAATGCCGCGCTCGCCGACGCAGCTGTTCGCGCCGGTGCTCGCATACATCGGCATCGAGAGTTCCTCGGGGTCATAGCCAAGCGTGGACGAATCGAAGGTGTGAGGACTGCGACCGGTGTGATTCCGACGCAGATGGTCATCAACGCTGCGGGTCCGTTCGCCGGCCAGGTCGGGGAGCGCGCTGGCATCCGCACGCCGATCACACCGCGGCGGGGGACCATCCTCATCTCCGACGCGCAGCCGCAGATGGTCCGAGGCAATCTGCTGTGCGCTCAGTACGTCGCAGCTAAACATCTGGCAGATATGCCCGGTGCCGAAGAGCCGCCGCCATACGGCATCGGGCTCTCACTGGGCCAGACCGCATCGGGGACCCTTCTGGTGGGTGGAAGCCGCGAATTCGCCGGATTCGATAAGCGTCCGCCCCGGAACGTGTTGACCGCGATAGCTTCCCACGCGGCACGGATCGTTCCGGGGCTGCAGAACGTGCGCATCATCCGCGCGATGACCGGTTTTCGCCCCTACACCGGTGACGGTCTTCCGATCATCGAACGTCATGACGAACTCGACGGGTGGATCACTGCCGCCGGCCATGAAGGCGACGGCATCGCCTTGACTCCGATCACCGGTGTCCTCGTGAGAGACCTTGTGACGGGAGAACGCACAGCAGGAGACTACCTTCCGCACTTAAGCAGAGCACGGTCGACATTGAACCCACGAAAGCAGGCATCATGATCGTCGTCATCGGATCCTTGGTGGTGCTCTTCGCCATCGCGCTGATCAAGAAGATTCCCTATATCGGCGGCAATATCCAAGTCGCGCTGCTCGGTGGTGGCCTCGCTGCTGCTCTGCTGTCCGGAATGGCGCCGCTGAGCTACATACAGGCGACTATCGACGGGATCGACACACTCGCCTGGGTCATCGCGTTGAGCATCTTCGGCAGCATCTACGCCGAGACCCAGGTGAGGATCGGTGCGATGGACACGACGATGTCGTTCCTGCGCATCCTCTTCGGCAGATCACCTCGGGGACTCATCGCCGCGACGTTCGTGACACTCACGCTTGCCGGCTCCCTCCTCGGCGATGCCATTGCCGCAGCCACTGTCATCGGCTTCCTTGTGATCCATTCTCTGGCGGAGATGAAGATCAAACCGGCGCAGATCGGCATGATCATCCTTCTCGGTGCTTCCCTCGGCTCGATCATGCCTCCTATCAGCCAAGCAGTGTATCTGGCAGCTTCGCTGGTGGATACCGATCCTGACCCGGTGACCCTCTGGTCGTATCTCACAGTGACGATCGGAGTGATCCTGGCGATACTCGAATCCTTCCGATTCGTGCGTCGGCCCCGGATCCCAGGAACTGATTCCTCTGCAGAATTCGACCCGGGCGGCAGCTTCACAACGGCAGCTGCAGTCCACGAAGCTCAAGAGACACGATTCAGTCAGCTGCGCACGTTGGGCCGGGAACGGTGGGCCAGCATGATCCCTCTGGCCGTCCTGGTCGTCATAGTTCTGCTCAAGACCGGGCTCGGATATGACATCTTTGCGGAGATCCCTGGGATCAAACAGGCGACGGCGTGGATGAACACCGTGCCGATTCTTGCCGGTCTGGCATTTCCTGTCGTCATGGCAATCATCGTGGCCACAGTCGTCTCCTTCTTCTTCAAGAAGGTGCGTCGGGAACCCATGACAACGGTGAGGAAAGGTCTGAAGAATGTCAGGCAGACCGTCGCTATTCAGCTGTGCGCAGCCTTTCTCATCGGATGTTTCTACGAGAGTGGTGCGGTCGATACAGTCTCTGCCATGGCCGAGCACGTTGCCGGCTCCGGAGTCGCCGTCATCAGCACCATTGCCTTGATGATCCTGGGTATGCTCATCGGCTCGCAGACCGCTGCGCAGACCGTCGTGGTGCCATTCGCTTCACCGATACTGGAGAACGCCGGCGTCGACCCGACGAACATCGCCGTGGGAATGAGCCACATTGCTGCTTCCTCTCAGAACCTGCCGCCTGTTGGCCTCACCGCGTTCGTCGTGTGTGGTTTGGTGGGCGCGACTTTGAAGACCAAGGTTGATCCGGTGAAGGTCATGGTCCTGGCTCTGCCGAACTCGATGTACTTCATCATCCTCGGATTGCTGTTCCTCCTCCTCGGGTGAGAACAAGAATGACACAGAATAATCGACCGCTCGGTGTGCTCATGCTGGAGAACGGATTCGATCGGATTCCCGGCGATATCGGCAACCCGGATACCTTCGACTTTCCCGTCATCTATCGCACCGTGACAGGCGCGACGTCGAAGCGAGTCGTGCACCAACAGGACGCTGGCCTGATCGATCTCTTCGCCGAGGCGGCAATCGAACTCGTCGATGACGGTGCTGCTGCGATGACGACGAGTTGTGGGTTCCTTGCGAGATTCCAAAGCGAGCTCTCCGCCCGGATACCCGTTCCATTCACAGCCTCGTCCATCGACTATCTGAATAGGCTCAAGGGGTTTCACTCTGCGGTGGCAGTGATCACGGCGGATGCCGGCGCACTCAATCCGAACGTCCTGGGCCCGACGGCTCTGATTCCAGCCGCGATCGTCGGGTTGGAGAACTGCCCAGCCTTCAGATCCGCCATCCTTGAAGAGACTGCTCGGCTCGATCCAGCAGTCGTCGCGCGAGAAGTCGCCGGCGTAGCACTTCAGCTCGCTCATGAGCATCCTGGGCTGGACGCCGTCGTCCTCGAATGCACAAATCTTCCGCCCTACCGGGCTGCCATCGCAGAAGTCCTGCAGATTCCGATCTACGACTCGGTGACTCTGGCTCATGATCTTATGGGGGAGACCACCACGGATCACGGAAATGCGGCTGATCGCGACCTGTGAGGGGCGCAGGTCGAAGACGACCAGCCACATCTGATCATGGCGACCGTAGCCTGGTGGGCCTTGCCGGCGTCAAATACGTGTTTTCAACTGCTGAAACGGAGCTGGCGAGGCAATCCCTCCAGCAACGGCAGCCACAGTTCAGAAGCTGCTGGGAAGCTCGGAACCGCATGGCGCAGAACATGAACAGGTAACTGCCCGACGATCGCCACCGTCGCTGGGTGAACCAGTTCGGCGGCTTCTGGGCCGACGAACGTGGCTCCGAGGAGCAGGCCGGTACGAGCGTCGACGACAATCTGTGCCGTTCCCTCGGCATCATCGCGCAGAAGGGATGTGCCTGCGCTGCTGGTGAACGGCAGTTGGGAGACTTCAATCTCGTGCCCATCCTTCTGGGCTTCTGCCTCTGTCATTCCCACCGAGGCAACCTGCGGATCGCTGTAGACGACTTGAGGGACCGGAACGTCTTCGGGGACGGATTCGGATTCTTCGCCTGTGGCACGGGCACGGATCTGTGCGCCGATGACGCGTGCACGATATTTGCCCCAATGCGTCAGCGGTGCTTCACTGCTGGCATCTCCGACGGCATACAGCCAATCGGGCAGACGTCCCGCTGCGATGTCCTCGCCAGCGAGTCCCACGCTCTCAAGTCCGAGTTCGTTGAGCCGAGGCTCTCGGCCCGTTGCCACGAGGATCTCATCCGCTGTGACTGTGGACTCTCCGGCGGGGCCGAGCGTCTGGACTGTGACCTGTCCGCCGTGGACCTGGCCCAGCCCGGTGTCTTCGGCACCAGGACGGTAGCAGGCCTCAACCTTGGTTTCCAGGTCGATGATGACTCCTGCACTCTCGAGTGCCTTGGCGACGTGCTCTCCTGCGAACGGTTCCTGACCGGATAGAAGGCCCTGACCTCGCACGAGCATGTGGACACGAGTGCCAAGTGCTGCCATCCACGTTGCGGCTTCCACTGCAACGACACCGCCACCGACGATGATCAGCGAGTTCGGCACCTCCCTGACGCCGGTCGCATCACGGGAGAGCCAGGGTGCGACATCGACAAACATCTGAGGCACGGTCGGCTGAGAACCGGTGGCGATGACAACCGCATGTCGCGCTTGAACGACCACTGGATTCGGTTCGTTGATCATGACTCGCCGTTCGTCGATCAGCTGTGCGTGGCCGCGTTCTACCCGCAGGCCAGCACCCTGAGCCCAGTCGATCTGGCCCTTGTCTTCGTAATGATTGACCCACTCATCGCGTCGCTGCAGAAGTGCCTCAGCATCGATATGAGCACCGCTGAGACCATCCAGGTGCTGGGTCACGTGGGCCAGTTCAATGGGACGCAGCATCGTCTTCGAAGGGATGCATGCATAGTAAGAGCACTCTCCGCCCAGCAGCTCCTCCTCAACGATGATTGCCTGAAGATCGGAGTCTTCGGTCGCATACTGGGCCGCGTTCTCACCGACAGGGCCACCGCCGATGACGATGATATCTGTGGTCAGTGTTTCAGCCTTGGCGATGTTGGCGTCTTCGGCACTCATCTCGAACCTGCGCTTCCTTCATTCGGTGGGATTCAGTTGTGCTTTCGCTGCCTCTATATGGCCAGCATCGCCCGTCTGCAGTGCGTAGAGCCCGAGCTCGACCGGCGAAGTGGAGAACAGTTCGCCGCAGTGTTCGGCGAATTTCGGCCAGATCCTGCCGCCCTTGTCGACATAGCGTTTGATCGTCGCGTCGAAGACCTCGGTCGAGACGCTGGCGTGATGGAACATGAAGTCCCGTGCAGGATCCCCGATGGCGGCGGTCGTCCAGTCGAGAATGCTGAGATTGCTCTCACCGTCCATGAGCTGATGTGCCGGATAGACCTCACCGTGGGTCACCGTCGTCCATTCAGGCCAGTAGCTGTCGTCGTCGAGCCACTCAGCCCACCGTTCACGCAAACTCTGGGCCACATCGAACTCAGCCACGACGCGAACGATGTCATCACTCTTGCGCTGCCTGACCTCGGCGGGGGAGTACTCAGCGATGCCCGAGGGGCGAACGACCGAGGGATCGACGGAGTGGAGCTCAGCGAGGAAATCGCCGAGGGATTCGGCATACTCGCGCGACTCGAGGTCGAAGTGCCATTGCGGCTGACCCTGCTCATCGATCGTCAGCCCAGGTTTGCCGGGCAGAAGCGGGTAGGCGATGAGGTCGTCAGTGTGGACCTGCCAATCGGGGACCGCGACACTGAGATGGGGTGCGATGGACCGCAGAAAACGACCCTCGACGGCGGCTCGATCGGTGACGTCTGGGCGACGTGGGATCCTCAGCACCCACGACCGGCCATCGACCGCCTCGGCGATGGCGACCTGGAAATCGAGACCCAGTTCATTCACGGTGATGGTCTCGAGGACGATGTCGAGTCCATGGTTCGAGGCCAGGTCGCGGATGGCTGCTGTGCCGGCGGAGTGCATCTGCATGCTTCACAGCTTCCTGGTCGGGACAGACAAATGCAAGAGCACGAACGATGAGCTCTGCTGCTGCCGCGGTCCTAGCGCTGCACAGGGTCCGCACCGGAATCGAGGAACTCATCAAGCTCCGCCGGAGTGGGTGAGGCCTCCCAATCCCCGGGGATCGTGCACATGAGCGCGCCGCAGGCATTCGCCCGGGCCAACTTCTGCTCGATCGTCCATCCTTGCACATCTCCGCTGAGATAGCCGGCGACGAACGCATCACCGGCGCCGACGGTATCTACGACGTCGACCGTGTGGCCTGCCGCCGTGACGGAAGCACCTCCGTCGACGGACGTGGCCCCGAAGGCACCGCGCTTGACCACGACCTCGCGACGTCCATCGGGATCGAAGGAGCGGACCAAACCGGCGATCGCCTCGGCGCTGGTGGTCCCAGTCGAGGTTCCCTCGCGCAACTGTGAAACGGGGGACACGAGGGCGATCTCTTCCGGTGACCCGAAGACGAGGTCCGCGTATTCACACACCTCGCCGATGGCTTCGGCTGCGACGCCGGGCTCAGCGAGGGAACACCGGTAGTTGATGTCCAGGCTGACCCGCACCCCGGCGTCATGAGCACGCCTGACGACGCTCAGACAGGTCCTGCGTGCCGACTCAGATAGCAGGGGAGTGATCCCCGTAAGATGAACAAGCGAAGCGTTCTCGACGACCCCGGCCGCGATGTCGGCGGGGGAGAGCCGCGAACCTGCAGAATTCGAACGATAGTAGGTCACCCGTGAGGTGCCGCGACCACGGAACTCCTTGAGCATGAGGCCGGTGGGGACATCCGGATCAAGAGTCGCACGAACGTCGACTCCCTCGCCGCGGATCTCCCGCACTACGCGGTTGCCCAGCGAATCATCGCCGACACGACCCACCCAGGACACTGGAATGCCGAGCCTGGCCAATCCGACAGCGACATTCGACTCGGCCCCGCCGATGCCGATGGTTGTCTGAGCCACATGGGCAAAGGATCCGGTCTGAGCACCTGAGAACAGGCCCATGGTCTCGCCGAGAGTGAGTACAGAGCCGCTCGTGTTGGCCATCAGAAATCACTTCCGGCACACAGATCGACGAAGGCGCGGCCACGATCGGCAAGTGCACTCAGATCGCCGCCGGCCAGAGCATCACCGAGCAGCGGCCCACCGACGCTGACCGCAGCCGCACCGGCACGAAGCCACTGGGCCGCCGACTCCAGGTCGACGCCACCTGACGGAACTACGACCATATCTGGAAACGGTCCCCGCAGATCCTTGACGTAACCTGCACCGAGGCGACCGGCCGGAAACACCTTGACCGCGGCAACTCCGCGACTCCACGTCGAGAACAGCTCACTGGGAGTGAACCCGCCGGGAATGAGCGGGACACCGGTCTTCAAGCCACGGTCGATGACAGAAGGGTCGGTGACCGGAGTGACAAGGTAATTCGCTCCCGCACTGATGGCTTGGTTCACTTGATCGGGTGCGGTGACAGTACCGATCCCGAAGTCCACCTCCCCGCCATACTCCTGTGTGAGGGAAGGAAGCAGGCCAAAGACGCCAGGGGTGGTGAGGGTGAGCTCGAAACTGCGCACACCCTGCTCCGCCAGCGTTTCGATGACCGGGGGCAGATCCTCCGATCGATTTCCCCGGAGGACGACGACGAGTCGGGATTCGGCGGTGGCCTGAGGCAGCACCTGACGGTTGTTCATCTGGGGTCTCTTTCTCACCAGTCGTGGAGGCTGCCGTCGTGAAGACGGTTCACCGGAAGGTACGCGGCAGTGTAGGGGTGTTCGGCCGCGAGCTGTTCGTCGAGTTCGACTCCGAGGCCGGGTGCTTCGCCGGGGTGGAGGAATCCGCTGTCGAAGGTGTAGGAGGTCTTGAAGACCTCGAGTGTCGCGTCGCTGTGCGGCATGTACTCCTGGATCCCGAAGTTGTGGATGGCCAGGCCGAGGTGCATATTGGCGGCCATGCCGACAGGGGAGACATCCGTGGGACCGTGCAGACCCGAGCGGATGCCGTAGATATCGGCGAAATCGAGGATCTTCTTCATCGCAGTGATCCCACCAGTGTGAGTGGTCGAGGAGCGCACATAGTCGATGAGCCGATCGGTGATGAGCGTCTGATAGTCGTAGACGGAATTGAACACTTCACCCGTGGCCAGTGGTGTTGTCGAGTGCTGCCGGATGAGACGGACGGCTTCCTGGTCCTCGGCAGGGGTCGAATCCTCGAGCCAGAACAGATCGTAGGGTTCGAGCGACTTCGCCAGTCGTGCCGCTTCGATGGGGGAAAGACGGTGGTGGGCGTCGTGGAGCAGGCGCAGTCCGGGCCCGAACTCCTCGCGGACCTGGGCAAAGATCTGCGGAACATGGCGCAGATAGGAATGAGTGTCCCAGTCCTCTTCTTCCGGGCGGGTCGCAGCCGTTCCGTCTGCGGCACGGTGGGCCGGCTCGTAGTCGTACTTCTCGCCCGGCTTCGCCGTTGCCGAGACCCCGTAGACCGTGTCCAGACCCGGTACTCCGGTCTGGATTCGAATCGCTGTGTAGCCCTCATCGGCATATCGGCGCATCGCTGCCGACAGGGTCGCATAGTCGTTTCCGGAAGCATGGGCATAGACCCGCAGCGCATTCCGACTCGCCCCGCCGAGGAGCTGGTAGAGGGGCACGCCGGCACGTTTGGCCTTGATGTCCCATAGCGCCATATCGACAGCGGCGATCGCACACATCGTCACGGGGCCTCGGCGCCAATACGCTCCGCGGTAGAGGTACTGCCACGTATCCTCGATGCGGTTCTCGTCGCGACCGATGAGCGTGGACGCGAGATGGTCGCTCAGGTATGACGCGACGGAGAGCTCGCGACCGTTGAGGGTGGCATCACCCCACCCGACGAATCCGTCGTCGGTGGTGATCTTCAGTGTGACGAAGTTGCGTCCGGGACTGGTGATGATGATTTCGGCTTTCGAAATACTCACAGCGGCAGTGTCCTTTCGAGAACCGCCGACCGGCGGTGGCGATTGATAGGTGGAGTGTATTCAGATGCCATCGCGATCAGACTGCGTTTCGCGGATCGCGCAGGTCACGGCCAGCGACCTCAGGCATGAGGAATGTTCCGATGAGCGGGCAGACGGTGAAGAACGCGAGCATGACGGCCACGGGGATCCATGAGCCAGTGGTGGCGCCCACCCATGCTGCGGCAATGACTGGACCGATGCCTGTCGCTATCATGGCCGCGATCTCACGGATGATTCCGGTTGAGGCATAACGATGGCGTGAGCCGAAGATCTCCGGCAAGGTGAGGTTCTCCAACGAGGCCAAAGCCATGACGGATACATTGTGCATAACGACGTAGGCGATGAGCAGGGTCGGCATCTGGGCACCGGAGATCGCCATCATCGTGGGGACGATGAGAATGAGCGAAATGATGCTCATCACCTGGTACATGCGGCGTCGGCCGAACTTGTCGCCGAGGGCGCCGACGATCGGGACAGTCGCGAAAGCGACCAGGGAGGACACGATGACAACGGTCGTGCCGACCGACGGTGACATGGCGAGGGTGATGGTGATGAACGAGACCATGTAGGTCTGCAGGATTCCCGAGTTTCCTGCCTGTCCGAAGCGAAGGAGGAAGGCCGGCACCATGGCACGCCACTTCTTCTGTTCGAGGGCTTCGAGCATGACGGAGTCATTTTCGGCGGTCGCTTTGGCACGAATCGCGTCCTTGGACAGTGCGACTCCCTGGTCGACGTGGGTACTCTCCTCGAAGACCGGACTCTCCTTGAGCCGGTAGCGGATCCACACTGCGAAGACGAGGATGAGCGCGCTGGCGAGGAACGGGATCCGCCACCCCCAGCTGAGCAACTGCTCTTCGGAGAGCACGGCGACGAGGATACCCCAGATGGCCGAGGCGCCGAGGGTTCCGCAATTGGTTCCAAGGGCCACGAGTGAAGCAATGACTCCGCGTCGGTCCTTTGGGGCATATTCAGCGAGCATGACACCGGCGCCGGAGATCTCCGCACCCGCGCCGAAACCCTGGACCAAGCGGAGAACGACAAGGAGGATGGGAGCGAGAATTCCGACCTGATGGGCAGTAGGGAGCGCCCCGATGAGCGTCGTGGCACCACCCATGAGAGCGATCGTGATGAACAGAATCTTTGTGCGTCCGATCCTGTCACCAAGGCGACCGAAGTACCAGGCGCCCAACGGCCGGGCCAGGTAGCCGACAGCATAGGTCGCCATTGCCGACACGACCGCGAGTGCGGGGCTTTCACCGACGAAGAACAACTGACCGAAGACGAGTGCTGCTGCCAGCGAATAGAGCTGGAAGTCCATGAACTCGAGTGCGGTACCCAACCAGCCGGACATGGCGGCGCGCACGAGATCTCCAGTGCTGCGTTTTGCCTCTGCGGGCGAGGTGCCGCCCGCAGCAGATGGGTTGGTGGAAGTCGACATCGTTGTTCCTCCTGTGGTGGTGCGGAACCCTCGTTGGTGCCGCTGAACGTGTTGTGGATGATGTTGTGGGTGGTGCTGAGGTGATGCTGGGGACGTCGAAAATGACGAGCACTCTCGAGCTCAGGTTTCTAGAACTCGATGAGAACCTTGCCGGACACGGCCGAGTCCTTGGCGATCTCAAATGCGGAGACAGCCTCGGCAGCAGGAAGGACGTGCGTGACGACCGCCGCAGCCGCAGAGTCCGCCGTGAGCATTTCGATCGCATCGTCGATCTCAGTGCTGAAGCGGAAGGTGCCTCGCAATTGGATCTCCTTTGACACGAGTCCCGAGAGATTCACGGTGATGTCGGCGTCGGCGAGCGTTCCCACCTGAACGATGACACCGGCCCGGCTCGCCGAGGTGATGGCTTGGGAAAGCGAAGGCGGCGCAGCCGAACATTCGAAGACGACGGGAAATGCAGTCGAGGGAATCTCATCCCTGCCGACAACGAAGGTCTCATCGGCGCCGAGGCTGCGGGCACGGTCAAGGGCGGATTCCTGGATGTCACCGACTGCGACGTGTTCCACACCGCGAGCTACGAGGGCAGCGACGATGAGGAGACCCACCGGGCCTGCCCCGAGGACGAGTGCCCGATTGCCCAACTGCTGCCCGGCGGTGGTGAGTGCGTGGAGCGCCACCCCGAGCGGTTCGGCCAGAGTGGCGTCGCGCAGGGACAGATTCGGCGGAAGTCTGCGCAGCATGTGCTTCTCGACTAGGATGTACTCGGCTGCGGCACCTTGTCGGTGCGGGAAGCCTGCGGCGCTGCCGAGGTAGTCACCTCCGGGCCACAGATGAGGATGATCCGCGATGTCGTCCTCTGGGGTGCCGTATCGTGCCGGGTGGACGGTGACGGGAGTCCCGGGCCCCCACTGCCCGGATGGGTCGCTCTCAACAAGGGCTGAGAGTTCGTGACCCGGAGTGAAGGGTTCGCGGATCAGGTTCTCGCCGTTCTTCCCGTGGAAATAGTAGTGCAGATCCGAGCCGCAGATGCCGACGAAGCGCACACGCAGCAGGACTTCGCCCGCACTGGGTTCGGGGACGGTCGTGTCATCGAATCGCATATCTTCGGCACCGTGGATGAATAGTGTCTTCATGACGGAATGCTCCTGTTTCAGCGTGCTGTGGAGATGTCGGCGACGGCGGCCCGTGGGCCCTTGCTGATGATGAGGGTGAGCAGCTGGGTCACTCGCGTCGTGAACGCGTCGTGACCGGCGAGCTCGCGGGGGAAGAAGCCTCCGTCGATAATTCGATGAACGTGATCGTAGATGGTCGTTGCTCCACAGACGGCTTCGGCGAGGGACTTCCTGGCCGGTTCGACGATCGATGCTGCGAGTGGACCTGGAGAGAAGTCCAACGGCGGTGCGACACATGCGATCCATGCCGCTGTGCACAGGGCCAGGCTGTGTGGAACCGTGCCGCGTTCGAGATTGAACAGTGCCGCCTCGGGGATGCGTTGGAGGAGTTTGAGTGATCCGTCGGAGGCGACCTGAGTCGTAGCGTGTCCGATGAGGGGATTTCGCCAACGCGCGTCGAGTGCCGAGACATAGGCCTTGGCATCGAATCCAGTAGGGAGATTGATCGTCGGCAGGTAGTCGTGCTCGATTCCGCTGATGACAGCTTCCTGCACGAAGTCCAGACTCCATGCGGTGTCGATCGTGGCAGCATCGGAGAGGATACCGAGGTAGGCGATGAGTGAATGTGAGCCGTTGAGTAAGCGCAGTTTGACCAGCTCATAGGCTTCGACCTCGTCGGTGAAGAGCGCGCCTGCAGACTCCCATGACGGGCGTCCAGCGGCGAAGTCGTCTTCGAGGACCCACATTGAGAATTCCTCGGCAGGCACGGGGGAGAGGTCCGTGATTCCGAGTAGCTCGGCGACCTTGGCGCTGTGGGCATCGGTGGTCTTCGGTACGATCCGGTCGACCATCCCATTGGGGAAAGTCACCGATGACGCGACGAAGTCGACGACGTCAGAAGGTGCTCCGGTGGCATCGAGATATTGGGTGACGACGTCTCGAGTGACGTCTCCAGCCGACTGCAGATTGTCGCAGCTGAGGATGGTCATCGGCTCGCCGGTCTGAGCGCGGTGGCTGAGCCCACGGGCGATGAGGCCGATCGTCGACCTCGGCGTTGTGGTGCCTGCGATCTCAGCGGCGATGGCGGGGGAATCGACGGCGAGATCTCCGGTGGTGGGATCGCGTGTGTAGCCGGCTTCTGAGACCGTGAGGGTGACGATGCGATGTGCCGGATCGCTGATGGCGTCGATGACCGCATCCGGATCCGCCGAGGCGACGCCCGAGTTGCGATGGACATCGATGAGGCCCGCGCTTGCGCCGGACTCCGTCAGCTGGAGAACCGAGTAGAGATTGTCCTGAGCTTGCATTGGGTCAACGACACGAGCCGATGAATGGGCGAACCCGCGGATTCCCCAATCGCCTCCGGCCGCAGCCATGGCCTGGGCAGTGTAGACCGCGGCGTGCGCGCGATGGAAATTCCCCAATCCGAGGTGGACGATGCCGGTGCGGTCTGAGGCGCAAGCCCCGATGAGGGAATCAAATGGTGCAGTGGAGCGGTCGAGTGCTGGTGTCATGACGTCGTTGTCTCTCCCGGACGAGTTGCTATTGAACTAACGACGTTTCGATATACGAAACGCAGATTTCGTTTAACAAAATGGACTGTACTCTGGGAGCGTACCCAGCGCAAGAACATGCCGGGTGCAGTGGACTTGAGTTCGGAAGCGAGGCAACGATGACTGTGACGCGCAATAATGGGAGTATGACCGCACGCGACACTCCTTCGGCCCCTGTGACCAGTCTCGATCGCGCTCTGGATGTGCTCGAGGTGGTTGCAGCTGCGGGCCCAGAGGGAATGGCGCTTGGCGACATCGCAAAGACGACGGTAATCAACAAGGGCTCGGTTCATCGACTGCTTTCGGGTTTGGTTCGTCGGGGATATGTCCTCCAAGACGACAGTGACCGCAGGTACGTGCTCGGCGAGGCTTCTCACCGGCTGGTGCAGTCATTCGGGGTCGAGGCCAACCTTCCGACCCTGTTCCGACCGCTGCTGTTGGAGCTCTCACGTCAGACCGAAGAGCTGGTCCATCTGGGAACGCTGGACGGGCGGAGAGTGGTCTACCTCGACAAAATCGAGCCGGAGCGATCCATGCGAGTGTGGTCGCGAGTGGGACGTCGCGTCCATCTTGCAACGACCGCACTCGGGCGCGCCTTGACTGCGGCGGAGCCGCACAGTGACTCCTTGGTGTCCAGCCTCGTCGCCGAGGCAGATCCTGGACACGACCAGCCTGACCTGGAAGCGCGCTTCGTTTCCGCTGTTGACAGCGCGCGTGAGAGCGGTTGGGCGATTGAGAACCAGGAGAACGAACCGGGCATCGCCTGTGTGGGAATTGCACTGGTGTCATCGACTTCGAGCGACGTAGCCATCAGCGTCACCGGCCCCGCCGACCGGATGTCCAGCGCGCGCTTGGACGAGGTAGGTCAGCTGCTGCTGTCTTTGGGGGCGCGGCTGGCGCCTGAAGGGTATCGGACCACCGTATGAGGCGAGCAGAATGATCCGCTACCTTCATCTCTGAATGACGGCCCGCATCTCTGAATGACGGCCTGGTCAGTCGCACCATGAGCCGGGAGCCGACACCGTCACCCTGGTGTACCTGTTCCCAGGTGATGCTTGCCTCGGCGAGGCAGAGAGACTATGCCGAATACGGCTCAGCCCAGTGCTCCGACCGGGGAACCTGTTGGGATCGATTGTCTGTGCTGACGGCCGAGCAGAACAGCACCGATGAACATCTCCCACGCCACGATCGCGTACATGCCGATGCGCTCCCAGGTGCCGTCTGGAAGAAGCGTCCCCGGCAGGGCGCGGACGTCGACCTGGAGCATGACGATGCCGAGAATCCCGATGGCCCCGATCATGACGCTGAAGACTCCAACGCGGCGGCTGCGGCGGGTGAGAAGCAGGGAAGCGCCCATGCAGATCGCCGTCAGGTGTCCGCCGAAGAAGGCGAAGAACGCGCCGAGGAGGTGAACCCAGCCGAGACCGAGGTCGTTGTTGTGCTGACCGCCGTTGACGACCGCAATCATCACCATTCCCAGGGCGTGGAGGCATGCGAAACTGATGGTCCCTGGCCGCAGGGGAAGCTTCAGGCTGCGTGCTGCGTACAGCGCCGCGGTCGCGAACAGAAGCCCCTGGATGACGAAGGCGACGTTGATGACCAGGTGAAGGGGCGAGTCAATGGGCCTATTGCCCAGCATTTCGATATCTGGCACGCCGAGGTCGCTGATGTAGTTGAACGAATACGAATAGTGGTTGAACGCGGCGGCGGTGACAGCTTCGGCGAAGAGATAGACCACGCCGGCGAAGATCCAGCAGATCGCCGCTGTGACGGTCGACCGATTTGAGGCGGCAGCATCAGATTGAGTCTCACGCATGCCGCCAATAGTAGACGGGAAAGTAGGTTGGACAAGCCGTTTTGCCACTTTGATTCGACCGACACACCCTGAACGGGATTCTGAATGCCCTTGTCAGGGGTGAATTGCCGTGCAAATATGAAATCATCCTGTTGATCGGATCCACATGATCAATGAGAACCGAATAGGCAGCAAGGAGAGAGCGCATGAGTACAACTACCATTATCTGGATAGTCGTTGCGATCGTCGTTATTTTGATTGTCGTCGGCATCATCATCGCGGTCAGCCGTAAGGCCGCAGCTAAGAAGCGCGAACACCAGCGCAAGGAGGCCGCCCGGATCCGTCAGGAGACAGCTGAGTCCGAGCATGAAGTTCATGCTCGGGAAGCGGACGCCGAACAGCGTAAGGCAGAGGCCAAGAAGGCCGATGCCGACGCCGAGGTTCAGGCCGCAGAGGCTAAGCGCAAGCAGGCTGAAGCCGAGAAGCTGGACGCTGACGCCGCTGAACGTGATCGTCTTGCCCAGGAGAAGCGTCTCGAACAGGAACGCCAACTTAAGCGCGCCGATGAGCTCGATCCCGACGTCGACACGCACGGCAACAAGAACGCCGCTCCCGGTGCAGCTGCTGGAGCCGGTGCCGCCGCTGGTGCGGGGGCCGGTGCAGTGGCCGGTCATGACCGTCACAATGACGACCGTCCGGTCGCCGATGACCGTCACCAGGATGGTCGGCCTGTGGCCGATGACCGTCACCAGGATGGTCGGCCTGTGGCCGATGAGCGCCACCATGACGGTCAACCGGCTGCCGATGGTCGTCCGATTGCGGACGAGCGTCATGCGGGCCACGATCCTCGTGCTGCCGATCAGCGTCCCGTCGATGACGGTCGCCCCGTTGCAGACGGTCGCCCTGTTCCCGATGAGCGCCGCGTAGCCGATGGCCGTCCAGTCGCTGATGGTCGTCCGGTTGCCGATGATCGTCACCATGAGGGACGCCCCGTTGATGACGGTCGCCCTGTTGGCGACGGCCGTCCCGTTGCCGATGAGCAGCATCACGCGGGTCACGATCCTCGTGTCGCTGACCAGGCTCAGGCACCACGGACTCAGCAGCCGCCCGTTGCAGGCGATCCTCATGTCGCTGACCAGGGGCAGGACGCAGGCCAGCAGCCGCCAGCTGCCAACGACCCACGGGTCGCTGACCAGCGTCAGGCTCAGGAGCCGCCGGTCGCCAACGATCCTCGTTTTGCTGATCAGGGTCAGCCACCACAGGGTCAGCAACGACCAGTTGCCGACCAGTCGCCAGCTCCCAATGATCCTCGCTTCGCTGATCAGGGACAGCAGCCACAGGGCCAACAGCCTCCGGCTGCCCACGACCCTCGCTTCGCTGATCAGGGTCAGCAGCCACAGGGACAGCAGTCCCAGGGTCAGCAGCCTCCGGCTGCCCACGACCCTCGGGTCGCTGACCAGCGTCAGGCGCCGGCCGGACAGGATCCGCGCTTTGCCGACAACGGTACAGGCCGCGAACCGGGCGATCGTCTCGGCGATCGACCTGTCGACGATGGCCGTCCGGTGGCGGACGACGACCAGCCGGTCGAGGACGATTACCGTATGGGCGGCCGCAACCGACCAACTGCGGATGGTCGTGCTCCTCGGGCTCCCGAGGGCGATCCGCGTGCCGCTGAGAACGATCCTCGTCTCAATGACCGCAGCTACGATCCTCGGCCCACCGAGAAGAGGACTTTCGAGGACCCGGACACTCCGCGGCACTGAGAGAGCTTCCGACTCCCAGCAGGTTCCTAGACCTATCCTGACCTGCCGAGACACCACCGCGGCGCCTCAACCCACTTCAGGGTTGGGGCCCCGCGGTGCGTTGTCGGCATACGTGTCACGGAGTCATCCGCAACGTCCAGCACCGGGGCAGGTGCGGGGCTACAGTGGCTGGTGACACCCGACGTCATTGACTCAGAGAGGAACCGTCATGTCAGAGGCTCGCCCGCCTTTCCCACCTTTCACCGCCGAAACCGCCGCACAGAAGGTGCAGGGCGCCGAGGATGCGTGGAATACCCGTGACCCCCAGAAGGTCTCGCTGGCGTACACACCGGATTCGGTGTGGCGAAATCGCGATCAGTTCCTCTCCGGTCGCACGGAGATCGTCGACTTCCTCACCAAGAAGTGGGAACGCGAACTCGACTACGCACTGCGCAAGAGTCTGTGGTCGTTCAGTGAAGATCGGATTGCCGTGCGCTTTCAGTACGAATGGCATGACACGACCGGCCAGTGGTGGCGCAGCTACGGCAACGAACTGTGGGAATTCACCGGTGATGGTCTCATGTCCCGTCGCGAGGCAAGCATCAATGATGTCACCATCGCCGAGGCGGATCGGCGGATATTCGGTCCCCGTCCAACCGGGGACCGCGGCCAGGACATCGACCTCCGCTGACGGAGAGCCACCTCGGCGGCGGTGCCGGATTTGTACGGACCTTGCACGGTGCTGACAGCGTAGAAGAACCACCGGTGATCAGGTCTGCCTGCGACGTGATCACCGGTGGTTGTCAGTCTGCGGACCGTCACGGGTGACGGTCCGTCATGTCAGTTCGACGGAGAGCGGGTCTCCGCGCTGAGGAACCATGCCTGCTGCTCCAGCTGTGAGATGAACTCATGGAAGATGTCTGCCGTGGTCGGGTCGGCCTCATCGACTTCGTCGTGGACCTTGCGCATGGTCGCGACCGTGGCTTCGACGGCGCGCACGCTGAGGTCGATGGCGTCATGAGTCGTGATCTCTCCGGCCGGGAATTCCGGCAGCGACGACTGCTCGGCAACAACGCTGGGGCGACCGTCGGCGGTGGCATGCAGGGCTCGCATCCGCTCGGCAATGCTGTCCGAACCTGTGCGGGCGATGTCCACAACCTCATCGAGGTTGAGGTGCAGGTCGCGGAAGTTGGGGCCCACGATATTCCAATGAGCCTGCTTGGCGACCAGCTGCAGGGCAATGAAGTCGACGAGGACGGACTGCATATTCTCGGCCAGAGCGGGGGAGGCGGTGAAGCCATGTTCCGCGTTCTCGGCCTTGGTGGTTTTCGTTCCGGCTGGCTGGGGTACCTTGACTGATTGAGCCATGATTCGTTCCTCCTAGAACAGTGCAACGACGTGCCGTATCCGGGCACCTGGTGCCGACGATAGCCCTCATTCTTGGGTATGAGGTTAACGTTGCCCAGAATTGGGAGCAGTTAGACTGCACGGTTATGGGATCTACTCCTCGCAACCTTCGTCAGGGAATACAACGTCTGCGCACCATCGCCCCCTGGGCTGCCGCCGGTGTCGCGTGCGCAGTCCCCCTCACCGTGGGTGCATCGATGGCCATCGACCTGGTCCAGAAACGCGGCCGAAAACAGCGTAAGGCACCACGACCAGGCACCTTCCACGCCGACGTCGAGGACTCGCGGCTGAGCATCTACACCGACGGATCGACGCTCTACGATGACATGCTCGATGAGATCGGGTCCGCGACGGAGTCGATTCAGATGGAGACCTTCATCTGGAAGAACGACGAGGTGGGCCAGAAGTTCATCGACGCTTTCAACGCAGCAGCCAAGCGCGGCGTCGACATCCACCTGATCTACGACGGCTTCGCCAATTTGACCATTCCCCGGTCCTTCTACGACCAGCTCGACGAGTCGATCAAGGTTCTGCGGCTGCCGGTGGCCAGGAAGCTCTGGAAGGGGCCGGTGCGTCAATCCGGGTTCAACCACTCCAAGATCCTCGTCATCGACAATGACGTCGCCTTCGTCGGCGGCTTCAACATCGGTTCGCTCTACGCCCGTCACTGGAGGGACACCCACCTCAAGGCTGCCGGACCCGGTACCTGGGGGCTGCGCCAGTCCATCGCGCAGATGTGGAACGAATTCCATGACTCCGATGAGCAGATCGAATGGGTCGCACCGACCGCATGGGAGTCGAAGCTTCGGGTCTCAGCCAACCTGCCGATCCAGCTCGTCTACCCGATCCGCTCGATGTACATCAACGCCTTCGAGCGCGCGCAGGACCGGATCTGGTTGACGACACCGTACTTCATCCCCGATCAGCAGCTGCTCAAGGTACTGATCGACGCGGCCGCCCGTGGAGTCGATGTGCGGGTCATGGTGCCCCGGGAATCAAACCACATCCTCGGCGACTATCTCTCACGAGGATTCTTCGAAGAGATGTTGCGCTCCGAGGTCACAGTTCTGCTCTACGACGCGGCCATGATCCACTCGAAGATCGCCACGGTCGACGGGAAATGGTCGACGATCGGCACCGCGAACATCGACCGTCTCTCACTGTCGTTCAACTATGAGACCAATGTCGAAGTCATTGATCCCGACTTTGCCGCCGAGGTGGAGAAGACCTTCCTCAGCGACGCCGAGCACAGCAGAGTGTTGGGCCGCGACTGGCTGGACCGGCACCCGCTGGCCCAGGTCGTCGAGTTCGCGTTGCGGCCCATGCGGCCTTTCCTGTGAGCGTCTGACCGTCGCGCAGAGTTCCTAGCCGAGGTCTCTGCCGAGTTGGGTCATGACTCTCTGTGTCTCCGAAGTCAGGAGTTCGAGGGCGAAGCGAATCGTGGGTCGGCTCTCGGCTCCTGCACGAGTGACCGCGGCGATATGGCGAGTGGGTGCGTGTTCACCGGAAAGAGGGATGCGTCGAACGGGATGGAGATCCTGAGACCGGGAGAGGCGAGAGGCGACGCAGACGCCGAATCCGTCGTGAACGAGGGCAGTGCCGGTGTTCCAGTCGTTGGCGTAATGGCCGATTCGGGGAGTGAAGCCGGCGCTGGCGCAGTTGGCCACGACCAGCTGATGGTAGGTCGTGCCCGGTCGGCCGAGTATCCACGTCTCTTCCTTGGCGTCGGCGATCGAGACCGATGCATGATTGGCCAGGTGATGGTCGAGAGGGACCATGAGATCGAGAGGATCATCGGCGAGGAACTTCTGTGTGAAGCGATCGTCGGCTCCCGTCGGCGTCTTGGTCGTCACGGCTACGATACCCAGGTCGACTTCTCCTGAGAGCAGAAGGTCGTAGCACTCGCTTGGTTCGGCTTCGATGGTCTGCGTGGCGAGGTGTGGGAACTCTGCATTGAGAGCACGCATGGTCTGTGGCAGCAGGATGCTCGCCGCGGTGGAGAACGCGCAGAGAGTGATTGATCCGGTGACGGTCGTAACATAGGCGTCGATGTCCGCCAGAGCCCGCTCCCATTCGGCAGCCATGACGTCGAAGTGCCCGAGCAACGAGTGTGCCGCAGGTGTCAGTCGAATGTTGCGACCGCGCTGCTCAAGGAGAGTGACACCCAGTTCCGTTGCCAACTGCTTGACCTGGTGAGAGACGGTCGAAGGCGAGTAACGCAATGATTCAGCGGCGGCGGTGACCGTGCCGTGCCTGGCGATCATGCTCAACATCATGAGCCGATTGTCAATCATTCGATTCCTTCGAACGGTATCTTGTACTTTCTTACGATAGACAACACTACTTCATGCACCGCACCCTGGACTTAGGACGCCATCAAGGCCCGAACGAATGTGCTGATCCCAATGATGCACACCCGCTCAGGGTCCGTTTTCGATCGTGGCGTTCCAATGACACCCGAGGGCAGCTCTGGACTCTGCTGCTCGATAGGCACCACGTTCAGAAGGAGGTTCCTGATTGCCCGAATACGCTCGCATCAGAGGGTCGAGGCGACAGTTGTGGATCGGTGCCGCTGTGCTTTTCGCATTGTCTGCCGCAGCTAACCTCGCCAGCCCGCTGTATCCTCACTTCAAACTGGCCTACGCCATGACGGATTGGACGATGACCGCGCTGTATGCGACCTACGTCGTCAGCTGCCTGCCCGCCCTGCTCCTGTTCGGTTCAGCCGCCGATGCCTTCGGTCGCAGACCGGTGCTGCTCGCAGCAATCGGAAGCGTCAGCGTCGGCACTGCGCTGTTCACCATCGATACGATCGGGGTGAGCGGACTCTTCGCCGGACGTGTACTTACCGGTGTCGGATTGGGACTGGGAACGGGCGCCGGCATCGCACTCATGGTCGAAGCTTCACCTGCCCGCCGCGCATGGCTGGGGTCGACCGCAGCCACCATGTCTTTCGTGCTCGGTACAGGAGCGGGACCTATCATCGCCGGCGTCGTATCTGAGCTGACCGCCGGGTCCACGTCAGGAGCCACGTTGTTGGTGGCTCCTTTCTCGGTGATGCTTGCTCTCCTCATCGTCACCGGTCTGCTCGTGACCACCCTGCGTTTCCACAGCCCCATGACCCGGCAGCGCTGGCGGCCGACCTGGCCGTCGGTGCCGGGACCGATGCGCTCGAGCTTCTACATAGCCGCGGTCACCGGGCTGCTCGGCTGGGCTGCGCTCGGGCTCTTCCTCGCTCTGCTGCCTTCGATGACCGAGGCGACCCTGCCCGAGCCGAGCACGCTGACGTCGGGACTCATCGTGGGCACCGTGCTCGTCATCTCCGCTGCCAGTCAGCTCCTGGCTCCGAAACTCCAGCCACGGGCCGCGCAGACCATCGGCCTGACGCTCTTGGGGCTCGGAGCTGCCTTACTGCTCAGTTCCAACCTGCCGAGTCTGGGAGCCACCACGGCACTTGTCCTCATGACAACCGCTGCCGTCGCCACAGGTACCGGGCACGGTTTGAGCTATTGGGGAGCAAACCGGGAGATCGACATGCTCACCCCTTCGCGTCAACGCGCTGGAATCACTGCGGCTCTCTATCTCGCGTTCTACACGGGAGCGGGCTTGCCTGCGATCGTCGTCGGTGCGATCGCCATCGGCACCTCACTCATCGACGCGATTATGATCTTCACCCTGGTGCTGCTCCTGGCCGTCATAGTCTTCATTCCGGTGCCAAGCCTCGCACTGACGACAGTGCGCAGGTCCCGTGCTGCGGTGGCGGCAGCACTGGAAGCCGATAGTCATGCCGGTCACATCCCCGGGGTGGCGGTCCTGCAGGGTAAACCCGCAGCTCATCTCACTGAGGAGCCGTCAGCACCCTTCTCATTTGAGGAGGACTACCATTCGAATGGAGGAGTTTCAGCCACCGATCCAAGGACCCCACTATGACGTTGACGCCGGCACTGACGACCCAGCTGAAAGCTTGGCGACGAGACTTTCACAAGTACGCGGAACCGGGATGGACGGAGTTCCGGACCACCTCGGCGATCATCGCTGTGTTGCGTGACTTGGGATGGGACACGGTGTACGGTCCCGAACTCCACGACGCCGATTCTCGGCTGGGGGTGCCCGACGCCGAGGTGCTCGCGGGTGAACGCGATCGCGCGGTGTCGCAGGGCGCGGACCCGGAGCTCGTCGAGGCGATGGGTGACGGATTCACCGGTGTCCTCGGCATGCTGGAGACCGGACGGCCCGGGCCGGTCGTGTGCTTCCGCTTCGACATCGACTCCAACGATCTGGTGGAACTGGCCGATGAGACCCATCGGCCCTTCGCCGAAGGATTCGCCTCGGCCAACGAGGGTGCCATGCACGGGTGCGGTCATGACGGCCATGCCGCCATCGGACTGGGGTTGGCCACGAGATTGTCCCAGCTTAAGGACGAGCTGTCCGGGAGGGTGAAGATCATCTTCCAACCCGCCGAGGAGGGGGTGCGTGGCGCTCATTCGATCGTGGCCGCGGGATGGTTCGACGATGTCGATCTGTTCGTCGCCACCCACCTGAAGTCCGATGATGAGAAGGGCAATGTGCTCACCGGGTCCGATGGGTACCTGGCGAGCACGAAGCTCGACGTCACCTTCACCGGCGTCGGTTCACACGCCGGGGGAGACCCCGAGAGAGGCAGGAACGCGCTTCTCGCAGCCGCCTCGGCGACCTTGAATCTGCATGCGATACCCCGGCACTCGGCTGGGGCCAGTCGCATCAACGTCGGCACCTTCCATGCTGGTGAGGGCCGCAATGTCGTGCCCAGGGCAGCGACGCTCAGGGTCGAGACGCGCGGCCAGTCGAGCGAGATCAACGAATTCATGTTCGAGCGGGCGCAGGACGTCATTGCTGGTGCCGCGAGGATGTACGACGTCGACGTCGAGTCGACTGTCGTCGGCAAGGCGGACCAGGAATCACCGAGTCCGGAACTGCTGCCCTATATCCGGACCTGTTTCGAGGGTGTCGATGGAGTCGCCGAGATCAGCGACACCGGCGGACTGGGCGGATCCGAGGACGCAACGGCGATGATGAAGCGAGTCAAGGAACGCGGCGGCCTGGCGACCTACGTCCAGATCGGCATGGACACCTCCTGGGGCCACCACACCGAACGCTTCGACGTCGACGAGGACATGCTCGCCGTCGGCGTGGAGGCCGAGGCGAAGATTGCGATTGGGGCGGGGGAGTTCTTGACAGGGCTGGGGCGCTAGTCGACTGGCGGTGATGGCCGCGGTGTCTCTGCTCCCACCTCGGCGAGTGCACGGTTCTTCGTCTCGAAGCAGGCGGAGTCAAAGACGGAAACTGCGTCCGATAAACTCATGTGAATGTCGAGAATTACGTGCCCTGACCTGAGTTCGAAGGTCGTCACCGCAGAGGCAGCGGCTGTTCACATCGGTCACGGCGACCGCGTCGCCATGAGTGGATTCACCGGTTCGGGATACCCGAAGTCGGTGCCGGGTGCCATTGCAGCGCAGGCTCGCACTGAGCACGATGCCGGTTGTGACTTCGGCATCGAGCTGTGGACCGGCGCCTCGACCGCACCCGAACTTGACGGAGTCCTCGCCGAGGCGGGAGCCGTGAGCAAACGACTGCCCTTCCAGTCCGACCCGGCAATGCGGAACTCGATCAACGTCGGCGACACGGAATACGTCGACACACACCTCAGCCACTCGGCCCAGCAGGCCTGGTTCGGCTTCTACGGAAACCTCGACGTCGCCGTCGTCGAAGTCGCTGCGATCCTACCCAACGGTCTGCTGATTCCCGGCAGCTCGGTGGGCAATTCGAAGACATGGCTCGACCTGGCCGACAAGGTCATCCTCGAAGTCAACTCCTGGCACCCGCGCGCCTACGAAGGCTTCCACGACGTCTACTACGGAACCCGCCGCCCGCCCGAGCGCCTGCCCATCCAGCTCCTCGAGCCCATGCAGCGCATCGGCAACCCATACCTGCGCGTGGACCCGTCCAAGGTCGTTGCCGTCGTTGAGACGAACGCACCCGATCGGAACCTGCCGTTCAAGCCCGCCGACGAAGATTCGAAGGCCATTGCCTCCCACCTCGTGGACTTCCTCCGCCACGAGATCAGGGCCGACAGGCTGCCGGAGGAGCTGCTGCCGCTGCAGTCGGGCGTCGGCAACGTCGCAAACGCCGTCATGGGCAACCTGGCCGACAGCGAATTCGAGGGCCTGAGCGCCTACACCGAGGTCATCCAAGACGGGATGCTCGACCTCATCGACAACGGCAAGCTCGCCTCTGTCTCGGCCACAGCCTTCTCGCTCTCAGCCGAGCGCGCCGCTGACTTCAACGAGAACATCGAGTCCTATAAGGGACGCATCCTCCTGCGCACGCAAGAGATGTCGAATCATCCGGAAGCCATCCGCCGCCTCGGCGTCATTGCGATCAACGGGATGGTCGAAGCCGACATCTACGGCAACGTGAACTCCACCCACGTGATGGGTTCGTCCATCATCAACGGCATCGGCGGGTCCGGCGACTTCGCTCGCAATGCCTACCTCAACTTCTTCGTGTCGAACTCCTTGGCAAAAGACGGAGCGATCTCCTCGATCGTGCCCTTCGCCAGCCACATCGACCACACGGAACACGACACCCAGATCCTCGTTACCGAGCAGGGCCTGGCCGATCTGCGAGGGCTCTCCCCGGTGGCGCGAGCACGCACGATCATCGCCAACTGCGCGCACCCGAGCTACCGGGACCGCCTCGGCGACTATCTGGATCGGGCGATCGCAGAGAACCCGAACGGACGCCACACTCCACACCTGCTGGGTGAGGCCCTATCCTGGCACGGAAACTTCCAGACCGACGGGAGCATGTGAAGCCCGCCAGTGTGGTCTCCTGAATCAACCAGTGCGGTTTCCTGATTCAAGGAGCCGGCCTATGCGTCGATCCCGCTTCACCTATTCGACGATCCCGCACCACTCGGCGATGAAGAGCGCCATGGATTTCGTGCACTTGCGCACCGACTCGATGCTCACACGCTCGTCGAATCCGTGGATGTTCTCCGAGACTGGACCATAGACCAAGGTCGGCATCTGTCCGTAGTTGACGAAGACTCGACCGTCGAGATAGCCGGGAGTGGTGAAGCTGGTGAGCTCGGCGTCGAAGGTCTCACGGTGGGTGCGTTCGAGGAGCTCTTCGGCATCACTGCCGGGCTCGAGGACGTAGCCGTCGGCGTAGAAGCCGTTCGGAGTCAGGACCGTTTCAAAGGTCGGGCGAGCTGAGGAGCCGCCGTCCGGTGACCTTCCGGCTCCGGCATCGGACACGCATTTCTCGACTTCGGCCCAGGCCTCATCGGCGTTGGTTCCGGGGTAGGTGGCGACGCGGACCTGGAGTTCGCACCAGGCCGGCACGCTCGAGGGCCAGTCGCCGCCGCGGATCTCACCGAAGTTGAAGTTGATCGGGTGATCGAGGTCCTCGAAATACGGGTGCTCACCCTTCCTGTCATTCCATGTCTGTTCGAGAACGCGCAGAGCCTGCATCACGTCGAATGCGGCATCGATGGCGTTGAAGCCATTGGCCATCTCGCGTGGATGTGTGGGGTTGCCGCTGACTCGTACTGTGAACCACAGAACCCCCACATTGGCTCTGACCAGGGCATCTTCCTCTGGCTCGGAGATGATGACCGCGTCTGCGGTGTATCCGCGCAGCAGTGCCGCCAAAGAGCCGTTTCCGGTGCATTCCTCTTCGACGACGGACTGGAGGTGGACGCGGCCGGTGAGGTCGAAACCGGCCTGACGGATGGCGTCGAATGCGTACAGATTGGCGATCAGCCCTGCCTTCATGTCACCGGCACCGCGGCCGTACATCCACCCGTCGACCACTTCGGCGTCCCAGGGTGAGCGCGACCATCTGTCGTCTGGACCCTGTGGCACGACATCGATGTGGCCGTTGAGGATCAGGGACTTCCCGCTGTCCTGGGCAGGCTGGTACGTGCCGACGATATTGGTCATCCCCGTGTAGTCGACGGTGGAGGGACCGAAGCCGGGATGGGCCTCCAGCTCGGGGGAGTCGATGATCCATCGGTCGATGTCGAGGCCGAGGTTCTGCAGTCGGGACTCGATGAGATCCTGTGCGGGCTCCTCATGCTCACGTCTGGACGGCGAATTCACCAGCTCGGCGGTCGCCGCCAACTGTTGGTCGAATCGGGCGTCGACCGCCGCGAGGATCCGTTGTTTTGCGTCGTTGGTGATCATTGGCTCTCCTTCGAGTGCAGCTCGTTGAGGTGTGGGGTGTCGTCGAGGTGTGCGGTGCTGATTCGAGACTAGGGGACCGCAGATAAAGGGTCATTGGATGAATGTCTCGGCTTTGAGCACAGCGGTGTGCATTTGAACCTCTGTGCCGGTCAGCGTCGGTCAGTACCGCTGCGTGTCCTGCGTCAGGATCAGCGCGATCGCCGCATCACGGGGAATGGTCACGTCCAAACCGGTGATGTCGTGGAAGGACTGCAGACGTTTGAACACGGTGTTCCTATGGACATAGAGCGAATCCGCCGCCTCCTGAACCGAACCGTTTTCCAAGTAGGCGGCGATGGTTGTGGCCAGACGTTTCAACCTCTCATTGGGCTTTTCGCCCACCGAGCTGACAAAGTCACCGAGAAGTTCATGCTCGAAGCCGCTGATGAGGGTCTCCATCGCGGTGCGGGCGATGGCAGCGAATCCTTCCTTCAAATTGACTGCAGGGCGACCAGGATGAAGCTCGCCGAGGTGTTTGGCCAGTGCCGCTGCCCGTGACATCTGGCTCAATCCCTCGACTTTCGAGATGTATCCGCCTGCGAGCTCGGGCAGTTCGTCGACCAAGCTGATCAGCGTGCGCCGATGACGGAACACATAGGTCATCTGTTCGTCTTCGTAC
The DNA here is from genome assembly GCF_057334195.1 of Brevibacterium sp. AGC70. Taxonomy (NCBI): domain Bacteria; kingdom Bacillati; phylum Actinomycetota; class Actinomycetes; order Micrococcales; family Brevibacteriaceae; genus Brevibacterium; species Brevibacterium sp. AGC70. The sequence continues at coordinate 387,986 of NZ_JBHFIH010000014.1, read as the reverse complement.
GAATGTGCCTCGAGGGTCGAGAAGCTCTGCTCCAGACCATCGGTGATGACGTTGGTGGGAATTGCCATGAGTTCGAATTCACCGTCGTCTCTCATGCCGAGAACCGTGGCGATGGCACTGACGTCGTCATCGTCGGCGTGACCGGAGAACAGTTTTGTCAGGGCGCGTTCGCGGGCGGTTCTGCGCGAACGCGCCATTTCCCCCGTCTCGTTGAGGAAGGACCGCTGCACTTCTGTCGCATAACGTTCGACAACATCGAGAACGCGTTCCCCGTAGTCCATGAGCACACCGGTGAGATCTGGCTGCGCGGCCCGATGAAGTGCACGCCACAGCACCCGAAAGTTGATGCGCACAGCCTCAGTGAACTGATCGACTCGCAGGCCCTGTCTGGCACGTCGTCGTCCCAGAGCATCTGGAAAGGACGATTCGTCGGCCATATGTTCAGCGGTGGACAGCCGCCGGAGGAAGAGGTCGAAGACCTGCTCAGCGGTTCCGGTGAGATCGGAGACGGGAACGCGACCGTGGGCGTAGCCCTCAAGCTGAGCAAGTTCGGCGATGAAGTCGTTGAGAAGCTGCGGGGTGTCCTGTCGCACTCGCTCGAGGAGTTCGTGCCAAAGCGGATCGTTCATACTGCATTGTTGCACTGAGGAACTCAACCCTGGTGAGCTGAGGGGCCTGGACGAGACGAACGGACGCCGGGCCAGGGCTTTCACACGGTCATCAACCTTGACCGGTCAGCACTCACCTCGTGAGAACCGTCGGCACCGCTGCGACTACCCAGGCCAATCCGGGACCGATGAGGCACATGAGGCCGGCGTAGCCGATCATCTGCTTGTAGTAGCGATCACGGATCTTAGTGTGCACATTGGCCAACAGCATCGCACCATTGGTCGAGAACGGACTGATGTCGACGATGGTTGCCGCGATCGCCAGCGCGGCGACGAAGCCTCCCACATGCACGTCACCTGATTCGAGGAACGGCACGGCCAGGGCGATGACGACGCCGATGATCGCCAACGATGACGCCAGTGCAGAGATGAGGCCCGACATGTAGAAGAGCAGCAGGGCAGCCAGCAGTGGGATGCCGATGGCCGAGATCCCGGCCGAGACCCATTCGACGGTGCCCGCGGCCTGGAGCACGGCGATGTAGGTGAGGACTCCGGTGATGAGAATGACGACCGACCATGACACCTTGGTCATCGCGGCCTTACCCGCTGCCGGGTTGATGAAGGTGAGAACGACGGCGATTGTGATCGTCACGATCCCGACGTCCCAGCTGAAGATCAGCACGGACAGAGCCATCGCGATGAGTCCGATCAAGGTCGGCACCTGGCTCCGAGTCAATCTGATGGTGCTGGGACGCTCGGTCTCGGCGGATAGGGCATCGTCCGCCTCGGCGCGCAATCCGGGTCGCCGGTGAAGGACGAAGTAGACGACGAGAGCGAAGATCAGGTTGAAGATCAGCGGTGCCAAGAACAAGGACAACGGTGTCGGAGTCAGGCCGTTCTTGGCCAGGTAGTCGTTGATGAAGATGCCGTAGACGCTGATGGGGGAGAAGGCCCCAGCCAGTGCACCGTGGACGACGAGGAGGCCGACCATGAACTGGTTGATCCGATGTTTGCGTGCGAACGACAACGCCAGCGGCGCGATGATGGCCACGGCGAAGAGAGCACCCAAGGAGATGAGGATCGCGGTGAGGGCGAAGAAGATCCACGGCATGAGCGCTGTCCGACCGCCGACGAGCTTGACGCACCAGTTGACGATGACTTCGATGACGCCATTGTTCTGGGCGAAGCCGAACAGATAGGTCAGTCCCACAAGGGTGAGGAACAGGTCGACGGGGAAGCCGGCGAGGAACTCCTCTGGGGCCTGGTGGAGGACGAGTCCGCCGACTCCTGCCGCTGCGACGAAGCCCAGCAGGCCCATGTTGATGTCACGCCATGTGCCGATGACGAACATCAGGCCGAGGACGATCACGCAGATCAGTTCCGCACTCATGGAAGCAGTGTCTCCTTCATCTTCACTATGACGATCATCGACGCACGGTTGCGGCGGGAGCTGCGGATGCAGCCGCACGTCACACGCTCTTCAACCTAAGCGAAATCTCAATTGCTGACAGCGCTATCTCGCAATGCAGGCAGCAGCTTGGACGTGGAGTGCGCCGCTCTGGGTGGTCGGTGGTGCAGTCCGCAGTGGACAAGCAACTCCAAAATCACTCCACTGCGTACAGTGTGGTGGGTCACCAAATCACTAGAGTTTCACTCGGCCCATCAGCTCTGCTTGCGACCGGCCGCGAGAACTGCGACAAAGAAAGTTGACGATCGTCATGCCCAACGATGTGAATGAACCCAGCCACGCCGAGGTGCTTCGCGCCGCCGACGCCATCGTCGCCGCCTATACGACGACTGATGCGAAGGCTTACTTCGCAGCCTTTGCCCCCGACGCCACATTCATCTTCCACCCCGAGAACAGCCGCTTGGATTCACGTGCGGAGTACGAGGAGGCTTGGAACTTGTGGATAGCCGACGGATGGTCAGTCGCCGACTGCGTCTCCTCAGCCAGGCTTGTGCAGACTTTCCCGGGCGGAGCGATCTTCTCTCACACCGTCGATACGACGGTGATGACGAGGGAAGGCGAGGAATCGTATCGGGAACGTGAGAGCATCATCTTCCGCCACCTCGGCGACGGTAGACTCCTGGCGATCCACGAACACCTGTCGACTGTCCCCGACGCTGTGCCTGCGGATGCCTCCGCTGATGCAGAGCCGAACGTCGCCGAGGTGATCGCCCAGTGAACTGGTACCGCAGCCTCGAATCGCGCTTGGAATCTGGAAGCGACGACTCGGGAGTCATCCGCGGGCACTTGGGCACCAGACGAATGTTCTTGATCTGGTTGGCCGCCAACCTCGTCGTGACAACCATGCTCACCGGCACACTCTTCGTCCCGGGCATCGACTACGTCACCGCCGTCATCGTCATCATCGCAGGCACGATCATCGGCACAATCGTGCTCACTCTGATCGGGAACATCGGCACTCGCACCGGCCTGGCCACCATGGCGATCACCAGGGGAGCATTCGGACCCAAAGGCAGCTATCTGCCTGTCGCAGCCAACGTCGTCATCCTCATGGGCTGGAGTTGGGTCCAAGCCATGCTCGCGGGCATCAGCGTCAACTTCGTCGTCGCGCAGACAACCGGATTCTCCAACCCGATCCTCTTCTCCGTGCTGTGCCAGGCCCTGGTCGTCGGGCTTGCCATCCTCGGGCATGAGGGCATTGAGAAGGCCGAACCTTGGTTCGCGCTGCTCATTCTGTTGGTCATGGCCTACGTCTTCGTCATCGCCTTCAACGGGCACTCGCCGAGCGAATACACTGCGATCCAGGCCGATCCCAGTCTGGAATTCACCTCTGTGCTCGCTCTCGACATCGTCATCTCGACTGCGATCTCGTGGACTGTGCTCTCTGGTGACCTCAACCGCCTGGCCAAGAGTCAGAAGTCGGGGATCATCGGCTCAGGCCTCGGCTATATCGCCTCCACGGTGCTTGCTATGGTCCTCGGTCTCACCGCCTACAGCTACATCCTCCTCGACGGTGCAGACGCGGCTCCCTTCGACCCGACCGTGCTGGCCGCGGAATTCGGGTGGGCGTTGGCGATCGTCATCTTCCTGTCCGTGATGGCGACGAACACGATGGTGGTCTATGGGATGGTCAACTCGGTCGTCGGCGCGCAGAGGCGGACGAAGCTGAAGTTCCTGCCGGTGGCATTGGTGCTCGGAATCGTCTCGATTCTCGGATCGACCTGGTTGGCCCTACTCGACCAGTACACCGACTTCCTCACGATGATCGGGGCCTTCTTCGTTCCCGTGTTCGCGATCCTCATCGTCGACTACTACATCATCAAGCGCCGGACCTATACGAGGGACATCGTGAGTGACGCCGGAGGTATCTACTCCTACACGCGCGGCGTCAATTGGGCAGCAGTCGCCGTGTGGATAGTCGGCGCCATTGTGTCCTACCTGCTCACCTATGCATTCCCGAGTCCGATGGGCGCAACGATCCCGTCGTTCGTGGCATCATTCCTTCTGTATCTGGGCCTCTCATGGCGTTCACGACAGCAGTTCGCCGAGGTTGCCAGTGGTCATCTGTCCAAGTTCAGTGAGTGAATGGGTTGAGCTGTCAGTGCCGCACGACCGTTTTCATGTCAGTGCCGGCTGAGATCATCAACCAACAAAACAATCCGGACGGCTCCAAAGCATCGGGAAACTTTCGGAAGTGGTCATAGATGACATCTGTACAATTAGCATTCGAATAGGCTAGAATATGAGCATCAGTTAGATTCGTCAGTGCTCTACTCACTCTTCCCGACAAAGATGTACGAGGCAGGTGATACACGATGAAAAGCGCATCCGAAACACATGACCGGCAATGCAGCGAACGAAGCAAAAAGCCCGACTCTGCTGGCAAGGGCGCCGGCGCGAGTGCGGATGAAAGTGTGTCGCCGCGCTACAGCGTTCGCTGCGAATCGAGCGTCACCAATCTTGGCCGTGCATCTGCTGAATACGACCGGGCGCAGCTGAAGGTATTCGAGCTCAGTGCGGGAGTCATCCTTGAGCAGGTCATCCAGCACAACGGAGCCGACGTTCCCGAAGGGGACGACCCGTACACCTTCGCCACGATTGCCGGCTCAGTCGATCGATGCCCAGAAGCTTCGGAAGAGGAACGAGTCAGAGAAGCCAACCTACGGATGCCCGTCAGTGATTTGGCTTGGAACTCGGGGCCACCGGAAGAATTCGAGCTCGACGAGCCCTGCACCGAGCTCGTACTCCTTGTCGACACTCCGACGACCGTGATGGCCTACGATGCCGAATTCGCGCAGAGTGTTCGAACGCCCACGGTTGACCCCGAGCCAGAAGCTCCTGAACCTCCGGACTTCCCTGGTTTCGAGCCCGACACCGACTTCTCGCGGTGGATCCACGACAATGTGTTCACCGAGGACCTCGTTGAGATTTCGGCAATCTTCGGAACCTCGACTCCGCGTACCTACCGCCGCCTGACTGCGGCGATGACCGTGATACACGGTCTCCCACGATTCGCCGACCGGGTCCGAGGCGGCGAGTTCACGCAGGCTCATGTTGATGCCGCTGCCGACCTATGCCAAACGGTTGCCATGCGATTCCTGCCCCGACTGGACGAACATCTCTCTGTCAGGAGAGCAGACGTGACGAGCGAGTACTTCCGAACCGCACTGAGGAAGAAGATCCAACTCCTCGAACCTGCAGAAGACCGGGCAGAAACAGCCGCCCGTCGACGTAGAGTCGATGTCGACACATTCAAGGATGGAACGGCATGCATGACTCTGACAGGGCCGGCGGCTGAGGTGCATGCCAGCTTTCAGCGCATCCAGGCCATGGCGCGTGCGATTCATGCGGGACAGGCCAACACGTTCAACCTGGCGCCTGGAGTTGAGGTGATCGACGAGCGCACCATCAGCAATCTCATGTTTGACATTGCGACCCGGCCACAGCCGAAGCTGAGCATCAGGGTCAGAGGAATCGACCCGGTGACGGGAATCCAAGGCACCACAGAATCCTCGCTTCTTGATGACAGGGGAAACCCACTGTTTGATTTCGACGACCAAGGAGTCAGTGGGCTGATCGATTGTGCGAAAGATGCCGCAGGGTCGACTCCGAAAGGCACCGCCTTCTGCCAGGCTCCGCCGCCGCAGGAAGAGATCACAGAATATGACGTAACGGTCGGCATGCCCACTGATCAGTGGTGGATAGCGAACCAAGCCGCCGTCGTGGTCACGGTCCCGTACCTGACGTTGACCGGCGAATCAGAGCTTCCGGGAACTCTCGCTGACGGTTCGCCGGTGCCAGCAGAGACAGCCCGACGCATCGGTGCCCGTTCGAAAACGCTGACGAGAATACTGACGGATCCGGCGACAGGCACCCCCATCGACGCGAAGGCCACCACCTACAGAATTCCGAACGATGTTCGGAGAACGCTCATCGCAAAATGGGCGATCTGCACAGTACCGGGGTGCAGTCGAAGGGCGGAGAAGTCGGAGATCGACCACGTCATTCCATTCGACCATGACCATCCTGACCAGGGCGGACTCACTCGCTTCAGCAACCTGCATTGTTTGTGTAAAAAGCACCACGCGGTGAAGACTGCTCGAAACTACTCAGTGCGGATGCCGGAATCTGGCCTGGTCGAATACGAATTCTCCCATGGCGTGACAACCACGGTCGCGGCTCCCGACCAGCCTGTCGACGCAGCTCAAGCCATCGAGTTCTACGCACTGACTGGTATCCGTCCCAGACGGTGGCGATTTCCGAAAGATAAGGTTCCTCCACCGCCGTACGTCCTTGAACTCATGCCCGGAGAGACGGCGATTCGAGAACGCGACGAAGCGAGGCAACGCGAACAAGCAATCGCCGACCATCAGCGACACCTGCAGGAGAGCTATGACCTGGCGAAAGCCACGCGCCGACAATTGATGATCGATCGGATGTCGGACTGGCAGAACGCGGTATTCCAGCGCTGCCTACCGCCGGGGACGGACCCGGTGACGATGAAACGTCTGCCGAGAGGTCGCCGCAGGAACCAGCCCTACCGCAGAGCGAAGAAGACAGCCGATCACCGTGCTTCCAAGGTCGAGTACGTGCGCATCAAGAAGGCTTGGCAAGAGGCACGCGTGCAATGGGAACACGATCTCGCGAAAGACCCGCCGCCGTTCTGAGCAGGCCGCCATTTCGAGCAGACTGGATACGTCCGGACTGGCAGACTGGATTCGTCCGGACTGGCAGACTGGATTCGTCCGGACTGGATAAGTTCACACCGGATCAGGCAAGACTGGGGCAGTCCACCTGGCTCGATTCCCGCCTGGTTCAGATTCCCATCTGGTTCAATTCACGAGGTATTATCCGTGTTGGTTTTGAGACCTGAAAACGACGAGCCTGTTCAGATGATGCCGGAACCCGCGGTCAAACCGGACCGCTCGACAAGGACAGCGATACGGACCCGGTTGCTGGCATCGAGTTTGACGTTCACCCGGTTGAGATGAGTCTTCACGGTGGCCTCGCTGGAGTAAGTCGCCTCGGCGATCTCACGATTCGACAGCCCTCGTGCGACGAGGACAGCGATCTCACGTTCCTTCGCTGTCAGGGTGGAGATGAGTGTGGCGGCATCGCGTTTGGTCCGATGATCCTGTTTGGCCGTGATGGTTCTGATGATCCGCAGCGTCGCCTGCGGTGCCAGAATCGACTCACCGGCATGGACCTTCCTGATGGCCTCGGCAAGCTCCGCAGGACCGATGTCCTTGAGGAGGAAGCCACTGGCACCGGCTTCGAGAGCCCCGAAGAGATAATCATCGGAATCGAAGCTGGTGAGAGCAATGACCTTGGGCGGTCGCACGCTGTTGGTCAACCGCCGTGTTGCTTCGATGCCACCGATTCCCGGCATCCGCACATCCATGAGCACGATGTCGGGAAAATGAAGTGAAGCTTGCTCTAGTGCACCTTCGCCATTGAGGGCAGTTCCGACCGTGTCAATGTCCTCAGCGACCTGAAGTATGGCCCTGAGACCAGTCAGCACCATCGAGTCATCGTCGACGAGGAGGACGCGGATACTGGGAGAAGTCTGAGGCATGAAAACAGACTACAGGAGGCCTAGGACACGACAGTGGCGAAGCCGCGTGGGCACAGCATCGGCAGGGAAACGGTGCCACAGAAAAGCGCCTTGGCACCGGTGACGAGCGTCAGCCCCGAGTTTGGTCAGCCCCGAGTTTGGTCAGCGATGAGAAGGGTCAACGGGGAACCTGGAAAACGCCGAGCCTGTTCAGCGTTGGGGCCGGCGTTCGAAAGGCGGGAAGGACACATCGACGACGAACAGGCCCTCACGCGGTCCGATGCTGACCGTGCCCGAGAGCAGGTGCGTTCTTTCGCGGATTCCCTCGAGCCCGGCTCCCGAACCACTCGTCGATAAGTCCGATTCCGGATGTTCGTTCGTCCTGGTCGTCGGCAGCGCGTTCGCTACGACGATGCGCGCTCCCTGGTTGGCCGAAACGCTCAGGCTCAGATCCACAGGTGTGCCGGGGGAGTGCTTCAATGCGTTAGTCAGGGACTCCTGCACGATGCGATAAACCGCCCGGTCAAGCACCGTGGGTGCACTCTCAAGGTCCTGCATGATGATTGACGGACGAATCTGCGTGCCCGTCGCCTGAACCGAGGCGATGAGGTGCGGAATGGAGCCCATGGAGGGCAGACTCGGCGGAGTCGACGTCGGCCCCAGCTGGCTCTGTCCACCGAAGGTTCCTTCACGCACACCGCCGACAAGGTCGCGCAGATCGTCCAACGATGCACGTGCCTCTCGGCGGAGCGCCGAGGCGACAGTCGCCACCTCGGCGTCATCCTGGGTTCCGACTTCAAGCGCACCGGAGTGCAGGGAGATGACGGATAAGCGGTGGGAGAGGGTGTCGTGAAGTTCGCGGGCCAGAAGGTTGCGCTCGGACTGGCGAGCGAGTTCCGTGGACAGCGATTCGCTGCGCTCGGTTTCACGCTGGGCGATCGTCTCGACGGCTTTCATTCTGCGAGTCCGGCGCAGCAGCAGCCCGAACCCGATGCTCACCCCGAGTCCGACGACGCCGGCGATGACCGTCAGCAGATTCATAGCCAACAGAGAGTCCGCAGGTGGGGCAGAAGCTTCGACGTCGGTGATCACCGCAGGATCACCCACGATCATGAGACCGAATGGGTTGAGCGCAGGAGGCAGGAGACAGTGACGGATCACTCCGGCGATGACGAGCACCGACCCGATGACGGCGGTGACGATCATCCGCACTCGGGTTCCGCGAATAACGATGTGGAACAGGCCGATGAGGAGCAGGAGACCATCGCCCCAACTCGCGGCGAGGAGAGCTCCGGCGATGAATGGCACGAGAGGCCAACGACGCCGGACGAAGACGCTGAGCCAAACGAGACTCAGCAGCAAAACCACGACGATTCCCGTATTCGTGAGTTCACCGTTGCTGCCGAAGGCCCACGGGTTAGCCTGCAGCGCCAGCGCCGAAATGACTAAGCCCGTCACATTGGCGATGACGCCCACGAGGATGCTCGCCGCCAACTGGACTCCGTGCCGTAGACGCCGTTTGCGTTCCGAGTGCGAGGCAGCACCCGGGTGTGGCCTCGCGGAGGCAGCAGGCATCGGTGGCTGGGCCGGCCTCGGCGGGACGGAAGAGCCATGATGAGGCGGCGGGAACGAATGAGCTGTCACAACAGGAATCGTAACTGCACACACTGACACCGGACGTCAGCCATCAGGCTGCCGTCGCCTGGCCGATCGATGATCGAGGTTGAGCCGATCGGTTGATGTCCGATCTTCGCCGAGGCGGAATGCTGAAGGAGTATCAACGCGAACCTCACTATTTCAATTGCGCCAGCCACTTAGAACCGCCTTCCAACGGAGCACGGCGCTCTTCATCAAAGGAGCATGATGTCCACTCACAACGACCCACACACGCAGCCCGGTGCTCAGCCGCAAGCACAGCCCGGTGCCCAGCCTGGACCCAATGTCCAGCCTCAGCCCGGTGTCGATGCGCAAGGTTCAACCTACCGCGTGCCTGGCCCGCAGATGGCCGGCACGCCTATGGCTGACCCGCAGGCGTCCGGTTTCCCGGGTGCTGGACATCCGAGCGCGGGACCCACAGGACCCAGCGGCTACGGCGGACCCGGTGGGTACGATTCAGGTGCGTATGGCCAGGGCGCCTATGGATCCGGTGGTTACGGTCCCGGCGCCTATGGTCCAGGCAACTCAGGGCAGAAACCACCGAAGCGGAAGAAGCCGCTGCTCAAACGCTGGTGGTTCTGGATTGTTCTCATCCTGGTCGTCGTCATCATCGGAAGTGCCATCTCAGGCGGGGGAGACGATTCGGCAGAGAATACCGAATCCTCTGCTGCCGTCGCCGAGGATGAGGCGACGAGCGGTGACAATGCGAAGGAAGAACCTGCGGCGGATAAACCGGCCGAAGAAGACGCCGCTGCCAGCTACGGAATCGGCGATGTGGTGGCAGCCGATGACTGGGAAGTCACCGTCAACTCGGTCAAGGACGGCGTCTCCTCAGTCGGCGACGAGTACATGGGCGCAAAGGCCCAAGGCCAGTTCGTCACCGTCAACCTGTCCGTCAAGAACACGGCCTCGGCGCCGGACTTCTTCTGGGAGGACAACATCAAGCTCGGCGACGAAGCCGGGAACACCTATTCCGCGGACTCGGAGGCCGGACTCTATGCCGACGGTGACTCCATTCTCTTCGCCGAGGAGATCAACCCGGGCAACACGGCCAAGGGCGTTCTCGTCTTCGACGTCCCCGCCGATGTCTCACCGGACAAGCTCACCTTCGAAGGGGGACTCTTCGCTGAGCCGATAGAGATCTCACTCGGCTGAGAGTCGTGGTCGGACCGGGTCGACCATGATCGGACTGGGCTGAACCACGCCGGATCGGACTGGACCACGCCGCATCGGACTGGATCACACCGGATCGGACTGGACGACTGGCAGAAGCCAGAGACCACCTCGGCGGTCTCTGGCTTCTGCTTTCCCATTTACCGGTCATTGGCAGTGTTCTCTGGTTCACGGCCGCGACGGATCCGAACTCTCACGGGACGCCTAGCCGTGTTTGCTACTGTCACACTGACGAAGTGTGCCAGGTGAGTCGACCTTTCGGGTCGACGCCGGGCCGAATAATCGGCGCAGGGCCGCAGAAGGAGAACCGGAATTCGTGCTGTTCAGCAAGCTGTTCGACAGATTCCTGCCACCGGACCGCAGATTCAACCCTGAGGCGCTGGCTTGGGTGGCGGTGATCTTCACTGCCATCGTGATGCTCGCCGTCGAGTCCTCCATCGCGGTGGGAGTCCATGAAGCTCCTGTGGCCCTGGCGTTCATCGTCACTGTGATCCACGCGGGGTCGATGCCGCTGTCGATGCTGCGCCCGCTCTTCGGCGCGATCGTCTCCGTCGTCGCCTGCGGTGCCCTTCCGCTGCTCGGCCCGTACCTCTCGGGTGTTCCCTGGCCATGGATGGTGCCGATGATGATCACCCAGATCCTCATCATCCTCATTGTGGGGCTCCGTGCCCACTGGGGGGTGGCCTTGGCGGCGCTGCTGGCGAGCATCGCAATCTCAGCGGCGGCTGCCGTCTTCGGGCATATTCAGTACCCCGAAAGCAGGTCGGAGTCATCGATCGTCAACATCGTCATCTTCTCCTGCATCGCAGGTGGCTTCTATGTCGCCGCGGTCATCGTCCAACAGTGGCATCTGATCCGATCGCAGCTGCTGCAGGAACAGGAGAATACCGCCGAGGAGCATTCGAAGCGCGTCGTGGTCGAGGAGAAGACGCGGATTGCCCGTGAACTGCACGACATCGTCGCCCACAGCATGTCGATCATCAACATCCAGGCCTCGAGCGCACCGTTTCGCCACCCCAACATCGACGCAGACGTGGGGAAGGAGTTCGAAGACATCTCCATCTCCGCCCGCAACGCCCTCACCGAGATGCGCGGACTGCTGGGAGTTCTGCGCAATGATGATTCGAACCAGGAGCTTGCACCTCAGCCGAAGTTCTCAGAGGTCGAAGGCCTGGTCAAGAAGGCACAGCAGGCTGGAGTCAACGTCACGATGGAACGCAGCGGGGGACCGCTGGATCGCAGTCTGCGCGACAGTACCGGGCTGGCCGGATACCGCATCGTCCAGGAAGCGCTGAGCAACGCCATCCGCCACGCCACCGAATCCCAGATTCACATCAAGGTCGACAGCGGCGGCACCGCCCTGTGGATCAACGTCGTCAACACTGCTGGGAAGGGCCCGTCAGAGGCGGCGAAGAACGAGGTCCACCGTCATCAGGGCCTCATCGGAATGCGAGAACGTGCGGCCTCGGTCGGAGGCGAACTCCGAACCGGCTGGACCCGCAGCGGAGGTTTCGAAGTCGAGGCCGTGCTGCCGCTGGCCGTGGCCGATTCGCCTCGCCCCGATTCCGGTGAGCGTGATTCGAGCGACCGTGATCGGGGCGAGGCTGACTCGCCCGAAGGCGGCGGTCGCGAAGTACTCGCGGACTCAGCCCCAGACGCCGTCGCAGATGACACAGACTTCAACGCAGACAACACAGACTTAAACGCAGACGACACATCAGATCAATCGCAGGGTGATGAGAGGAGCAACGCGTGATTCGCATCGTGATTGCTGATGATCAGGCAATGGTTCGAGCTGGCTTCGCCGCGCTGTTGGATGCGCACCCCGACATCGACGTGGTGGGTCAGGCGCAGGACGGCGTCGAATGCGTCGGCCTCGTCGCCGAGCTGAAGCCGGACATCGTGCTCATGGATGTGCGCATGCCGGAGCTCGACGGCATCGAGGCCACCCGTGAGATCCTCTCGGCCAGATCGCGGCAGGCGGTCCGGCAGACAACGACCCCGCAGGCGTCGGCGTCGGCATTGAGCACCCAAGACACAAGCGCCATCGACGAAGACGTGACGCGCATCATCATGCTCACGACCTTCGACATCGACGACTATGTCTTCGATGCGATCCGTGCCGGTGCCAGCGGCTTTCTCCTCAAGGACGCCCCACCCAGCGAACTCGCCGAGGCTGTGCGGGTGGTGGCATCGGGTGAGGGGCTGCTGGCCCCGAGCGTCACCCGCAGAGTCATCGAGCACTTCGCCGCAGGACCGCAGACATCGAACGCTGCGGCCCTGCCCGACCTCACCGACCGCGAACGCGAGATCCTAGTGCTGGTGGCGCGTGGTGAGACCAACACGGAGATCGCTGCCTCACTGTTCATCGCAGTGCAGACCGTCAAGACCCATGTTTCGCGAATTCTCTACAAACTCGACGCCCGAGACCGCGCTCAAGCGGTCATCGCCGCCTATGAATCAGGGCTCATCGTGCCTGGCGCCCAGGTCTGATGACACGACCCCCTACCTGGGTAGGGGGTGAAATACGGTGCTCTGGGGTGATGCCAAGGCGACGACCCACCTCGTACGGTAAGTAATATGGAACCAGTAGATGTCGTGAATAGGACGCTGTCGACGCCCACTCTTGGAAAAGAGTCAAGGGCTGAGGTGCTCGAGCAGAGGCGAGCCAATCGCGGAACCGAAAATCAGGAATTCACCAGCGACTTCAGTGCGCTGATGGCCCAGGTCAAAGAGGCCGGTCTGCTGGCACGACGCCCCGGCTGGAACACGCTGCGCTTCGTCCTCCTCGGACTCTCCTACGTCGTCGCCTTCGCGATGCTCTTCCTCATCGGCGAAAGCTGGTGGCAGATGGCCACAGCAGTCGTCTTCGGAATCCTCTTCACTCAGACGGCATATGTCGCCCACGATGCGGCGCACCGTCAGATCTTCACCAACGGCAAGGTCGGCGAGTGGGTATCCACCATCATCGGCAACCTGTTCATCGGCCTCAGCTACGGCTGGTGGCTGAAGAAGCACAACGCTCTCCACCACGCCAACCCGAACAAAGCCGGCGTCGACGGCGATATCGCACCGGGTGCTCTGATCTTCGACCCCGAAGATGCTCAAGGGCTCACCGGAGTGCGGAAATGGTTCGCCTCACACCAAGGCTGGTTCTTCTTTCCTCTGCTGACCCTGGCGGGCCTGCAGCTGCACGTGAACTCGATCAAGGCGATCATCAAGGGACAGTCCTCGATCAAGCGCCGCTGGATCGAAGGCATCTTCCTCGCCATCCGTATGATCGGATTCCCCATCATCGCCATCTGGGCTGCAGGACCGCTCATCGGCAGTGTCTTCTTCATCGTGCAGGTCATGGTCTTCGGACTGCACATGGGCGGTTCATTCGCTCCCAATCACAAGGGACAGCCGATCGTTCCCAAGGACGTGAAGATCGACTTCCTGCGCCGTCAGACACTGATGTCACGCAATATCTCGGGCGGTCGTCCGATGGGCTTCCTCATGGGTGGACTGAACTACCAGATCGAACACCACCTGTTCCCCAGCATGCCCAGCGTCAACCTGCACAAGGTTCAGCCGATGGTCCGTGAGTACTGTGCTCAGAAGGACATCAAATATACGGAGACGACGCTCTTCGAATCATTCGGCATCATCGTCCGGTACCTCAACCGGGCCGGACTCGGCCAGGCCGATCCCTTCGACTGCCCGGTCACCGCGCAGTTCCGCTCACGCTGATCTTCACAGCATCGCTGGATTCTCGGGGG
>NZ_JBHFIH010000014.1:319927-373718 GCF_057334195.1 Brevibacterium sp. AGC70 | reverse complement strand
CCGTCAACTCGGACCTGGCCGGTTTTTCGCATATCGATGTGTGCCCTGACGGGAGTATTCAGGGCACGGTCTTCTGGACAGGAACTCGAACCGTCTTCTCAGGTGAGCTCGTCGTGGGCCCCTGAGACCCATTCGGCGTAGCGTTCGGCCGAGGTCGCCACAGCCTCCCTGGCTCCGCTCGAGATGGTCTGCCCGAAGTTGCCGTACATCCGATCGAAATCGAGGTCGGCCACCGAGGCTGCGATGCGTCTGACAACACCTGCCGACAGCGGCAGATAGTTGGGGAAGCTGCGCATGAACGTCACCCACCCTGAGCGGGCAACCGGCGCGATCGTGTCTCCGCTGAGCATCACGCCTCGACCGTCCTTGCCGGTCCACATGGCTACCGCGCTGCCGGGGAAATGACCGCCTATGCGCATCAAGCGGACTCCGGGAACTGGTTCAGCAAACTGATAGTAGCGCCAGATGTTCAATCCCTCGCGCTGGACCCAGCCGGCATCTGCACGGCAGACGAAGATCGGTGCATCGTCGAAGGCCGCGCTCCACTCGAGCTGCAGGCCGAACATGTGAGGATGACTGGCAGCGATGGCCTGAACCCCGCCGAGGTCCGAGACTGCGGCGATGACGTCCTCGTCGATGTAGGGCGGGACCTCGAAGAGCAGATTGCCATACTCGGTCTGCGCCAGATAGCACGTCTGCCCGATGCCCAGCTTCGGCTCCACACGCAGCGCGTAGAGACCTGGTTCTCGTTCGACGACGGAGACGCGGTGGTGTTCGAACTCGAGTTGTTCACGCGTCGTCCAGACCTGACCTGACTCCGGCAGCCACTGGCGGTCATCCGAACAGATCGGACACACATCCGGTGGAGGCGTACTCGTCTCGACACCGCACGTGCGGCATATCGTCACGTTCGCCAGTGCTGTCATCGGTGTGTACCCCCTGCACCCGAGGATAGTCGCCGAGTGCAGGTGGGGCCAGGTAGCCGGTGTCAGGTGTGGTTGGCTGTCATCCATATCACTGAGCGAAACAACTGAACAGCCATGCAGTTACCGCTGTTAACCTCGGGCACTATGGCACCAACTTCTTCGCACCAGCACACACGTACAGCACCACCAGCCGATGCCACGGAGGCATTCTCTGTGAGCAGCAATTGCGGACCTGCCGACCGATATCGCACGAATCCTCGCGGCGTTGACGTCATCGAGCACACGCGCATTCCCCTGTCAGACGGGGTCGAACTCGCCGCCCGGATCTGGCTGCCGGACGACCTCAAAGACAAACAGGTTCCAGCCGTCTTGGAATACATCCCCTACCGCAAGAACGACATGACCGCTGGTCGCGACCAGACGATCCATCCCGAATTTGCCCGCGCCGGCTACGCAAGCATCCGCGTTGATATGCGCGGCTGCGGGGATTCGACCGGGATCATGACGGACGAATACTCCGAAACCGAGCTTGATGACGGTCTTCAGGTGCTCAGATGGATCGCAGCTCAGCAGTGGTCGAACGGTAAGGCAGGAGTGATCGGAAAGTCGTGGGGCGGATTCAACGGGTTGCAGCTCGCCGCACTGCAACCACCAGAACTCGCCGCCATCATCACAATCTGCTCCACCGATGATCGTTTTGCCGACGATGTTCATTACAACGGCGGTGCCATAGTCGGCGACCAAATGCTCTCCTGGGCCTCCACAATGTGGGGATACAACGCACGCCCACAGGATCCTGCGGTCATGGGCGAGGGCTGGGCTCAGGACTGGAAACGTCGGATCGACGAAGCACCGGTCAATATCAACGACTGGCTCAGCCACCAGCGCCGAGACGCCTACTGGAAACATGCTTCAGTCTGCGACACCCCGGAAGCCATCAAGGTTCCGATCCTTGCCGTCGGCGGACTTCTTGACGAGTACCGAACGACCCTGTTTCGGCTGATGGAGAATGCGAACCACCAGCGAGAGACGAATCCCGACTACCCGCCGGTTCACGCACTGCTCGGCCCCTGGGCGCACAACTACCCGCACCAGGCAGCACCGGGACCGGGAATAGACTTCATCGCCGAAGCCGTGCGCTGGTGGGACCAGTGGATGAGTGGAATCGACAACGGAGTCAAGGACCAGCCGCAATTGCGTGCCTATGTCCCCGACAGTGCCCCCGTTCACTCCGACCGGGAGACTCGACCGGGACGCTGGGTCGCAGAGAGCAGCTGGCCCTCACCAGGAATCGAAGACGTCAGCTGGGACGTGCAGGACTCGACTCAGGCAGGTCCCCGTCAGCTGCGCAGCACCGAGCTCATAGGCTACAACGCCGGCAGCTGGCTGCAGTTCGGTGAGGCAGCGGGCATGGCCGGTGACCAGGCCGCCGATGACGCACGCTCCTACACCGCAGACTGGGATCTTCCTGCCGGCCTGGAGATCGTCGGCACCCCGAGCCTCAGAGCGATACTGACTTCGAGTTCAGACCGCGGAGTCATCGCAGCCCGCATATGCGACGTCGCTCCAGACGGCACCTCACGACTGGTGACCATGGGCCTTTTCAATCTGACACATCATTCCTCCCATGAACATCCCGCACCTCTGGCTCCGGGCCGGGACGTCACCATCGACTTCCCGCTCCTATCCACCGCCCACCGATTCCTGCCAGGCCACCGTCTGCGGTTGAGCATCTCCGCGAGCTTCTGGCCCATGCTCTGGCCGTCGCCCGAAGAGACTCTCCTGACGGTCACAGACGATCCGGAGCTTCGACTGCCCGTGCGCAGCGTCGACTCGGCCGAGGCCGACGCTGAAACCTCCCGGGAACTCACCGACCACCTCGGCGTGCCTCCGACCCCGCCAGTGTCCACGATCGATGCGTCAGGGCCGCCCATGACCCGCACCCTGGAGACTGATTTGGTCAATCGCAGCGCGACTGTGACCACTGTGTCCGAGGGCTGGCAGACCAACTCGAGCGACGGACTCTTCTATTACACGCTCGAGCGTGATTCCTATGAGCGCAGTGAAACCGATCCTCTCTCGCCGACAGCAATCTGCGAACGAGTCATCCGCTACCGGAGGCCCGCGCTTGCGGATCCTGTCAGCAGTCAGGCGTTGCTGCAGCAGGCCGATGCCGATGCGCTGACGAAGGATGATCAGGGATGGGATGTTGAGCTGCGGACACGCAGCACCATGAGCGGTGACACAGCGAACTTCCTCGTGACCAATGAACTCGTTGCCTACAAGGACGGAAGGCAGTTCCATTCGAGGACCACCACGAAGACCGTTCCGCGCGACCTGAACTGAGCAACGATGTACAAACTGAATAGACACGCACTCAATCGGCGCCGGGTCCTGCGAACGCTCGGCGCACTCAGCGTTGGAATGGCAGCGGCCACGCTGGGCGGTTGTACCTCCACCACGGCCAGCGTCGGTGGTGCCAAATCAGGTGCTGCCAGGCGCAGGATCACCATCGGATCCAAAGGATTCGCCGAGAGCTGGATCATGGGCGAACTCTACGCTCAAGGGCTTCGAGCTCGCGGATACCAAGTGGATCTGAAGACGAACGTCGGATCCAGCGACATCATCAATACCGCACTCCAGTCGGGCCAGATCGACATCTACCCCGAATACACCGGGGTCATCGTGGTGAATTGGGTTGGCATTGACACTGCGCTGGGCACGGCCGATGAAACCTATGACATAGCGAAGGGGTGGGAGAACGAGCATGGAGTGACCACACTTCAGGCCACACCTTTCGAGAACAAGAACGCGGTCGCTGTGCGTAAGGAATTCGCCGACGAACATGGGCTGAAGAAGGTGTCCGATCTCAAGGGCATCGGAGATTTCACCTATTCGACGTACCCGGACAATGTCTCCGGAGCAATCGGGTATGAGGGCATCGTCGACACATACGGTCTGACGAACATGAAACTCAAGACTCTGAGCATCGGACTGAACTACCAGGCAATCGAACGTGGCGAGATCCAAGCCGCGGACGTGTTCACCACCGATCCGCAGCTGCTGAGATCCGACCTTGTCGTTCTCGAAGACGACAAGAAGCTCTTCGGATTCCAGAACGTCGTACCGCTGATCAGGGACGATGTCTTTAACGACCTCGACGACGACGCGCCTGAGTTCTTGAACAGACTTCATTCACTCCTGACGATCGACGCAATCCAGGCGCTGAACGAAGCTTCCGCAATTAATAGGATCGACCCCGCTCAAGTGGCCAGGGTCTTTCTGCAAGCAAACGGACTGATGTGAGAACACGATGACATTTCCATCCACCGACCCGAAGACGACGTCGACCACGAACTCGTCCATCGTCTTCGACCAGGTCACCAAGCTCTACCCCGGACAGGCCGCACCGGCTCTCGATTCGCTTGACATCGAGGTGAAGTCGGGCGAACTCGTCTGCCTAGTGGGTCCGTCCGGTGGCGGTAAGACGACAGCTCTCCAGCTGGTCAATCGTCTTGTCGACCTCAGCAGCGGAGACATCCGCATCGGTGACCGAAGCATCATGGACATACCTGCCATCGAGCTGCGTCGAACTATCGGCTATGCAATTCAGCAGTCCGGTCTGTTTCCGCACTACACGGTGGCGGAGAACATCGCGATCGTGCCGACCATTCTCAAATGGGACAAGTCACGAATCACGCGCCGGACTGCCGAACTGCTCGAACTGGTCGGACTGACTCCGGTCGACAGCTGGTTGGGCAGGTATCCGTCCCAGCTCTCCGGCGGTCAGCAGCAACGAGTCGGAATCGCGCGCGCACTCGCGGCCGATCCTCCGGTCATGCTCATGGACGAACCCTTCGGAGCACTCGATCCGATCACCCGGATGGCGGTCCAGGACGAATTCCTTGAAATTCATCGGGCTGTCGGGAAGACGACCCTCTTCGTCACGCACGATATCGACGAGGCCATCAAGATGGCCGATCGGATCGCGATCCTCAAGCCTGGGGGCAAGCTGGCCCAGTACGACACTCCCGCCGAGGTGCTCACTCACCCTGCCGATGAGTTCGTCGCGGAATTCCTCGGTGCAGAACGTGGCCTCAAGCGCCTCGCCCTGACCACTGTCGCCGAGGTACTCGTCGCCAAGGCTGAATCCGAGCTGCCGGTGGAGTCTGATCTGCCTCAGGTCGAGGCCGACGTGACATTGAGGGAAGCACTGTCCGTGGTTTCCGCTGCTGGGGCACACGGTGCACGTGTGATGGAGCGGGGGAGCCACCTCGGCGACGTCACCCTGCACGATCTGGTCGATCCGCCAGCCAACGCCGTTGGCGCGAGGAACGGGGAAGGTGTCGGATCATGAGCGGGATCGCGCCTGCCGGCGATCCTGTGATCCCGGACTACGGACAGGCCTCCGACTGTGTGATCGGCAACGGCCCGTTCTGCGGTGATTGGTTCGTCGACCAGTGGTCGACTGTCTTCTGGCCGCCGCTGGTCGACCACATCTACATGGTCGTCATCGCCGTCGTGATCGGATTCGTCATCGCATTCGCCGCCGCGCTGATCGCCTACCGAAAGAAATGGCTGGCCGGACCCATCGGGATCGTCGCAACGTTCCTGTACACGCTTCCTCCTCTGGCGTTGTTTCAGCTGCTGGTTCCGTTCACCGGTCTGACTCTGCTGACCGTTGAGATCGCGTTGGTGTGTTTCACGCTTGTGATCATCTTTCAGGCAGTGCTCGCCGGTCTGGCGGCGGTCCCGGACGATGTGAAGAGATCAGCAATCGGGATGGGTCTGAACCAGAGACAGCTCATGGTCAAGGTCGAATTGCCGCTGGCCCTGCCATCGATCATCTCGGGTCTGCGCATCGCTACGGTGCTGACAGTGAGTGTGGCTACGATTGCGGCATTCGTCGTCGACAGCGGTCTGGGGTCGCCAATCCTCAAGGCCGTGTCGTCGCCGTTCAATACGCAGTTCATCGGGGCCGGAGCACTCGCGGTCCTCCTGGCCTTCGTCCTCGACGGACTACTGGTGATTGTCGGCAGAGTACTGACACCCTGGACGAGAGCGAGGGTCTGATGAAAGAGATATTCGGGGCATTTCCCTTCATCGCAGCCAACTTCGGGATGCTCATGGAGAAGACGAGCGAGCATCTGATCATCAGCCTCGTCCCATTGCTCGCAGCCATCGTCATCGGCGTGCCGATCGGTATCTGGCTCGGCCACATCCACAAGGGCGAATTTCTGGCAGTGAGCATCACGAACATCGGCCGGGCACTTCCAAGCTTGGCCCTCATCGCGATTCTCATCGGCTTCGTGGGCATCGGAATGCTCAACGCAATGATCGCACTGTTCCTGCTCGCTTTCCCGCCGATACTCAGTTACGCCTTCCAAGCCGTGAATTCTGCGGATCGTGATCTGACGAGAGCTGCGAGAGGAATGGGAATGACGCCTCTGCAGGTGCTGAACAAGGTGGAACTTCCCCTTGGCCTGCCGATGGTCATCAGCGGCATTCGCACTGCGGCCGTGCTGACAGTGAGCTCCGCAACGATCGCTACAATCGCCGGCAGCGGCGGATTGGGCGACGTTATTCTCAACCAAGTGGCATACGGGATCGAAGGCGTTCTCGCCGGTGCCGTTTGGGTTGCGATCTTGGCGATCCTCGTGGACCAGATCTTCGCTCTGCTGCTGCGAGTGGCTGCCCCGACAGGGGTGAAACAGCTGCGGGCGACGACGGTGTGAAGCCGAGTCCGCAATAGGAGACAGAAATACGGAACGACTCAATCAGCTGAGCATCAACTGCTCGATCATCTTTCACACACAGGAGTGAACATGAAGAAACGTCTGACGACTATTGCAGGAGTCGCCGCGATGGCGCTCATCGTGACCGGATGTACGCCGCCAGGGGGCAGCTCGGATTCCGCCGGGACAGGATCGGTTCTCAACGTCGGATGGAATGAAGCATTTCGTTCGATGAACGACATGACCAATGACGGCAATGCCGTTGCCAACACGATCATCGCCTACATGATGAACGACAACTTCAAATATTACGACGACCAGCTTGAACTGCACGACGGTGCGCTCGGCACCATCGAGAAGGTCTCCGAAGACCCGTTGAAGGTGAAATATACGTTCAACGAGGACTCCAACTGGTCGGATGGAACTCCTGTCGATGCCGTCGACCTGGCGCTGACCTGGGCTGCCCGCTCAACCAACTTCAATACCGTCGATGAGAACAATGACGACGCCGGAATGGTGAAGAAGAACGACGCCGACACCGTCTATTTCGACTCGACGAGTGTTGGCGCACCCCTGATCAAAGACTTTCCCGAGATCAGCGAGGATCGGAAGTCCCTGACCTTCACCTACTCTCAGCCCTTTGCCGACTGGGAGACAGAATTCGGCCTCGGCGCCTATGGATCGGGCGTTCCCGCTCACATCGTCGCTAAGAACGCCTTGGGCGCCGAATCTTCCGAAGAAGGAAAGACAGCGATCATCGAGGCCATCAAGAACAACGATGTCGAAGCCCTATCGAAGATCTCGAATTTCTGGAACACAGGTTTCGATTTCACATCCATGCCGGACAACGAGGACCTTCTCGTCCACAGCGGACCGTACAAGATCACCGCTTTCGAAGAGGGGCAGTACCTCACCCTTGAACGCGATGAGGCATACACCGGTCCCGTTGATCCGAAGATGGACACCATCACGGTTCGCTACAACGGCGATCCCATGGCGATGGTCCAAGCCATTGAGAACGGCGAAGTCGATATCACTCAGCCTCAGTCGACGGCTGACGTCCTCAAAGCGGCTGAAGATATCGACGGTGTCAGCATCATTCCCGGTGAAGATGCCACATTCGAGCACGTCGACCTCACATTCGACAACAACGGCCCCTTCGACCCTGCTTCGTATGGCGGCGACGAAGACAAAGCTCTGCAGGTCAGGCGGGCATTCCTCAAAACCCTTCCGAGACAGGAGATCGTCGATCGTCTGATCAAGCCGCTCAACGAGGAGGCAGGGGTCCGTGACTCCTTCAACCAGGCACCAGATTCCCCGCTGTACAAGGAGATCGCGGAGGGCTCTGGTATCTCGGATTACGACTCCGTCGACGTCGAGGGCGCGAAGAAGCTGCTCGATGAGGCGGGGGTGAAGGAGCCGACTGTCCGTTTCCTCTATGACAATACGAACGCACGCCGTGAACAGATCTTCCAGTTGGTCAAGGAATCGGCGGAGAAGGCAGGGTTCGCCGTCGAGGATTCCGGCGACGTCAACTGGGGTACGCGCCTCGGTGACGGAACCTACGATGCCTCCCTCTTCGGTTGGGCCCTGACGACGACCGGTGTCACGGAATCGGATTCGTACTACCGCAAGGGCGCGCAGAACAACTACAGCGGATATCACAACCCGACGACGGCGAAGAAGCTCGATCAGATGCTCGTGAGCATTGATCCTGAAGAGCAGAAGACACTGGCCGCGGACATAGAGAAGCAACTCATCGACGATGGGTTCGGGCTGCCGCTCTTCCAGTTCCCTTCGCTGACGATCCACCAGGATTCAGTGAAGAACGCCTCGACGACCACTCTTGATCCGTCGATGTTCTGGAACTACTGGGAATGGGAAAAGGAGTAACCGCTGACGTCAGCGGCGCATGGCCCTTGACAAGGTGTCCAGCCCGAGTGACCCAAGATTGAGTGCCTTCGAGTGGAAGCCCTTGAGATCGAAAGTCTCACCGGCTTCCGTTTCGGCATCGTGTCGAATCTGCTGCCACAGGCGATGCCCGATCTTATAGCTCGGGGCCTGCCCCGGCCAGCCCAGGTAACGGTCGAGTTCGAAGGCCAGGAATGTGCGATCCGTGGCGACATTGTCCTTGAGGAACTGCCATGCCTTGGCACGGTCCCAGGTCCCACCACCCAGATGTGTCGGTGCTTTGAGGCCGAGGTGGAATCCGATGTCGAGTGCTACTCGTGTGGTCCGCAAGCGTTGGGCATCCAGCATGCCGAGCCGATCGGCAGGATCGTCCAGGAAGCCGAGTTCTTCCATCAGCTGTTCGGCGTAGAGAGCCCATCCTTCGCCGTGACCGGATACCCAGCAGACGTGGCGGCGCCAGCGATTGAGTGAATCGGCAAGATAAGATGCCTGACCCATCTGCAGATGATGTCCGGGGACTCCTTCATGATAGACGGTGGTCTTCTCCTGCCAGGTCGCGAATTCGGTGACGCCATGAGGCACAGACCACCACATTCGTCCGGGGCGGGAGAAATCCTCGCTGGGCTGTGAATAGTAGACAGCGCCTGTGGCGGAGGGTGCAATCATGCACTCGATGGTCCGGAGCGGTTCGGGAATGTCGAAGTGCGTCTGCCCGAGTTTCTCAATGGCCTCATCGGCGACATCCTGCATCCAGGCTTGAAGCGCCTCGGTCCCGTGCAGAGCACGGTGCGGATCATTGTCGAGCATTGCCATGACGTCGAAGAGCCCGACCCCTGGGGCGATGGCCTTCGCGATCGCTTTCTGTTCGGAGTCGATTCGGTTGAGTTCATCGAGTGCCCAGCTGTATGTCTCTTCGAAGTCGACCTCAGCTCCCAGGTAGTTCCTGGAATGCAGCGCATAGGCGTCCCGACCACATGCTTCGTTCTCGTGCGCCCGAGTCATGAGCATTGCGAAGTAGTCGCTCAGCTCTGCAAATGAGTCCTTGGCCGCAGCGGCGGCGGCAGCAAGGTCGTTTCGCAGACCGGTCGAGAGGTTCGCGGCACCTTCGATGAGTGTGTCGAACCGACTGTTCTCCTTCGCCAGGGCAAGTGACTGCTCACGAACTCGTTCGATCTGCGCTCGGGCCGGGGTGCGGCCCGAGCGCTGCTGCGCGTAGGTCAAAGATTCTTGATACCCAGATATTGACGCTGGCAGGCCGGCAAGCGTCGACTTGATCGTCTCCCAATCTCTCGTCGTCCGTGTCGGCAAGAGATCGAAGATATCTCTCATCTGTTGGACTGGAGATTCAATCACGTTGAGGACGGTGTGACTGAGGTCGCTGTCGAAGAGGTCATCGGCGACACTGAATCGTTCGCGCATAGCATCGATGGTCACATCATCGGTGTCATCCAGACTGGGAGAACCGTTCATCGCTGCGGTCGTTTCAAGGTCAGCGAGTCTGTTCAAGGCGCGGGCCCGGAGATCCTTCGCGGCTTCGAATCCGGCAGGGGAGTAGTCATCGAAACCCTTGTCGTTGTCAAGGCCGAGGAATAGGGGAATCGACGGATAGAGGTCTGAAAGTCCGTCGAAGTAATCTTCGGCAATTCCATCGACGATTGATGGCTCTCTCACTGTGCTCATTGAGGAACGGTATCGCAGGGATGGAGCAGACGGCTGACGGTTCCAGCCTGTGGATACTTACTTTCGTCGGATGCCGACGCGGAGCCTGACCCTGTGCCTTCTGGGGTCGGCTCCACGTCGTTGAGGAGGAGGAAGTCGTTGAGGAGGAGGGACAGCTCAGCTCACGGCAGTCCGCTGCTTCGAGTGAGCCTTGAGGTGACCGACGAGGATGAGGGCGATGCCCAAGGAGAACCAACCGATGAGCGCCCACCATTGCATCGCCATGGGTGCATCCGGGAAGTAGGACAGGTTGCGCAGCAGGCTACCCGACGCGCCGGGAACGAAGAACTGGCCGATGTCTCCCCAGGCCCCTGCGAGGAACTCCTTCGGTGCCTGGAGCGAGGCGATCGGATTGCCGATGAACATCGTGAGCACCGCGCCGATCGCTATGCCACCCGGACCTATCAGTGAGACGAAGCCGTTGATGAGTGCCGCCGTCGCCGCGACTGCCAGGCCTGCAGCAAGTACGTTGAGCCCGAAGCTGCCCTGCAGAATGCCGAACCACGTCTGCAGGACGAGGGTAAGTGCAAGTCCGCCGATCGTGCCGTAGGCGACGACCGCGACCGCACGCATTCGGCGAGAGCGCACGAGCATGCTGGTGAGCACGCCGCCGACGATGCCGCCGATGGTCAGAGGCAGACCCGCGATCGCAAGGCCGGCACCGGTGGAATCGTTGTCGTTGAGCGGCACGACATCCGTGACCGTGACCTCAGGGACCTCCATCGCCGAGGCGTCTGGGGCCTGTGCCTGGTCGCCTGGGTTTTGCTGTGGTGCACCAGGACTGGGCTGAGATCCGGCTGGCTGAGAGGCCGCTGCGAGTGCATCCTGCATCTCCTGCATTCCGTCCTGCATGCCCGAGATCGCCTGCTTGTCGATCTTCTGCTGCATCTGAGCGGCAATCCCGCCCAGCTGCTGGGCAACAGGAGGGGAGGCAGCAGTCGAGGTGAGGATCTCAGGGTCGTCGCCAAGCAGGAGCGCCCCGTAGACCTCACGTTCACGGATGAGCTGCTGCGCCTCGGCGCGGGAGTCGACCTTCTTCAGATCGAGCATCCCCTCTGGAGCATCGGCCGTGATCTGATCGATCTGTTCCTGATCGCCGACGGCCGCAACCGGAAGATCTTTGGGCTCAGACGTGACAGTCGGCCAGCTGAATGCCAGCAGGATGACTGTGACGATCGCCGCGGCGAAGACCGCGGCGAGCAGTGCCTGTTTGAGGCTGGGCTTGTGCGCCCTCGTGTCGGCCGCCCTCGTGTCGGCCGTGCTCGTTCTGCCGCGCCTATCGTCCGTGCCGTCCGAGCTGCTGAGGATTCTCGTCGCCATGCCTATCCAATCATTGAAAACGAATACTCATTCGTTTTACTCTTTCGAGTACGATATATCAAGAATGGTCATTCGTTTTTGGAGGTTTGGTGCCGAAGGTCACGGACGAACACAGGGAAGCTATGCGCACGCGGATTCAGGATGCCGCGCTTGCGTGTTTCTTTCGCAAGGGCTTCGCCGGAGCGTCGATGGCAGACATCATCAAGGAGGCGGACTTGTCCGCCGGAGCCGTCTACGTCTACTACTCGTCCAAGGCGGAGCTCACGCTCGACGCCGGCAGGCGAATCATGGAAGAGCGTGTGGCCGAGCTGCAGGACTTCGGAACAGCAGACGAGGTTCCACCTCCACATGAGGTCTTCCCGCAGCTTCTGGACAAGATCCTCCATGACACCCCATTCGCTCCGCTGCTGCTGCAGGTATGGGGAGAGGCGTCGCATTCCCCGGATTTCGCCACAATCGCCGCTGAGATCTACCACGAACTCATCAGACGATTCGAGGCCTATCTGAATGTGTACTTCCATCGGAGTGCAGGGCTTGCCGAAGGCGTCGCACAGGCCAGGGCGCATCGGATCGCGCCGGCCGTCCTCGCGCTCATGCAGGGCGCCATCGTTCAGACCGCGATCTTCGATGATGCTTCGCATGCGCGGATCACGGATTCCGTCGAAGCCATGTTCGCTCAGCTCGTGGACTGAGGTTTCGCTGGCAGAGTTCGCGGACTGAGGTTCTGTCGAGACTGGAGCACCTGCCCTTCGCCGCCGGAGCCTGCCCGCTCTTCCTGGTCATGATGCGATCACTGTGCACCGCTGTGTGCGGAATGATCGACAATGGCACATGCAGCGCACGATCTCCCGTTGAAAGGATCACCATCACTGATGTCGACCGCCTACCTGCCCACCACGATCAACGATTCCGAGCACACTGTTCTTCGCGGAGCTGCCCTCATCGATGGCAACGGCGGTGATCCCCTCTCCAGTGCGGAGATCGAGATCAAGGACGGACGCATCGTCTACGCAGGACCCGAGCGCACCGAAGGCACCAGCTCGGCGGGGAAGGGCCACGACACTGGTGGCAAAGCCCCTCGTGTCATCGACCTGCAGGGCAAGACGATCATGCCCGGCTTCATCGACTCTCACGTGCACTTCGGACTCTCGATCGAGAACCAGGCGGCGAACCTCGCCCGCTTCGCCTCGGAGCGGATCGTGCGCAGCGCTGTCAACGCCCGGGCCACCCTCATGGCCGGAGTCACCACTGCTCGTGACCTCGGCGGAACCGACCGCGGCGTGCGCGACAGCATCCAGCAGGGGCTGATCCTCGGGCCCCGGATGCACCTGGCCATCACACCGCTGTCACCGACCGGCGGGCACACCGATTTCACGATGCCCAACGGTTTGTCCACCATGCCTGCCATGCCCGTCGACCCGATCATCGACACCGATGACGACGTCCGCCGGACAATTCGCACCCTCGTACGTTCGGGTGCGGACGTGATCAAGGTCTGCACCACCGGCGGCGTCTCGAGCCCATCGGACACCCCCGATGACATCGGCGTTCCCGAAGAGCATGTGCGACTCATCGTTGAAGAGACAGCCAAACGAGCAGGACAGCCCGTCGCCGCCCATGCCCAAGGAGCCGATGGCATCAAGGCAGCCATCCGCGGCGGTGTCCGCTCCGTCGAACACGGTTACGGAATCGACGACGAAGGCATCGAGCTCATGCTCGAGCGCGGAACGTTCCTCGTCCCGACGCTCAGCAGCGCACTGCGGATTCCGGACCCGAAGAACGTGCCCGACTACCTATACGAGAAGAAGGTCAGATGGTCCGCGATCGCGCGCGAACGCGTGGCCGTGGCGATGGCCGCTGGTGTGAAGGTTGCGCTGGGAACCGACGCCGGTGTGTGCCCACACGGACTCAATCTGCGTGAGGAGATGCATGCCGTCGAGCTCGGCCTGACACCGATGCAGGCGATTGTGGCGGGGACGAGGAACGCGGCGGAACTGCTGCGCCTGTCTGCTGACGTGGGCACACTCGAGGAAGGCAAACTGGCTGACCTTGTCATCGTCGACTTCGACCCGTTGGCCGATATCACCCAGTTGGCCGACCCGGCGAAAATCAAAGTCGTCATGCAGGGCGGGGCGCTGATGAAGGACTCCGCGAGTTGGTTCCCCAGCGCCCCCGTCCGGTCGCTGCTCGGGTGAGTTTGCGTCGACCGCCGAAACAGTCCGAACTCCATCCACCCACCGCTTCATCCACCCACCGCTTCATCCACCCACCGCTTCATCCACGATCAGAGAGGAACTACTATGACCCACGATTTCGCTGCCGAGGCACAGTCTCTGGCGACCGAACTCATTGACCTTCGCCGTGACCTGCACCGCAACCCCGAGCTGGGTCTCGAACTCCCAGTGACTCAGCGCATGATTCTCGACGCCCTCGAGGGACTGCCCTTGGAGATCACAACCGGCAAGGGGCTGAGCTCCATCGTTGCTGTGCTCCGAGGCGGCCGGCCCGGTCCGACGGTACTCCTGCGCGGTGACATGGATGCCCTGCCCGTTGCGGAGGAGAACGATCTGGACTTCGCCTCGACCAACGGCAATATGCACGCCTGCGGCCATGATCTGCACGTTACTGGTTTAGTCGGGGCCGCGAAGCTGCTCAGCGCACACCAGGAGGAACTCGCCGGTACCGTGGCCTTCATGTTCCAACCCGGTGAAGAAGGTCCGGGTGGTGCCAAAGACATGATAGACGAGGGCATGTTCGACACCATCGGTGCAGTCCCCGATGCGGCGTATGCCATCCATGTCGCTCCTGGAGCACACGGAATCTTCACCACGAGACCCGGCACCTTGATGGCCGGAGCGAACACCCTTCACGTCACCTTCCACGGACGCGGCGGCCACAGCTCACAGCCGCATGCCAGCATCGATCCCGTCCGGCCCACTCTCGAATTCGGCCAGGCGCTCTACTCGATGGTCACCAGCACGTTCAGCGTCTTCGATCCGGTTGTCGCCGAAGTCACGCAGCTGCAGGCCGGCGAGGCCGTCAACGTCATCCCACCCTCGGCGAAGATCGGCGCTTCCGTGCGGACGCTGTCAGCAGCTTCGACGAAGAAGTTCGCCGAGGTGGCCCCACGTCTGGCCGAGTCGATCGCTGCCGCTCACGGGTGCACCGCCGAGGTGGTGTGGACCGAACAGTACCCCGTCACGGTCAACGACGACGGCGAGGCCGCGTTCGTCGCAGACACGATGACCGAGACTTTCGGTGAGGACCGTTACGTCGAGGCGCCGACCCCGCTCATGGGGTCCGAGGACTTCTCCTACGTGCTCAACGAAGTTCCGGGCGCGTTTCTGTTCTTCCTCGTGTCTCCGCAGGATATCGACCTGGAGACTGCAGCGTGGAACCATTCGCCACAGGTGCTCTTCGATGATGCCCATCTGGCGGATCAGGCCGCAGCCCTCGCCACCCTCGCATGGAAGCGCTCGCTTCGGGACTGAAGGCGCGTGTGGTGCGCGGAGAGCGGCGAATCACACGGAGTCACCGTCATCGTCGACCG
Organism: Brevibacterium sp. AGC70; assembly: GCF_057334195.1. Classification (NCBI taxonomy): domain Bacteria; kingdom Bacillati; phylum Actinomycetota; class Actinomycetes; order Micrococcales; family Brevibacteriaceae; genus Brevibacterium; species Brevibacterium sp. AGC70. The sequence goes on along the minus strand of NZ_JBHFIH010000014.1, from coordinate 358,557 downwards.
AGTGGACCTGGTCCTCGCGCATGCTCACCTTGTTCACGCCGGAGAGGTCCAGCAGTGCAGGGATGAGCATGTGCAGGGGCGGTCTCCCCTCGAACTTCACGTCGATCTGGACCATCCGCACGCCGTTTTCGGTCTCGAAGCGTTTGGAATCGAGGATGGTGTTCGAGTAGCCCATGTCGCCTGCCACGGCGAGGATGTCACGGAGGATTCCTGAGCCGTCCTCATAGGCGATGCGCAGCAGTTTTCGGTGGTCGCTGTCGGGGATCCGACGGATGAGGGGCGCGACGACGAACAGGGTGAGCAGGTGCAGTGCGGTGAGCATGATGGCCAGTGACAGCATCCCTGCGCCGCAGGCCATGCCCACGGCCGCCGTCACCCAAACGGTGGCGGCAGTCGTGAGGCCACGCACCATGTTTCGGCCCTTGAAGATCACGCCCGCGCCCAGGAAGCCCACACCCGAGACGATCTGTGCGGCGATCCGTGACGGATCCAGACGAGCCTCGTCCCCGAGCACACCGGCGAACCCGTAGGCGGAGACCAATGTGAATGCACATGTGCCGATCCCCACAAGAACATGGGTGCGATAGCCCGCGCTCTTCTGCCGGAACTGCCGTTCGAAGCCGATCAGCGAGCACAGGACGAAGCTGGCCAGGAGCAGCTCGGCCTCGATGAGGCCAGTCGGACCGAAGAAATCGATATGTGAACCCATAGTTATCCGACTGTAGACCCAAAGCTTTCCACACTGAAGATCACGTCACATCAGAGACTCATCTGGCCGGCGGGTGCACTTCTCCGCAGGAAGTGGCGATGTCGGCGCCGAAGAGCGCCGCCGGCGTGAATGCTCCGGGTTGTCCTGGCCAGCTGATCACACGGTGGAGGGGATCCGCCCCTGCTGATCTGCCGATTTGGGATCCGTGGGGTAGTGACTGTCATCATAGGAATGCTCAATCCCCACCTCGGCGGATCGAAGTTTCAGCCGGTCGCCTGCAGTGGGCGCGGCTGTGTAGGCTCTCTGGTCCGTCGACTCTGCTTGTCTTGCAGGCTCGAACCGGTCGCCGACGATCGTCGAGCGCACGGTCGCAGTGGAGCTTGAGCCTTCGAGGGCCTTCGCCTGCTTCCGGGCCTGCTTGTTCCGTTCCCTCTCCTGCTCAAGGTGGAGATTGCCGAAGTCATGTTCTGTACGCGGCGGTTTGATGCTGTCGATGAGGAACACCAGTGCCAGGGACACGAGGCCCCAGAGCCCGAGGACCTGCATATGCTCGGTGACGACATCGCTGTCGAAGTAGATGATCGAACGGATGGTCTCCACCGCTGCCGCCATCGGCAGGAAGTCGTGCAGCGTGGTGAAGAACGACGGGATCATGTACTCGGAGATCGCCCCGTTCGAGGCCGGCATCCCCGCGAACATGAGAGTGCCGATGACCGGAATGATCGCGAGCATGCCGATGAGTCGCTCGAAGACCATGGCGAACATGGCGATGCAGAAGATCGCGATGATTCCGGCTCCCCACAGCGCAGCGAAATGACCGTCGACGGCTCCGGTGATCGGGCCGGCGATGAGGGTGACGACCAGTGACATGAACGGTGCGTACACAGCGGTCAGGGGGATCATCCGCTTCAGTGGTCGGCTCCACGGGTTGGCGTTCGCACCGACGATGACCACCATGAATCCGGCGAGGACCCAGCCCATGGCAACGTACATGACGACTACGCCGTTCTTGTCCCGGTCCGGCAGCACATTGACGTTGTCGACATTGAGCTCCACGTCCTGCTGGGAGGCGACCTGATCGAAGATCCGGTTGACGACCTGGTAGGCACTGTTGTTTCCGGCTTCGTTCGCAATGAGACCGAAATCGGCATTCTTCTGAGTAGGCAGCACGAGTGCTGCGACCTCGTCCCGATCCTCGACCTGGGCACGTGCCTCTTCTTTGTCCGTCGTGGCAGTGAAGTCGAACATGTCCTTGCCCAAGGACTTCTCGAGGTCGGCGATGGTGTCCTTCGACTGCTCGGTCGAGGAACCGACCACGGTCACGGGCATGTCCTTGGGTGTGGGGGAGCCCATCGCACCGAGCATGAAGGTGAGCATCATCGTGACCATTGCCAAGGGGAAGACGATGAGTGAGATGTAGCGCCACACCTTCGAATCCGGACGCCGGCCGCCGTGCAGCGACGGGATGTTGACATCGAGTGGTTTTGGATCCGGATTGCGCCGGTGGGAGATGAAGTCGTAGGCCTTCGTCAGCAGCAGACCGACGACGGCGCCGATAGCCAGCACGAGGAGGTGCTCGGTGACGCCCGCGCCATCGAAGTACAGAACGGAGCGCAGCGCTTCACCGATCGCGGGCATCGGCAGAATTTCGTGCGTGAAGCGGTAGAACGCCGGCATCGTGTACACAGGGTAGGACAGGTTCGACGACGGCATGCCGAGGACCATGAGGAAGAAGATGCCGACGATCACTCCCAGGGCACCGGCGATTCGGGTGATGAGCAGCTGCACGCAGGAGATCGCGAACACACCCAGCCAGGCGACGCCGAGAACGGCGACCGTGTCCTTGATATCGACGATGTCGAGGATCGGGCAGGCGACCGTCCAGACCAGCCCGGCGATCACCGCGGCCCAGGCCCCGAGGATGGGGACGATGCGTGTGAACTTCAGCAGTTCGGGAGAGTTCGAGCGCAGGACGCTGAAGGGCAGGTATCCGGCCATGACGATGGCTGTCATGAGGAACATGGCTCCGAGACCGGAAGGATCGTCGTCCGGCAGGGATGCAATGTCCTCGGTGTCGACGTCGAGTCCCTCCTCCTGTAGGGCGGGCATGACGAGGCCGATGACTGTCGTCTGCTGTTGGACTCCTGCACCACCCGCGGTGTAGAGCGTAGCTTTGTCGCCCGTGATGACGACCGCCGCCGAGGCTTCGCGGTCGTAGACCATCTCACGCGCGGTGTGAGCGTCATCGACGGCATCGACGTCGAGGGCATCCGGTTCGGAACCGTCGAGCGCAAACTTCATGTCCGCGGCCTTCGAGTCCGAACCGGCCACGACGACGGGCATGTCATTGGCTGAGGGAGAGTGCATGGTGCCGAGGTATCCCGTGATCATCATGCCCACCAGGATGAGCGGCATGATGAAGATCGCTGCCGTCCTGCCAATCAGTTCTGCCTTGGCCCGCTTCGCGGCTGCAGCCTCTGCCTCAGCGGTGTGCTGCTCGTCCGTCGACTCCGGAACCTGGTCCTGGTCATAGTCGTCGTCTTGACTGGTGTCGTGTGAGTCATGCCCACTGGCCTCGCGGCGGGTAAGCGGCGGTGGTGTGCCCACTGTCGTCCTCCTGATGGATCGGAAGTCGAGTGATCACCGTTGACCACCTTGAACTCGATCAGTTTAAGACACGTGACTTATACTTGTGAAATCGACATGGATTTGCCAAGGTGGCGGCGATGCTCGCCGAGGTGGTCGGGTCGCTGATATCGCGGCAGGGAGTCCGCATCTTGAGCGGCTTGGGAATGGAAGAATAGGGACTATGGGAATCCAGAGTTACAGAGCGCGCGTGGTGCTGCTCAACTCCGCCGAGGAGCTCTTCGCCATCCACGGCATCGATGCTGTGTCGAATCGCCGCATTGTCGACTATGCAGGGGCGGCGAATCATTCCGCGATCTCATACCACTTCGGGGGTCGAGACGGTCTGCTGCGTGCACTCGTGGAGCGTCATGTCGCCGAGATGTCCCTCCGCAGGGACGCTTACGTCGCAGGCCTGGGTGAGACCCCGAGCATTCATGATTTCGTCCGCAGCAGAATGGGCCCGCTGTTCGACGTTCTCGCCGATCTGCCGCGGCCAAGTTGGCGTGCACAGTTTCTCGCACAGGTGGGGACCGTGCCCTCGGCTGTCGAGATCATGAAGTCCGTGATGGCTGAGTCCTCCCTGCCCGAGGGGCTGAGATTCATCCACGGCGACGTTGAAGGCATTCCCGAAGCGGTCCTGCGTGGCAGGGCCTATCTGCTGGCCCATATGGTCACCAGCGCGTGTTCGGACCAGGAGGTGAAGATGAATGAGGGGACTCACAAAGGCGACTGGGAGCAGGTAGGGCGGTTCCTCATCGATGCCGCGGCAGGCATGCTCGCAGGCCCCGTGACATCACCGGACGGTGCGATCCGCTATCCGTCGATGCCGTTTCTCTGACGAGTGTCCCTGCGGGACGAATCAGTCGCAGCCTGTCGAATCAGCTGCAGCCATCGGGGCCGCACACCGTGCCGTCACGAAAGGCTTCGTCTCCACCGGCGAGTACCGTGAGCTTCTGGCTTTCTTCCCACGCTGTTTCGAGGGCCTGTGCAAATGCTTCGGGTGGCTGGGCACCGGAGATTCCGTATTTGCGGTCGATGACGAAGAACGGGACTCCATTGGCGCCGAGCGCTCGTGCCTCGGTGATGTCGGACTTCACCTCGGCGGTGAATTCGTCGGTGGAGAGGACCCGACGGGTCTCCTCGGCGTCGATGCCGACAGTTCGGGCCACCTCGGCGAGATAGTCGACGTCACCGATATCGCGGCCCTTCTCGAAATGACCGGACAACAGGGCTTCTTTGGCCTGGTTCATGGCCCCGTGGGTCTTGGCCAGGTGGAGGAAGCGGTGGGCGGTGAAGCTGTTGGCCACGACGATGGAATCGAAGTCGTAGTTCAGCCCCTCATCGGCGGCCTGCGCGGTGACGTGATCGAACATCTGCCGGACCTGATCGGCGGGCATGCCCTTGGCCTGGCTGAGGTACTCGGTCTCTGTTCCCGTGTAGTGGTCGGGCAGGCTCGGGTCGAGCTGGTAGCTGCGCCACTCGACCTCGACATCGTCCTTGTGTGCGAAGCCCTCCAAGGCAGTCTCGAAGCGACGTTTTCCGATGAAGCACCAGGGGCAGGCGATGTCTGACCAGATCTCAATCCTCATAACAGGTCAAACCTGGGCGCGGCTCGGGTTATTCCCCACAACGAAAGGTACGAGTGGATCAGAACAGGGCTTCCTGCGGCGGGGGAGTGAGGCTGGCGACTTGAGCAGTGGCCGAAGACTTGGCGGCGGCTCGGGTGAGGTCACCGCGCTTGGTCTTCGGGTAGTCGTCATCGCCGGAACCGCGCAGGTCGTAATTGTCAATGAGCGGATTGATGCGCCGACTCAGCCAGGCTCGGTACTCTTTCGACGCGTACGAGGACTTCGCGTACATGCGACGGTAGCGGGGGAGCAGTTCCGGATATTCGCGTTCCAGCCAGGTGAAGAACCATTCGCGGGCACCCGGCCGAAGATGCAGGGCACCATAGACGACCCTGCTCGCGCCCGCCTCTTTGATTGCACGAAGTGCGGTATCAAGATGCTCCATCGAGTCGGTGAGCTTCGGCATCACCGGCATGAGGAAGACCGTGACTTTGAATCCGAGGTTCGCGGCCGCTTTGACTGTCGCTAGGCGTGCTGTGGTCGTCGGTGTGCCTGGCTCGATTGTCTGTTGGAGGGTGTCATCGTAGACAGCGATCGACATGCTGATCTCCACGTCGACGTCCTCGTTGGCGCGGGCGAGCAGCGGCAGATCGCGCCGCAGCAGGGTGCCCTTGGTCAGCACCGACATCGGAGTTCCATGCTCGGCCAGGACGGTGATGATGCCCGGCATGAGTGAGTAGCGACCCTCAGCGCGTTGGTAGGGGTCCGTGTTCGTGCCCAGAGCCACCAGCTCTCGTGACCACTTCGGTTTGGCCACCTCGGCGGCGAGGACTTCGGGGGTGTTGACCTTGACGATGACCTGCCGGTCGAAGTCCTCACCGGAATCAAGATCGAGATATCGGTGGGTGTTGCGGGCAAAGCAGTAGACGCAGGCATGAGAACACCCGCGGTAGGGATTGATCGTCCAGGTGAATGGCATTGAGCTGGCCGCGGGCACCTTATTCAGCGCCGACTTCGCGAGCACCTCATGGAAGGTGACGCCTGCGAACTCCGGTGTTCGAACACTGCGCACCAGGCCCTTGAGGCCGAAGAGTTCGGCAGGAGATGCATCGCTGCCCTTGCCTGGCGTGCTCGTCGGAGAGCTCGTCGTAGGGCCTGTCTCTGCACCGACAGCTGGTCCAAGAGTGCTCTGCTGATTCCACCTCATGAGTATATTCGAACATGTGTTCTAGTGGGAGTCAAGAGTGCGTAGAGTGGTGGCAACCTCTTTGATTGGAAAGTCTGATGATCCAAACCGTCACGGGCCCTATAGAAGCTGCGGATCTCGGCGTCACACTTCCGCATGAGCACCTTTTCATCAATCTCATGCGTGAGTATCGAGGTGACGGTCTGCTCAACGACCCAGACCTGGTGGAACATGAGTTGCGTCTATACAGTGACCTGGGCGGGAGCTCGATAGTCGATGTGACAAGCAGCGGCCTGGATCGCAACCCGCTTGCGCTGCTCGATGCATCGCGACGCACGGGCCTCAACGTTGTCATGGGATGCGGTTACTACAGGGATCCGTATCTTCCGAACGAGGATGTGGATACGACGACCGTCGAAGGCCTGAGCGAACGGATCGTCAACGACCTGGACGTAGGTGTCGATGGAACCGGAATACGGGCGGGTGTTATCGGAGAGGTCGGCAGCGACAAGTGGTTTGTCAGCGCGCGGGAAGAAAGGTCTCTGCGCGCCGCTGGTCGAGCCCAAGCGCGCACAGGTGCAGCGCTCACGACTCATTCGGCGCGTTGGCCGGTCGGGATGCCGCAGCTCGACATCCTCGAGGAAGAAGGCGTCGATCTCAGGCGTGTGATCGTTGGGCACTCCGACTCGGTGCCGGATACGGAGTACCATCTCGCTCTGGCTCGGCGCGGTGCATATGTGCAATTCGACATGCTCGGTATATACACCTCCGAATACGACCAAGAGCAACGCATCCGGTATATCAAGAACTTGGTCGAATCGGGGTTCGGCGATCATGTACTGCTTTCCCATGACGTCTGCCTGAGGGGGATGCTCACCGTCAACGGGGGCGTCGGCTACGGTCACATACTGAGAGATTTCGTTCCTCGGATGCGTGCAGCCGACATCTCGGATGACCTGATCGAAAGAATGTTGGTCACCAATCCTGCTCGGGCGCTCGAGCCACAATGACAAACCTCAAGGAGTGACAACCCTCAAGGTCGGAAGCCACCGCAGTCTATGAGACTCTCATGCCCTTGAATTCGCTGCGATGGAAGACGAGTGCTTCGGTTTCAGAGTCAGCACCGGAATCGGCACGACTGCCGGTGTCGAGGATCTCGAGCAGTGCGACGGTGTGATCGCCTGCCTCGATCTCGTTATAGAGACGCGTCCAAAGGTGGGCAGGGCTGCCCGGGATAGTCAGAGCGCCATCTGCCGTGACCTCGGGGTCGATCCCAGCGAAGCGCGAAGTACGGTCCTTCGAGGCCAGCTGTCTGGCCAGGTGTGACTGATGGGTGCCGAGGAGGGAGACTCCCAATGCGGGCGCAGTCCGCAGGAGTGGCCACGTACTTGAGCTGGTCTGGACTGCGACGCTGATCAGGGGAGGGTCGAGTGAGACTCCTGCAGTGACGGTCGAGGCGACGAGTCCGAGGGGAGTCCCGTCGACCTCCGCGCCGATGAGCGCAACGCCCTGTGGGAAGTGCGAAAAGGTCTCGCGCAGAGCATCCGGTGACACGGCTGCGGCTCGTGCGATCGTCGACATGAACTTGCCTCCGGTGGAATGTAGTTGTTGAGGGGTGAGGATGCTGAGATATTCCGCTCAACAATGCCTTACTGATCTCAAGTGATCATCACAGATATTGCCACCAAGCGCATCCCGATGTGACACAAGTGAGTCTTCGTGTGTCCCCATATGACGATCAAAGTCCAACAGTGACGCGGCGACGACATGAACCGCCACGGAGTCCCTAGATTGCTCAACGAAACTCTGGCCTTGAATAGACATTCTGACCACGTAGATGAGGGAGAACCCGATGGCACAGTCCTCCGTAGCGGAGACGATCACCCAGGCCCCACCTCGGCGGCTCTTGGCCGGGAAGAAGAGAGTCCTCGCCTCAGCCTTCGCCGGCACCACCATCGAGTGGTACGACTTCTACCTCTACGGCACAGCGGCGGCACTGATCTTCAACGTTCAGTTCTTCCCCAGCGACAGCGAGCTTGGCAGCAGCCTGGCCGCGTTCGCCAGCCTCGCGGTCGGATTCTTCGCGCGACCACTGGGCGGCATCATCGCCGGGCACCTCGGAGACCGAGTCGGCCGCAAGGCACTCCTTGTCGTCTCCCTGCTGTCCATGGGCATCGCCTCAACGCTCATCGGCCTGGTGCCGAACTTCGAGGCCATCGGCTGGTGGGCCGCTGCCGCACTTGTCGTCCTCCGGATTGTGCAGGGACTGTCCGCCGGTGCCGAATGGGGCGGATCCGCACTGCTCTCGGTCGAACACGCCCCACCCCGCAAACGAGGGCTGTTCGGATCCTTCACCCAGATCGGCTCGGCGGCCGGCATGCTGCTGGCCACCAGCGCCTTCTTCGCCGTGCAGAGGCTGCTCACACCCGAGCAGTTCGAAGCCTTCGGATGGCGCATCCCCTTCCTGGCTTCGGCACTGCTCGTGGCACTGGGACTGTGGATTCGCCTCGGCGTCTCCGATGCACCGGAATTCCAAGAGCTCAAGGCCTCGGGCAATGTCGCCAAGGCGCCACTGCGCGACGTGCTGACCAAGCATCCGCGCGTCCTCCTGGTGACAATCGGACTCCGCCTGGCGCAGAACAGCGTCTTCTACCTCATCACCGTCTACATGCTCAGCTACCTGGCCGAGAACCGCAATGACTCGACCGCCGGCGTCGCTGCCGTCATGATCGCCTCGGCCATCGGTCTGTTCACCGGGCCTCTGTGGGGGTGGGTCTCTGACAAGGTCGGTCGCAGACGCGTGACCATCGGCGGCATCATCGGGGTGGCCGTATTCGGGTGGATCTTCTTCGCCTTCCTCGACGCCGGCCCACTGGCCTTACTGCCGATCGTGGTCATCCTCGGCATGAACCTCGCCCACGACGCCATCTATGGCCCCCAGGCAGCCTGGTTCGCCGAACAGTTCCCCATCGAGATCCGCTACTCAGGGGTGAACATGGGCTACCAGCTGGGCACTGTCATCGGAGGTGGCATCATGCCGATGGTCGCGGCGCTGCTCTACGTCGTCGGCGGCCACTCGCCATGGCTGATCTGCGGCTACCTCACACTGCTGTGCCTGCTCTCGCTCATCGCGGCACTGGCGGCAAAGGACCCTGCCCGCGAGCTGGCGATCAGCGACCCTGCCCACGAGCTCGCGATCAGCGACCCTGCCCACGACTGAGATCCATGACCTGACACTGAGGTTCATGACCTGACAACTGCCACCTGACACCGACAAGGAAAGAGACAGACGATGACGAAATCCATTATTCTCAACGCCTTCGACATGATGACCCCGGTCCACCAGTCACCCGGACTGTGGCGCCACCCTGACTCCAGGGTCGACCAATTCACTCAGCTGTCCTTCTGGACGGATCTGGCTAAGACCCTCGAAGAAGGAGGATTCTCCTCCCTGTTCCTCGCCGACATCCTCGGCGTCTATGACGTCTACGGGGGCAATGCCGACGTGACGAACCGCGGGGGAGTCCAGTTCCCCCTCTTGGACCCACTCGTCGCAGTTCCCGCTATGGCCGCAGCGACGAAGACTCTGGGATTCGGCGTCACCGCCTCGGTGACCTACGAACAGCCCTACCTGCTGGCCCGGACCCTGACGACACTTGATCACTTCACCAACGGGCGCGTGGCCTGGAACATCGTCACCAGCTACGTCGACTCCGCGGCACGCAACCTTGGACTCGAAGGCCAGATCCCACACGACGAGCGCTACGACCGGGCCGATGAGTACATGGACGTCATGTACAAGCTCTTCGAAGGCTCGATGACCCCCGAAGCACTGCGCGCCGACGCCGAGGCCAACGTGTTCGTCGACCCCGAACAGGTCCACGACATCAACCACGAGGGCAAGTTCTTCACCGTTCCCGGACAGGCGCTCGCCGTGCCCGGACCACAGGGAACACCGCTGCTGTTCCAGGCCGGTGCCTCCAAGCGCGGACAGGAGTTCGCCCTCGACCACGCCGAGGCGATCTTCTTCTCCGGACCCACGCCGCAGATCCTGCGCACTTGGGTCGACAAGGTTCGTGACGGACTCGAAGAACGTGGCCGCGCCCGCGACAGCGTGAAGATCTTCGCGCTCGCCACCATCATCGTCGACGACACCGACGAAGCAGCTGAAGCCAGGCTCGCCGACTACACACGCTACGTCGACACCGAATCCGCGCTCTCACTCTTCGGCGGCTGGACCGGCGTCGACCTCTCCGGTGCCAAGCCGGACGACCCGCTGGAATACGTCGCCACGGACGCGAACCAGTCCGCGCTCGCCTCCTTCACCACCATGGCCGGCGACAAGACCTGGACCATCCGCGATCTGGCGGAGTTCGTCGCCATCGGCGGACGCGGACCCGTCATCACGGGTTCGCCCGCAACGGTCGCCGACGAGTTCGAACGTTGGATGTCCGAGGCCGACATCGACGGTTTCAACATCGCCGCTGCCGTCCGCCCTGCCGACGCCGAGCGATTCACCAAGTACGTTTCGCCCGAACTGCGTCGCCGTGGTCTCCTGCCGGAGCCGATCGAGGGTGCCACAGTCCGCGAACAGCTGACCGGGCAGGGCCCCCGCCTGGCCGATGACCACAAAGGTGCAGGGTTCCGGCTGGGAGCCGACGCGCTCGTATGAGTCGGTACATGTGAGCCTGTGAGCTCGCCTGTGTTTGGGCTCGCCCGTGCATGAGTCCACTCTGTATGGGGGCTGGCCCGTGTGGGAGCTCGCCCCCGTGGCTGGTGGATGAACGTCTCGTGATGACCCGCGAGTTCATCTGCCGGCCACTTCTGGTGGATAATGGTCTGCGGCCATTTTCCGATCCGCCGATCACCTGAGGATCCAGCATGAGCGCAGCGACGCCACAGACTTCTACCGAGTCCATCTCGGCACCCGCCTACAAACGCAAGGCGCTCTTCGCCGCAGCTGTCGGTTACGGACTCGACGGCTTCGACCTGCTCATCCTCAGCTTTGCCCTCGGCGGCATCATCGCAACCTTCGGACTCAGCGACGTCGAGGCAGGATCGCTGTCGACGATCACCCTCTTCGGTGCGGTCCTCGGCGGCATCATCTTCGGATCACTGGCCGACCGCTACGGCCGCGTCCGGGTTCTGACCTGGACCGTTCTCATCTTCGCCGTGTTCACCGGGTTGAGCTCAATTGCCCAGGGATATTGGGACATGGCCGCCTACCGGTTCATCGCCGGTATCGGCATAGGCGGCGAGTTCGGCATCGGCATGGCATTGGCCGCCGAAGCAGTGCCGGCCAACCAGCGTGCCCGAGCCACCTCTTGGGTGGGAGTGGGATTCCAGATCGGCGTCTTCGCCGCCGCGATCGTCTCCGCTCCGGTCATCGCTCTGTGGGGTTGGCGGGCGCTGTTCGTCATCGGTCTCTTCCCCGCCATCTTCGCCTTCGTCATTCGCCGAGGTGTCGAGGAGCCAGACAAGTTCGTGCAGTCCCAGCGGGGCCGTGCAGCGGGGGAGTCGGGAGACTCAAGCGAGTCGGCAGGCTCACCGGACCTTCCGACCTTCGGTGCAAAGATCCGTGCGCTGGTCAAGGACAAGGCAACCGTGAGGATCTCCTTCGCCTTGATCGTCCTCTCGACGGTGCAGAACTTCGGATACTTCGGCATCATCGCCTGGCTGCCCAACTATCTGTCTGAGAAATTGGACCTCGGCGTGACGAAGGGATCGCTGTGGACGGCGGTGACGGTGATCGGAATGCTCGCGGGCATCCTCATCTTCGGGCAGGTCGCCGACCGGCTGGGCAGGCGTCCGGCGTTCTGGATCTTCCAGGCTGGGGCGATCGTCTCGATTCTCGTCTACAGCCAGATGACCGACCCGACGGCACTGCTCATCGGCGGCTTCTTCATGGGAGCCTTCGCCAACGGCATGCTCGGCGGTCATGGTGCCCTGCTGGCAGAAATGTACCCGACACAGGTTCGGGCCACCGCACAGAACGTCATCTTCAACATCGGACGTGCCCTGGGCGGACTCGCCCCCGTGGTCATCGCCCTGCTTGCCGACTCCTTCGGATTCGCGTTCGCACTTGCGCTGCTGCCGACCATCTACATCATCCAGTTCCTCGCCATGTTCCTGCTGCCGGAGAAGCGCGGCATCGAACTGGAGTAGATGCACAGCGTCGAACTGAGTCAGAAGGGGATACCCAGAGTCGTTACTGTCTATAGATGGTTGTTCAGGAGCGTTCTGAGGACCATTTGCGGACAGTGAATGAGTTGAGAACTCGGGGGTGAGTCAGTTGTGAGCGAGGTGGTGCCTGAGAAGCTGACGGAACTGGTCCATATTCGTCGCTTTCGACACGCGCAACACGGTCCACCCCTGTGCAACGAGATTCTGAATCCGCTCATTGTCGGCGGCGAACTGCTTGTCTGAGCTTCTGTGGTGATCGCCTTCATACTCGATGGCGAGGCGAAGCTCGGGATATCCGAGATCGGGGTGAAGAATGTAGCTGAGGTTCGAGCACTGCACGGGAGGGTGAACCATCGGCTCCGGGAATCCTTGGCTTATGATCCACAGACGTAACCAGGTTTCCTGGGGTGAATCGACGTTCTGCCGCATGCGCGTGAGCACGGAGGCAAGTAAGGGCCGATTTCGCACATATCGGCGACTGTCGACTTCGGCTCTGATTGCTTTGGGGGTCGCCAGCGGGCCGCTGTGCCATTTCCCGATTGCGGCCTCGGCCACAGCGATCAGCTCATCAACTGTAAGGATTGTGGCGAGTTCAACGATCAGCTAAGGGACTGAGATCAGCGGCAGCTCGCAGAAGTTGGCGACCTTCAGGGACGTGTAACGGTGAAGTACAACGCCTCTCCTCTTCAGCGTGAAATCAGGAGAAGCGGAAGCAACATGAATTCGACGGTCGGTGAGCCTCCGTGGGAGCGGCAGCCCATACAGTCGAGCCGCGGTGATGCCTGTACCAGCTAAACCCTCGTGGAGACGCAGGATCCCGGATAGGCCGACTTGCACCTTGGCCCATTCGAGGCCGGCCCACATCGGTGCCGGCACTGCGGTATCGGGTTCATTGTCGATCCAGACGCCGTGGAAGAGCTGAGTGTAGCGAGGGCTGTTCCTCAGCGCGTGCAAGCTGAGTCCGAGCGGGCCAACCTGATCGCGCATGAACGGGACCGGGGCGGTGAGGAATTGTATGGGTTCATTGTTCATGAACGGTGACTCTGCCGGAGATGCGGTTCGAGAGGAACCGAGTGCTCAGCGACTGTGTATCGACGTTTGTCATCCACTGCCGAATCGCGCGCAAGTGAGAAGACTCTCCACAGTCAAGGACGCTCGAGTCAATGCGCTTGTCTGAGTGAGATGCACCTCGACATCGTCGACACCTAAGCGTGGTTGCCTGTTGCAATATGCGGAACGTGGAGACCCTCAGGCCGCGAGGTCGTGTGCAGGTGCGCGGTACATATGTGAAAGTGCGGCCGAGCTCTGAGCGACCAGTCATGGAGAATTTGTGGTTGAGAAATGGTCGCTTTTCCCCAGGCAGACGAACTTAAGTCCACACTGAAATCCGTTTGTCGACTGTAAATCTCGTCGTAGAGGGAGGCAAGTCGTGTGTGCAGGGCAGTGTGTGACCCGAGATCTGAGTGGGAGCAGGCTTGTTCGACGCTGAGACGCTGAGACGCTGAGACGCTGAGACTCTGAGACGCCCCGACGGTCCGTGACATATTGTGACGGCGTGGGGAGCGGGCGGGGACGTGCCCAGACCATACTGAGCGATTGTGAATAGTCCAGAACAAGCCGGCACTTCGGCGCACGCACCAGACAAGACCGACCCAGGCCCCACCTCGGCGGGGGAAGGCACAGCCGATGCAACGAAGCCTCCGCGGATCATCCGCAGCGCATCCGACATCCACTCAGTCCTCGCCGAATTCGGGTCCCAGGGCACGAAGACCAAGGCGGTCATCATCCTCGCACTCGGCGGGATCTTCATGGACGCCTACGACTTCTCCTCTCTGGCCTTCGGGATCACCGCGATCAAGGAACAGTTCGGACTGACCGGATTCATGACCGGGCTCGTCAACGCCTCGATCATGGTCGGAGCGGTCATCGGTGCGCTGTTCGGCGGATACCTCGTCGACCGGTTCGGGCGCTACAAACTGTTCATGGCCGACATGGTGTTCTTCGTCATCGCCGCCATCGGCTGTGCCGTAGCCCCGAACGAATGGGTCCTCATTCTCTTCCGCTTCGTCATGGGCATCGGCGTCGGACTCGACCTGCCCGTGGCGATGGCCTTCCTCGCCGAATTCTCCAAGCTCAAGGGCAAAGGCAACCGCTCGCAGCGCGTCAACGCCTGGTCACCTGCCTGGTACATCGCGACCGGCGTCGGCTACCTCATCGTACTCATCATCTTCGTCAGCCTGCCCTACGACCAGCACGCCATCCTGTGGCGCCTCGTCGTCGGGTTCGGCGCAGTCCCGGCACTCATCGTGCTCCTCGTCCGTCGCCGCTACCTCGCAGAATCGCCCGAATGGCTCGCGAACCAGGGTGACCTGCGTGGCGCCGTCGACGTCATGCGCTCACACCACCACCTCGACGTGGAACTCGCCGCCGATGCCGGCAGCACAGGGAAGGCCGGAGCTGCAGAGCCGAAGCGCGGCGGCAAATGGAGCGGATTCGCCGAACTCTTCGCCCCGCAGTACCGTGTACGCACGATCGTCGCCCTCTGCGTGTCAGTGTTCTCGACCTTCGGCTACAACGCCGTCGCCTACGGCACGCCACTGATCATTACGACGCTGTTCCACCAGACGCCGCTGGTCACCATCATCGCCTCACTCGTCATCAACCTCGGCTTCGGCGCCATCGGCGGACTGCTGGGCATGAGCATCGTCAACCGGTTCGGCACCCGCCGCATCACCCTCGTCGGATTCGCGATCCAGGCAGCATCACTTGCCCTGCTGGCTATCGTCGGCATACCGACCGGTGCACTCGTGCTCGTCTCAGTAGCGATGCTCGCGGCCTTCGTCTTCGCACAGGCCGGCGGACCCGGAGCCAACCTGATGAACTACGCGACTCTGTCCTACCCGACGCGACTGCGCGGAATCGGCATCGGCTTCAATCAGTCGGTACTGCGTGCGTTCTCGATCGTCTCCCTCATCATGTTCCCGATCCTGGCGGGTTCGATGGGCACGGGAGTCTTCTGGATCGTCGCCTGTGCCCCGCTGGCCGGAGCCATCGCGGTCGGCATCGTCAAATGGGACCCGACGGCGAAGGATGTGGAAGAAGAGGCGTGATTGTCTGACGCAGGGGCGTCATGCCTTCGGGCACCATCGGTTGGAACTCAGCTGATGGTGCCCGCTCTTGTCTGCAGGAGGCGCTGCGTAGGCGTTTCTGATCGCTGTTCAGAATAAATGGTATGCCAAATATGTTTGGTGTCGGAAGTCACCGAAGGGCTCGTGGCCAGCACGGATGCAATCCGCACGATCGGCGTAGTTGAGGTTGTTCTGTGGGAATCGGCGTCAGTGCTGTTGCGCGCAATCTGTGACTCAGGTTACGCTGATATCGACAGAACTCGCCGCCACAGCGTTGTGATCAGAGGTTTGGTATCCCAGCGATGTGCTTTTCAGATTTGAGTGACCAGCATGAGAAAGACTGAGATTGCGCAGGATCCTGCACCCAGCTGGATGGGCCCGAGCCCCGAACAGTTGGCGGCACATCGCATCAGTCCGCGGTTCTACAACTCGGACCTGGCACCGAGCAGGAAGGAAGGGCGAAGCTGGACCGCCTACAGCCTGTTCACCCTGTGGGCCAATGACGTCCATTCGCTGGGCAATTACGGGTTCGCCCTCGGTCTCTTCGCGCTGGGGCTCGGTGCCTGGCAGATTCTCGTTGCACTGCTCGTCGGCGCCGGCCTCCTGTTCTTCCTCCTGACGCTCTCGGGTTTCATGGGACACAAGACGGGAGTGCCCTATCCGGTGATGAGCCGCATTGCCTTCGGCATCCACGGCGCTCAACTCGCGGCCTCCGTGCGCGGCATCGTTGCCATCGCCTGGTTCGGCATCCAGACCTACCTGGCCTCGAGCGTCCTCAACGTCCTGCTCCTCACCCTCGTGCCCAGCCTCCAGTCATGGGCCGACACCGAGTTCCTCGGCCTCTCCGGCCTGGGGTGGTTCTCCTTCACCCTGCTCTGGGTCGTCCAGGTCGTGATCGTCAGCTACGGGATGGAGATGATCCGCAAGTACGAGGCGATCGCCGGACCGATCATCCTCGTCACCTTCCTCTCCTTGGCCGTCTGGATGCTCTCCCGCGTCGATTTCTCGATCTCCTGGGCGCGGGAAGATGCCCTGAGTGGGTGGGAGATGTGGATGCACATCCTCGGTGGTGGATCACTGTGGGTCGCGATCTACGGCACCTTCGTCCTCAACTTCTCCGACTTCACCCGTGCCGCGAAGAAGAAGGGCTCTATCGTCGTCGGCAACTTCTGGGGCATTCCGATCAACATGCTCGTCTTCGGCCTCGTCGTCATCTCCTTAGCCGGTGCCCAATACGAGCTCGATGGAACGGTCATCACCTCACCCGCCGACATCGTCCAGTCGATCGGCAACCCCGTTCTGCTGGCACTGGCTTCGGTGGCACTGCTCATCCTCACGATCGCGGTCAACCTCATGGCGAATTTCGTGGCACCGACCTACGCGCTGACCAACATGTTCCCGCGTCACCTCAACTTCCGCAGCGCCGCGCTCATCAGTGCCATCATCGGCTTCGTCATCCTGCCCTGGAACCTCTACGACTCTCCGATTGTGATCGTCTACTTCCTCGGCGGGCTCGGCGCGCTGCTGGGGCCTCTGTTCGGGATCATCATGATCGACTACTGGGTGATTCGGAAGACGAAGGTCAACGTGCCCCAGCTCTACACCGAGGCTGGCGACGGCGAGTACTTCTACCACCGGGGTGTCAATTGGCGCGCGATCGGCGCCTTCATCCCCGCCTCGCTCATCTCGCTCGTCTTCGCGCTGGTGCCCGCGTTCGTCAGCGTCTCCCAGTTCTCCTGGTTCAGTGGGGCGGGTATCGCGGCGATCATCTACTTCTTCATCGCCCGACGCAGCTTCACCTTCCGCGAGGTCGATGGCGAAGAGATCGCCGTCCCCACGACGCACTGATGTCGCATCGCGCCAACCACCGATCGCTTGCAGCCCACGCACAATTCACCGGGAGACATACGTGAAGATTCTCGTCGTCAACGTCAACACGACCGAGTCGATGACCGAAGGCATCGTCCATGCGGCACAAGAGGTCGCCGCGGCGGGCACTGAGATCATCGGGCTGACTCCCAGTTTCGGGGCCGAATCCTGCGAAGGCAATGTCGAGAGCTACCTCGCGGCATTGGGCGTCATGGACGCGGTGATGAAGTATGCCGGCGAGTTCGATGCCGTCATTCAGGCCGGATACGGCGAACACGGGCGTGAGGGACTGCAGGAGCTCCTCGACGTGCCTGTCATCGACATCACCGAGGCGGGTGCTGCCCTGGCAATGTTCCTCGGCCACCGGTACGCGGTCGTCACGACCCTCGACCGCACCGT
The DNA here is from genome assembly GCF_057334195.1 of Brevibacterium sp. AGC70. Taxonomy (NCBI): domain Bacteria; kingdom Bacillati; phylum Actinomycetota; class Actinomycetes; order Micrococcales; family Brevibacteriaceae; genus Brevibacterium; species Brevibacterium sp. AGC70. Next base: position 340,887 of record NZ_JBHFIH010000014.1, on the reverse strand, counting down.
TCCCCTCATCGAGGACCGGCTCCTCCTGGCCGGTTTGAACACTCACTGCGCCTCGGTGCGGGCGTCGGGGATGGCTGTGCTCGAGCTCGAGAACCAGCCCGACCGTGCCATTGCCGCGATCGCAGATCAGGCCGCCGAGGCGGTCGAGTCCGATCGTGCGGAGGCCATCGTCCTCGGGTGCGGGGGAATGGCAGAACTCAAGGAGACCATCGTCCAGCGATGCGACGTGCCCGTCGTCGACGGAGTCACCGCAGCGGTGAAACTGGCCGAGTCACTGGTCGGGCTGGGGCTGAAGACTTCGAAGGTCCGAACATATGCCACGGCCCGACAGAAGCAGATGAGCGGATGGCCCTTCAGTGCGGCGTGAATTTGCTGCCTGACCTGTGCTGAGCCCGAAGCTGCCTGCGTCAGTCGCCGGAGGTCGCGCTGTCGCCGCTGATCGATTGTCATTCGTCTGATTCGGTGCCCTCGTCGGCGCCCTCGTCGACGGCCCGGGCGAGGCGTTCTTTGTGCTTGTCATGCTGGTCTTGGCTCGTTCCGAGGTGCCGGGCGGCCAGATCTCTGACCTTCGCCTGATCACGATGGGCAATCGCATCGTAGAGCTGAGCGTGCTCTGTGGCGACGAAATCGAGGTCGTCGTGCTGGCTCAGCTGCCAGCGCATACGCGAGTCGAGGAGCTCACCGATCTCGGCCAGCAGTCGGTTGCCGGAGAGTTCGGTGACGATGGCATGGAAGTCCGCCGCCGAACGGTGGGCACCGACGACGTCACCGGCCTTCGATAGTTCCTTGCCCTTGGCCATGGTGGCCTCGAGCTTGGCCAGGCCCTCCCGATTGTGTCGCTGCGCGGCGAGCTCGAAGGACAGAATGTCGAAGACAGCCCGCACTTCGTTGAGGTCGGCGATGTCACTGGGGGAGAATTCGCGCACCGTCGACCAGGTGTTGGGCCGATTCGCCACCAATCCCTCGGCGGCGAGCTGTTTGAGAGCTTCGCGGATCGGCACACGACTGACCCCGAGCTCGGTGGCCAGGTTCCGTTCGACCAGTCTGCTGCCGGGCAGCCTGACGCCGTCGATGATCTCGTTGCGCAGCACTTCGGTGACCCGCACTGTCTCAGAGCGCGGGCCATCGCTGCGCGGACTGTCATTGTTCTTCACCAGGTCATTCTCCCACCAGTGTTCTGCACAGCGTCAGCGCTTCATGGCTCGCCCGAGGGCATCGAGGCCGACCGATCCCAGGTTCAGCGCTTTGGTGTGGAAGGCCTTGAGGTCGAAGTCCGCTCCGGCTTCGGCCTTGGCCTCGTCGCGGAACTGCTCCCACAGTCGCTGCCCGATCTTGTAGCTCGGTGCCTGTCCCGGCCAGCCGAGGTAGCGGTCGAGTTCGAAGGCGAGGAAAGACCGGTCCATCGCGACGTTGTCGGTGAGGAACTGCCAGGCCTTCTCTCGGTCCCAGGTCCCTCCGCCGAGGCTCTCGGGCGCGTCGAGTCCCAGGTGGAAGCCGATGTCGAGAACCACTCGTGCCGCGCGCAGACGCTGCGAGTCGAGCATACCCAGATAGTCTGCGGGGTCGTCGAGGAAGCCGAGGTCGGCCATGAGCTTCTCCGCGTAGAGGGCCCAGCCCTCACCGTGCCCGGAGACCCAGCACATGAGTCGGCGCCAGCGGTTGAGGGTGTCAGAGACATAGGTGGCCTGGCCGACCTGCAGATGATGGCCGGGCACCCCTTCGTGATAGACGGTGGTCTTCTCCTGCCAGGTGGCGAACTCGGTGACGCCTTCGGGCACCGACCACCACATGCGACCCGGGCGGGAGAAGTCGTCGGTGGGTCCGGTGTAGTAGATGCCGCCGGTGGCCGAGGGCGCGATCATGCATTCGATCGTGCGCACGGGTTCGGGAATGTCGAAGTGGGACTTCCCGAGCTCCGTGATCGCCTCGTCGGCGACCTTCTGCATCCACTCACGCAACCCCTCGGATCCGTGCAGGGTCCGCTCGGGATCGTTGTTCAACGTCTCCATGACCTCGAACAGGTCGGCACCGGGCTGGATTCTCGCCGCGACCTCACGCTGCTCGGCATCGATGCGGGCCAATTCCTCAAGGCCCCACGCATAGGTCTCATCGAAGTCGACCTCGGCGCCGAGGAAGTCACGCGAGTGCAGGGTGTAGGCCTCGCGACCGCAGGCCTCATTCTCCGGGGCTGCCGGGAGGAGTTCGGCAGCCAGGAAATCGGCGAGGTGGGCGAAGGACTCACGGGCCGCCTCGGCGTGGTGGCTCAGCTGTTCGCCCAGCGACGACGGGACGTCGGTGGCGCGGGCGATGAGCTGGTCGAAGTTGCCGCCCGGTTCGGCCAGTGTGCGGGCCTGTTCGATGACCTTCTCTATCTGGATCCGGGCCGCGACCTGACTGCGGCTCTTGGCCAGAGCCAGGGACTCCTGATAGCCGGCCACGGAGGTCGGGACTGCTTCCATCGTCGTGGCGATGGTCTCCCAGCCCTCGGTGGTGTCGGTGGGCATGAGGTCGAATGCGTCGCGGATGGACTGCAGGGGAGATTCGATGACGTTGAGGCTCGAATGCTTGAGCCCGGCCTCGAAATAGTCGCGATCAACGCTCAGACGGTCACGCATCGCATCGATGGTCACGAGGTCGACGTCGTCGAGTTCGGCCGTCTTCTCAACCTCGGTGAGCTTGGCCAGTGTCTCGACGGTGAGATCGTTGGCGGCGGCCAGACCGGCGGGGGAGAAGTCATCGAAGCCCTTCGCCCCTTCAATGCCGAGGTAGAGGGCGAGGGAAGGGGAGAGCGCAAGTGATCTGTCGACAAATTCTTCAGCAACGGCGTCAACGGCCGAAGGGGTTCTCTTCTGGGTCATGATTCTCACCCTATATGACCGAGAACACAGCAATCAGGTGACTAGAGCAAGATCACCCTGGAATGGGCCGCCGACAACTGGGGTCACCGGATACCATGGATTGGTTCCCAGCCCGATCTCAGAGATTCGCCGATCTCAACGATCAGCCGATCACAGCCGATCAGCTCTGACCGCCGAGCACCGATCTCAACGGGCATCCTGGGGACTGAGCGCATCATTCGACAGGAAGAGAGACTGATCTTCAGTGGCACGGGCACAGCTATGGACCAAGGACTTCGTCGTCGGCATCGGTCTCAACCTGGCGATGTCGATGGTGTTCTACCTCCTCATGACGTCCATGGCAGGCTACGCCGTCGCCAGATTCTCCGCAGGGGAGGCAGCCGCCGGCTTCGCGTCCTCCTCCTTCGTCGTGGGTGCCGTCGTCGCGCGTGTGCTGACCGGAAAGTACCTCGACTTCATCGGTCGACGGAAACTGCTCATCATCACGATGGCGATCTCGATCCTCGCCTCCGTCGCCTATATCTTCGCCGACACCTTGGTCTGGCTCCTCGCCATTCGCATCATCCACGGCATCGCCTTCGGGGCCGGCAACACGGCCATCATGACCGCGATCCAAAGCGTGATCCCCACCTCTCGCCGAGGTGAGGGCACCGGCTACTTCGGCACCGCCACCACGCTGTCGACGGCTCTGGGGCCCTATCTGGGTGTCATCCTTCCGCGCGCCTACGACTTCCCGATGCTCTTCGCGGCCTCGGCATTCATGTCGCTCGTCGCCTTCATCCTCTGTGTCGTCATCAAGCTGCCCCAGCAGGAGCTCAGCGAGGAGCAGCGTCGATCCAAATGGCACTTGAAGGTCAGTACGCTCGTTGACCGCGATGGTCTGCGCATCGGTTCGATCATGCTCATCGCCGGAACCGCCTATGCCGCGGCTCTGGTGTTTCTCGCCGGCTACGCCGAGGACAACGGAGTCGCGAGTGCGGCTTCTCTGTTCTTCGTCGCCTTCGCCGTGGCGTCACTGATAGCACGACTGTTCGTCGGTCGCCTGCAGGACACCATCGGCGACAACTTCGTCATCTATCCTGTCTTCGTCTTCAACCTCGTGGGCAACGTTCTGCTGGCGATGTGGCCCACCATGACCGGGATCATCCTCGCCGGCGTCTTCGTCGGCCTGGGCTTCGGCTCGCTCATGCCGTGTATGCAGGCGATCACTGTGAAGTCTGTACCGATGTCGAGAGTGCCGGTGGCCACGGCCTCGTTCTTCCTCCTCCTCGACGCAGGGTCGGGGATCGGTCCGATCATTCTCGGCGCCATTATGCCGCTGACCGGCGGCAACGGCATGTTTATGCTGTGTGCGGGGCTCGTGGCCCTCGGCATGATCGTCTACTACTTCGTCCACGGCCTTCGCCGAGGTGGCCGTCCCGGTCGCGAGTACCTGCACTGAGGTGGTGCCGGCTGGACGGAGCGCTCCGTTGGCCGGATGGAGGTCACTGCTGGCTGGACCGAGGTCACTGCCCGCTGGACGCAGGTTTCTCCGCGCGTGCGGTCGCGATAGTCTGAATGCACCGTTGACACTCCCGGATCGCAAGGACTGGCCATGAAATTCGCACTCGCGCAGATCAACTCCACCACCACAGTTGCGGACAATCTCGTCAAGGTCCGGGACTACACGAACAGGGCCGCCGAGGCAGGAGCCGAGTTCGTCGTCTTCCCCGAGGCCACGATGTCCGCCTTCGGCCCAGGCCTGCGAGATGTGGCCGAGGCGAACACCGAGTCCTGGCAGACGGCGATGGCTGAGCTGGCGACCGAGGCCGGAATCACCGTGATCGTCGGCGAGTTCGCGACTTCAGGTGAAAAGGTGATCAACCTGCTTGCCGTCTACCCGCCACGGGGTGAGCGTCGCGACTATGCGAAGATCCACCTCTACGATGCCTTCGGCTTCAAAGAATCCGACACAGTCGTCCCCGGTGAGGACCCGGTCGTCATCGACCTCGCAGGTGAGAGCGTCGGACTGACCCTGTGCTACGACATCCGCTTCCCGAAGCTGTACGCAGAGATCAGCCGTCGTGGTGCCAAACTCGCCATCGTCTCCGCATCCTGGGGTGCAGGGAAGGGCAAGGTCGAACAATGGGAGACTCTGGCTCGTGCCCGGGCACTGGACTCCAATATGTTCGTTGCCGCCATCGGCCAAGCCGACCCTGAAGTCAGCGGGGTGGAGGTGCCGAAGAAGGGACCGACCGGCGTCGGCCACAGTCTCGTCTCCGATCCCTTCGGCCACGTCGTCTCCTCACTTGAGGGTGAAGAGGCTCTCGAGGTCGTCGACGTGGACCTCGCCGTAGCCGACAAGGCCGCCGAAACGATTCCGGTGCTGACGAACGCCAAGCTCGGGTACTGAACTTCATCTTTATGCTGCGTTCCTGGAGCGACCTGTATGCTCCAGGCCATGGCGATACAGAGGATGGACAACGTCGGGATCGTCGTTGAGAACCTGAATTCAGCGGTCGACTACTTCGCCGCGCTCGGCATGGAGCTGGAAAGCAGGACAGTGGTCGAAGGCGACTGGGCGGACAAGACCGTCGGGCTTGACGGCATTCGCAGCGAGATCGCGATGATGCGAACTCCAGACGGCCACAGCAAGGTCGAACTCACCGCGTACCACGCACCCACGGCCGTGGGTGCCGAAGGGCAGCCCCCTGCGCCCAATACGTGGGACTGCATCGGATCATGTTCGCCGTCGACGACATCGATGACACCATCTCTCGGCTGCGTGAGCACGGAGGCGAACTGCTCGGTGAGGTGGCGGAGTTCGAGTCGATCTTCCGGCTCTGCTGCATTCGCGGCCCAGAGGGCATCGTCGTGGCCCTGGCCGAGCGGTTCGACTGAGACGGGGCATGGTGTGAGCATCGTCTCGCATTTCGGGTGCTCGCTGTGAGTGTGCCATAAGACACAATATTTGCACTTGAGGTAAAAATGCACTGGGTGCAATAATGTGATTATGAATTCCACATCTTCTGGCGAGCCAACTCGCGCAGACTCGGCTGCGGCCGAGCCTGGACGCGCAGCCGACTCTGCCGCGCCCGATCCAGTCGAGACCACAGGCCATGCCGACCAGCCCGAGGGGCTGCGCGAGCGCAAGAAGCGCGAGCGTGGTCAGGCTCTGCGTCAGGCGGCCCTCGAGCTGGCACTCGAGAACGGATACGCCAACGTCACCATCGAAAACATCTGCGAACGCTGCGGGGTCTCCCGGCGCACCTTCTTCAACTACTTCTCCAGCAAAGAAGAAGCTCTGCTGGGCCGTGCCGACACCGTCTTCGACGATGAGGACCAGCCCGATATCGAGGCCTTCGAAGCCGGCGGCCCGAGCGGGCGACTCCTGGCCGACCTCCAGCATCTGTTGGCCTCGGTTGTGCGGACACGTCTGAACAGGCGCGAAGAGATGCACCAATACCACCAGCTGCTGAAGCAGGACCCTTCGCTCATGCAGGTTCAGATGTCTCGTATGGGCAACAACGAGCGCCTGTTCCGCGAGATGATCCAACGTCGCCTCGATGGGGCGACGACGACCTCGGGCGCCCCTGCGACCGACGAGAACTCGGCGGCCACCTCGGCGACCAAAGCTACTTCCGATGATTCCGGCTCAGGTCACTGCCATGACGACGGCGACGGGGTGTCGGTGTCCATCCGCGCCGAGGCACTCGCTGCTTTGGCGATGATGTCGATCAAGGCGACGTTCATGCGTCTGCGCAAGGTCGAGGGCGACCCGGCCCCGGTCATCGAAGAACTGTTCGACGAACTACGAGACATCTTTGAGGAGGAATCGGCATGAGTTCAACAGCCGAAACTGCTGAGAAGGCCCCGATGGTCTTGACCAAGAAGACGATCGTCTTGATCTTCTCCGCGCTCATGGCCGCCATGTTCCTGGCAACCCTGGACCAGACGATCGTGTCGACGGCAATGCCGACGATCGTGGGTGAACTCGACGGTGTCGAGCATCAGGCCTGGCTGGTGACCATCTACCTGCTGGCGATGACCATCGTCATGCCGCTGTATGGAAAGTTCGGCGACATGTGGGGCAGGAAGGTCATCTTCCTCGTCGCGATCGCGATCTTCGTCGTCGGCTCATTCGGGTCCGGCATGGCCCAGACCTTCTGGGAACTCATCGCCTGGCGCGGCTTCCAGGGACTGGGCGGCGGCGGTCTGATGATCCTGTCGCAGGCCATCATCGCCGACATCATTCCCGCCAGCGAACGCGGCAAGTACATGGGCCCCCTCGGCGGCCTGTTTGCGATCTCGAGCGTGCTCGGCCCGGTCCTGGGCGGATTCTTCACCCAGCACATGGACTGGCGCTGGTGCTTCTGGATCAACGTCCCGATCGGCATCATCGCATTCTTCATCGCGCTCTTCGCCCTCAAGCTGCCGAGCCACAAGTCGGACAAGAAGGTCGACGTCCTGGGCATCATCTTCATGGTCGCCGCGACCTCGCAGCTGATCCTCGTCACCAGCTGGGCCGGCCACGACTATGACTGGAACTCGCCGACAATCATCTCCCTGATCATCGGCACCGTGGTCTCCGCTGCCATCTTCGTCTACGTCGAATCCAAGGTCAGCAACCCGATCATCCCGATCTTCCTGTTCAAGAACAAGACCTTCGTCCTCTCGACAGTCATCGGCCTGCTGCTGGGCCTGGGCATGTTCTCCGCAATGGCATTCCTGCCCACCTTCATGCAGATGGCATCCGGGACAGACGTGACAGGATCCGGCCTGCTCATGCTGCCGATGATGGCCGGCGTCATGCTGACCTCCATCGTCTCCGGCTTCATCGTGTCGAAGACCGGCAAGTACAAGATCTACCCGCTCTTCGGCACCCTCATCGCCGGCATTGCTTTGGCCTGGATGACCACGTTGACGGCCGATACCTCTATGGTGCTCATCGGATGCATGATCTTCACCATGGGCTTCGGCCTTGGCCTGGTCATGCAGATCATCGTCCTCGTCATTCAGAACTCCGTGGCCCCGGAGTTGGTGGGCACCGCGACGTCGACGAACAACTACTTCCGCGAGATCGGTGCCTCTGTGGGCACGGCACTGTTCGGGTCGATATTCACCTCCCGGCTGGCAGACAAGGTCGGCGAAGCGATGTCGCAGTCTCCCGGCAGTGGTGCAGGCGCGGGCGGTGCTGGGGCAGGTGCTCCGACCACCGACTCGCTGACACCGGAGTCCGTGGCCTCGCTGCCCGGCCCCATCCATGACCTCGTCGTCAATGCCTACGCGGATGCTTTGGCGCCCTCGTTCTGGTACATGGTGCCGGTGTTCCTCGTCGCCTTCGTCCTCGCTTGGTTCCTGCCGCAGCTCAAGCTCTCCGATGTCGCTGGAATGGTGGCTCGCGGTGAAGCTGTCTACGGTGACGATATGGGCGGCCCGACGCGAGGCGTGACGAGCGTTTCGGATGATTCAGCAGCCGGTTTGGGTGCCTCGTCGGCCGGTTCGTCGGCGGCCGACGGGCGCAGTCCTCAGCGTCTGAGCACGGTCACCATCGATGACGGATCCGCGCCTCAGCCTGGAGTCGATACAGGAACCATCCATCAGGTGGAGCCTGATCACCAGGTGGGGCCCGGAGCCGACCCGGCGAAGGACCAATACCGGCTGAGATGAGCTGACGTCCGATGCCACCGACTCACCGGTGGCATAGAGGGGGCTGCTTACCGTCGGGAGGACGACTTACCTTCGAGAGACCCAGCTGCAATCTGCCCGCTTGACTGTAAGCAGTCCCCTCGGCGAGCGGGCACAGGGTGACATGATTCGGGCGCCGACAGGTCAACTGTCGACGCCCGAAATGTGTCATCTGTGTGTTCAGCGCTGGTCATGGCAGCCAGATGCTGAGCCCGCCGAGGTCCCAGCGCGCTCAGCGCCTCAGGGTCAGTGCCCCACCGTCAGCGCCCCAGCGTCTGGGTCCAGGCTTGGGGGAGGCGGCGGCGCACGTTGCGGCGTGGGGCATTGAACCCTGCGCGATCGTGCTTCGCCGTCTCCATCTGGTCCAATGCCGCCGCCTGATTGGCAGCGTAGGCAAGGGCCACCTGTCGGATCGCAACGACGGCCGCCACCGCTGCGGCATTGGCCATGTCATCGCTGACGGGCTCGCCGTCTTGGGCTCGCACCTGCGTCCGATCCTCGACCGCCGAGGTGGCTGTGGCCTCGTGTGCATCCTGGCTCATAGTGGGATGTTACCGTGCTTGCGCGCTGGAGCGTCAACATGCTTGTTCTTCAGCGCCCGCAGGCCGCGCACGATGCGGTTCCGGGTCTCGCTCGGCTTGATGACCGCGTCGATGTAGCCCTCTTCGGCCGCCAGATACGGGTTGAGGAGGGCATCCTCGTAGTCCTGGATCAGCTCGTCCCGCAGCGCATCGACGTCTTCGCCCGCTTCACCGGCGGCCTTGAGTTTGCGCCGGTAGACGATGTTCGCCGCACCCTGAGCGCCCATGACCGCGATCTGCGCGCTGGGCCAGGCGAGGTTGATGTCTGCGCCGAGTTGTTTGGAACCCATGACGCAGTACGCTCCGCCGTAGGCTTTGCGGGTGATGAGAGTGATCAGGGGAACTGTCGCCTCACCGTAGGCGTAGATGAGCTTGGCCCCGCGGCGGATGATGCCGCTGAACTCCTGATCGGTGCCGGGCAGGAAGCCGGGCACGTCGACGAACGTGAGGATCGGAATGTTGAAGGCATCGCAGAGGCGCACGAAACGGGCGGCCTTCTCCGAGGCATCGATGTCCAAAGTCCCCGCCAGCTGCATAGGCTGGTTGGCGATGACCCCGACGCTGACTCCCTCGACGCGTCCGAATCCGGTGACGACGTTCGGGGCGAAGAGTTCGGAGACCTGCAGGAATTCTGCATCATCGAGGACAGTGGTGACGACATCGAGGATGTCATAGGGCTGTGAAGGCGAATCCGGCATGAGCGTATCCAGGGCCTCGTCCTCAGGTGCGACGCTCAGGTCCGATTCGAATTCGTCGGCATCGGCGGGGTCGAGGTTGTTCTGTGGCAGGAATGAGAGCAGGTCGCGCACATAGTTCAGTGCATCGTCCTCGTCGCTGGCCAGGTAGTGGGCATTGCCGGACACGGTGTTGTTCGTGCGGCCGCCGCCGAGCTCCTCATGGCCGACCTCTTCGCCGGTGACGGTTTTGATGACGTCGGGGCCCGTGATGTACATGTGGCTGGTCTGATCGACCATGATCGTGACGTCGGTCAGCGCGGGGGAGTAGACGGCGCCGCCGGCCGAGGGGCCCATGATGAGCGAGATCTGCGGGATCACACCGGAGGAGGCCACATTGAGGCGGAAGATCTCTGCGAACAGAGCGATCGAGCCCACACCCTCCTGGATTCTGGCGCCGCCAGAGTCGTTGATGCCGATGATGGGGCAGCCCAGCTTGATGGCAAGCTTCTGGACCTTGACGATCTTCCGACCATTCGCCTCGGCGAGGGAGCCGCCGAGGACGGTGAAGTCGTGAGCGAACACGGCCACGGTCTTGCCCTCGATCGTACCCAGACCGCACACGACACCGTCGCCATCGGGGCGGTTGTTCTCCATCCCGAATTGGTGGTTGTGGTGGCGCGCGAACTCGTCGATCTCCTGGAACGAATCCTCGTCGAGGAGCGCTTCGATCCGTTCGCGAGCGGTCTGCTTGCCGCGTTTGTGCTGGTTCTCCACCGACTTCACATTGCCGGTGTGGGCCGCATCCCGGCGCTGGACGAAAGCGTCGATGCGCTCAACTGTTGTACGTGGGGTATCCGTCATGCCTCCACAATAACGACGCACGGTGGGATCATTGTGCACTCTCGCCAAAAGAATCTAAAGTGGACTGGTGAACAGCCAACACAATTCCTTCCTCATCGATGTCGAATCACTGCGCCGCAAGGCCGCGGACCGTGGTCTCGCTCTACCCACTGTCATCTGGGACGACGTGTGTTCGTCGACGAACGACGAGCTGGCTGCACTGGTGCGCGGACAATCCACCCTCACCGACGACCCCACCGATCGCATGCGCCGGATCGCGAGCTCCGAGAGCAGCGGCCTCGCCGAGGTGCCCGCCGAGTTCTCGGTCTACGGAACCGATCACCAGAACGCCGGCCACGGCCGGTTGGGTCGGACCTGGACAGTGCCCCCGCGACGGTCCCTGACGTTTTCGATCCTGCTGGCACCGGGTGGCGTCTTCGACTCGTGGGGATGGATTCCCCTGATTGCCGGTGAGGCCGTTCGAGCCGCCATCGCCGAGGTGGGTGTGCCTGCCGTACTCAAGTGGCCCAATGATGTGCTGACGCAGGACGGGAAGAAGCTGTGCGGGATCCTCGCTCGGGTCGAACCGCTGCCGACAGGGCCGCGAATCGTTCTGGGGATGGGGATCAACACTCGTCTGCAACCTGACGATCTGCCTCGTGAGAGAGCCAGCTCCATTGCAATCGAAAAGGACGGCGACGGCTCAGAAGTTGCTCATGAAGACTTGTTAATCTCGATTCTGAGCACACTGATTCCTGCCTACAGGGAGCTTGTCGAGTATGACGATGACGATTTCAGCCGGAGCACGGTCGGCGAAGAGGTGCGTGCGAATATGGTGACTCTCGGGACACGGGTCAGGGTCGAACGCCCCGACGGAAGCAACCTCTACGGCCGTGCCACAGGGCTCGACGCCGGTGGCGACCTCATCATCGACGATGACATCTGCGTCAGCGCAGGCGATGTCCACCACCTGCGACCGGCCGGTGACAGTACGGGGCCGGAAACCACGGGGACAGAAGCTGGGGGCCGCAGATGACGGGCGTCTCGGATTTCACCGCCGAATTCAACATCGTGCCCGATGAGAGTGCCGATGGTACCAACATGCACTCGTCGAACGGCGTCGACTCGACCCACGCCGGTTCGGACGACTCAGCCTCGAACGACACACCTTCGAGTGGCACCGCTTCGAACCGCACCGCTTCGAACGACACAGCGTCGAACGACACAGCGTCGAACAGAACTGAGGAACAGGACTCCACCCAAGAGCAGGACAGCAGCGGCGCTCGGGGGTCTTCTGAAGCTCGGGAATCCAGCGAGAACAATTCAGGAGCAGCCGAACCAGAGGATTCGCACCAGGCCAGCGGCCCGAACCGGACTGGTAACTCAAGCCAGGAACCCAGCTCCGACCAGGAACCCAGCACGACCCAGGAACCCAGCACGACCCAGGAACCCAACTCGATTCCGGTGATCACGGACGATCAGATCGGCTCGTCGCCGGATGCCGCTGAGCCTCCAGCCGCCTCGGCGCCACCCTCTATCCAAGGGATTGAGCACGGCGACGAGGACCTGCCCGCCACACTGCCCGCCACCTCGGCGATGTCGACGGTCCCGTGGGCAGATGACGAGGAATCAGCTGACGAAGACTCTTCCGGCAATGAGGTGGGCGGCGATTTCTTCGGAGGATTGCACGAGGATCCGCGCACTGCGGCCCTGCAGATCCTCGACGAGGCAGACGAAGACGACACCATCTACGAAACCCGCACCGCGGCTGAACGGCTCGAAGAGATCCTGCTCGACGGCAAACGCGTGCTCGACCGGCGTGAAGCGGCGAAACTCGGGGGCATCTCCACGGTCTCTGCGCGCAAGATGTGGCGAGCGTTGGGCATGTCCCAGACGGACGGCACGGAGAAGGCCTACACCGTCAGCGATGCACATGCGCTGCGCATGTGGGCCAAGCCTGTGGCCGACGGCCTCATCGACCAGGGCACCGCGCTGTCGCTGGCTCGCGCGATCGGCCAGACCACGGATCGTCTCGTGGTGTGGCAGATGGAGACTCTCGTCGACTTCCTCACCGAGGAGAAGGGGCTGACCGATCCCGAAGCCAGGCGCGACGCTCTGCAGGTCGTCGAGGACATGGTCGATCCCCTGCAGAAGATGCTGACGTATTCCTGGCGACGCAACCTCGCCGAGGTGATGGGACGACTCAACGTCAACGTCTCTGATGGTCTGGCCATCGACAACAGGCAGGGCTGGTATGACTCCTCGATGCCGCTGGCACGTGCGGTCGGCTTCATCGACCTCGTCTCCTACACGCGTCTTTCACAGAAGATGGAGCCCAGACAGCTGGCGAATCTGGTGCAGGAGTTCCAGGGAATGGCCTACAACATCGTGGCCACCGGAGGCGGTCGAGTCATCAAGACCGTCGGCGATGAGGTGTTCTTCGCCGCCGAGACGCCGTTGGGCGGAGCAGAGATCGCGATGACCTTGATGGAGCGTGTGACTGCGGCCGAGGATCTGCCGCAGGCCCGCGTCGGGTTCGTCTGGGGCAGGGTTCTGTCTCGCCTGGGCGACATCTTCGGGTCGAGCGTCAATCTGGCTGCCCGGCTGACCGCCGTTGCCGATCCGGGCACGATCTTCACCGATGAGGACACCGCTCGGGTTCTCTCTGCCTCGGATGCCTATGTGTTCGAGCGGCGCGAATCTATCTCGCTCCAAGGGCTGGGGGAGACCGGCATCGGCGAGATGAAGCGTGGAACGGCTGCCCGAATGAAGCTGGACCTCGACGACGACGAAAACTGAGCCTGACGCCACGGCGTACCCCGCACCGTTGGCAGCGCTTCGCACTGTTAGCTGGAAGTCATACAGCTGCAGTGGTTGTCTACGCGAGTACGGGTACCACTAGTGAAGTGGCCCGTGATCGCGATCACTGCTGACGGCAGGGCAGCTTTTCTCAGCCAATTCCTCAGAACAGCGCTGTGTCGTCGTCATCGTCGTCGTCATGGGAGACGATGACGGCGTCGTCGGAGTCGATCTTCGAACGGGCGATCTCTTCTTTCGCCTCATCGAGATCACGCCCGTCGTCAAGGTCGAGATCGAGCTCGTCGAAACTCGTCGCCAATCCCTGCGAGCGGGTCGCAGCCGGGGGCGTCGAACCTCCGCCGGACTCGCCACCTGCAGCGGAACCCCCGCCCGCGTCATCGCCGTCACCCGCGGAACCGCCACCTGCAGCACCGCCGACAGGACCTTCGGCGCCGCCGAGGCGAGGGACCGTTCCGATGACGTCGATCTTTGACTCGAGGGGCGAGCCCGTGGCGTCGCGCTTGGACATCTCGGCCGGAAGCGTCCTGGCCCCTCCTGCCTGGGCAGCCGCCTGCGGGGTGTCGCCGACCCAGGCCAGGGACAGCTCGGTTTCGCCCTTGAGGAACTTGTGGGCACGCACACCCGAGGTCGCACGGCCCTTGGTCGGATATTCGGAGAAGTCGCTGACCTTGATCGACGACGATGGTGCGCCGTAGAAGTTCTCGCCACTTGCGACTGTGACCACGGCGAACGTGCCGATTCTGGTGTCGGCGTCGCCGTCCTCGTCGGTTTTGGCCTCCTTGGGAGTCATACCGAAGAACAGCGCGCGCGCATCGGCGGCAACCTTCATCCCGGCCACACCTGAGGCGTTCCAGCCCTGTGCTCGCAGTCCGGAGGCATCGAAGGCCAGCAGCTGCGCATTCGAGGTCACGAACACCGCCAGGGACTCATCGATGTCCTTCGGCTGAGCAACGCCGATCACGGAGTCTTTGCCCTTGAGTGTGATCGCCTCCCACTCGCTCTTATTCGGCTTGGCAGCCACGGACACGCGTTTGACGACACCGCCTGCGGTGCCGACGACGAACTCACGGTCGAGGTCGATGAGACCGAGGACAGTCTCATTCTTCTCCAACGTCACGTAGTCGGCGATCTTGACGCCGCCGGCGACGTTCGGACGTGTCGCGGCCGGCGGCAGAGCCGGGAGGTCGACGACATCGACCATGTGCAGACGACCTGTCGAGGTCACCGCCCCGACCTTGCCCTGAGTCGTCGATACGATCTCCGCTCGCAGCGCATCATGGCTCGAGCGCTTCCCGATCCTCTGCAGTGCCGAGGCATCAGCGGTTCGGGCGATGCGCCCGGAGGTCGAGAGGAGGACCCGGCAGGGGGCGTCGGCGATCTTGAGATCAGACTGAGCCTTCTTGCCCTTGGCTGAGAGCTCCTTCATCGATCCTTCGATGAGGACCGTGCGCCGAGGTGAACCGATGACCTCTGCCGTCGCCTCGAGCTCCGTGGCGACGAGTTCACGCAGCTTGGCCTCATCGGCGAGCAGGTCCTCGAGGTAGTCGATCTTCTTGCGCAGTTCGTCACGCTCGGCTTCGAGCTCGATGCGCGAGAACTTGGTCAGCCTGCGCAGCTGCAGATCGAGGATGTAGGTGGCCTGGAGCTCGGAGAGCTCGAAGACGTCCATCAGGCGAGTGCGCGCCGTGGCCGCATCGTCGGAGGAGCGGATGAGTTGGATGACCTCGTCGATGTCGAGGATCGCAATGAGCAGACCCTCGACGAGGTGGAGGCGGTCCTTGGCCTTGCGCAGCTGGAACACGGTGCGGCGGCGGATGACGTCGATGCGGTGGGCGAGGTAGACGGTCAGGAGCTCGCGCAGTCCCAGTGTCCGCGGCTGGCCGTCGACGAGGCAGACGTTGTTCATGCTGAACGATTCCTCGAGCGGAGTCTGCCGATAGAGTTCAGCGAGGACTGCCTCCGGATTGAACCCGTTCTTGATGCCGATGACCAGACGCATTCCGTTCTTGCGGTCCGAGTAGTCATCGATCGAAGCGATGCCGGTGAGCTTCTTCGCCCCGACAGCGTCCTTGACCTTGGACACGACCTTCTCCGGTCCCACAAGGTAGGGCAGCTCGGTGACGACGATGCCCTTGCGGCGGGCATTGATGTTCTCGATTGAGACCGTGGCTCTGGTGCGGAACGTACCGCGACCGGTCTCGTAGGCCTCACGGACCCCATCGAGGCCGATGATCCGTCCGCCGGTGGGCAGATCGGGACCGGGGATGAAGCGCATAAGCTCGGCCAGGCCAGCCTCGGGATTGCGGATCAGGTGGCAGCAGGCGGCGATGACCTCACCCGGATTGTGCGGAGCCATATTGGTGGCCATGCCCACGGCGATTCCGGACGTGCCGTTGATGAGCAGATTCGGGAAAGCACTGGGCAGAACGTCGGGCTGGGTGAGTGTGTTGTCGTAGTTCCCGACGAAGTCGACGACGTCCTCATCGAGGCCGGCGATCATCTGCATGGAGGCCGAGGTCAGCCGGGCCTCCGTGTAACGCGGGGCGGCAGGACCGTCGTCGAGGGAGCCGAAGTTGCCGTGGCCGTCGACGAGCGGTACGCGCATGATGAAGCTTTGGCTCAGGCGCACCAGCGCATCGTAGATCGCAGTGTCGCCGTGCGGGTGGAGCTTGCCCATGACATCGCCGACGATGCGAGAGGACTTCACATGCCCACGCTCGGGGCGCAGACCCATGTCGCCCATCTGGTAGACGATGCGACGCTGGACGGGCTTGAGCCCGTCCCTGGCATCGGGCAGGGCGCGGGAGTGGATGACCGAGACCGCATATTCGAGGAACGAACTCTCCATCTCTGACGAGACGTCGACATCGATGACTCTGCCTTCGGTCATGGAACTCCTTTGACGCACGAATTTTCCGCTCCGGGTGCTCTCTTACACGCCGAGGTTCGGCATCGACAACGGAGAGCACCCGTCGATTCTAGCGTTCGATTTGAGTTCTACGGCTCAAGCCCGCATTTCCGGGGCGTCCGTGTCGTTGTCTGCCGGCGTCCGCGGTGTGATGATCGGCGGTGTGTGTTGTGTCGAAGTGTGCGAGCGTCTGTGCGCCGAAGCGGCATCGGAACTGTGCCAGCGAAGGGATCAGGTTCGGAGAGTTCAGGCCCGTTCTTCGGAAAGGTCAGGCCTGCGTCGTGTTGTTGCCCACCCATGTGAGGAATTGCCCCATGAATGATTCGACGTGGGAGCGATCGGCCGTTCCTGCGATCAGCTCGGTGATCATCATTCCCATCACGGAGCTATTCATCGCGCGAGCCATCTCAGCATCGACATTGGCCAATCGCATGACGAACTCGTCGATCTTCGCGGTGTTCTTCTGCTTCGCGGCCAAGGCTTCGTTCGGAAGCGCCGGGTCGAGGCTGAGCATGATCATCGTGTAGAAGCGGTTGCGGTCGGTCGTCAGCCAGTTCATGCAGAAATCGACGGAGATCTCCAGCGCGGGTTTTCCGCTGTCTCGGAACATGTCCGGCAGACGGTCGAGCTGCTGCGAGTTGAGGTCTCCGATGCGCTCCATGATTCCAGTGATCAGGGCATCACGGGTACGGTAGACATTTGATGTCGAGCCGACGGGCAGTTCGGCAAGGGCATCGACTGCCCTGTGGGTGAGTCCACGAACTCCCTGTTCGGCGACTACAGCAATCGCGGAGTCGGTGACGACGTCTCTTCGTGAAATCATTTCTTTCATGCCTCACTCTCGTGAGGCACCCGCAGTACAGGTGCCTTTTGGATGGTGGATGGCCAGTGGCTGGCCACAGACTATGGCCAATGTATGGCCACACACTAAAACACGAATTCATAACGTTTCGTGCCGAACGGATACAGACACTACCTGGAATAGAGAAGAATTGGTATAAGACTCGCCAAACTGACAGTCGGTTCTCACTAAATGGGCTGTCTCTGAATTCCCCGGGGGCGTCAGCTCAGCAGTCTCCGCGTCGAATCGATCCGTGTGGAATCGGTGAGCAGATCAATCCTCACACTCAGAAGATGTCCGCCGGTCACAGTGGCGACCATGGGGTGGATTTCGAGTTCGAGGATCTGCGGGTGCCTCTCGACGAGCACCGACAGGCGTTCGAGCACATCCTTGAGGGGATCGATATTCACCGGCGGCAGACCCCGATAGCCGAACAGCCTCGGCGAGGACTTGACCGATCGGATCATGTCCTCAGCATCTTTGTCCGTCAACGGGGCCACGCGATGCTCGACATCGCCGAGCAGCTCCGTCGTATCCCCGGCCAGGGAGAACGACAGCAGCGGCCCCAGCAGCCGGTCCTCGCCCGCACGGATGACGCAGGGAACCCCCGGGGGAGCCATGGCCTGAACGTCGACCAGAGGGTCCTCATCGACGAGGAGGGAGCTGATGGTCTCCTGGATCGCTTGGAAGTCCTCGCGCAGCTCCTCCGGTGAGTCGATGTTCAGTCGCACACCGCCCAGCTCCATCCGATGGCGCAGCGTGTTCGAGACGGCCTTGAGCGCGACCGGATAGCCGATGTCGTCGGCAGCGGACAGGGCTTCATCCACCGAGGCCGCGGTGATGTGGGGCAGCACCTCGATCCCGTAACAGGACAGGAGAGCCCTCGCCTGATCCCGCTCGAGTCGAACGGGCCGGCCCGTCTGGGCCTCGGAGAGTGCAGATTCGATGATCGTGCGCACGCCCTTGTCGTCGAGGTCTTCGACCTCAAGGAATCGGCCGTGGTCAGCGCCTCGCCAGCGGGCGTAGTCGGTGGCTCTGGCCAGGGACCATACGGCGTCTTCGGGTCCGACGTAGCTGGGTACGGTGTGTGAGTTCCGGTTGCCTTCGCTGTCGCTGAGGTGAGTGGTCAGCTCGTCCTGGACACCTTGGATGCCGAGGAAGCAGGCCACGGTCGTCTTCTTCGAACGGGCCGCCGCTTCGGCGAGGTGGGCCGCGATCTCGGATTCCTCTGCTCCGGCCGAGGGGGTGAAGGTGACGATCACGGAGTCGATGTCTTCGCGGGCATACATCGCCTCGAGCTCGTCCCGGAACGTCTCTGCCTCGACCTCAGGGTGCAGAGACACCGGGTCGGCTTCGACGTGCAGACCCTCAGAGCGAGCCCGCTGGATGACGAGTGTGGCCATCGCCGCCGAGTTGCCGATGACACCCAGGCGCCTGCCCGCGGGCAGGGACTGGGTCGAGAACACCTGGGCTAAGTCGAAGAGCTGGTGGATCGTATCGGCCCTGATCACGCCCGCCTGACCAAGCACCTGGTCGAGGGTGTTCGGTGCCAGAGACGAGGTGCGCACGATGTGCCCGGGCGGCAGCTCGCGGCCGGTGAGGTCGGATTTGATGACGATGACCGGTTTGACGCGTGAGACCCGGCGGGCGATACGGGCGAACTTGCGCGGGTTGCCGATCGATTCGAGGTAGAGGCCGACGGTCTTCGTCGCTGGATCCTCCTCCCAGTATTGGAGGACGTCGTTGCCGGAGAGGTCTGCGCGATTGCCTGCGGAGACGAACGTGGAGATGCCGAGTCCGCGCTTCTTCGCCGCCGCCAGCAGTGCGGTGCCCAGCGCGCCCGACTGGCTGAACAGGCCGAGCGTGCCCGATGCCGGCAGGAACGGGGCCAGCGATGTGTTCAGCGAGATGTTCTCGGACTCGTTGACGAGGCCGAAGGAGTTCGGGCCGACCACGCGCATCCCGTAGGCGCGGGCGGTGGAGACCATCTGGCGCTGCAGCTCGGCCCCGGCCTCACCGGTCTCGGCGAATCCCGAGGAGATGACGAGGACCGCTTTCACCCCGTGGGCCGCGCACTCCTGGACCACCTCGGTGGCGGACTCCGCAGGCACCGCGATCACGGCGAGGTCTGCCTTGCCGGGCAGATCATCCAGGCTCGGATACGCCTGGACTCCGGCGATCTGGTCCACTTCCGGGTGGACGACCCAGAGGTCGCCGGTGAACTTCGCCGAGGTGATGTTGCGGATCAGGAGATGGCCGGTGGAATTGCGTTTGCGGCTGGCGCCGATGACCACCACCGAGGTGGGGTGGAGGACCGTGCGCACGCTCAGTGCCTCGGCACGGTGCTCCCGAGAGGCCTGGACTTCGATCGACCGTGCCGTCGGGTCGATGTCGAAGTTCACGGCTACGACGCCGTCGTCGAAACCGCGAGAGACCTCGTAGCCGGCGGCTTGGAAGACCTGCAGCATCGATCGGTTCTGAGGCAGCACCTCGGCGGTGAATCTGCGGATCCCCAGATCCCGGGCTGCGGCGGCGAGATGCTCAAGGAGGATCGAACCGATGCCGCGTCCCTGGTGGGCATCGGCGATATTGAAGGCCACCTCGGCGGAGGCGGCTGAGATCTTGTCGAAGCGCCCGACGCCGATGATATCGGATCCGACCAACATGATCATGGCCACTCGGTCGTGATGGTCAACGGTGACGAACCGGTCCAGATCGCGCTTGGGCAACCTGGGCAGCGGGGCGAAGAAACGCAGGTAGATGGACTCGGGCGACTGGGCCTCATGCATCTTCGAGAGTGCATCGGCATCGCCAGGGACGATGGGACGCAGATGGGCGGTGCCACCATCGCGCAGGACGACATCGGCTTCCCACTCGGAAGGATAGTTTTCCATGCTCCCAGCATAAGCGGATGGCGAGAGTCCCAGGCCGTACAAGACCTGCAAGGTCGCAGAACGGGAGCCGAAGGAATGGGGCGAAGTGGGAAGAGGCGGGCGAGTACGGCACAATGGGAGTCATGGCTTTACCCGAAGTTCTCGTTCACGATCTGCAGTCGGCCGGATATTACCCACAGCTCACACAGGGGATTCTGGCTGATTCTCTGTTCGACGAACCGGTGCTCGCTCATTTCGTTCACATCGACACGCATGTCGACATCGAATCCATTCACCGTCACGTCACCGCCTTCGTGCTCACCGAGACACGGCTGCTGCTTGCGCACGTCGACGATGACCCGAATGCTGCACCCGGTTCCAAACCGCGGGCCGTGACGAGCAGCGAAGACATCGAACTCGAGCGCCTCGGCACCGTCATGGTCGGCCGGACGTTTGCCGACCCTGCTGCATTCATTCCCGGCGACAAGCCTGTCGAGGTGTCCCTGACCATGTCATGGGGCGCTTCTCGACGCATCGAAGCCTTCCCGGAGACCTGTGGTGACCCGGACTGCGCGGCCGATCACGGCTACGGCGGATCCATCTTCTCTGAAGACGTCATGCTGCGCGTGTCCGCCGAGGCCGAAGGCCAGGCGGCAGTTGATCGCATCGGAGAATTCGCCGGAAAGCTGCGTGCCGCGGTGTTCCAAGCCAGGCTGCGGTCTCGCCGCTGATGGCAGATGCGAGCACCTCACCCCTGACGGGGCCACCCGACTACTCCGGGCCCATCCTCTCCGACGTGGTTCCCGCCGCGGCCCTCAGCCTCGGCGCGGGGGACATCTTCGATGACTCGGTGCGCGCTCGGGCTCAGTCGCTGGGCCTTGACCGGGACTCGCGG
>NZ_JBHFIH010000014.1:285773-319866 GCF_057334195.1 Brevibacterium sp. AGC70 | reverse complement strand
GTCCTCATCGACGGTATGGGGGAGAGCCAGCTCAAGCAGTACAGCGGCTACACTCCATTCTTCCGGTCTCTGGCGGCCTCACGACGGACCCTGTCCACAGGGTTCCCCTCGACGACCGCGAACTCCTTGTCTTCGTTGGCCACAGGGCGTCTGCCCGGCGGCCACGGCGTCGTCGGATACCGCGTCCTCGACCCAGCCAGAGACGCTGTGTTCAACCAGCTGACCTGGGACCTCGACGTCGACCCGGTTGCCTGGGTGCCTGATGCGACCCTGTTCGAGCGACTCACCGCGGCCGAGGTCGACGTGGTCAGCCTCGGCGAGGCGAAGTTCGCCGGTCGCGGCCTGAACCGTGCTTCCCTGCGTGGGGGCCGGTTCCGGGCGTCGAAGACGCTCGAACAGCGCTGCGCTCAGGCCATCGAAGAGGCGAAGGCTCCCGGCCGTCGGCTGGTCTACCTCTACTGGGGCAACCTCGATAAGACGGGCCACGTCCACGGATCGAACTCCCTGCAGTGGACCGAGGAGCTCGAACACGTCGACCTGGCACTGTCGCAGCTGGCCAACGGTCTGCCGGCCGATTCGACGATGATCGTCACCGCCGATCACGGCATGGTCGACATCGATCACAACCTACGTCTCGACCTTGCCGATGCTCCTGAACTGCGGCAGGGAGTCAGGCATGTCGGCGGCGAACCGCGCGCCGTCCACCTCTATGCCGCTCAGGGCGCCGAGGCTGACGTCTGCTCGGCCTGGACCGAGACAGTGGGGGACAGGGCGCTCATCCTCAGCCGCGATGAGGCCATCCGGCGCGGCTACTTCGGTCCTGTCGACCCCCGCTTCCGCCAGCGCATCGGGGACTTCATGGTCATCTGCCAGGACGAATTCGCCATCGTCGACTCGGACAACGAATCCGCCTCCGCTATCGCGCTCATCGGCCACCATGGGTCGACGACGGAACGCGAACTCCACATTCCCCTGCTCGTGGTGTGAGTCGGGTCCGTGAACAGAGTTGTGTGATGAACGGAGCCTTTCGATGAGCAGCGCCTTCAGGAACCCACAGTGACAGAACCCGGATCCTCGGCGACCGCACTCGGCTGGACTGAGGACGGAGCCCAACGATCGGCGACCTGGCATTCGGAGAACCAGTCGGCCGCCCCGGCACAGGTGACGGTCATCAGCGACGACATCGCCGCCGATGCCGCCTACCGACTGGCCCGGTCGGGGACCGGGCTGCTGTGGCGCGGGGACTATCACAACGGCCGTCAGCTGCTGCAGGCGATGGACCGCCGTTTCAAACGCCACAGTGCCCGCCACGGCGGCGGCAAACATGGAGCCGGCAAGCGCGCTGGCCGCAAGCTGGGCAACCCGGGCGGCGGTGATGCTGGAGGACCGAGCGATGCAGGAGGCCTCGACGTTGCGGCTGCCTTTCAAGCACAGCGTCGATACATTGCTCAACGAGCCCGTCTGCTTGGTGCACTGATCGTCGAACTCGACGGCGACTACCTGCTGAACCTGCGCCGAGCTCCCGATGTGAGCTTGGCCTGCGAGGCCGCCTACGGCCCGTCGACGGGACCGATGTGCGTCTCGCTGACCGAGCTGAACGGGGTGCTCAGCGCCTACCAGTGGCAGCTCAAGGGCGTGGCCATCCCCGCCCTCGGCGAGGACATCCACCCGAGATATGGTGTGTTCTCCCCGATCCGCGGCGAATACGTCGACCTCGTCGCCCAGACGCCGTTTCCCGAGTCCGGCACTGGCAGCTCCTCCGCACCGAAGTCACCCACGTCGACCTCTTCTGCACCGAAGACGGCCTTCGACCTCGGCACAGGCACCGGCGTCCTCGCCGCTGTGCTGTTGCGCCGCGGTGTCGAACGGGTCGTGGCCACGGACATCAATCCGCGCGCGGTCACGTGTGCCCAAGAGAATCTGGACCGCCTCGGTCTCGCTTCGTCCGCCGAGGTGGTCAAGGCCGATCTCTTCCCGCAGGGACGCGCCGACCTCATCGTGTGCAACCCGCCGTGGCTGCCTGCCCGTCCGACGTCTGCCCTCGAGGCCGGCATCTACGACCCGGGATCCGATGTGCTCCACCGCTTCATCGACGGGCTGGCTGCGCATCTGAGCCCGTCGGGCGAGGGATGGCTGATTCTGTCCGATCTTGCCGAACGTCTTGGCCTGCGGACCCGAGAGGAACTGCTCGAACGCATCACCGCTGCCCGCCTGCGAGTCCACGATCGGCACGATACGACCCCGCGCCACCCCCGTGCCTCGGATCCCGGGGACGAACTCCACAGGGCCCGCAGCGCCGAGGTCACCTCGCTGTGGCGCATACGACTCTCCGACTGAGGGCAGGACTCGCATGCTGAACCTGTGCGCCTCATGTCCGCGGCGGACGATAGGATGGCGAACGTGACTTTTCCTCGTGTTGGTGTCATTGGCGGCGGCCAATTGGCACGTATGCTTGCCCCTGCCGCAGAAGCCCTCGGCATCCGCTTCTCGGTCCTCGCCGAGACGGCTGATGCTCCGGCCACACAGGTCATCAATGAGGTGAGCGTCGGAGACTATACGGACTTCGCGACCCTCAAGGCCTTCGCCGAGACGGTCGACGTGGTGACCTTCGACCATGAGCATGTTCCTCCCGAACATCTGCAGGCTCTCGCCGAGGCGGGCCATGTTGTCCGCCCGGGACCGCAGGCCCTCATCTTTGCTCAGGACAAGATCCTCATGCGCAGGAGAATGGACGAACTCGGCCTGCCGAACCCGGCCTGGGCAGAGATCACCTCGCGCACCGATGTCGAATCATTCGCGCAGCGAGTTGGATTCCCCTTTATCCTCAAGACGCCTCGCGGCGGCTATGACGGCAAGGGCGTGCGTGTCATCGACTCCATCGATGAGGCCGTGACCTGGCTCGACGAGGTCGGGCAGCTGCTCGCCGAGGAGAAGGTGGACTTCACCCGCGAGCTCGCCGTCATGGTCGCACGCTCCCCGATGGGCCAGACTGCGGTGTGGCCAGTCGTTGAGACCTGGCAGCAGAACGGCGTGTGCAAGGAAGCCATTGCTCCCGCACCGGGACTGGCAGCAGGCAAATCCAGAGAGATCACCGAGGCGATCCTCAAGGTCGCCGGTGCTCTCGACGTCACCGGTGTGATGGCGATGGAGTTGTTCGAGACCGCCGATGGCTTCCTCATCAACGAATTTGCGATGCGTCCCCACAACACCGGTCACTGGACCCAGGATGGGGCCGTCACCAGCCAGTTCGAACAGCATCTTCGCGCGGTCCTCGACCTGCCCCTGGGCAGCCCTGCGGCCCGTGAGGACGTCTCTGTGATGGTCAACATCCTCGGCGCCGACCACGACGACCTCTACCACCCCTATCTGCATGTGATGGCCCACGACCCTGCGGTCAAGGTCCACCTCTACGGCAAGGGCGTGCGCCCGGGCCGTAAGGTCGGCCATGTCAACGCCTACGGACGGGACGCGGATCTCGTACTGGCTCGCGCCCGTCATGCTGCGGACTTCATCGCCGGCATCGACATCAACCCGCATCCGCAGATGCCGGCCCCGGCAGATCTCGACGCAAACACGACGCCATCGGCCGATGACTCCGCTGGCACTGCCGCCACCTTCAGCGACGAAAGGGCCTGATATGCCTCCAACGAATGACGACGGATCCACGGGCAACGAGAACTCCGCGGCCAGCCGGAACGCGGGGACCGCCTCGGCGCCGGGAGCTGCGGAATCGGGCGCAGCGGAATCAGACTCCGCTGTCGTCGGAATCGTCATGGGTTCGGACTCGGACTGGCCGACGATGAAGGCCGCGGCCGAGGCCCTCGACGAACTGGGCATCGGGTCGACCGCTGAGGTCGTCTCTGCCCACCGCATGCCCGAGGACATGGTCGAGTGGGCCAAGACCGCCGCAGACCGCGGCTTGCGCGTCATCATCGCCGGCGCCGGGGGAGCGGCCCATCTGCCCGGAATGATCGCCTCGATGACCTCGCTGCCCGTCATCGGCGTTCCCGTCCCGCTGAAATACCTCGACGGCATGGACTCCCTGCTCTCGATCGTGCAGATGCCCGGAGGCGTCCCGGTGGCCACTGTCTCGATCGGCGGAGCCAAGAACGCAGGACTCCTCGCCGCCCGAATCCTCGGCGCCGGTGACACCGATGCAGCGGCGGCAATCCGCGGTCGACTCGACGAGCATCGAACCCAGCTGCGGCAGCTCGCTCTCGACAAAGGGCAGGCGCTGCGGCGATAATAGGGGTACTTAACGATCGATCAGTAATAGGAGAATGATGTTCGACCTCTACCAGCCCAGCGAAGAACACGAAGAGATCCGCGCCGCAGTGCGCAATGTCGTCGAGAAGAAGATCACTCCCTTTGCCGCCGAGGTTGACGCCGATTCCCGCTACCCGCAGGAGGCCCACGACGCTCTGGTCGAGACCGACTTCTTCGCAGCCCACATCCCCGAAGAGCACGGCGGGGTGGGCGCTGACGCGCTGGCAGTGGCCATCATCATCGAAGAGGTCGCACGTGGATGCGCTTCGTCATCACTGATCCCGGCCGTGAACAAGCTCGGCAGCATGCCTGTCCAGCTCGGCGGCAGCGAAGAGATCAAAGCGAAGTACTTCCCGCAGGTTGCTCGCGGTGAGGCTGGATTCTCCTATGGGCTCTCAGAACGCGAAGCCGGATCCGACACGGCCTCGATGAAGACCCGGGCCGTGGCCGATGGCGACGACTGGATCCTCAACGGTGTCAAGACCTGGATCACGAACGCCGGAGTCTCCAACTATTACACCGTCATGGCCGTGACCGACCCGGACGGTGCGCGCGGCCGCAATATCTCCGCCTTCGTCGTCGAGAAGTCCGACGAGGGATTCACCTTCGGTGAGAAGGAACGCAAGCTCGGCATCAAGGGATCGCCGACACGTGAACTCCTCTTCGACAATGTCCGTCTGCCCGGCGACCGCATCATCGGTGACCCCGGTGAAGGACTGAAGATCGCTCTGCGGACTCTGGATCACACTCGCGTGACGATCGCCGCACAGGCCGTCGGCATCGCACAGGGCGCTTTGGACTACGCGGTGAACTATGTGAAGGAACGTCAGCAGTTCGGCAAGGCCATCGCCTCGAACCAGGGAGTCCAGTTCATGCTTGCGGACATGGGCATGAAGCTCGAAGCTGCTCGTTCGCTGACCTACACCGCTGCGGCCAAGAGCCAGCGCTTCGACGACGACCTCACCTATTTCGGAGCTGCAGCGAAGGCCTTCGCCTCGGACGCAGCCATGGAGATCACGACCGATGCCGTGCAGCTGCTCGGCGGTGCCGGTTATGTCGTCGATCATCCTGTCGAGCGGATGATGCGTGACGCGAAGATCACACAGATCTACGAAGGCACCAACCAGATCCAGCGCATGGTGATGGGTCGCAAGCTCATCGGCTGAGGCCAGACCCGCCTAGGCTGTGAGAGACCAGGCTTCGAGGAAGACGGCCATCGCTTATGGGCGGTGGCCGTCTTCGAGCCTGCGCTCCCACACTGAGGCCCACAGATCGCGTGGCTGTGATCAAGTACACCTGCGATGACGCGACATGCGCAGGGCAAATGTGCCGGAATCCCTGGTTCGCACGCGCCACAATGGATGAACACAGTGGACTCTCCAGAAGGTTTGGCACAGTAGTCTGTGTCGCCGCGGTCTTCAGGTCCGCGCGGGTGGCCATAACAGCAACGAGCGCGAGGTAAAGGTAGGTCAGTGGCAGAAACGAGATACGTCGACCCCATTCATCACCCGTCGTACGCTTCACAGCCGACGAGGGATGTACGGGCGTGGATTCTTCTCCTCGTCACGGTACTCATTCCCGGGGGAGTGCAGCTGCTGTTCCGGTCTCGTCGCTGGGCCAAGATCTCGCTGTCGATCACCGCAGTCACCTGGATCCTCGCGATCATTGCTCTGATCGTGATTCTCATCGACAAGAAGTTCCTCTTCACGATCGGCACGAACCCCTTCCTGCTGACGTTCCTCACAATCTGGCTGCCGGTCATCGCCGTCAACTGGATCGTGTGCCTCTTCGACACCTTGCGCCGGATCAAGCTGGTCACACTGTCCGCGAGGGCACGCAAACGCTTCCTCGCCGCGTTCTGCGCCCTGGTCCTCGTCGTTGTCGGCCCGCTGGCCTGGGGCACGACCCTGCTGGACTCCCAGCGCGGATTGATGGCTGACCTCTTCGCCTCCGGGAAAGCCGCGAAGCCCGTCGACGGTCGCTACAACATCCTTCTCCTCGGCTCAGACGCCGGCAAGGGGCGCACCGGCATCCGCCCGGATTCGCTGTCTTTGGTCTCGATCGATGCGAAGACCGGCAAGACGGTCATCGTCGGCCTTCCGCGCAATATGGAGAACGTGCCGTTCCCCGAGGACTCGCCGTTGCACCAGTACTACCCGCAGGGGTACAACTGCGGCGACGAGTGCCTGCTCAACGCGGTCTTCCAGCAAGGTGAGCGACACAAGGACGAGTTCGAGAACCCGAAGCGAGCAGGTGAGCAGGCCACGATGGATGCCACCTCCGCGATCACCGGCCTCGAAGTCCAGTACTTCGCCATGGTCAACCTCAAGGGATTTGAGAGCCTCATCGACTCCCTGGGCGGAATCACCCTCGTCTCCGGTAAACGGGTGCCGATCTCTTCGAAGGTCGATCCCAACACGGGCGAGCATGGCCCGGTCAAGGGGTGGATCGAGCCGGGCAAGCAGAAACTCGACGGCTTCCACGCTCTGTGGTTTGCCCGCTCCCGTGAGTTCTCCAGCGACTACGAGCGGATGGTCCGGCAGCGCTGCGTGCAGACAGCGATGGTCAAACAGCTCGATCCCGCCACCGTTCTGACTCGGTACCAGGAGATCGCCAAGGCCACCCCAGGAGCGCTGGCGACGGACATTCCCTCTTCCGAGGTGGACGACTTCGTGGACCTGGCACTGAAGGTCAAGTCGCAGAAGATCGAGTCGCTTGACCTCACTCCGCCCAACGTGACACCATCACAGCCTGACTTCGACGCCGCGAGGTCCTTGATTGCGGACACGATCGAAAAATCGTCTCAGGATGCTGAGAAGGACAAGGGCGCCCAGAGCGCCCCTGGCGATACGTCCGGAGCCGTTGCAGGGGTGAATGCGAGCCGTGGGCTCACAGCCGGAAGCACCACCCAGGTCAATGCGCAAAGTGGTAGTGAAGACGGCTCTGACGAGGGCGAAGAGAGCGCAGAGAGAGCCATCTGCTACGTGCCCTGAGATGTCGATCACCCAGCCGAGCTTGTGCGCCGACCGTGCGAAGCAGGGAATTTCGGAGGATTCTGGGAAAAACTTTCCCTCGGTGTGTCCCTTGCAAACGCTGGGAACCACACCGGTGTAATTTGGTTATTTTGTTATTTGGCTAGTCTGACACGCCGTATATGTGTAACAATTTTGAGATGTTGGGATTACCCACCGTCCTACCAACGGTGAGATGATTCCAGGGCCTGAACTTCCCTGACTTCCTCGAAAAGGCTGTAACGATGAAATACTTATTGCCCACAGTCGCGGGCTGCGCTTCAGTCGCACTCGTCGGCACCTTAGCGGTCACGGCACCGACTGCCTTCGCGGCGTCGACTGAGCCGGAAGTGACCCAAGAGGCGCTGAGCGTGAGCGAAGACGGACTCAACGTCCCCGGCGCCCGTGATTCCAGTGACTCCTCTGCCAACGTCGCCAATCAGAGCGCAACCAGCAACCTGCCGAACATCTTCAAATCGCAGACCGCTGCCGCCTCGACACAGGTGCCAGCAGTCGTCAACGCGAGTTCGGGCGCCTCGGCTGCTGCCGGTTCCATAGGGTCGGTCAACCCCGTCTCTGCAGGACTGTCCGCACCTGAGGGTGAGAGCGAAGCCGCTGAATCGGAAGCCTCCACCCCGAAGGCTGACCCATCGGCACCCGCTGAAGACTCCGAGAAGAAGGATGACGCGTCCGAGGACACGAAGTCCGAGGGCTCTGAATCATCGGAGGAGTCGAAGGACAGCGACGATATCTCGGGCTCGGTGCGTCAGAAGACCGAAGACGGCGTCAACATCGCGCTGATCTCCGACGTCCTCGACGTTCCATCCAAAAACCCCAGCCTGATCGGCTTCACCTTCTCCGAGTCGACGTCCAACATCCGCATCCAGATCCGTGTCAAGAGCGGATCTGATTGGGGCAGCTGGGAGTCGCTCGACGAGGAGAAGCAGGAGCAGGCGAAGAACGAAGGTTCCGAGCCTTTCACCGTCAACAGGGCCTCCGGTGTGCAGATGCGCATTCTGGGCGACAAGGCACCCAGCGATGCCGAACTCGTTCTCGTCGATCCGAAGCAGAATCCCAATGATGCTGCGGCCGTGGCCGAGAACGATCCGGTGGAGATCGAGCCGCAGAGCTCCGATCCCTCCGAAAGCGCAGCAGACACCTCAGAGACGACACCCGGCTCGACTGAGGCTGCCGCGAGCACCGAGACTGTGGCTGCATCAGGTCAGGCCTCGGTCACCAATCAGAACTACGTACCGGGATCCTCGTCCACGAACAACGTGGCCAAATCCGCCAAGGTGCCGAAGCCGAAGATCGGCTCGCGCGATTCGTGGGGTGCCAAGGCATACAACGGAAGCCCCGACTACGCCAGCAGCGTCAAGCAGGCTGTCGTTCACCACACCGCCGGTTCGAACAGCTACTCGGCTGAAGACGTTCCCTCGGTCCTGCGCGGTATCCAGTCCTACCACCAGTCGGGTCGAGGCTGGGATGACATCGGATACAACGTCATCGCCGATAAGTACGGCCGTCTCTGGCATGCCCGCGGCGGCGACATCAAGAAGGCCGTGATCGGTGCTCACGTGGCCGGCCACAACTCCGGTACATTCGGCATCTCGGTGCTCGGCTCCTATGACAAGTCGGCCCCGCCGAAGAAGACCAGGGATGCTGTCGCCTCGGCGATTGCCTGGAAGCTGTCGCTCGATGGCGTCAAGCCGAGCAAGTCGACCGTCGTCGCGCACCGCGACCTCGCGAACACCAGCTGCCCCGGTGACGCCTTCTATTCCAAGATGGGCGAGATCCGTTCAACTGTCACCGACATCATGAAGTCCGGCGATCTGCCGTCCGATGAGAAGAAGGACGACAAGAAGAAGGACGATAAGAAAGACGACGGCAAGAAGGCAACGCCGAAGCCCAAGACTGCGATCGAGAAGTACGCCGCTGACCACAAGAAGGAACTCGGCAAGGCCACTGGCAAGGAACACGATGTCAAGGGCGTTGACGGAGCACGTGCTCGCTCCTACGAGAAGGGCAACGTCTTCTGGTCCAAGAAAACCGGTGCATACCACCTGACCGGAGCGATCAAGAACTCGTATAAGGGTGACGCTGTCACCCAGCTGGGCCTGCCCACCTCGCAAGAGAAGGGCGGCCTGAAGGGCGGGGGATCGGCGCAGTCGTTCCAGAAGGGCAAGATCTACTGGTCGAAGGACACCGGTGCTCACTACACCACCGGCACGCTCCTGAACTATTGGGGTGACAAAGGTACTGTCAAGGGCCACCTTGGTTACCCCGCGTCGGATCCGGTGTACAAGGACGGACGAGGAGAGCAGCTGTTCGAAGGTGCCCGACTCGTCTGGGCCGAGGGCTATGGAACCACAGAGTTCTCGCCCACCGGAACCATTGAAGGCGGCGTAATCGACGACAATGGTCCGGGCGACACCGATGATGCCAATGCTTCCGGTGGTGCCGATGAGTCGGCACCACCGGGGGACAGCGCCCCGATGGCGGTTCGGCTGCAGACTCCGGGGAAGGTTCTACAGACGACAAAGACGCCAAGGATTCGAAGGACGATAAGTCCAAAGACGACGACAAGTCGGACAAGCCCAAGGATGACAAGAAGGACGATAAGTCCAAGGATGACGATAAGTCGGACAAGCCCAAGGATGACAAGAAGGACGATAAGTCCAAGGATGACGACAAACCGTCAAAGGCTGAGAAGATCCAGGCTCAGCGTGACTCCATCGTCAGTGAGGCGAAGGCTCACCTCGGTGTGAGGTACGTCTGGGGCGGAACCTCACCGACAAAGGGCTGGGACTGCTCGGGCTACACCCAGTACGTCTACGCCAAGCACGGCATCAAACTGCCGCGCACCACCAGCCAGCAGCGCAACGCCGGCACGGTCATTCCTGCCAGTGAGGCCAAAGCAGGCGACATGATCTGGATCCCCGGCCACATCGGCATCATCTCTGAGACCAAGGGACAGATGTACGATGCGGGCTCGTCTCGGACGAACACGACGAAGCGCAGCTACAGCTGGATGCTCGATCGTGGAGCGAAGGTCATTCGCGTGGTCGGCTGACGGCAGCACGGTGACATCGGCCGAGTCAGACTCGGCAGAGAGTCCCAATGCCTCGCGGTCGGTTCTGGAAAGAACCGGCCGCGAGGCATTTTCTGGTCCGGTTCACCTGCGACTTGGGCCCGGATATCCATAGACTCTCTTTGCAGCTGGCCCGTCTGTCTCGTGCGGTCAGCCTCATGTGCCGCTCCACGAGCCCCTGACTACGCGGTGAACAACAGATGTCCTTGCCTGAACAGTCAGTGAAGCCACTTGGGAAAACCCTGATCTATCAAGACAGACGCGCTAACGTGGAGAAACACGCACGGCAAATGCATGTGTGTTCATCCGAACAGTCCAGCCGAAGGGGACCAAGACAGTGCGCCGATTGCACAACACGGTCAAGAATTTTGCTTGGGGCAGCACGGACGCGATCCCGGCGATCCTGGGAACTGCGCCCGACGGCACTCCTTGCGCCGAGCTTTGGCTCGGAGCACATCCCCTCAGCCCCTCCCGTCTGGACTTAGGTCAGTCTGACCAGCAGCGCACGGCCTACCGCTCCGCGCAGCAGGGGTCATCGTCATCGCTGGACGTGAAGACGGACAACAGCACCGTGGGACCCAATCTCATCGAATACCTTGCCGGTGACCCAGAAGGTCTGCTGGGACATGACTCGCTGCAGGTCTTCGGGCCGCGTCTGCCATTCCTGCTCAAGGTCCTCTCCGCGCAGAAGGCACTTTCCATTCAGGTTCACCCGAATCCAGAGCAGGCGGCCATCGGATTCGCCCGGGAAGAGGCCGAAGGCCCCGATCTCGACGCTTCGACCCGTAACTACAAGGACCCGTCGGCCAAACCGGAACTCATCTACGCCCTCACCGAATTCCACGCGCTGACCGGATTCCGTTCGCGCAAAGCCGTGCGTGCAACATTCGAGCGTCTGCTGTCTCTGTCACTGTCACCGGCTTCCCTGGACTTCCTCGGAGACGTGATCTCGGCGCTGAAATCGGTGACGGAGGCTAAGGCCTTCGCCAAGGCAGTGGAGCTCGTCCTCGGCGATGCCCGGTCGGCCGAGTTTGTGGACGAGATCGCCGGCCAGGATCTGGCAGAGCTGCCAGAGGGACACATCAGCCGTTCGGGCACAGCCGTCGATCCTGCTGAGACCTTCCAGGAGCTTGTGGCTGACTATCCTTCCGATCCTGGGGTGCTTGTGGCACTCATGCTCAATCGCGTTCACCTGCAGCCCGGGGAAGCCCTGGCGATGGAATCAGGTGTGCTGCACGCCTACCTCGGCGGGACCGGAATCGAGGTCATGGCCTCGAGCGACAACGTTCTGCGCGGGGGACTGACGAACAAGCACATCGACATTCCGGAGCTCGGAAAGGTTGCGAAGTTCGGCTCCGCAAAACCTCGAATGGTTGAACCTGACCGCGCCGGAATCCTCTTCGGTGCGACCGAGGATTTCGCACTGCAGTCGCTGCGGTGCCCACGACTGACGCAGGTCGAGCGCCGAGGCGCGAGCATCGCCCTGTGCACCTCGGGAAGCATCACTCTGACCTCCCTCGGGTCCACAGTGACACTCACACGTGGCCAGAGCGTTTTCATCGCGGCAAATGAGCCCACAGTGACCGCAGACGGCCACGGAGACCTGTTCGTGGCCACCACCGGACTCGACACCTCGCTGCCCTTCGCCTGAAGCACCTGGCTGGCCTCTTTTGGCCGGTCTGGGCGACTGCTGGATGCCGAGCGGACTGGCGCGAGTGAGGTGGGCCGCGCCACCGCGAGCACCCTGCACCGTCGGAACCAGATCACCTCGTTCCTCAGGTGCCTTTTGCCGCTGAGGGGAGGAGTCGCTGAACTAGCTGGTGTATTTGCAGCTGACGGGATGTTGAGCGAGAGACTGTGCGTGGTGCACCGAGGAGCGAAGTCTCTGATCGCGTCTCCCAGGCCCGAGAGTCATCTGCAAGTGGTCCCACGCACCACCGCACCGATTCATCCGCGCGGGTGAAAGCTCCCTGACACAAGAAAGAGGCCGTCCTGAGCCGAATTCCTCGAAAGGAATCGGCCCAGAACGGCCCCACGTCTCACAACGGCTCTGTATGACGCCGCCGGAGCAGCGCTACCTCACGATGTCCGTTGCCTGTCTGACTTCACAGTGCCAGCCACCCGGCTGTCACCGTCCGGCAGCCGCTCGACGGTCTCCACCCGGCCGTCACAGTGCCAGCCGCTCGGCGGTCGGTGCCTCAGGCGGCGTCGACGCTGATGGTGGGGACGTCGTCGGGGACGTTCACCTCGGCGCCGGTCTTCTCCTTGACCTCTTCGACGGTGACTCCGGGAGCCAGTTCGACGAGAGTGAATGAGTCTCCGGAGACGTCGAGCACGGCGATGTCGGTGATGACACGGCTGACGACTCCCTTGCCCGTCAGGGGCAGCTCACAGGACGACAGCAGCTTGTGTGAGCCGTCCTTGGCAACATGGTCCATGATGACGATGACGCGCTGGGCTCCGTGGACCAGATCCATGGCCCCGCCCATTCCCTTGACCATCTTTCCGGGGATCATCCAGTTTGCGATGTCGCCGTTCGTGGCGACCTGCATTGCGCCGAGGATCGCGGCATTGACCTTGCCGCCGCGGATCATGCCGAAGCTGGCAGCAGAGTCGAAGAAGGAAGCGCCGGGGAGCATTGTGACGATCTCCTTGCCGGCGTTGATGAGATCAGGATCGACCTCGTCCTCGGTGGGGTATGGGCCGACTCCGAGGAGACCGTTCTCCGACTGGAGGACGAGGTCGACTCCCTCGGGCAGGTAGTTGGGCACGAGTGTCGGCATTCCGATGCCCAGGTTGACGTAGCTGCCGTCTTCGAGTTCCTGGGCTGCGCGGGCGGCCATCTGATTTCTTGTCAATGACATTTCGGCTCCTCAGGCTTCGCGAACGGTACGTTTTTCGATGGGCTTGTCGGCCACCTGCTCCGCGGTCAGCTCGACGACGCGGTGGACGAAGATGCCGGGAACGTGGACGTCATCGGGGTCGATCTCTCCAGGCTCGACGAGCTTCTCGACCTCGGCGATGGTGATCCGGGCCGACTGTGCGGCCGGGGGATTGAAGTTCCTGGCCGAAGAGTTGAAGACGAGATTGCCGTGGCGGTCTCCGATGGCGGCGCGGACGAGTGCGTAGTCGGGAGCAAGTGACTCCTCGAGGACGTATTCCTCCTCTTCACCGAAGGTGTCGAAGACGCGTGTGTCCTTGGCCGGTGACTCCTTGACGACGTTGCCCTCGGCGTCGTACTTCCACGGCATGCCGCCGTCGGCGACCTGAGTGCCGGCACCGGTGATCGTGTAGAACGCTGGGATTCCGGCTCCGCCGGCGCGCAGCTTCTCCGCCAGGGTGCCCTGCGGGGTCAGCTCGACCTCGAGTTCGCCGGAGAGGTACTGGCGGGCGAACTCCTTGTTCTCTCCGACATAGGAGGCGATGATCCGGCGGAGGCGGTGGTCGGCGAGCAGCAGGCCCAAGCCCCGTCCGTCGACTCCGGCGTTGTTCGAGATCACTTCGAGGTCCTTGGCGCCCTGGTCCTTGATCGCTCGAATCAGGAACTCAGGCACGCCCACAACACCGAAACCGCCCACGGCGATCGATGATCCATCTGCAATATCGGCTACCGCCTCAGCGGGAGTATCAACTACTTTGTCCATACGCCCAGTCTGCCACGGACCTCGCCGAGGCTGACCGCCAGGTCCGCAATGCGAGCTTCATCCATCCCGTTGGCCAGCACAGACTCACCCCCGCGAAGGAGATGGCCCAGGAACGTCGCCCATTCCTCGGGACCCGGAGTTGAGTTCGCGACGAGGAGGCCGGAGCTGGAATCGTCTGGAGAGTCGGTCCACTGGACCTCCTGACCACCGACGATGAGAGTCCCGGTGGACTGGAGGCGCCGAGGTGTCACGTCCGGGTAGGCGCGGATTGCTGAGTTGACGTCGATGAAGTCCTCATCGACCGGTGTGCTCAGCGCCAGTGCCGGTGGGTTGTAGACGAAGACCTCCTCGGCATCGGCCAGTCGCTCATCGTGCTCGTGGCCCTGCGGTACGAAGGCGTGGAAATCGCCATCTGGGGCTGGTGACCCGTCCATGCCGAGCACGACGCGACCGTCGGCGAGGAGGACACTGAGAATGGCGACGAGCTCTCGCCAGTGCAGTCCGGCAGGCAGCGGAACGAAGAGCGTGAAATCAGGGCCGAGGTCGTAGTCGCCGAAGAGGCCGACGCCCTTGTTCACCCAGTTCGCCACGACTGGACCGGTGAGGTCGAGTCGGTCGAAGTCGGGTCCGCGCCAGAAGAGGACGGCTCCGCCGGTGCGGCTGATGATGGAAAGATCCACGGGGATGACCTGCTTTCTCGATGGTGATGGGGCGTTCACTGGGACGGGAGCCCGATGTTCAGGGGGTCAGGAGGCCGATATTGATCCGGACACCACGGGGGAACGCTCCGAGCTCTCCGTCGGCCCACTCCCACTGCGTGGTCGCGCTGAGATCCTCGGCGAAGAGCGCAGTGTGCATGCGCTCGACGAGAGACCCGAGGCCGACCATCGCCTCCAGCAAGGGAGGACCACCGGCCTGCGGAGTCGCCGGAGAATCGGAGGGAGCCATGGTGATCCGGGAGCCGGACCCCTCGATGCGCATCCGCCATGCAGCCTGCCCGGGGGTGCGTGCAGCTCCAGCGCGGACGACGCGGATGGCGCGTGAGACTCGTTCGAGGATGTCGTCACTGTTGTCACCGGCTGCGGCACGGCCGGGCAGCTCGGTGACCCCGAGACCTCTGTGGATTGCTTCGACGTGGCCGTAGCGGAACCAATCCTCCCCGAGGTCGCGGCTCAGGGCTTTCGCCCCGGCTCGGCCGTTGTCGAGATATCCGCCGGCGCCGCGTACGAGTGCCATCGGCAGTCCGCGCGACGATCCCTTGACGAGGTCGGCCGCGGCGGCGATCTCATCGGCCACCGCGCGCACGGTCACCGATTGCACCCGGCCATCGTCATCTGGTCTGCCACGCTGATCGTCGAGGCCCGAGAATCCGGAGAGACCGAGCGCGAAGTCACCGACGCCGATCCTCCAGGGCCGCGAGATGGTGTCGGAGATGACGACCCCGATCCGCACGGAGAAGGACTCTTCGACCCGCAGCCGCAGCTTCTGTGCCGAAGCATCGCTGTCGTGAGGGTGGAGGACGACGGCGCCGCTCGAATTCGACTGGTCGAGTCCGGCCGCCGCCTGCACAGTTCCTGATTTGGTACGCACGACCTGGACGGTCGACCCGGAGGCATAGGTCCGTTCGGCAACGAGATGATTCGACGAATCCTTGACGAGGTCCTCGAACTCCGCCCGGTCCTTCACACTGCGCATTCGACCATCAGCTTTGGACACCACCTTCGAGGCGATGACGAGGATGTCGCCGTCCTTGAGGTCGATCCGATTCCGGCGCAGAGCGTTGACAAGGATCGCTGCCAGATCGGAACCGGCTTCGATGGGCTCCTCGACGGGAGGTGCATACACGGTGAGCAGTCGGTCATTCATCGATGCGTCCCCATCGTCGTCGGGCCGCCTCTGCGCCCGGATTCAGTGGGCGGACGCGGGGATCGGGCGACGATTGCGAGTGATTCGACTCTCATGTCTCCATATTCCCACTGACGGCGAATGATTTCGAAATTCTCCGGATTTGCTCAGCCGCTCACTACAGGTTGTGTCAATATCAGATAGTGGTCGCTACATGTGGTGTCATCGGCGCGTGTGTATGTGAAGGTGTGTTCGATTAAACCGCAGGTGCCCACTGCAATACTCCACAAGGGCTTGACGGGGCGGTAATGACACGCGTGTAATTTATAGTTAACAGGGGAACGCACTTAGCACGAATCCTCGGATTCGAGCATCCACCACGCTGATACGGTCAGCACGAGCTTCACCTCCGGAACCATCCGGGGAGCCGGTCGCACCCAGACCATTCAGCTCCTCGAACGCTACCGGAATCGGAGCTCGCAGTGGTAGGTGAGCTGAGAGTGAGAAAGGGGAAAACCGTGCAAAGCGCACAGAGCAAAAGGCAGGAGAGGGAAGACTTCTCCACAGTCGTGCCTGGAGTCACTTCTCGAAGTGCCGAAGACTGGTTCGTCGAACCAGGGGCCCGTACTCCGGACACTCTGCCTGATCCATTGGCGATCGATCCGAACGATCTGACACCGCTTCCCACGGACAACTCCGCAGTATCGCCGCTCTCGCTGCTCTTCGGGGCAGCCGAGGACGGCGAGCTATCCTGGCAGGACCAAGCGCTGTGCGCTCAGACCGACCCCGAGGCGTTCTTCCCCGAAAAGGGCGGATCGACTCGTGAGGCCAAACGTGTCTGTGCCTCGTGCGACGTCCGGTCAGACTGCCTCGAATACGCGCTGGCGAATGACGAGCGCTTCGGAATCTGGGGCGGTATGTCTGAACGTGAACGCCGCCGACTGAAGAAACAGGTCGTGTGAAACCTGCCGTCACCGTTGTCCTCGCCTCAGGCGATGACAGCAGCAGGGTTGAGCTCGAAACAGCTCTGAGCAAGACCTACCCCGAGATCCCGGTCGTGGATCTCGGGGGTCTTGCCGTCACAGAGGCACTTGCACTCCCCAAGATTGCCGACAGCACCCATCTGTGGTTCCTCACCGCAGACTCGCGTCCGGAACCCGATTGCCTCGAGGAGCTGCTCGATGCCATCGGCGCAACCGAATCGATCGCCGCCGTCGGTCCCAAGATCATGCACCAAGACCACATCGTCTCCGCCGGAGTCACCACCACCTCGGCGGGAGCCAGGGTCAACCCGGTTGCCGACGGAGAGGTTGATCAGGGCCAGCGCGACGGCCAATCGGAGACACTGGGCCTCGACTTGCCCGGCATGCTCATCTCCACCACCGAGCTCGAAAGAATAGGTGCTCCTTCACGCGTCCTCGGCGTGGCCTATCGCGGTCTTGAATACTCGCGTCGACTGCGCGACCTCGGCCGCCGAGTCGTCGTCGCCCCACGCGCCGGACTCACCGTGTCCGCACACTCGGCCGCCCAGCTGGGCTCCTCGCCTCTGCCGCCACTGTCGAAATCTCAGATCCGGACGGAACAGCGCTACCGGCTCAGCCTCGCCACCCCCGGATTCGCCGGCATCTTCTGTCTCCTCATCCTCACCCAGCTTAAGAACACCCTGGCGGGACTCCTGTCGAACAACGTCCGCGCCGCCTCCTGGTACTTCTCCGCACTGCTCGGGCTCGTCTCCGACGCCGGAACCACCTCACGGCTGAGACGGTCCAACGCTCGTCGCAACCGCCTGGCCAAACGCACCACCGACTCCCATGTGGCTCCGCTCTACGCGGACCCGGACGAACTCGCCGTCCAGCGCAGGAGCATGAACTCCGCCGAGGAAGCCCGCCTGGCCCAGGCCGAGTCGTCCACCGTCAGCGGCCCGGGCCACATCGACGAAACCGAGCTCAACCCGGTCGGTGACACGGAAGAAGCCATCGACTCGTTCTCACGCCTCGAGGTCACCGGCGGTTCGGGACTCTTCCGCAGCCCTCTGACCTACCTCCTCCTCGCGGCCGCGGCACTGAGCGGCCTCGTCTCCTACCGTCTCTTCGGCCCCGGCCACCTCGTCGGCGGTGCACTGGGATCCACCGACGTGACGATGGGTGATCTCGTCGCCCGACTGCTCAGCCCTCACCTCGATGTCTCCACCGGTGCCACCGCTCCCGCCGACCCCTACCAGCTGGTCCTCGCAGCCCTCAGCGTTCCGTTCCTAGGCGACGTCGACATCATGGCCCGGACCCTGATCCTCCTCGCCCCGATCCTTGCCGTCATCGCCGCCTACCGTGCCGCGGGCGCAATCGTGAAGCGAAGGTGGGTACGCGGATTCGCCGGTCTGCTGTGGATTGCGGCCCCACTCTTCGTCACCGCGCTCTCCGACGGCCGCCTCGGCGTGATCCTCGTCTGGATTGCAGCACCGCTCTTCGTCATCGCCCTGCGGCGCAGCCTGCGCACAGGGTCGATCGCCGCGGCCGCAGGTGCCGGACTCCTGCTGTTCCTGATGATCGCCGGCATGCCGCTGATGCTTCCTCTGGGCATCATCCTCACCGTGGTGCTGGTGTGCACCGGGCGCGGTCTGCGCCACCTGTGGCTGCTGGCCCCGACCCTGTTCCTGGCGTGGCCCTGGCTGGTCGACCTCGTGACTGCTCCGGGTGCGCTCTTCGTCATGCCCGGCCAGACCCTGGCCCCGCCGGCACCGCCCAGCTACCTCCTCGCGGTCGGCTTTCCCTCGACGATCGACATGAGCTGGCTGGCCGATCTCCTGTCCGCTGTCGGCGTCAACGGCGTCAGCCCCGGGATGCTCCAGCTGTGGGCACCGGTTCTGGTGCTGCCGATGCTCATCCTCGCGTTCCTCACGCTCATCGAAGCTCACCTCAGACTCTCACGCCTGATGTGGGCCGTGGGACTCTACCTCGCGGGTCTGCTGCTGGCCACCGTCCAGGTCCTCATCCCGGCCCAAACCGGTCCCTTCCACCTCATCGGCTCCTATCCTGCCGCGGGACTGACCCTGCTCAGTCTCGGCGCGATCATGCTGCTCACACTCGGAGCTCAGACCACGACGACGAAATCGACGAACTCCAGGCGACTGCCCATGCGGGGTCTGTCCGGACTCGTGGCCATCGCCGCCGTCGGACTCATCATCGTCAGCGCCGGACCCAGCACCGCCTCGGCGAACAATGTCACCACCCAGGAACACGGCACCGTCCCGGCGCTGGCCGCCGACCGCGCTGCCGGTGATGCTCAGGCACGCACGCTGCGCCTCGACGTCGTCGACGGCGAAGTCCGTGCCCGCCTCCTCTCGTCCGCCGATGGGACCGTCATCGGGACCTCGACCATCCGGTCCGCCGAGGCGGTCGGTGGCTGGCCGTGGGAGCGCAGACCTCTGCCGATTGGCGAGGACCAGACACTCATCGCTCAGGCCGCTGCGGCACTCTCGGCCGATGACGCCGGAGACGTCCGCACCATCCTCGGTCAGCTGGGCGTGGACTTCGTCCTCGTCGACTCGGATGCGAAGAATCTGACGAACTCAGTGGCCGCCGCCGACGGAGTCGTCCAGGTCGGTCCGACCGAATCGGGTCGTCTGTGGCAGGTCGACACCCCCTACAGCGGCCGGTTCCTCGTCCGCGAACCCGACGGCACGATGAGCACCGCACCGATGCACGGCACCACCGCCGAGGTGGCTCCAGGTGAGGACGGACGCACCCTGATCGTGTCCGACAGTTCCGACAACATCACCGCCAGCCTCGATGGCAACGACCTGCCGAAGCCGGAGAAGCCGACGATCGGCTGGGCCTCCGAGTACTCCTTGCCTGCTTCCGGCGGCGAGGTCGAACTCACCTACGGTTCGTCGCTCTACGCCCCGGGCGTCATCATCGGCTGGATTCTCGGCCTTCTGACCATCATCGTCGCGATCCCCTTCGGGTCTCAGCGCCAGACACGGGCCTGGTCACGAACGACGCGGGCGAAATCCGAACGAAAGTCTGAAGCCGCACCCGAGCATCCTGTGGAGGCGAAGTCATGAAACACATGCGCAGCATCGTGACCTTCGCGGCGATCGCCGTACCGGGAGTCCTCGTCGCGACGACCTCATTCCTGACTCCGCTGACTCCGGGCACACTGGACCGCAGTCCCGAGCAGGTCAGAATGCCCACCGCTGACACCCGTGTGATCTGCCCCGGTCCGCTCCTGACCGATGACGAGGCAGAGGGCACCGACGCGGAGTTCGTCGACGACTCGAACGTGTCCACACGTGCCGTCTCCGCCTCCGCACCGATCAGTGCCGCAGACGGCTCGGTCTCCGCGGCCCGTCTCCAGGTTGCGGATCTGGGTGGTTCGGCGAACTTCGACAACCCCAGCTCCGACGGCTTCGTCTCCGGCGACGATCCCATCGACAAGACCAAACTCATCACCGGGTTCGCCCGGCCCGGGGCACCGGCGCTGACGACCGGCGTCGAAACCGTCGAAGGCACTTCCGGAGACCTCACAGGACTCGCGACACTGACCTGTGGTTCGGCGGCGAGCAACTTCCGGATCTTGGCTGGCTCCGGTGCAGCAGGATCGAACTCCCAGCTGTTGCTGAGCAATCCCGGCGACGTTCCCGTGCAGGCCGAAGTCACGCTCATGACACCGTCGGGAGAGCGCGGGGAGCCGACAGAGGTCAGCATCAAGGCAGGGAAGCAGCGAGCCATCCGATTGGGTGGTCTCGCCGCAGGTGCGGAATCGCTGGCCGTCGATGTCAACGTCGACGGGGGAGTCGTGGCCGGCTCCCTCCAGGAGACCGTGCTCGACGGTCTCACCCCTAAAGGCATCGATCTGGCCACGAGCGGAGCAGACGCCGACACACAGCAGGTCGTCACCGGACTCGACGGGAAGGACGCACGCCTGCGCGTGGCCAACCCGGGCGATGACCTGGCAGAGGTATCGCTCAAGGCCTATGGACCCGATGGGGAGATCGACATTCCCCGCTCATCGATGACCGTTGTCGCACACGGAGTCGCCGAGGCCGACCTCGGAGATCTTGACGCCACAAGCGTCGTCCTCGATTCGGGCCAAGCCATTCAGGCCAGCGCATTCATCGGTCAGGACGGGGAGAAGGGAAGCTCAGACTTCGGAAGCATCAACGCCACCGACGCTCTCGCCGAGTCCCAGGTCATGGCTCTGCCGCGCACAGGCACCGGGAAACTGTACCTCTCACCAGGGCAGGGGCAGGTGCAGGTGAGAGGCATGCTCGACGACGGTTCGCTCACGGAGGGTCAGTCGATTGACCTCAATCCGACCGGCACCACCGAGTTCAGCCCGGCCGAGGTCTCCCCGGACGCGGTCCGCGCCATCGTCATCAGTGGTGAGAACGCCTCAGGTTCCCAGTCCGACGGTGTCCACGCCAGCTACATGGTCACCACAGACTCAGGGATCTCCGCGGTGCAGCCGGCCCCGGCACCTGCCGGCGTGGCCTACCGCGACATCCGCCTCGGCTAGGAATTCCTGAGGATCTCGACCTGGTCGGCGACGACTTCGGCGATGAGCGAGTCCCGTTGCCCGCTGCTGTGATATTCGATGACTCGCCGGTAGAGGACGATGTGCGTGTGCCTGTTCGCGGTGGCCGGAAAGACCCGGCCGAAGGCGGGCTCGGTGGAGCTCGCCGGTGGAACCGCATCAATGGCCAATACCACCTCGGCGAGCAG
The DNA here is from genome assembly GCF_057334195.1 of Brevibacterium sp. AGC70. Classification (NCBI taxonomy): domain Bacteria; kingdom Bacillati; phylum Actinomycetota; class Actinomycetes; order Micrococcales; family Brevibacteriaceae; genus Brevibacterium; species Brevibacterium sp. AGC70. Next base: position 298,289 of record NZ_JBHFIH010000014.1, on the reverse strand, counting down.
TGCCGGTTCCTGCGCCCGGAAGCGGGCGAACTCCTCGGCCGCGACACGGGCAAAACTCTCCGCCCGACGCAGACGGGCGGGGACGTCGGCCAGGAACAGCGGGGACCGCAGTCCGCGGCCGTGCCGATCACGATGACGCCTGGTACTCATGAGTCAATATTCTACCGACCATACGGCCCTGGCTGACCAAGACAAGCGGTGCTCGCGTGTAAAGTGGTTGACTGTGTCAGCCGTGAGATTGTGTTCAAAAGTCAGCTGCTCGCGCAGTGCCGCAGCCACCATGACGTACGTGCACGCTGATGCCTGTGTCGTCATCGGTCCGCTGTCGCGTCGCGCCGAGCCCGGTGCCCATGACCTGTGCGCCGACCATGCCGCGAAACTGACCCCACCTGTGGGTTGGCAGCTCATCCGCATCGAGGGTGAACAATCCCCGCCCGAGCGCACCCATGACGATCTGTTGGCCATCGCCGACGCCGTCCGGGAAGCTGCGGGACGTCCCGGAGAGGGCGTCAGAGCGGGCGCGGCCGCATCGGCATCGTCGTCTGGGTCACCCTCGCCCTCCGAGGGCCGAAGCGACGGATCGATGCCGGGTCGCAAACACGGTCACCTGCGCATCATCGGCGATTCATGACCGAGTCCACGTCCGGCGCCGAACCCGGTCCCGAACTCGTCGCCGCCCGCACCGCCGCACTCGAACCCGCAGTCGGTGCCTATGATATCCGTGGCCGCATTCCCGACCAGCTCGATGCCGATGTGCTCTACGCCCTCGGCTGGGCCACCGCCACAGCTATGTCGGAACTCCATTCGAGCGCCGAGGTGGTCGTGGGACACGATATGCGACCCAGTTCACCCGGTTTCGCCCAGGCCTTCGCCGCCGGCATCGAGGCGGCCGGATATCGAGCGGTGCTGTTGGGGCTGTGCTCGACCGACCAGCTGTACTTCGCCTCCGGGATCTTCGAACTGCCGGGTGCGATGATCACCGCAAGTCACAACCCGGCCGACTACAACGGGATCAAGATCTGCGGGCCACGTGCCGCAGGAGTCAGCCTCGCCTCTGGGCTGGGACGGATCAAGGAATTGGCACCGCAGGCGCCGGCACATGTCGCCACCGGCACCTTCCACAGCTCCGCACCTGAGGTCGATGTCGACGGCGTTGCCGCCGCGGACATGCGCAGACGCTACGTCGAACGCATCCGGACGCTGACCCACGTCGACGAGGTCACAGGCCTGAAGGTCGTCGTCGACTGCGGCAACGGCATGGCGGGCAAACTCCTCGGAGAGGTCTTCGGCACCGAGTCCGGGTACTCGAGGGTGCCATTCGACGTCATCGGGCTGTTCACCGAACTCGACGGCACGTTCCCCAACCATGAGGCGAACCCGCTGAAGCCGGAGAACCTCCTCGACGTCTCCCGTGCAGTGCTCGACCAGGGGGCGGACTTGGGACTTGCCTTCGACGGGGATGCCGATCGCTGCTTTTTCATCGACGAAACCGGAGCGACCATGTCGCCCTCGGCCGTGGGCGCGCTCGTCGCCGAACGCGAGATCGTTCGCTCCAAGGCCGCAGGCGTCGCTGAACCGGTCGTCATCCACAATCTCATCACCTCCCGCAGCGTTCCGGCTACGATCGCAGCCGCCGGCGGGCGGGCCGTGCGCTCGAAGGTCGGGCATTCGGGCATCAAAACACTCATGCGCACCGAACATGCCGTCTTTGCCTGCGAACACTCCGCTCACTTCTACTTCGATGAGTTCTACGGCGCGGACTCCGGCATGCTCGCTGCCTGCCACCTGATCGCCGCCTTGGCGAAGACCGGAGCACCGGCGTCACGACTCCTCGCCGACTACGACCTCTACGTCCAGTCGGGAGAGATCAACTTCACCGTGGCCGATCCCGACTCGGTCCTGAGCTCCTTCTCGTCCGAGTCCGGTCAGTTCCCGACGAACACGGTCGACGATCTCGACGGCATCGGGCTGCAGGGAGACGACTGGTGGATCAACCTGCGCAAGTCGAACACGGAGCCCCTGGTGCGACTCAATGTCGAAGCCAGCGACCTGCAGAGCTTGCGCGAACTGACCGCACAGGCCAGTGAGTTCGTCGAGGCTCGCAGGCAATAGACTCGAGAAAGATGACAACAGTTTCCGTTCCCGATGGAGGTACCGTGCTCGATTCCACCGACTTCAAGGTTGCCGATCTGAGTCTGGCCGAGGCCGGCCGGCATCAGATCCGACTCGCCGAACGCGAGATGCCAGGACTCATGGCACTGCGCGAAGAGTTCGGCCAGAGCAAGCCGCTGACGGGAGCGCGCATCGCCGGCAGCCTGCACATGACGGTGCAGACTGCGGTCCTCATCGAAACCCTTGTCGCACTCGGGGCGCAGGTGCGGTGGGCCAGCTGCAATATCTTCTCCACTCAGGACGAGGCAGCCGCCGCTGTCGTCGTCGGCACCGGCAGCGTCGACGCCCCAGCCGGTGTGCCGGTCTTCGCCTGGAAGGGTGAGACCCTCGAAGAGTACTGGTGGGCTGCGGACAAGATCTTCGACTTCGACGAGGGCGCGAACCTCATCCTCGATGACGGCGGTGACGCCACCATGTACGTCCTCAAAGGTGCCCAGGCCGAAGTCGACGGGGGAGTGCCCACCGCGGGCGAGGACGACCCGGAGGAGTTCAAGGTCCTACTGGCACAGGTGCGGAAGTCGCTCGAGGCCTCACCCGGTCGTTTCGGTCGTATGGCTGCCGGCATCAAGGGCGTCAGCGAGGAGACCACGACGGGAGTCAATCGCCTCTACCGACTGGCAGAGGAAGGGAACCTTCCATTCCCAGCCATCAACGTCAACGATTCGGTGACGAAGTCGAAGTTCGACAACCGCTACGGGATCCGCCATTCCCTGCCCGATGGCCTCAACCGCGCCACCGATGTCCTCATCGGCGGCAAGATCGCCGTCGTCGTCGGATATGGTGACGTCGGCAAGGGAGCCGCCGAGGCGCTGCGTGGTCAGGGTGCCAGGGTCATCGTCACGGAGATCGATCCGATCTGCGCCCTGCAGGCGACGATGGACGGCTACCAGGTCGACCATCTCGCCACTGTGGCACCGAGCGCTGACATCATCATCACGACCACCGGCAACACTCGTGTGGTCGGTGTCGAGGTGCTCCAGAGCCTCAAGCCCGGAGCGATCGTCGGCAACGTCGGACACTTCGACGATGAGATCGATCTGGCCGGATTGGCCAAGATCTCCGGAGTCTCCAAGGTCGAGATCAAGCCGCAGGTCCACGAATGGCGCGTTCCCGTGCCCACCGACTCGGGTCTGGACCGTGCGCAGACGGATTTCCTCGTCCTCTCCGAAGGACGCCTGCTCAACCTGGGCAACGCGACAGGTCACCCCTCGTTCGTGATGAGCGCCTCGTTCACCAATCAGGTTCTCGCCCAGATCGAACTCTGGGTCAGCCCCGAACGCTACGACAACGATGTGCACAGGCTGGCGAAGGAACTCGACGAGAAGGTCGCTCGCCTCCACCTGCCTGCTCTCGGAGCGAATCTGTCCGAACTGTCGAAGGAACAGGCCGAATACATCGGAGTCGACGTCGCCGGACCCTACAAGCCCGAGCACTACCGGTACTGAGCCACTGATGAGGTGCCAGTCGAAGTGGTGCTGAGTCGAACCTGAGCCTGTGGAACCCTAGCGGTTCTGCAGGCTCAGGCCGTGTGGGAGGGTGTTGACTCCTGCGCGGAAGGCTTTGGACTGTTCGCTGCGGCGCTGCTGTTTCGCGAATTCTGCGGACCGTTGCCGGTGGATGACCGCTGACAGGAACTGTTCGGGCATCGTCCCCTCCGGCGGTGCCGGTGCGACATATGGATTGAGTTCGGTGGCGAGCTCCTTCGCCCGCTCCCACCGCGATTCGCGGCCCAGGTTCTCCGCCGTCGACAGGAACTGCACCACCCGTCGGTGCAGTCCGGCAGGCAGTGTGGCGATGTCGGTCTCCGCCAGCCAATTCTGCAGGTGCGGTGAGACATGCGTGCGGACCGGTTGAGGTGGGGCGGTGCGTTCGCTGACGGCCATCGTCCCTGCCATATAGTCGCCGAGGCGCTTGGACTGCGGCGAGACCAGCCCGGAGAGGGCAGCCAGGCCGCCACCGCTCGAGAGGATCTCGAAGGGCCAGAGAATGGCGCGGATGAAGGAATGCCTGGCTCGCACGGCTCCACCGTCATCGCGGACGACGCGCAGGCCGAGGGCGAGCTTGCCGATCGAGCGGCCGTGGGTGAGGACTTCGATGATCATCGGAAGGAGCACGAACACGGAGATGCTCATGATGGTCATGACCGATGTCAGCAGGAGTTCATTGACGTCGAGGACCTGAAGCAGGAACCAGAACATGGCGATGATGAGACCGATGTTGACGATCGAGTAGACGATGTAGTCGATGAGGCAGCTCAATGCCCTCGCCGCCAGGGCCGCGGGCTGGATGCTCAGCTCGACGGCTTCACCCGTCACCAAAGTACTCACGAATCCATCCTGTCATAATTCGCATCGCCACTTCACGGTGGATCACCTGGGACACCGATTCTGGTCGGGAGGACTCTCCGATAGGGTTGAACCATGGACCCGAACCTGCTGGCCGAACTGCACGGCGACGAGTGGCGAGAACTGTCCATGCTGGCGAAGAAGAATACGCTGAGTCCGGCCCAGACCCGCAGATTCCTCGACCTCTATCGAGACGCCTCGAAGGATCTGTCGCGGATCATGACGGTGGCCCCTGACTCTTTGGAGGCTGCGCGGCTGTCGGCGATAGTCCACCGCTCACGCAACCATCTCTCGGCAGTTCCCGCCGGCGGGCTGAGCGGTCTCTCTCGCTTCTTCATCATCAGTCTGCCGCTTTCGATCTACCGGCTGAGGTGGGACTTCCTCATCGTCGCCGTGTGCTTCCTGGCGGTGGCGAGCTTGGCCGGGATCTGGGCTGGCATGCACCCGGAGGTCCTCGAGACCTTCGGCGACCACGCCTTCCGCAAACAGTTCGCCGAACATGATTTCGTCGATTACTACAAAGAGAACCCGAACGGCTTCTTCGCCGTAGGGGTGTGGACGAACAACGCGTGGATCGCCGTGCAGTTCGTGCTCTTGGGCATCACCGGAGTCTTCGTCGTCTCTGGGCTGTTCTCCAACGCAGTCAACGTCGGCTTCTCCGGTGCGATGATGTTCGAGTTCGACCGCGGTTCCGACTTCTTCCTGTACATCCTCCCGCACGGAATCCCCGAGATCAGCTGCATCATCCTTGCCGCTGCGGCAGGACTGAGACTGTTCTTCGCCTGGGTGGTGCCGGGGCCTCAGCTGCGGCGGAATAGGCTCGCCTCGGAGGCCAGGTCGCTGCTGACCGTCGCCGGTGGTCTGGTCATCATGCTGTTCATCTCGGGACTCATCGAAGGGTTCATCACCCCGAACCCGATTCCACCGGCGCTGAAGATCGCCATCGGCGTGGCCTACACCGCGCTGGTCATCGCCTACGCCTGGTACTTCGGCAAGCGTGCCGCCACGGCCGGGCTCAGTGCCGACCTCGACGAGCATCAGGCGGGCTACTCAATCCGCGCCACCGACCGGTAGCGATCCTCATCACCGGCTGGTCGGGGCTTCACCGGTCTGTGAAGCGCCTACAGCTTCCCGGTGGCCTTGAGATTGATGTAGAGGTCAGCCAGCGCACCGGGCAGGTCATCGGGACCGGCTTCGACGGACTGGACACCGGCTCCGCGCAGACGAGCCTGCAGTGACTTCGACGTCAGCAGCTCCGATTCCGCAGCGGCGGCTGTGAAGATCTCATCGATACTCTCACGCTTGGCCGCCAGCTCACCCAAGGCTGGATCCTCCACCGAGGCCAGCACGACCCGGTGACGGGCCAACAACGTCGGCAGAACGGGCAGGATCTCATCGGCGACGCTGCCCTCATCCAAAGCGGTGACGAGGACGACGAGGGCATGCTGGCGTGAGGTGGCCAGAACCGTCGTCGAGATCTGCTCCCAGTCGGCATCGTAGAGTTCCGGATGGACCGTGGTCAGCGCCACCGACAGGTCATGGACCGGGTCCTTCGACCGATGGCTCGAAGCGATTGCGCGGATGCGTGCATCGGCGACGACGACATCGACGCGGTCACCTGCTCCCGAGGCCAGAGCTGTCAGCAGCAGAGCAGACTCCAGGGCGGCATCGAAGATCGTGCCATCTCCGCACCGTCGCGCAGCCAGCCGAGAGGAATCGACGACGATGACGACCCTGCGGTCACGCTCGGGTCGCCAGGTCTTGACGACCAGGTCCTGGGAGCGGGCACTGGCGCGCCAATCGATCGAGCGCACATCATCACCGTCGACGTAGTCGCGCAGCGAATCGAACTCCGTGCCCATGCCGCGGATCATCACGGCAGAACGCCCGTCGAGTTCACGCAGCTTCTGCGTCTTCGAGGGCAGTTCACGGCGAGAGATGAACGGAGGCAGGACCCGCACGATCGCCGGCACATCGAAGCTCTTCTGCCGGGCGATGAAACCGAGGACGCTGCGAGAGCGGATGGTGACCTTATCTGCGTGCAGTGCGCCGCGGCGCACGGGCAGAAGCTGTGTCACCACCTGTGAGTTCTCGCCTGGGGGTAAGTCGAATGCTGAGCGGGTGCTCGTCGCCCCGGCACTCGGTGACCACGCATCACGGACCGCGATGCGCAGGCGTCTGGGGGAGTCGTTGACCAAGGTGAGGGTGCAGTGGGTGTGGTCACCCAGCCGGACCATGGGTCCGGGGGTGCGCTGGAGGGAGACCAGCCTCGGCGGGGGAACGAGGAAGAAGTCGAGCAGCGCGACGATGACGATGATGCCGAATACGATCAATGCACTCGTCCACCCCGGCACGAGCATGACAGGGACGAGCCCGAACAGGGCCAGCAGGAGCAGTCGTGTGGTCATTCAGCGGGGGACTTCGGTGGTCGCGATGATCGAGTTGAGGACCTGATCGACGTTGAGTCCGTCCATCTGCGCCTCGGGACGCAGGATCACACGGTGACCCAGGGTCATGTGCGCCAGGGCCTTGACGTCATCGGGGGTGACGTAGCCGCGGCCCGACAGCCAGGCATAGGCGCGTGCGGCACCGAGCATCCGCGTGGCACCGCGGGGAGAGACACCCAGAGCCAGTGATGGTGCCTGTCGAGTCGCTCGGGCCAGATCGACGATATAGGTGATGACCTGCGGAGCGATGTAGATCTCGGCGATTCGCTCCCGAGCCTGGGCGATCATGGCCGAATCGACGACGGGAGTCAGTCCCGCCTCGGCGAGGTGGGAGGCGTCGAAGCCGCGCGCGTGACGGTCGAGGATCTCGAATTCCAAGTCACGTTCGGGCAGTCCGAGTACGAGTTTGAACAGGAACCGGTCGAGCTGCGCTTCGGGCAGGGGATAGGTGCCCTCGTATTCCAGCGGGTTCTGGGTTGCTGCGACCATGAAGGGTTCGGGCAGTGCACGGGACCCGCCGCCGACCGAGACCTGGTGTTCCTCCATGGCCTCGAGCAGAGCCGACTGCGTCTTGGGTGGCGTGCGGTTGATCTCATCGGCGATGAGGATGTTCGTGAACACCGGGCCGGGCCGGAATTCGAAGTTCGACACGGATGCGTCGTAGACAAGAGAACCGGTGACATCGCTGGGCATGAGGTCGGGCGTGAACTGGATGCGGGTTTTGTCGAGGCTGACCGAGGTGGCGAAGCTGCGCACCAGCAATGTCTTGGCGACACCGGGCACACCTTCGAGCAGCACGTGGCCCTGGCACAGCAGGGCGATGAGCATACCGGTGACCGCTTCGTCCTGGCCTACGACGGCCTTGGCGATCTGCGTGCGCACATCGATGAACGAGTCTCGCAGGGGATCGCGCTCCTGAGTCGGCTGGGTCTGTTGCGGCTGTGAGGTTTGCTGCGGCTGTGAGGCTTGCTGCTGCTGAGCCTGCGCCGCTGGCTGGGGCTGCTCTGGCTGTGCCGGGTTCTGCTGCTGGGCGGAGTTCTCGCCTGGAGCCTGTGTCATGAGATCTCGCTTTCGATGAGAGTGAGCAGATGGATGATGTTCGCCAGATCTGAGTCGGTGCGGGGCACCGCGGAGGAGAAGACCGATTCGACCTGGGCCGGGTCGCGGCCGGTCGCGTTCACGATGCCGGCGATGATGTCGTGGCGGCCGGCCTCAGGACCCAGCGCCAACCGTTTCGCGATGCGCAGCAGGGCACCCGTGCGCAGAGTGTGCAGAGCCCCGGTCCGGTCATGGCTGCGAGCAGCCAGAGCAGCCCGCCCGTGCACCGTCTCCACCGCGGGAACGATGACCGGGAGCCGTTCGACGGCCAGAGGGCCGAACCTGCGGCCGAGGATGAGCAGCAGGATCAGCACACATGGAGCCAGCCACAGGGCCCCGGCGATGAACCAGCTGGGCACATAGTCCAGTGTCGACGGAGCCGACTCGAACTCACCGGAATCGGTGGGGTAGTAGACGACAAGACGGTCGGTCTGTGACAGCTGGGAGAGCACCAGCGAGGCATGACCCTCCTCATCGATGCCGGCATTGGTCACCCAGTCGGAATTGCCGAGGACGGTGACGGGGAAATCGCCCTTGCCTTCGCCGCCCTCATCGACGATGAGCTGCCCGTGTGCCGACCCGGGGGTGACCTCACCGCCGTCGATCTGAGTGACGCCGGGGCCGGCGAACGGATAGCAGGTGCTCAGCCCCTGAATACCCTTCCGGGCTTCGGCATACTGCTCATCACCGGTCTCCACCGCACCGGCAGCCTGAGCGGCCGGGACCTCACAGTCAGGCTGTGAGGTCTCATCTGGTGTGGCCAGGGGGCTGAGGCTGTCATCGACCGTGATGCGGTCGGTGAAGTCCTGAACCGAGTAGCCGGGGTCGATGAGGGTCAGCCGGTTGTCATTGGCGGCGAGTTGGGACCGGAAGCCGTCGATGTCGCCCTGGGAGAGCAGATCGGCCTTCGTCGGAATCAGGAGCGTCGTGCCGGGCTGGCCTGAGGCTTCATGGGCCGTGTCGAAATCCTCGGTGGTGGTGACATCGACCCCATGGTCGCGCAGCGTCTCGACCATGGCCTTCGTGCCCTCTCGAGCCGTGGAGTCATAGTGCAGCGGTGCCTCGGAGCCACGATCGGACGTCATCAGCATCGTCGCGATCACGGTGATGAGGATGGCGACGGCCGCGACGATCCACAGTCCAGCCGATCTCAGCCGAGCCGTCAGCGGCACCGCCGCACTCGACCGTGTGCCTCTGGTGGCGACGTCGATGAGGGCACTCATGATGTCACCGCCGATCGCTGCCGGGGACTCAAAGCGCTCAGGTCCTCATCGAGTGCAAGGAACTCGCTGTAGGTCGCATGCAGAGAAGCGGCTGAGGTCCGGGCCGAGTCCTCGCCGAAGAGGAGGTCGTTGAAGACCTCGGCAACCCGGGCCAGCTCAAGTCGGTGCTCGGGCAGTTCGGATCCGGCCGTGCGGCTGAGCTCGCTGGCCGTCGACGCCGAATCGAGCGTGACGATGTGCTTCTGCGAGAGCACGGCGAAGATGGCACGTGCGGAGTCGATGACTGCGGGCCTCATATCGCCGCGCTGCGCGGCGGCACGCGCGCTGTCCCTCCAAGGACCGGGCTCAGGTGAGGCGACGACGGGGTCGAAAGCCGACAATGGGAGAGTCGTCTTCCGCAGCCCGACCCGACGCACCCGCCAGATGATGAGACCGACGATGGCCGCCAGAGCCACGACGACGATGAGGATCAGCCAGGGAGAGTTACCCTGCAGCGCTCCGGAGACGATCGAGTTCCAGATGTTGTTCAGCCATTGACCGAGCTGTTCCAGAGGGGTGAGGTCGGTGTCGGAGTACTCCGACTTCGACAGTTCGTGGTCGACCCACTCGCGGCCGGTGTCACGGTCGATGACCGAATTGCTCAGCAGGCTCATTCTGTGCCCTCCTCACGACGGATGAGGACCAGGTCGAAGCCTTCGGACCGCATGCGTTGGTCGAAGTAGCAGACGCAGACGAGGCACGAGAAGTAGGCGAAGAGAATTGCCGAGGACACGGTCGTCAAGAGCAGAAGAATCGCTCCAGCGATGGCGAGGATGATCGTCATCGACATGGAGGCGGCAGCAGCGGTGCCGATGGCGATCGTGGCGATCACGGTGACGACCGTGACGAGGGGCGCGATGACGAGCTGCACCAGTTGGTTGGACAGGAAGTAGCCGAGACCCAGCTGTCCGAAGGTGCGCCAGAAGCCTGTGCCGGTCAGGCTCCAAGAGCGTCTCAGCCCGGCACGCACACCCAACCTTTCGACGGAGATCGCGGAGCCGGTGAAGGCGAATCGCAGATTGAGCCAGACCAGGGCGCAGAGCCAGAGTCCCAAGGCGATGAAAGCGGTGACGATTGCGAGGACCGTGTAGTCGACCATCGCGAACAGAAGAGATGGCAGCCCGAGCAGTATGAGCAGACCCAGATTGATCGCGCCCAGGAGCGCTGCGGCGAGAAGCAGTGACCACCGGCGCCCGCGCAGAGACATCCACGACTGCGTCAGCGTGGTCTTGCGTGCCCCGAACGAGCTCTCGGCACCAGCTGCGGCCAGTCCGGCAAGGAAATGAGCGACGCCGAGGCTGAGCAGGCTGATCGCGAACGATCCCATCTGCGCGAGCAGGAAGAACCCGGACATCGCATCGTCATTGCTGACGAGGTCGTTGAGGACGGGCAGGAACTCAAGGACGACGAAGGTTCCGACGGCAGTGAGGATGAGAGTCCAGAGTGTGAACACGATGAGGGCCGCACCGATGGTGAGGCCGGGGACGAAGCGCAGAAGCCGGAAACCGGAATCGAGCACCTCGAAGAACGTCAGCGGTCGTTTGGCCAGGACTCCACGCGGGGAAGGCGGGTGCCATTCGTGATGCGTCGGGCCCTGACCTCGTCGTTGCCACTGACCGGTCTGCCAATCGACCTCTGAGGTCCACGCATTCGATCGTCCCATCACCAAGCAATCCTGCCATGTTTCGCAGTCCGCCGCCGAGTCGAATCGCCCCCTGAAGTCGAGTTCACAACGTCTGCGTTCACGGGTGGGGGTGTCGAGGTCGAAAGATTGGACGCTCATAAGCGACAATGGACAGATGAACGCTCGTATCCTCGTAGTTGATGATGACACGGCTTTGGCCGAAATGATCGGAATTGTGCTCAAAAGTGAAGGCTTCGAGCCCTTCTTCTGCGCTACCGGCGATCAGGCCTTCGGAGAATTCGAGAAGGTGAATCCGGACCTCGTCCTCCTCGACCTCATGCTGCCCGGAAAGGACGGACTCGAGGTCTGCCGAGAGATCCGCGAGATCTCCTCGGTGCCGATCATCATGCTCACGGCGAAATCGGACACCGTGGACGTCGTCCTCGGCCTGGAATCCGGTGCCGACGACTACGTTCCCAAACCCTTCAAACCCAAGGAGCTCATTGCCAGGGTGCGAGCCCGACTGAGGATCTCCGAACCGCAGGCGCCGGAGCTGCTCACCGTCGGCGATGTCGTCGTCGACGTTGCCGGTCATACCGTGACCAAGGGCGGTTCCCCGATCTCACTGACTCCGCTCGAGTTCGATCTGCTGGTGGCCCTGGCCCGCAAGCCATGGCAGGTCTTCTCCCGTGAGACCCTGCTCGAGGAAGTGTGGGGCTACCGGCACGCTGCGGACACGCGCCTCGTGAACGTGCACGTGCAGCGTCTGCGCTCGAAGATCGAACGCGACCCGGAGAAGCCAGACATCATCGTCACCGTTCGCGGCGTCGGATATAAGGCAGGCAGAGCGGCGTGAGTCGCTCCTCGGCTGTGGGTGGAGCAATCCGCACCGCGGCCTCGGCGATCCGGACGTTCTGGAAGTTCCTCCTCCGTTCGTTCAGTCATTCCCTGCAGCTGCGGATCGTCGTCCTCACCATCGTCCTCACCTCCGTGGCCATCTTCGGAGTGGGGACGTACATGTCACAGCAGATTTCGCGTGGCCTCTTCGACACTCGGCTCCAGTCCCTGTCGTCCCAGGCCGGGACCATCGTCTCCGAGCTGCGCAGCCTCGCCCCCGTCGACGGACAGGCCGTAACACAGGAGAATCTGAGCTCTCAGCTGTCGTCGATCTACAACCGGTCGACCGGATCCGTGTATTCGCTGACTTTGGAGCCCAGCGATCCGAACTCCTCGTTCTCCACGATCAGTGCCGGGTCGACAGATTCCGACGGTGCGGCAACCGAAGTTCCCATCACCGATGAGCTCCAGGACGCCATCGGCAAGGCCCCGACCGACGACATGCTCTACCAGTCGGTGGCGCTTCCCGACGGGTCAGGACCCGGGCTCCTGATCTCCCAGGAGCTCCAGATCCCCGGTGCCGGTCAATTCCAGCTCTACTATCTGGGCGACCTGTCCGAGCAGCAGGACACCCTCGACTTCGTCCAGAGGTCGATGCTCGTCGCTGCCCTCGTTCTCGTCGTCCTCGTGGGTGCTGTGGCGTGGATCGTCACCCGACTCGTCGTCACGCC
>NZ_JBHFIH010000014.1:284568-285720 GCF_057334195.1 Brevibacterium sp. AGC70 | reverse complement strand
GGGCGCCGAGGTGGCACGTCTGATCGCCGATGGTGACCTTGACGAACGCATGCCCGTCCACGGCAATGACGAAATCGCGGTGCTGGGGGAGTCCTTCAATGACATGGCAGACACCCTTCAGCACCAGATCCAGCAGATGGAGCGACTGTCGGTGCTGCAGCGACAGTTCGTCTCCGACGTCTCCCACGAGCTGCGCACACCCCTGACCACCATTCGGGCTGCGGCGGACCTCATCTACGATTCCCGTGATGACCTCGATCCTGTCACTGCCCGCAGCGCTGAGCTGCTGAATTCGCAGGCCGAGAGATTCGACAATCTCCTCTCGGACCTGCTTGAGATCTCCCGTTATGATGCCGGTGCCGCTGCCTTGGTGGCCAAGCCGGTCGACATCGGAGCCATCGTCACCTCGATCATCGAGACAGTGTCGATGGTGGCCGATCAGATGCACACGAACATCGTCGTCCATGCCCCGTCATCGCCGGTGATGGCCGAAGTCGACCGGGTCCGCATCACCCGGATCGTGCGCAACCTCGTCGTCAACGCGATCGAGCACGGGGAGTCGAACCCGATCGACATCTATGTCGCCTCCAACGCCGAGGCGGTGGCCGTGAGTGTCCGCGACCACGGAGTGGGAATGAACGACGAACAGGTCGAGCACGTCTTCGACCGCTTCTGGCGTGCGGATCCCGCCCGCAAACGCACCCTGGGCGGATCTGGTCTGGGACTGGCGATCTCGCTCGAGGACGCCCACCTGCACAATGGTTGGCTGCAGGTATGGGGCAAACCTGAAGAAGGCTCATGCTTCCGCCTGACGATCCCGCGCCGTCCCGACCAGGAGATCACCTCCTCGCCTCTGCCTCTGCCGCCTCGGGATGCCCAGATCCAGGGTGCAGCCCTTGTGGCCGGTCCGCTGTCCTCGGACGGTTCCGTGCGGATCCAGACCGGATCCATTCCCATCGTGGTCGAGACCGGTCAGACTCCTCCCACCCACGAAGGGTATGTTGATGTGCCCGAGGTTGTCCGCGGTCACGCTGCCATCATCGATGACGACGCTGAGGATTCGGGCGCCGAGGACAGCTCCAAGAATTCCGAACCCGCAGACGACGAACTCGACCACGCAGACGCAGACACTGCTGCCGACGATGCCACCGA
>NZ_JBHFIH010000014.1:251605-284548 GCF_057334195.1 Brevibacterium sp. AGC70 | reverse complement strand
TGGCGACGCAGACACCGATGCTGACGAAGTTACCGAGCACCCTGGCGACGCAGACACCGATGCTGACGAAGTTACCGAGCACGGCAGCGACACAGACACCGATACCGACACAGACACCGCGCACCGAGTCGGCGGCAACGCTGACTTTGAGATCGACATGGACACCGTTTGGCCCCCGGATACAGCACCTAAAGGAGGATCGCAGCCATGACGACATCCCGAGGTAAAAAGGGTCTGCAGATGCTCATCCTCGCTGTGTTGGCCAGCCTGGCGCTGGGGGCCTGCTCCTCGATTCCGAGCAGTTCGCCCGTGGGACACATCGAGGCAGGATCCGGTGACCCGGGTGCCAGCAGCGCTCGGATCCCAGACGGACCCGAACCCGGCGACAGCGTCGGTGAGATCGTCCGCGGCTTTCTCTCTGCCGGCGCCGGAACCGGAAATAACTTCTCCGTCGCCAAGTCCTTCCTCACCGAGGCCGAGGCACAGGAGTGGAACCCGCAGGAATCGGTGTCGCTGCTGCCCAATGAAACCGATCTGGATTCGATCAACGCCGAAGTCACCTCCGACCAGAAGACGCTGACGCTATCTGTGCCGGTCGTCGGACTCGTGAACTCGTCGGGAATCTTCAACTCCACCAAACCGGGAACCCAGTCGAATCTGGAGTTCTCCCTGCGGCAGGAGAACGGTGAATGGCGCATCGCCTCGGCGCCCGACGGTCTGCTGATCTCCCAGACAGAGTTTCAGACGATCTTCCTCAACTACTCTCTGCAGTTCTTCACCTCCGACTACTCCTACCTGGTTCCCGACTCCCGCTGGTTCCTCCGCTCCTCGTCAACGCCCACAGCTCTCATCAACGAACTTCTCAGCGGCCCGGCCTCCTATCTCTCGGGCGCGGTCGTGACGTCGATACCAGACGGAGCGAAACTCAGCGATACGAACGTGGTGACCATCGAAAACGGCGTCGCGCACATCGCCCTGAGCAACCAGGGGGACGCGCCGACGGACAAGGAGAAGGGAATGATCCGACAGCAGATCGCATCGACGCTCAAGGTCATCCCCTCAATTTCGAGCATCGAACTGACCATCGGCGGACAGGTCGTGTCGGAGAGCCTGCAGCCGAAGACCGACTCCTCGGTCCAGGTCGACGGGCCCCCGGTGGTGCTGGCCAAAAACCGGCTCTCACGCATCTCGGGCACAACCGTGGCGAAGGTCGAGAACAGTCCGGACCTGTCAAAGGCCAAGGCCAGCGACCCAGCGGTCTCGTTCGACGATTCGCTCTACGTCTACCTGCAGAACTCCGGGAAGGAGCTGATGCGCCTCAAGGCCGACACCATTGATGCGACTCCGATCCTCAAAGGCAAGAGGCTCGTACGCCCGAGCATCGATCGGTTCAACACGGTCTGGACCGGGGAACGCGACAACAAGGGCAAGCTCACAGCCATCGGCGAAGACAGCACGGAATACACGATCGCCACGGACATCCTGTCCGGTCGAGACCTCATCGATCTGGAAGTCTCCCGCGATGGTACTCGGATTGCGCTGCTGAGCAGGCACAAGGGAGAGCCCTCACGCATAGACGTCGTCGGCATTCCGCGTGACAAGGCGGGAAATCCGTCCAGTGCAGTGTCTGACTCGCCGATCGAGGTGGGGTCGAACTTCGACGAGATCAAGGACATCTCCTGGGCCGGATCGACCTCACTGGTTGCGTTGGCTGCAGCGGAGGGCGAACGAGTCCAGCCGTTCCGCATCGGCGTCACCGGGCCTCCTGCACAGCTGGGAGAGGTCCCCGACGGCAGTCGGATCGCCTCCGGTGAGGATGGTCGTTCGATCCTCGTGACGAGCTCATCTGGAGAGATCTACTCCTACAATTCCAATGCCTGGCAGAAGCTCATCGACATCTCGGCGAAATACCCCTCTTACCCGGGCTGAGGCTTCAGAGAGTCGGAGACAGCGGAGCCGCCTGCAGACGCGGCATAGTAGATTTCTCCCATGGGACTGCTGACCGAATTCGGCGAACTCTTCCTGCCCCGCCGGTGTGCCGGCTGCGGGCGGGAGGATGTCTCCCTGTGCACGGCCTGCCTGAGTCTGCTCGGCGGCATCCCGCGTGCCATGGAACCGAGATACGGTCAGATTCCCGTCGTGGGAGTCTCAGAATACAGCTCGCAGATTTCTCATATGGTGGTCAGCTTCAAAGACAACGGCCGCCGCGACATTCTCGACCCTCTTGCCCTGGCGCTTGCGCGTTCCGTCACAGCAGCCTTGGAGTTGGCTCATCATCCGGGAGGTCGGGTCAGACTCTTTCCCGCGCCGAGTTCCCCGCGGGCACGGAGACGCCGAGGCGGTTCCCACACCGCTGTCCTGGCTCGCCGTGCGGGAGAACTCGTGCCCGAACTGTCGTTGGAGGTGGTCGACGTCCTTCTCACCAGACGCCATCACGATCAGGTCGGTTTGGGAGCCCACGCCAGGGAGCGCAACGTGGCGAAGTCGCAGTATCTCAACCCGGCGATTCTGCCTTCGATGTTGTCTGGAGAGGGCGGCGAGACCGCGCTGGAATCCGGTATCGATCTTCTCGTCGATGACTTCGCGACGACCGGAGCAACTCTGGCAGAAAGCGCAAGGGTATTAGCATCGGTGCAGATCAGACCCGCTGCAGGAGCCGTTCTCGGTCTCGGCCGCGGGGGCACTCGATTTGTCTCTCCCTTTACTGTATAACGGGGGATACCCATCCAAGGGAATGGGATCGGATGAATCCGAAGAACGAGTCGCTAAGGACGCATCATGGACATTGTTGTCAACGGACGTCAACTGACCATCTCCGACAGCTTTCGCGCCCACATTGAGGACAAGATTGCGAAGGTCGAGCAGCTTGCACCCCGAGCTCAACGAGTCGAGGTACACGTCGCTCATGAGAAGAACTCCCGTCAGCCGGAGACGAGCGAGCGAGTAGAGCTCACGGTCGTTGCGAAGGGCCCGGCCATCCGTGCGGAGGCCATGGCGAGCGACAAATATGCAGCTTTGGATCTGGCTTGGGCGAAGCTCGTCGAGCGATTACGGCGCGCCAGAGACCGCAACAAGGTTCCTCGAGCCGGTCACCACCGAAAGGAATCCACAGCCGAGGCCCTGGCGAAGATGCCCGTCGCCGAGTCTCTGGTTCCCGACGAGGGTCAGGCGATCGACGCGAACGAATCCGCGAACAACGATCAGACCAACGGCCGCATCAAGGCCGAAGGCGACTCACCCGTGGTTCTGCGTGAGAAGACATTCAACGGCGCTCCCATCGGCATCGAAGAGGCGCTCAACCGTATGGAGCTCGTCGGACACGACTTCTATCTGTTCATCGACGAGGATTCGAGCAAACCGTCCGTCGTCTATCGTCGCAAGGGGTGGAGCTACGGTGTGATCACTCTCGATCACGAACTGCAGGGCGTCGCCGACTGACCTGAACTGAGCAGTGCTGACCTGGACACTCGAACAGCACGATCGCCGAGGTGGGAATCCCCACCTCGGCGATCTGCGTCTGCGGTCGAATCCGGTCTCAGGCTCGAACACCCTCGCGGCCCCAGGTGACAAGGCGCCAGAGCTTCTCCAACGGTCCCTGTCCGACAAAGCGCAGCCACAGCGCCGAGACGAGGATCTGGATGACCATGATGCCGACGCAGACGAGCACGCCTGCCAGATATCCGCCATGGTCATCGAATTGAGCCAGGTCGGGCTCAACAGCCTTGACGGCGAGGATGAGCAGTGTGGCTCCGATGTAGTTGCTCAGCGCCATGCGACCCAGCGGTGCGAAGAGCGGCCGCAGAAGCGCCTCGGCGGGGGTGAGCATGAGGAGCATGACGAGGACGACGAGGCCCAGGGCCATGATGATGCCCAGTCCGGCCGTAATCCACAGGTGCAGTTGGCGGGTGTAGAAGTCGGTGAGGAGGAAGCCGAGGACGGAGATGCTCGCGCTCAGCGCACCGATCAGTGCGAGCCGAACCGGATGACGCAGTGCACTGCGGATCATGTCGGTGTACCCGATGGAAAATCCCAGTAAGAACAGGCCCGGGATGATGACGAGTCCTCCACCGGACCACACGCCTGCGGCCAGGAGCAGCGCTCCGCCGACAGAGGTCGACACGGCGAGAGCCCGGGCGGGTATCCAGGTCGAGGGAAGCAGGATGACGATCGCCGCGATCGCATACGGCAGCAGGGCTTCACCGGGCTGCAGGACCATGTGGCCGGCACCGAGGAGTCCGAGGAACAGGAATCGGCGCAGCAGCGCCAGCCTGGGTCGGGGGCTGCGGGCTGTGGCGGAGTTCCACATGATGCCGAAGCCGACGCCGAAGAGGATGGAGAAGATCGGGAAGAACCGGTTCTGTACGAAGTCCTGCTCGACAGCGCGGATGCTCTCGACTGCGCCGGATTCGTCGAGAGCGCCGAGACCGAAGATCGGCGGGAGATTGACGATCATGATCCCGCACAGGGCGAGTCCGCGCAGTACGTCGAGAGTCGCAATTCGGGCTCTGCCTGCAGGACGGTGCGTGGCGGTGGCAGGGGCGCCGACGTCGATGGCGGTGCCGGCGTCGGCGTCGGTGACGGCGGATGTGGGCGCGGACGATGGTTGGTCGCTGGTATCTGAACTCATGACTTCCATCCTGGTCGAGGCCCGGAGCGGCCCGCATCGGCACAATGGCCGGAAGTGTGAGCAGGGGTCAGCCGTTCGGCTGATTCATCACGCCCGACTCCCACATCCGAGCGGCGATCTCGACTCGATTGCGGGCCGCGAGACGTGTTTGGATGTTGCCCAGGTGGCTCTTCACGGTGCCCAACGAGATGTAGAGCTCGGCACAGATCTCCTGATTGGTCCGTCCCCGCGCCACAAGGCGAGCGACATCATTCTCCCGCTCGCTGAGCCCGGCAACACGGTTCTCACCTGTTCTGCCCTTCTGGGAGCGGCGGCTGAGCAGATCCAAGGTCAGTGACGGTGAGATCAGGGCGTCACCGTTCGCGGCAGCTTTGACTGCGGCCAACAGCAGGTCGGGCCCGGCGTCCTTGAGGAGGAATCCGCTGGCACCGCCGTTCAGAGCTGCGTCGACGTAGTCGTCATCGTCGAAGGTCGTGACCATGATGACCTTGGAGATCGGTGTCAGGCGCGGCAGTGCCGCAAGACCGTCGAGCGTGGGCATGCGGATGTCGAGGAGGATGACGTCGGGACGTTCGCGCTTGGCCAGCTCGATGGCATCGACCCCGTCAGAGGCCTGCCCGACCACCGTGATCGACTCATCCGCGTCGAGGATGAGTGAGAATCCCATCCGCACCATTTCCTGATCGTCGACCAGCGCCACTGAAATCACGTTCGTCCTCTGTCGCCTCGTGTCGGACTCATCCCTGAACTCTCGAGGTCAAGGGTATCCGAGTCTCGAGCACCCAACCCCCGTCCTGGCTGGGCCCGGCGAACAGATCCCCGCCGAGGTGGTCGACCCGTGCGGCCAGACCGCGCAGGCCGGTTCCGCTGCCGGAACCGATCCCACCGGCACCGGGACCATTGCCCACAGTGAGGACGATGTCATGACCGGAGCGGTCCCCGGGCCTGGCCGAGGCTGTGGTGAAGACGCGGACCATGATCGGCACCTCGGCTCCCGCATGCCGACGGATGTTCGTCAGCGCTTCGGAGAGCACACGGTCGAGCACGGGCCAGATGGCGGAGGGAACCGCCTCGGTGTCGGTGCCGTCGATATCGATGCTCAGGTCCTGGGCACCGGCAAAGCCCTTGGCCCGGTCGAGGAGGGCCTGGATGTTGGAGGCGACGGGGGCTCGGGGGCCGGAGCCGATCGAGTCGGTCGCGGTGTTTGAGACCAATGACCGGATCTCAACCAGTGCTCGTGTCCCGGACTCCTCGATCTTGCCCAGAGCGGTCTTGAGGATTCGGGGATCCTCACTGCGGGCCGCCGCCTGGGAGAGGACGACGATACCGGTCACCTCGTGGGCGACCAGATCGTGGAGTTCGGTGGCCATCCGACGTCGTTCCGCCTCGGCGGCGGTGGCATGGCGTTCGATGAGGGAACGATCGATCATGCGCAGAAGCAAGCCCAGGGACAGGCTGACCACGATCACGGTGGAGGCACCGAAGGCGAAGGTGAGCCCGTCGCCCCAGCCCATCAGGCCGGGTTCGATGACATTGCCAACGGACAGCAGGATGAGCAGCAGCAGCTGTGTGCGGGTGGCGAACCATCGAGCGAGCATCACCACCGTCACCAGACTCAGCCACATCACGGTCAGGCTCAGAGTTGATGCGAAGGCGACAGGGACGAGGGCGAGGAGCAGGAGGAGGGCGGCCAGCGACAGCAGACCGAGGGGTGGGACCCGGCCCCCGGTGGAGCGGGACTGGGTGAGTACCAGGATGGGCAGAACCGTGGCCAACGCGAACAGGTTGGCGATGACGAGCGGCCAGCCCGAACCGGTGAGCAGTTCGAGCAGGAACGTCAGGGGCAGGGGAAGAAGCCACAGCCACGTGATCACAGTCTTCATCGCTTCCCAGTCTAGTCAGGCCCGGTGCTCAACCTGCGGATCATCCTGCAGCGCGGCAGTCGGGGGAGGCGTATTCGAGTTCGACGACGACGCCGGAGTCCGTGACCGCAGAACTCTTGACCGTGACGTCCTGATCCAACTCGATCTGACCGGCGCGGTGATCATCGGCGAACAGCTGCAGTCGGTCGTCGGCGGAGAAGATGACCTTGGAACCGTTGATCATCGCGGCCTCTGTGAACGACCCGTCAGGCCGTTCGATCGGATCGACATCACCGTCCGGGTGGTCGAAGGTGACGAACCGTGACAGGCGGTTCGCACGACCCTGACTGAGCTGGTGGACGAGCAGCTGGTCCTTGTTCGTTCCGGCCTGCAGCCTGAGATCGACATAGCTGAGGTCGGCGGAGTCACGCATGGCGTAGAGGATATAGGGCCTGCCATGGACATCGATCGCTGTGGCGTCGTTCCCGCAGGCGTCGAGGAAGCCCTCAACCTGTGCTTCGAGGGCGAGCTTCGACTGGTGTTCCCAGACGAAGAGTGCGCCGATGGAGGCGGCGATGAGGCAGAGCGCCGAGGCGAGTGCGATGAGGGCTTTCTTCATGGTGGGTGTTTGTTCCTTCTGTGGGCAGTTGCGGTGACAGTGACGATCCTTCCGGCCTGGGACGGATCCGGCTTCGGCCGAACGGCTGATCCTTCTCGGCCAGATGGACGGATCTCCGAGCTGTGTCAGTGCGGTGATCTACTGTGGGTCCATGCAGAAGATGACACTGTCGGCAGCACGCAGGACGGCGATCGCTGCGACCGGCCTTGACAGGCAGCGCCCGGCTCAGGTGACTGCTCGGCACTTGAAGTCGACGTTCGCGAGGATGGGGCTGACCCAGATCGACTCGGTCTCCCGCGTGGTGCGTTCGCACTATCTGCCCTACTATTCGCGACTCGGACCGTATCCGCGTGAGACCCTCGACCGGCTCTTCTACTCAGCACCCCGCATGGGCGTCGAATACTGGGCCCACGCAGCGGCCTTCGTCCCGCCGGAGACCTACCGTCATTTCGAACGCACCAGAGCCGAGTGGTGGCGCAACGACTACGGCCAACGGCATCCCGACAACGGCCCTGATTTCCGGGCACTGCAGCGATCGGTCCTCGACGCGCTGGAGTCGGGACCGAAGACTGCACGAGGGGTCGCGGACCTCGTCGACCATGAGATCCCCGAACGCAACCGCGATCATTGGGGTTGGAACCCCAGCCAGGTCAAGATGGCACTCGAAGCGCTGTTCGCCGGTGGCATCATCAATGCCGCGGGCCGCAATGATCACTTCGAACGCGTCTACGCCCTGCCGCGCGACGTCAGTCAGGAGCTGCCGGCGCCTGAACTCTCCTACGGTCCCGCTGGCGGTCCTGAGGTCGGCCTCGATCCCGAAGCCGAACGACCTCGCGGAATCTCAGGCACTGCCAACAATGTGCTCGAGCTGACCCGGATTGCGGCCCGGGCGCTGGGCATCGCCCGCCCGGACTGCCTGGCAGACTACTTCCGGCAGGCGCGCGCGGCCACTGATGAGGCGATCAGGTCGCTGCTGGCCTCCGGTGAACTCGTCGAAGTCGACGTTGAGGGGACTCGGGCACTGAAGTGGCATACGGCGAGGACTCCTCGCTCCGTCTCGGCCAGAGCGCTTCTGGCTCCCTTCGACCCGCTCGTCTTCTACCGGCCGCGGATCGAATGGCTCTTCGGCTTCCACTACCGGATCGAGATCTACACTCCCGCCAAAGACCGGGTGCACGGGTACTACGTGCTGCCGTTCCTCCTCGGCGAACGTCTCGTCGGTCGAGTCGACCTGCACCGGGACCAGGCAACCAACACACTTCGGGCGCTGAAGGTGACGTGGGAGCCGGGCGAAGAGCACGAGGAGGAACTGGCACTGGAACTGCGTGAAATGGCGAAGTGGCTCGGATTGGGGGCTGTGGATATGAGCGGTACTCACCTGCCATTAAGCTAGGGAATATAGAGTCGTTCGAGTTGTTGTCAGGCATTCATGCCGATTAGGAGAAAAGTGGCTAATTTCCTCGAGAAGCTTCTGCGCACCGGTGAGGGACGCACGCTGAAGAAGCTCCGCCAGTACACGGATGCGATCAACGCGCTGTCCGAGGAGTTCAGCGAGATGTCAGATGCTGAGCTGCGGGAGGAAACAGATCGTTTCAAGAAGCGCTATCAGGACGGGGAGACCCTCGATTCGCTGCTTCCCGAAGCCTTCGCCGCCGTCCGCGAGGCCGCGGGACGCACACTGGGCATGCGCCACTTCGACGTCCAGCTGATGGGCGGGGCGGCACTGCACCTGGGCAACATCGCTGAGATGAAGACCGGTGAAGGCAAGACGCTGGTCGCGACTGCGCCGGCCTACCTCAATGCACTCACCGGCGGTTCCGTGCACATCATCACGGTCAATGACTACCTGGCCACCTATCAGTCGGAGCTGATGGGCCGCGTGTTCCGGTTCCTGGGGATGGAGACCGGCTGCATTCAGGCCAACATGTCCTCAGACAATCGTCGCAAACAGTATGCCGCGGACATCACCTACGGTACGAACAACGAATTCGGCTTCGACTACCTGCGCGACAACATGGCCTGGTCTGCCGATGAACTTGTGCAGCGCGGGCACGCATTCGCGATCGTCGACGAGGTCGACTCGATCCTCATCGATGAGGCTCGTACCCCGCTCATCATCTCCGGCCCGGCCGAAGGCGATGGCAACCGCTGGTACGAAGAGTTCGCCAAGGTCGTCAAACGACTCAAAACCGACCGTGACTACGAAGTCGATGAGAAGAAGCGCACCGTCGGTGTGCTCGAGCCCGGCATCGAACGAGTCGAAGACTACCTGGGCATCGGCAATCTCTACGACGCAGAGAACACACCGCTGATCAGCTTCCTCAACAATGCGATCCGCGCGAAGGAACTCTTCAAGAAGGACAAAGACTATGTGATCCTCGACGGTGAAGTCCTCATCGTCGACGAACATACCGGTCGTGTGCTCAAGGGCCGTCGCTACAACGAGGGTCTGCACCAGGCCATCGAGGCCAAAGAGAATGTCAAGGTCCAGGCCGAGAACCAGACCCTGGCGACGATCACCCTGCAGAACTTCTTCCGTCTCTACGAAAAGCTCTCAGGCATGACCGGTACGGCAGAGACCGAGGCCGCGGAATTCATGTCGACCTACAAACTCGGCGTGGTCCCGATTCCGACGAACAAGCCGATGCAGCGCGTCGACCAATCGGATCTCGTGTACAAGAACGAGGTTGCGAAGTTCGATGCCGTCGTCGATGACATCGCTGAGCGCCACGAGACCGGGCAGCCGGTCCTCGTCGGCACCACCAGCGTGGAGAAGAGCGAATACCTCTCCAAACATCTGAAGAAGCGCGGCATCCGCCACGAGGTCCTCAACGCGAAGAACCACGCAGGTGAAGCCTCCATCATCGCCATGGCGGGTCGGAAGAATGCCGTGACTGTCGCAACGAACATGGCCGGTCGCGGTACCGACATCATGCTCGGTGGCAACGCCGAATTCCTGGCTGTGACCGAGATGGAGGAGCGGGGCCTTGACCCCCAGGAGAACGAAGAGCAGTACGAGGCCGAATGGCAGGACGTGCTCAAGGCAGCGGAGAAGCGAGTCAAGACCGAGGCCAAAGAGGTCGTCGAATCCGGTGGTCTGTACGTCCTCGGCACCGAGCGTCACGAATCCAGGCGCATCGACAACCAGCTGCGTGGACGTTCGGGACGCCAGGGCGACCCCGGTGAGAGTCGCTTCTACCTGTCTCTGACCGATGACCTGATGCGGCTCTTCGGCTCGGGTGCCGCTGAGCGGATCATGGCCACCGCCAATGTTCCCGACGATGTTCCGCTGGAATCCAAGATGGTGTCAAGGGCGATTCTCTCGGCACAGTCGCAGATCGAACAGCGCAATGCCGAACAGCGTAAGAACGTCCTCAAATACGATGACGTGCTCAACCGTCAGCGCACGGTGATCTACGATGAGCGGCGTCGGGTCCTAGACGGGGCAGATCTGGAAGATCACGTCGCGAAGTTCCGTGAGGAAGTCATCGACGCCTATGTGGCAGAGGCAACCACCGGTCCGGTCGAGGACTGGAAGGTGGGCGAACTCTTCGAGGCGCTGGGCAAAATCTATGAGCCGTCCATCACCGAAGAGGACCTGGCCGAAGAGGTCGGGGGAATCGGCAACCTGACGAAGAACCGCCTCAACCGGGAGATCCAGTCGGACATCGGGGTGTTCTACGAACAGCGTGAAGAGGCTCTGGGCGAAGAGGCCACTCGTGAACTCGAACGACGGGTCGTGCTCTCAGTCATCGATAAGCGGTGGCGCGAACACCTCTACGAGATGGACTACCTGAAGAACGGCATCGGTCTGCGAGCCATGGCGCAGAAGGATCCGCTGGTGGAATATCAGCGCGAAGGCTTCGACATGTTCAAAACCATGCAGGATGGGATCAGGGAGGACGTCGTCCGCCTCACCAATACCCTCGAGGTGACCGTGAACCGTGTCGAGGACGATTCTGACGACGATTCCGAGGTTGAGGTCGACGCGGCTGAACTGCGTCACACCACACCCAAGATGCAGCTGTCCGCCCCATCTGAGGCTGGTTCGACCTCGTTGTCCGAGTCTGAGGACGAAGAGGCCGGGACCGCGGCCGATCAGCCGGCCAACCGTGCAGAACGTCGTGCGATGAAGAAGGCGAAGAGCTGACCAGTCTCTGACGGCGGCTTCACATTGTCTGCAGTGCCGTCATCGTCCACCGGGTGGTGAGCAGTTCCAAGCGAATTGCCACCGCCCGGAATCGGTTCTGGGTGCGAACCACGACGGTGACTTCAGCGATGACACTGGTGACCCTGCAGACTCGGGCGTTGCCTGCCTGCAGGGTGCGTGTCGCGCCCAGGTCTCCGAATGGTCTGGTCGGTGCCACCTCTGCACGCAGCTGGGCGCGCTGGTCGATCTTCTCCAGCAGCGTCCGGTCGACCCAGCGAGAGATGGAATCGCTGCGACGTATGCCGGCGAAGATCTCCAGGCACGCCACCGCCAACGATGTCGCAGTGGCGGCGATGCGGCCCTCATCACTGTCATCTGCGACCTTGTTCTGCTGTGCAGCAGGGGCGGTCGCAATGGTGTTCGGTACGCCGCTGCTCAGCGGCGTTGATGCCACCCGAGGACGTGTAAGCACCAGTGGGGCACTCATGGCTGAATCTCCAATCGTTGGCCGGGCATGATGAGGTTCGGGTTCGCACCGATCACGTCGCGGTTGGCTGAGTAGATGTCGTCGACGACGCCTTGGGTAGTGCCGTCGGAAGATGGATGATCGGAGGCGATCGACCACAGGCTTTCGCCGGGGCCGACGATATAGATGCCAGGGTCCTCATCATGATCGTCAGGAGCATCGTCGACGGGATGGTCGATGCCCTGGCCCCGGTCTTTGTCGCCGTCAGCCGGATCGGCGGCTTGTTCCGAACCGGCGTCCTTGGATGGTCCGGCGTCCTTGGGCGGTCGATTCTGCGGTGGCGAAGGCGCGGGTTCAGCAGCAGGAGATGTCGGTTCAGCCTTCGGTGGGGCGGTCGGCCAACCAGGATCAGGTAGGGGATCGTCGGGCAGCGCGGTCGGCCAGCCGGGATCGAGCGTGGCACTCGCCGATCCAGCGGGCGCAGCGTGAACTTCGTTCATGAGCGTACTCGTCGGCGGGTGAGAGGCCTGGGCCGCGTTGACAGCCAGGCTTGCTGAAGCTGCGGCGAGAACGCTTGAGCGCAGTAACGTCGGCACGATGCGCACGACAGATCGTGTGACGATTGTTCTCATGCGCCCGTTGGGCAGCAGCCTGATCAGGAGCGTCAGAAGAGAGACCACTCCGAGGCGGGAAGAGAGCACGGCAGCAGTGCCGACGACGATGATGACAACGAGATCAGTGGTGCTGCGAGGCGTCGGCAGGTGAACCCAGGTGGTGATGAACGCGCCGATCAGACACAGCCACGAGACGCTGCAAGCTATCA
Source organism: Brevibacterium sp. AGC70 (assembly GCF_057334195.1). Taxonomy (NCBI): domain Bacteria; kingdom Bacillati; phylum Actinomycetota; class Actinomycetes; order Micrococcales; family Brevibacteriaceae; genus Brevibacterium; species Brevibacterium sp. AGC70. The sequence goes on along the minus strand of NZ_JBHFIH010000014.1, from coordinate 272,001 downwards.
ACAGATACATGAGAGACGTCCTTCATTGGAAACGTATCCTAATACTGCAGTTAGATGCCATTTGATGTCAATAGATCAATATAACTACGAGACTGTAGTTCCGCTGATCGATGCAGAAGCTCTTGCTTGTCGCTCTTCGCTGCGGCAGGCTTCACATCATGGACGATCGGATCAACGCTCTTCTCGCGGATGTCGAAGCAATGCACGCGTCCCGGGAAGCCCATGCCAGAAGAGGTGAACTCGGTGATGAAATTGCCGCTCATGCCGCGCGGCATACTCTGCGCGAGCGACTGCGGGGTGCGATCGGCCAGCCAGTGCAGGTCGTCGTCGCCGCCCGGGAGATATCAGGGACAGCTGTCTTTCTCGGTCATGGGATCTTTGTGATCGCCGGCACGGAGGCGAACATTGTGGCGATCGACTGGATACGAGAGATGCGCACTGGATCCAGAAGACACCGGTACGAATCCGGTCCCCTGGAGCGGTTGGGTATGGCGTCGGCTCTGAGGCGACTGGCCGCCGACCACGAGCAGATCTCCCTGGAGCTGGCGGGCGAGGGCGGAACTGTTCGGGGGCACAGTGACATGGTTGCCTCGGACTACGTCGAGATCTCCGGACGGATCATTCCGCACCGATCAATCGCTCTGGTGCGGGCCCGAGTCAACCCCTTCGCTTAGGCGTGGCTGATCGGAGGCGGTTGACGAGCCGATCGTTGATCGGGGAGTGGAGCAACCCGTCTTCGTTTCAGTCTTCGAGCGAACCGGTCTTGATCTCGTGCTCGGCGCGTTCGTACATCCGCTGGATGTACGCCTCGATCTCGGTCTTCTCCACGCGCCACTGTCCGCGCCCGCCTACCTTGATGGCACGAAGATCTCCGGTGCGGACCAGGGCGCGGGCTTGAGCGATCGAGACATTGAGCAGATCGGCCACATCGGTGAGCGGCAGAAAGCGATTTTCAACGACCATGAGGGCCCCTTCTCATTCCAGGTGACTGATTGCTTGGTGACAAATTTTGTCAAAACCATTGCTTTGACCTCATTTGATGTTCAATACTATCACTCAGAAACAGTTCCTGTCATGGGAAATTTTCCGAAGGTGGAGATGCAATGGAGCTCTCGAAACGAATTCGTCGGCCGAAGTGGACCGATGCCAGGCTGCTGGTCGGGGCAGTCCTAGTTGTCGTGGCCATCGTCGCGACCTATCTGCTCATCAGCGCGGCGAACGCCACCACCCGAGTGTGGGCCAGTGCGGTACCTCTTGTCCCAGGCCAGGTGGTCAGCGCTGATGACCTGACTGTCGCTGAGGTGAATCTGGCCGATATCGGAGACAAGTACCTCTCCGCGGATGCCGGGTTCCCGGACCATTCGAGTGTGCGGGCCGTGATCGCCGCCGGTGAGCTTCTGCCAGCCTCAGCCCTGGCCCCCATCGCCGAGCTCGAGGGTAGGATCGTGGCGATCGATGTCGCCGGGTCCGTCCCCACAGTCGTCGACACCGGCAGCCTTGTCGACGTCTGGGCCCAACCGTCATCTCAGGGACTCGATGATGAAGGCGTTGACCCGCAGCAGATCGTGACCTCGGCTCCGGTCTCGAACATCACCCGCGAGGTTGGCAGCTTCGGCGTCGGAGATGGTGCCAGGATCGAAGTCTTCGTCGCCAGTGCGGAGCTCGCCGATGTCCTCGGCGCACTCGACGGCAACAGCGTCCTCTCGGTCGTCGGCGCCCCCGCCGAAGTCAGGGCAGAGAGCGGTCAGTCATGACACAGGTTCTCCTGGCCGTGGACTTCGAGTTCGATCTGATCCTGTTCGAGCTCCTCAGCGAGGTCGACGACGTCACCATCGTCGCTCGACCAGCAGATGACGTCGAACTTCTCGCGCTGTGCAGGACAGGCAGCGCCGACGTCGTCATCGTCGGTCAGTACTTCCCGGGATTGGATGCGCAGGTCATCTCTGCAATCCACGCAGCAGGAACCGCGGTGCTGGGATTCGGAAACGACACTGCGGCACTGGAGTCCCTCGGCATCGTCAGCAGCGTTCCGTCCTCCGCGGATGCTGAGACTGTGGCGCAGGCGATCGATGATACCCGCGATTCCACCGTCATCCCGCCCCGCCCACTCGCTCCGCCCGGATCGCTGAAAGGGCAGGGACACATCGTCACAGTATGGGGAACAGGTTCGTCTCCCGGTCGGACGCTGACGGCGGTCAACCTCGGCGATCATGGTGCCAGGCAAGGCCACCGCAGTGTCGTCGTCGACGCCGATACTGTGGCTGCGATGGTGGCCACGACTCTGGGGCTGACCGAAGAATCGGCGCATCTGGCCAACCTGTGCCGACTCGAGATGGAGAAGGCCCCGCCTTTGGACATCTCTGCCGTTCCGCATGCTGCCGTGCGCGATGACTTCCATGCTGTCACCGGACTGACCAGGCCAGACAGGTGGCCAGAAGTTCGCGCATCGGTCCTGACAGCGGTGCTGTCCCGCCTGGCCAAGATGTTCGATCTTGTTGTCGTCGACGTCGCCGACCGGGTGGATCCCGACGATGACTTCGCCGATCCGTTCTACGACCGGCACTGCGCGACACGCGCCGCGCTGGAGGTCGCGGACACCGTGCTCGTCCTGGCCGCAGGCGATCCGATAGGTCTGCAGCGGCTCGTCAAACTGCTGGGCACCGAAAGGGTCGAGTCGCTGGGGTCCAAGATGCGCATCGGCATCACGAAGGTGCGCTCAGGGGCTGTAGGCCATCCGGCCGAGGTGCGGATCAGGGAAGTGCTCGCCAGGTTCGTTCGCCGAGACCCCGATTTCATCTTCAGCGACGACCGGGCAACAGCCGACGCCGCGATGCTGTCCGGGCACACCCTCCACGAGGAGAATCCGAAATCTGTGCTCAGCCAGGAGATCGCTGCCGCGGTGACTGAGCTGCTGCCGGCCCGGAAGCGCCCACGGAAGTCAGGTGCGGGGCGAGCGGCGAAGTCCCTTTAGGATTGGAGCATGTCCATTCGCTGCTATATCCCGACCACATTGACAGCAATTCGCCGAGGGCTCGGCTCCGTGCACGCGGTCGCCCCCGATTCCCAGGGTCGAGAATTGGGCGGGGATGAACTCGAGGCACGAGAATTCGACGCCCTGTGCATCGCAGCCGCACTTGCCGCCACTCAGTCCTTCGAAGCCGCTGGTGCAGGCGCCCGAGAATCTGCACCGGATCCGGGATCCGAACGCGGGTCGGGCGCTGTTTCACCGCGAGCCGTCATCGCCTACGACGCACCCGATTCGAGCTCTGGCGAAGGTTTGGCCGAAGGTTTCGAGGTGCTTACCCTTCCCGAGGTGGACATGACATCAGTCGCCAGCATCCACCTCGACGAGGTCGAGATCTGGGAAGAAGCTGCCGACATCGCCGCCGACAGGGGACACGAAGCAGCGGAGGACCACCTCGGCGACTCCGATCTTCTCTGGTACGACGCGACCGAGCTTCCCGAGCTGCTGCGCGAACGCGGCTGAGTCCGGATCAGCCCGGGCTGATCAAGCCAGCGTCTCAGAAGTGTTCGAGCTTGGCCAGACGGTCGGCAAGTCGCTTCTCAAGAATGGGCACGACTGCCTGTTCGATCATCGACCCGAAGAGGGGAATCGAGGAACTGATCTCGGCGCGCACCGACAGCGAGGTTCCCGAACCATTGCGAGCCAGCGCGATGAGCGCATCGATCTCAACGGGAACTCCGGCCGCATGGGCGGTCATTCGGATCTCTGCGTTGTCGCCGATGACATCGCCGGGAATCATATAGACCTCGACGAGTTCGGCATCCGCCGGAAGGCGAGAAGCCAAGGTGGAGGGCATTTCACCCTTGGGCATCGGCGTCTTCACCGTCACCTCGGTGTCGGGGTCGATCCGCTCGGCATGTGCCTCAGATCCCAGTGACTGCCAGGTCGAGACATCGGCAAGTCGGAGGAGAAAATCCGACAGAGCCTCCGAGTAATCATGGTTGAGTGTCAGAGTTCGCATGGCTCCAGTTTGCCAGGAGATCTGCGTCGTGGCGCGGTATGGCTGTCGGCGTGCCTTTCTCCGCATTTGAGCATAGTGTGGGTGGTGGCGGTTCGACGTCGAACCGCTGTAAATTTTGCGCGCTGATCATAGAGGTGACATGGTGTCTCAGGTCTCATATTCGGACATTGCAGAAGAGTGGAGGAAGCAGAGGGGACAAGGTGCCCCGGAGAACTTCATCGAAGCGTATTATCCGCGTTTCGAACCTGGCACTTCCGAAGCGGGAACAGAGGCGCTGGCCGCAGCGGCCGCCTCACACTACGCTCTAGGACTTGAATACGACGGCAGATCACCGGTGATCTCCATCTACAACCCGGACGTCGACTCTCCCGAATTCCGCGATAACCACACTGTCATCGCCATGGTCCTGACCGACATGCCCCACCTCGTGTCCTCGATCGTCAGCGATCTGGCCACCAGCGGTCGTGCCATCCGACAGGTCCACCACCCCATCATCGCCGTCGAGGGACAGGGCTCGGACCTGTCCGTGCTGTCTCGGGCCGAAGCCCCAGCGGTCTCTGCCGATACCGCTGGCATCCCTCTCGTATCCGAACCCGCCGAGGCGAGCGGATCCCTCCTCCCGCAGCAGCAGTCCTGGATCCGCCTCGAGATCGATCGACTTCCCGAAGAGGATCTCGCAGGGCTCGAAGACCAGCTGCGCAACGTCCTCGACTACGTTTCAGCCGCGGCCACCGACGCCAGCGCCATGGCGATCCGGGCCAAGGACATTGCGAAAGAACTGCAGGCGCAGCCGCCACGTTCAGAGCTCGCCTCCGAAGCCGAGGCAGCCGCCGAGCTGCTCAACTGGCTTGACGGCCACTTCACCTTCCTCGGATACCGCGAATACGACTACTCTCATGATGAGAGCCAGAGCAGTCTCGAACCGATTGAGCACACGTCCTTAGGCATCTCCACTCTGCGGCCGCTGGTGAAGTCGCCGCTGAGTCGGGCAGTGGCCGATAAGGCCAATGAACCGCATGTGCTGGTGCTGACGAAGGCTAACTCACGTTCACGCGTGATCCGTGCGTCATTTATGGACTACATCGGGGTCAAAACCTTCGACTCGGCCGGTGAGATCGTCGGTGAGCGCCGCTTCGTCGGCGTCTTCAAGCCCGAGTTCTACAACGACAGCGTTCTCAACATCCCGGTCATCAACCGCAAGGTGCGCAAGATCCTCTCCGCCAGCGGATTCCCCGCAGGATCGCATTCGGCGAACGAACTCCTGGGCGTCCTCGAGACCTACCCGCGCGATGACCTCCTGCACGACGAGACTACGACGATCTTCGATGTCGTCATGCAGATCGTCGACATGCAGGAACGTCGCCAATCACGGGTCTTCGTCCGCCGTGACCCCTACCAGCGGTTCGTCTCCGTCATCCTCTACCTGCCCCGCGACCTCTACGACACGGCGGCGCGCATGCGAGTCCAGGAGGTGCTGCGGAAGTTCTACCGCGCTGAGAGCGTTGACTTCGATGTGCTGCTGACCGAATCCGCACTGGCCCGCATTCACTTCGTGGCCCGTGTCGCCCGTGACGTGGAACTGCCGCAGATCGAACCAGAGACCGTGGAGAAGCGGATCGTCGGCGCCGTGCGCTCCTGGTCCGAAGACGTCCACGCTTTCCTCGCCCCCACAGAGCGAGGTGACAGCGACAGCTCCGTTGCACGCGCAAACCGGTGGTCGAAGGCCTTCCCACCCAGCTACGAAGAACACCACTCTCCGACCGACGCCATCGCCGACGTCACCCGGTTCGAAGCGCTGGAGGCCGGTGACGGTCCCGCTGTGCGCCTCTACAGTCCCGAGGAATCCGGCGACGCCACAGTGCGCCTGGCCCTCTACCGCAACGAACGCGTGGGGTTGTCGGAAGTGCTGCCGTTCCTCACCGCCTTCGGAGCGACCGTACTCGACGAACGCCCACATGAGTTGGACCTCGTCGACGGGTCACACCGCTACATCTATGACTTCGGACTCACCTTCCCCAAAACACTTGATGACGGTGACTGCGAACGGATCTCCGATGCGTTCATCGCCGGTTGGGAGGGCAAGAAGGAAGCCGGAGTCTTCGATCGCCTCGTCGTCTGCGGAATGCACTGGAAACACGTGACGATCATCCGCGCACTGGGCAAATACCTGCGCCAAGCCGGCTTCACCTATTCCGACGCCTACGTCGGCGAGGTCTACAGTGACAACCCGGAGATCTCACGACTCCTGGTCGACTACTTCTTCGCGAAGTTCGATCCCTCCGCTGACGGAGCCGGACGCGAAGACAGGATGGCCGAACTCAACGAGTCGGTCGAATCGGCACTCAGCGATGTCGCCAGTCTCGACGCGGACCGTGTCCTGCGGTCTTCTCTCGAACTGCTGCGCGCCACAGTGAGGACGAACTACTTCCTCGACGAGACCGGTGAGCTGCCGACGGCGCTCGTGCTCAAGATCCGCGCCAACGAACTCAGCTTCGTGCCCAAGCCCAAACCAGCACTCGAGATGTGGGTCTACTCGCCTCAGGTCGAAGGCGTGCACCTGCGCTTCGGCACAGTGGCCCGTGGCGGCCTGCGGTGGTCTGATCGTCGTGACGACTTCCGCACAGAGGTCCTCGGTCTGGTCAAGGCACAGATGGTCAAGAACGCACTCATCGTGCCGACCGGTGCCAAGGGAGGATTCTTCCCCAAGCAGCTTCCTCCGATGAGTGACCGGGACGCGTGGATGGCCGCCGGCCAAGCCGCCTACGAGGTCTTCATCGAAAGCCTCCTCGAAGTCGCTGACAACCTGGTCTACGGCGCGAACGGCGCCCAGGAGGTCGTCCATCCGGAGCGCGTCGTCCGACACGATGGAGATGACTACTATCTGGTCGTCGCTGCCGATAAGGGCACCGCTCGCTTCTCGGATGTGGCCAACGCGATCGCCGAACGCCGCGACTTCTGGCTCGGCGACGCCTTCGCCTCCGGCGGATCCGTCGGCTACGACCACAAGAAGATGGCCATCACCTCTCGCGGTGCCTGGAAGTCCGTGGAACGACACTTCCGTGAACTCGGGGTCAACACCGCCGCCGATGACTTCACAGTCGTGGGCATCGGAGATATGAGCGGTGACGTCTTCGGCAACGGCATGCTCCGCAGCGAACACATCCGCCTCGTCGCGGCCTTCGACCACCGGGACATCTTCCTCGACCCGAATCCGGACGCAGCACGCAGCTTCGTGGAACGCAAGCGTCTCTTCGACCTGCCGCGCTCAAGCTGGCAGGACTACGACCGGGAGCTCATCTCCACCGGAGGCGGAGTCTTCCCCCGATCGGCGAAGTCCATCGACCTCAGCCGCGAAGCTGCGGCCGTACTGGGGCTCGAGCCCGGTAAGCGCAGCCCCGCCGAGCTGATGTCACAGATCCTCAAAGCCCCCGTCGATCTCGTCTACAACGGCGGCATCGGCACCTACATCAAGTCCTCGGACGAGAGTCATGCGGATGTCGGGGACAAGGCCAACGACTCCATCCGCATCGATGGCCGTGACGTGCGCAGCCAGGTCGTCGGAGAAGGCGGCAACCTCGGTGTGACCCAGCTGGGCCGTGTCGAAGCGGCACTGAACGGCGTGGCGATCAACACCGATGCCGTCGACAACTCGGCAGGCGTGGACAGCTCCGACCATGAGGTCAACATCAAGCTGCTCCTGCGCACCCTGCTCCACAAGGACGCCTTCGCAGCAGAGGATCGCGAACATGTGCTGCTGTCCTTCACCGACGACGTCGCCGACCGGGTGCTGGCCAACAACTACGCACAGAACGTCGTCCTCGGTGAGGCTCGAGCTCAGACGGAGTCCATGTCGGGCACCTATGGTCGGATGCTGAGCTACCTGGAGAAGAACGCCGACCTCGATCGTCAGGTCGAGTTCCTGCCCGATGCGCAGGAACTGACCAAGCGTGAGTTCAGCGCCTATGTCTCCCCGGAACTGGCGGTTCTCCTCGCCTACGCCAAGATGCATGCCGCCGATGAGATTTTGGACAGCGTGGTTCCCGATGAGGAGTGGATGAAGCGGGAACTGACCTCCTACTTCCCCGACTCCCTTGTCGAGAAATACGGAGAGCTCATCCCGGAACACCCCCTGCACCGAGAGATCGCGACAGCCAAGCTCGTCAACCGGATGATCGACCGCGGCGGACTCACCTACGTCTACCGGATGCTGGAAGAGACCCCCGCCTCGGTGCCGCAGATCGCCCGTGTCTTCGTCGTCGTCTCCGAGATCTTCGGACTCGATGACTTCTTCGAAGCGGTATGCGCACTCGACAACAAGGTACCGACCGAGGTCCAGGTCCAACTGCAGCACGCCTATGTGCGTCTGCTCGATCGGTCTTCGCGCTGGTTGGTGCAGCAGGCACCGGACACCCTCGACGTCGATTCCGGCATCGAGCGCTACGGCAATGTCGTCGCAGCTCTGCGGGCCCGCGTGCCCGATCTCGTCGACGGCTTCGACGCCGAGAGCATGAGGGCAACGGCACAGGGCTACATCGATGAAGGTGTGCCGAGCGAACTCGCATGGCGCGCAGCAGCCCTGCTCGACGAGTTCGTGCTTCTCGACATTGCCCAGCTGTCTGCCCGTGCGGGTGAATCCGCAGAGGACGTCGCTGAACTCTACTATGCCGTCAACGACAAGTTCTCCGGTTCGCAGGTACTCACTCTCATCGGCGATCTCGACCGCAGCGACCGGTGGTCGGCCCTGGCACGGGGCTCGCTGCGCGATGACTTCTACTCATCGATCCTGTCGGTGGCCGGCACGGTCCTCGTCGCGACGGACTCGCCGATCTCCGGGACTCCAGACGAGCGAGCCGGTCAGCGTCTGACCGAGTGGCTCGAACGCAATGAGACCGTGGCCGCACGGGTGCTGGATACGACCGAGACGATCCTCGGACTCGAGACCGTTACCCAAGCCCCGCTGTCGGTGCTGCTGCGCATGATGCGCGGTGTTGTCCGCTCCTCGGCATGGGAATCGGAGCAGGCCGTCTGAGCAGTGACCCCAACAGATCAGTGATAGCGTCAGATCATTGCTGACGTCGACAGACTTTGCGGGCTTGGAGCCTGCGGGTCTGTCGGCGTCTGTGCCGCCATCATCGGCCTGTGCCGTTGCCCACCCGGAAGAAGAACACAGTGCTCAACGAACTCCTGGCCGCCGAAGGCATCACCGACGAAACTGATGTCGAATACATCCACCTGTTGGTAGGGGACTGGCAGCTCATCTCCGACCTGTCCTTTGCCGACCTCGTCCTGTGGGTGCCCTCGGCCAGTGGTGCCCATACAGTGGTAGCGCATTCGCGTCCGACCACCGGTGCGACCCTGTTCAATCGCGACCTCATCGGAGCCCGAGCCACCGGACTCGAACGGGAGCTCCTGGACACGGCAGCGAGCTCACATGAGCTCGTGACGAAGGTGGCGCAGGCAAAATCGCTGGGCGTCAACGCCGGCACCGATGACACGGAAGTATCCGCCGAGGCGGTGCCCCTCGTCCGCGACGGAGCGACGATCGCCATCATGGTCCGGTACTCCGAGGAGATCCGTCGTCGCGGTTCGTCACGTCTGGAGAAGTTCTACACACAGTCCGCGATGTCGTTGCTGACCATGATCGCGCAGGGTGCTTTTCCCGACCGTGACGCTCCCAGCGGTGCACGACACGGCGAACCACGCGTCGGAGACGGCATCTTCATCCTCGATCGTGACTCCCACGTCCAATACGCCTCCCCGAATGCGGTCTCACTCATGCACCGCTTGGGCCACCGCGGTGAGATCGAAGGGGACTACCTCGCTGAGGTGGTCTCGAGTCTGAGCACAGAGCTGCGTCAGGTCGATGAGACGCTTCCGCTCGTGCTCACGGGTCGCGCCCCCTGGCGGACCGAGCTCGAGGTCGGTCGGACGAGTGTGTCGCTGCGGGCGATCCCACTGACCGATGCCGGCACTCGCACCGGCGCGATCGTCCTGGCTCGGGATGTCTCGGAGATCAGACGACGCAAGCGAGAACTGCTCTCACGCGATGCGATGATCAAAGAGATGCACCATCGGGTCAAGAACAACCTGCAGACCGTTTCGGCACTGCTGCGTCTGCAGACTCGTCGGATCGACAGCCCCGAGGCGAAGGGTGCTCTGACGGAGGCGATGCGCCGAGTCTCGATCATCGCCGTCGTCCATGACGTGCTCAGCCAGGGAGTCGAATCGGAGGTGGACTTCGACGAGGTCGTCGACAAGGGGCTGCGCCTGACTCCCGAGCTGACGAGTCCATTGGTCCAGATCAGCCTCAAGCGCTGCGGCAGCTTCGGCACCATCTCTTCAGCGGACGCCACCTCATTGGCCCTGGCGATCACTGAGCTCATCACCAATGCGATCGAGCACGGGTTCCCGGTCGCTGAGCAGGAGAACCTCGCTCCGGGCGAGACACTCACCGGACATGTGTGGGTGACTCCGGAACGTGAGGGCGATCACCTGCATGTCACGATCGCCGACGACGGTGTGGGACTGGGGGAGGACCACAGTCCCGGCAACGGGCTGGGCACACAGATCGTGAAGACCCTGGTCTCTGCCGACCTGGCGGGTTCGATCCAATGGCAGGAACGCGAGGGCGGCGGGACCGTGGCGATTCTCGATGTGCCCCTGCGCCCCGATTCCTACGACTGAAACCGGCAGGACTCGGCCGAAATCAGCGGCTTAACAACAAAACACCCTGCGACCAACGAATCACCCCTTGGCAAAGGGGTGATTCGGCACTAACGGTGCGGAGTGCACTGGCTGTGGGTCGGGTGCAGACACGATTGAGTCCCTTGCTCAGAATGCGAAGATCTCGTATTCCGAGCAAGGGACTCAATTGGCGAATATCTGCGACCGCCTGTCTCCAGCTGCTGAAGGACTCAGCCAGCGCGGCGGGCACGTGCGGCGCGACGTTTGAGCGCACGACGCTCATCTTCGCTGAGACCGCCCCAGACACCGGCATCCTGACCGGATTCCAGAGCCCATTGCAGGCAGGTCTCGACTACTTCACAGCGGCGGCATACAGTCTTAGCCTCTTCGATCTGAAGCAGGGCGGGACCGGTGTTTCCGATCGGGAAGAACAGTTCCGGATCCTCATTGAGGCATGCTGCACGATGTCGCCAATCCATGGTGACCTTTCGACGAATTAGGTGAACGCGGTTTACGACACCCAAATTCCAGGCGCGCAACTCTCTTACCCAAGGTTCACATAACCGTTTTGGGCACACAAGGGTAATGCAGTGTGAAATTTCTGACAAATATTTTGTACATTGTCCTGCTATGGGGCCCTCGACGCAAATTCGTCCACTATGCGTCTCTCTCGAAGCGGCAGGCGCGATGACATCATGATGCGACCTTCCTCCGAGGTGTGCGAAGTTCACGGCTAGACTGGCGATGAAACGACTGGTCACCTTGGCGGGGGCTCCAATCACCGCTGACTCAGTCGAACACGAGAATCTGAACTCAACGTGAACCAATGGAGGACTCATGACAATGGACAACCTTTCCCAGGCACGCATCATCTCTGTCGGCGGGCACACCCCTCAAGTCGATCCCGGTGCGTTCATCGCAGCCGGTGCCACTCTGGTCGGGGACGTGAGGGTGAAGAAGGGCGCGAGCGTCTTCTACGGCTGCGTGCTCCGAGCTGAAGCCGCCCCGATCACCATCGGCGAGGACTCGAATGTGCAGGACAACACGGTCATGCACACAGATGAGGGCAAGCCAGTCGTCATCGGTGCACGGGTCTCCATCGGCCATCAGGCTCTTGTCCATGGGGCAGTGGTCGATGACGACGTCCTCATCGGCATGCACGCCACCGTCCTCAACGACGCACATGTGGGCTCCGAATCGCTTGTCGCCGCAGGCGCGATCGTCCTGGAAGGCACCGAGATTCCACCCAGGTCACTGGTAGCAGGAGTCCCGGCCAAGGTGCGTAGGGAGATGACGGACGACGGCATTGAGAAGGTCCGCCAGAACGCTCAGTCATACCTGCGTCTGTCAGCACTGCACCGAGATACTGCCGAAGTCATCGACGGACTCTGAGCCACCTCGGGCTATGCGAGGTCTTGAGTCTCAGACTGTTCGAGTGGTGCTTGAGGCCCTGGTAGTTGAGCCTGGTCAGAACCGAGGCGTCCATTCGCTCTGTCGTCCGCTATTTGAGAGAATTGCTCTGTGAACACTGAATTTGAATCCACTGCAGATCGAGTCGTCATCATCGGTGGTGGCCCGGGCGGATACGAAGCCGCACTGGTTGCCGCCCAATTGGGTGCGGACGTGATGCTGGTCGAGCGCAACCGCTGCGGTGGGGCCGCTGTCCTCACCGATGTCGTTCCGTCGAAATCACTCATTGCCACGGCCGAGATGATGGAAGAGATCGGCCGCTCTGAGAGCTTGGGCATCCGCATCTACGACAGCGAGGGCGATGACGGCGATACGGTCGTCGCGGACCTCAAGGCCGTCAACAAACGCATCCTGTCCCTGGCCGACGCCCAGGCCAATGACATCTACGAAGCCCTGGTTCGAGCGGGTGTCAAGGTGATCCAGGGAACTGCGACCCTGGCTGACCGCGATCATGTCAACGTCGTCGAAGAGGGCGGTACAGAATACACGCTCGAGGCTTCGACGATCCTCCTGTCCGTGGGCTCTCATCCACGTGAACTCGACTCGGCGAAGCCAGACGGAGAGCGAATCCTCTCCTGGACACAGCTCTATGACCTCGATGAGATCCCCGAACACCTCATCGTCGTCGGCTCAGGTGTCACCGGTGCGGAATTCGCGTCTGCCTACCGTGCGCTGGGAACGAAGGTCACGCTGGTCTCCTCCCGTGAGAAGGTCCTGCCTGGTCAGGACGAGGATGCTGCCGATGTGCTTGAGTTCGTGTTCCGCAATAAGGGCATGAATGTCCTCTCTCGGTCGCGCGCCGACTCAGTGAAGCGGACCGAGAAGGGCGTCGAGGTGACTCTGTCGGACGGCCGCCGTGTCGAAGGGTCACACTGCCTGATGGCCGTCGGTTCCATCCCGAACACCGAAGGCCTTGGCTTGAGCGCCGCGAAGGTCAGGGTCGCCGAGTCCGGTCATATCAAGGTCGACGGCGTTTCGCGCACCTCTCGCTCCGGCGTTTACGCAGCAGGTGACTGCACCGGTGTGCTACCCCTGGCCTCAGTGGCGGCCATGCAGGGGCGGATTGCGATGTTCCATGCGCTAGGCGATGCCGTGCAGCCGCTGAAGATTCGCCACGTGGCATCCAACGTGTTCACCGCCCCAGAGATTGCGACCGTCGGCTTCACCCAATCCGACTACCGGGAGAATTCGACCGACATCGATACGGTGATGTTGCCCCTGGACACGAATCCTCGCGCCAAGATGCTTGGCATCAAGGACGGATTCGTCAAGCTCTTCGCCCGCCGAGGCTCTGGCTCGATACTGGGCGGAGTCGTCGTCGGTCCTCGTGCCAGTGAGCTCATCCTGCCGATCACCATGGCTGTGGAGAATCGCCTGACAGTCGATCAGCTCTCCGCTTCATTCGTCGTCTATCCGTCGGTGAGCGGATCCCTGACAGAGGCATCACGGCAGCTGCACCGCCACCTGTAGAAGTTTTCTCTCTCCGAACTGTCGATATCGGGACCAGTCACCCGTCAGTATGGTGTCAGGCACCTTCGCTTGACGTGCTCAGCAGATGCTGGCGCACAGCTGTCGTAAGGAGAGAGATATGAAGTACGCACTTCTGCTCATGGGAAATGTTGCCGATGCCGAATGCGGTGCGGACGAGGGACCCGATCCCAGTGAGTTCATGGCCTTCGATGAGGAGATCAACGAGGCGGGCATCGTCGTCGGAGGATTCGCCCTCGAAGGTCCTGAGACCGGTGTGCGCGTCAGGAGGGCGATCGCTGAAACCGTCGTGACCTCGGGACCGTTCGCAGAAAGCAGTGAATTCGTCGGCGGAAGCTATATCATCGAGGTCGCGAATATCGACGAGGCGATCGCGTGGGCGGAGAAGAGCCCGGGTTCGGCTCTTGGCCACATCGAGATACGGCCTCTCGCCGATTACTGATGGTCTCTGCAGACAGGGCCGAGCGGCCGGCAGTCGCCGCGATTCTTCACACAATCGATGTTGTGGATCGTGGGCGACTGCTTGCAGCTCTGGCAGCGAAATTCCATGACCTCGACCTCGCCGAGGATGTCCTCCAAGAGGCCATGGTGCGGGCCTTGGAGACCTGGACTCAACGTGGTGTGCCGCAGAATCCGCAGGCATGGCTGATGACTGCTGCGAAGAATCGGGCACTCGACATCATCCGCTCCGATGCGGTGAAGGCGCGTCGACTCGCCAGACTTCGGATCGAATCCGAAGCCGACACCGGTGATCATGTCGACCACGCGGTCCGCCTCGGCGAAGAGCTGAGCTCGGTGAGCATTCCCGATGAGCGACTTGGCCTGTTCTTCACCTGCTCGCACCCGACGTTGAAGGAACGGGAGAAGATCGCCCTCATCCTGCGCTTCCTGGCCGGTCTGAGCACCGCCGAGGTTGCGGCAGTCTTCCTCGTGGATACGACGACCATGCAGCAGCGTATCGTCAGAGCCAAGAAACGGATCACCACGACGGGAATTCCTTTCGGCGCACCCACTGTGGAACAGCTGCACGAGCGCCTTCCCGGGGTCCTGCGGGTTGTCTATCTCATCTTCACCCAGGGGTTCACACCCACGACAGGTGTCGACCACAGCCGAATCGATCTGCAGCGGGAGGCAATAGCATTGGCGCGGCTGCTCGTGACGGCGTTGCCGCAGGTGACCGAGGCCAGAGGTCTGCTGTCGCTGCTGCTGATCACGGGTGCGCGAGCCCCGGCACGAACTGACTCCGCCGGGGCGCCGGTGCCCTTGGCCGAGCAGGATCGCAGGCTGTGGGATTCGAAGCTCATCGCCGAAGGGCTGGGGCTGGCGCTCACCGCCGCGAGTGAACCAGAGGCCGGCTCGTACACAGTCCAGGCCGCGATTGCGGCCCTGCACGCTGAGGCCGCCACCTATTCGGAAACCGACTGGGCGCAGATCCTCGTCCTCTACGGACTTCTCGCAAGACTCGAGCCTGGGCCCGTCGTGGAGCTCAATCGGGCCGTGGCCAAGGGAAAGGCGAAGGGCCCCGAGGACGGGCTCACCGCGCTCGAGGACCTGGCCGCGGAACCAGGGTTGGAAGGGTATCGCCCCTTCCACATCGCACGGGCCCTGACATTCGGTGAGCTGGGGATGCCGGAGCTTGCAGAAGCGGCATTCAGGAAAGCGCTGGACTGCCCGGGGAATGATGCCGAGTCCGACTACATTGAGAATCAGATCAGGGATCTGCTCTCCTGAGATTGCTTCAGGCTGCGAATCGGATGATCGGTTCGCCTGACCTCACCGAGACACCGGAATCGACGAGCACCTCGGAGACGGTGCCGGAATGACCGGCCTTGAGCGGCTGCTCCATCTTCATCGCCTCGATCACGGCCAGGGTGTCACCGGCTTCGACAGTGTCACCGGCTGCTACGGAGACTGACACGATCGTGCCCTGCATGGGTGCGTTGAGCGAGTTCGAGTCGTCGGCCAACGAAGCGCCCTTGCGGCTGAGGCTGCGTTTGCGGCGCGGCACACTCGGGCTCGGGACATGCCCGAGGTCGGAGATGACGTCCTTGGGTACCGAGACGGTCATCCGGCGGCCATCGACTTCGACCACAACACTGAAACTATCGGCTGCTGTGCTCATCTGATCTCCTGGTTGAGGGTCGGCAAGTGGATTGACGAAAGTAGTTTCGAGCCAATTGGTCCAGACGTCGAAGTCCTGGGCGAAGGCCTTCTCCGCGAGGAGTACGCGATGGAGGGGAAGCAGGGTCGATACGCCCTCGATGCGGTACTCTTCCAAGGCCCGTCGAGCTCGCGCCAGAGCCTGGTTCCTGTCGGCTCCGGTGATGATGAGCTTGGCCAGCATCGGATCGAAGTCCGTGCCGACGACGCTGCCTTCGCCGATGCCCGAGTCAAGGCGTACGCCCGGCCCGGCCGGAGTCCGGTAGTTCTTCACCGTACCCGTGGCGGGGAAATACGTCGTAGGGTCCTCGGCATTGATACGGAACTGAATCGAGTGACCGCGAACCTGCGGGAACGCCTCCGGAAGGTGTTCTCCCGAGGCGATGCGCAGCTGCCAGGCGACGAGGTCGACGCCCGTGACCTCTTCTGTCACCGTGTGCTCGACCTGGATCCGCGCGTTGGCCTCCATGAAGATGATCGTGCCGTCTGTGCCCAGGAGGTATTCGCAGGTGGCCGCCCCGACATAGCCGACATGGGCGAGAACGCGGCTGGAGGCCTCGGTGACGAGTCGCTCCTGATCGGGGGTGAGGAACGGCGCTGGGGCCTCCTCGACGATCTTCTGATTTCGGCGTTGCAGGGTGCAATCGCGGGTGGAGAGGACCTGCACGTTGCCGTGGGCATCGGCCAGACACTGGGTCTCGATGTGGCGCGGGCGCACGATCTGCTTCTCAATGAGGCATTCGCCGCGTCCGAAGGCGCTTAGCGCTTCACGGGTGGCAGCGGTGTAGGCAGTCTCGAGGTCCTCTGCTGCGGCGCACGCGCGAAATCCGCGTCCGCCGCCTCCGTGCACGGCCTTGATGACGATCGGATAGCCGATCCTGTGGGCCACCTCGGCGGCCTCTGTCAGATCTGCGACGGCTCCGTCGGAGCCGGGAGCGACCGGAGCTGAGACAGCCTCAGCGACCTCCCGAGCACCGGACTTGTCACCCAGGAGCTCGATCGCCGACGGGGGAGGACCGATCCAAGTCAGACCGGCATCGATCACGGCCTGAGCGAACAGGGCGTTCTCGGCCAGATATCCGTAGCCGGGATGGATCGCATCGGCTCCGGAGCGTTTGGCCAGGGCGAGGATCTTGTCCATGTCGAGGTAGGTCTCCCCGGGACCGGCTCCGTCGAGGAGCCATGCGTCGTCGGCCAGATGCACGAAATCTGCGTCTGAATCCGCGCGGGTGTAGACGGCGATGGCTTTGACACCGAGGTCGTGGGCCGCACGAATGATGCGCAGTGCGATCTCACCGCGATTGGCGATGAGGACGCGGCGCACAGCAGCTGTGGGGACGCGGGTGTGCAATGGTGCAGTCGACTGTTCGGGGAGAACTGTGGTCATGGCGCTCCTTTGTATGATCACAGAACAATTTAGAGATCGACGCCAAGTGTTTGTAGGTCAGAGATAAAAACTTCGGCCGAAAACTTCAAAGGCTTCGGGCGTGTCCGTCTGCCCTCAGCGATTCTACTCGCGTGGTGACCACAGATCAGGCCAGAACAGGCCCGAGTCGCGGACAAGATCACGGATCACAGGGAGGCTGAGGCCGAGGACGGTGAGATGGTCGCCTGCAAGGCGTTGGACGAACGCTCCTCCGTACCCGTCGATGGTCAGTGCACCGGCGACGTGGAAGGGCTCCTCGGTCGCGATGTACGCCTCGAGCTCCTCAGGAGTGGGCTCGCCGATGAGCACCGATGTCGTCGATCGCTTCGAGCGGATGTCGACGAGCTCGAAATTCACCGTCGACGAGTTTGCACGTCTGAGCACGGCGAGCGTGTGTCCCGAGTGAAGCTCGGTCCACGCCCCTGCTATGTCCGCCCACACCTCACGTGTGCGTTCGGCTGTTCCGGGCTTGCCGATCGCTTCGCCTTCATGTTCGAGCAGCGAGTCCCCGGCAATGATCACTGCGGTATCCGCTGCGGCCAGCTGCGCGGGAGGGGAGGCGAGCACACGGTCGATGACGGCACGCGCCTTCGCCTCGGACAGGGCCGTGGTGAGATCCGCGACAGAGCCCGCGAAACGTGACTCTATGGCGGACTCGTCGACCTTGGAGACGATGATGATCGGATCGATTCCCGAAGCGGTGAGGATCTCTCGGCGGGAAGGGGACTGTGAAGCCAGGACGACAGGGATCACAAGGCTGCCTCAGCTTCGGGGACAGGATCGGCGTCTGTCTCAGGTTCCGTCTCCGCCAGCGCTGCGGGGACCGGCCTGCGTGCGCCCTCGCCCTTCTCCGGGATGTCGAGGCTGCGGTCGACCTCGATGGGAGCTTCGATGCGATCGGCGATTGCTGCGAGAACGGTCGAGGACAACTGGGCATAGCCCAAAGTGCTGGGGAACCGCCCTGACTCGTTGAGCAGTGATCTGCGTGTGGTCCCACTCAGCGAACCGGTGGCTCGCAGCGGAGTGGCGCGGGCAGCCAGGGCCGCCAGCCACTGCGAGCCGGCGAGCACCCGGGAGGTCCTTCGCAAGGAGGTTTTAAGTGGGTCCCGCAGGCCCGGAAGGCCGCCGAGGTTGGGGCAGACCAAGACGAAGACGGTATACCTGCCCTCTCTCTGGAGTCGATTGATCGCCTGATTGAGCACGGGAATGCCGATGGTGCCGTGAATCGGGTGGATGATGTCGCCGGTACCGATGGAGATGATCGCGAATCGACGCTGGTCGGTCCAGGAGTCGGAGAGCTGGCGCGAGAGCCAGGCGGAGCGCAGAATCTCATCGACTTGCCGCGGCAGGTCTTCGGACAGAGCTGAGGGGCGCGCGGTTGATTGGACGCGCACGGTTGTGCCCAGGATGCGGCCAAGCCCCCGGGCGATGAGGTTAGGCGGAGCCATCGTCGGGTCGTTGACATCGATTCCGCAGAGCCATGAGTCGCCGATGATCGCCAGCGCGGCGGAATCCTCGTCGTCGTAGTTGCGTGGGGGAGCGACCGCCTCGGCGAAGGTGGAATACGCCCGCTGGGCGTCGTCGTCGAACGCTTTGCGAAGCGCGCCTGCCTGGTGGCGGAGGAGACCAACGGCCGACGCGCCGACACCTACAACGGTCCCCGTCATGGTGGCCAAGGTGTACAGCATGCGTTTTCCCACGAAATTCCCTCCTTTAACCGTCATCATTGCACTTGTCCGAGCTTCCCAACAACTATTGTTGAGTTATGTCTGACAATGAGAAGAAGCAATCCCCGAATCGGTTCCGTGGGGCCTGGGAAGCGTTCCGCAAGGGCCGCAGCGACGGCCGTTCCAAACCTGCCGAGCAGCCTTCGCGTGTTCAGGACGTCAGCGCTGAGGAGATCGCGCACAGCCGCATCGAAGCCGAAGCCGTCCCCTATGTGGCACCGGGTCTCAAGCTCGCTGCCGCGTGGTCCTGGCGTTCGCTTGTCGTGCTCATTGCCATCGGAGTCGCATTCTGGCTGCTGGCGAAGATCTCGAGCGTCGTTCTGCCCGTGCTCATCGCCCTCCTGCTCACAGCCCTCCTCGCGCCGTTCACCAACTGGATGGTGAAGAAGGGGCTGCCCCGCGTCGCCGCCGCTCTCATCGCCTTCCTCGGGTTCATCGTCGTCGTCTCGGGACTCTTCACCCTCGTTGGGCAGCAGATCTACTCGGGTATGCCAGACCTCGTCGATCAGGTGATCACAGGAATCGCCGGCATCAGCGACTGGTTGGCCAGCAGGCCCTTCGGTCTGGACGCGTCGACGGTCACCCGTTATATCAACGATTCACTCGATGCGGCCACGAACTTCTTCCAGAACAACAGTTCCCAGCTTCTCGGCGGAGCATTGCAGGCGACGTCATCGGTCGGCACCTTCCTCACGGGTGCCGCCGTGTGTCTGTTCGCGACCTTCTTCTTCCTCTATGACGGAGAGAAGATCTTCCGCTGGGCCATGCGTCTGCTGCCGCTGCCGGCTCAGCCAGTCGCCACCGGAGCGTCGGAGCGTGGCTGGACCACCCTCGTCCAGTATGTGCGTGTCCAGGTCCTCGTGGCCGGTGTCGACGCCATCGGCATCGGCATCGGTGCGGCCTTCCTCGGGATCCCCCTGGTCATTCCGATGACGGTGCTCGTGTTCCTGGCCTCGTTCGTCCCCGTTGTCGGTGCGATCGCCTCGGGCGTTGTGGCTGTGTTGGTGGCCCTGGTCTCAAGCGGTCCTGTCAGTGCCCTGATCATGCTGGGCGTAGTCCTCGCCGTGCAGCAGATCGAGAGCCAGGTCCTGCAGCCCTTCCTCATGGGCAAGGCCGTGTCCGTCCATCCCTTGGCAGTCATCCTCGCGGTGACCGGTGGTGGCTTCCTGTTCGGCATCGTCGGCGCACTGTTCGCTGTTCCTCTGGTCGCCGTTCTCAATACGGTGGTGACCTACATCGTCCGTGCCAAGAATCCGACCAGTGCCTCCGATGGTGAAGGGGATGAGGCAGCGGCCGTTCTTGAGCGGGCGAAGGAAAAGCTCGATGCCGCTGTCCACGAGGCTGCGGTCGAGTCATCTGAAGGTGACGCGACGAAGGGCGACACTCGGACCGACTGAGTGGGGCCGAGCCGGTGGATCAGCACAATGAATGAAGCAGTGGGGGGGGGATCATCAC